>JAFSCU010000007.1 GCA_017436575.1 Oscillospiraceae bacterium
ATTGGAAGGAAAATGTGTGCAGGATGCAGACAGACTAGATGCAATAGGGGCTATCGGAATAGCCAGAGCTTTTGCTTATGGTGGAAATCATAATAGAGAAATGTATAATCCCGATATTAGTCCAAATTTAGATATGGATGCTGAAGAATACCGCAATCATATTTCTACAACAATCAATCATTTTTATGAAAAACTATTTAAATTAAAAGATTTAATGAATACGGATGTGGCGAAGCTTATTGCTCAGGACAGAGAAAGATATATGAGAAATTATATTTCTGAGTTTATGGATGAATGGGAAGGCATCAGTTAAATTTCAATAGGTCTAATAGAATATTAAAAATCCCTTGTCGATTATGACAAGGGCTTTGATATTTATAAAATGTGGGAGGGGAGGGAATTTCACCCTCGGCTGATAGCCACGTGCCACACCCATGTATAGTTTTCGGTCGGTATTGTCGAAAATTCACTCAAAAAGCGTACAAAAAATCGTACCAATCGTACCGGCCATAAAATAAGAAAAACGCCCTAAAATAGGGCGTTTCCTGGTGCGGATGAAGGGACTTGAACCCACACAGTATTGCTACCACTAGAACCTGAATCTAGCGCGTCTGCCTATTCCGCCACATCCGCATATGTAATTTTTAATGCTTGATTAGTATACAACATAAAAACGGATATGTCAATAGTTTTTTGAAAAAATTTTTAATTTTTTTCAAATTTCTGAAAAATACTGTTTTATGGCCTGATAATAGGCCTGTGCGGCCATATTACAGCCTGTTTGGGTTGCCCAATTTTCCACGTCTGAATGATTTGTGATAAAGCACTGTTCCACCAGTACCCGTGGACATGGGGATTTTTCCAGTATTCCAAAACTTTTCCGGCTGCGGACTTTATCATCACTGCTGTCCACAATTCGTTTATCGTTACCATAATAATAGGCGTATTTTATTCCCGTTTTTTGCTCATCTCCCCTGATGGTGTGGCCCGCTGCTGCCATCTGCCGCACAATAAAGGAAGCAAAGTTGTAAGATTGCTGATGAAATATACGGCCCGGCGGCTGGGCGAAACATTCAAAGCCTTTTGAAGAAGAATGTGAATCGCTGTTAGCATGAATGGAAATAAGCAGATCTGCCCCTGCGCTGGCGGCTGCAGCAGCCCTTTCATCGTTGGATGGGTCTGTGTCTGTTCTGGTAAACAGCGGCACAAAATCTGCATCTGCATCGAGCAAATCAAACAGTGCCCGGGCGGTGGTGTCTATGACCTGATATTCTTCCACAATTGCCAGCGCACCTGTATCCATACCGCCATGGCCCGGATCGATGGCAACAATATAAGGCGGGCCGTTAGTGTTTACAGCCAGGAAAGCAGGGCGCACACTGCACAGCCCTATACCGTACAGCAGTTCTGACAGATGCATACCATTGCATATAAAGTTGAACACAAAAAACAGAGAAAAACCGCAGACAAGGCACAGTCTGCCAGCCTTTTCTTTTAAATTAGAATAAACAAATGATATTATGGTCATTTAGTATTTTCCTCTGCCAACTCTGATATATCACCGAATCGGTAGCCTGCATTTTCCCATAAGGTCAGCTGGCGGTCCAGTATTTCTGCATTTGTCTTTGACGTGGAATGCAGAAGGAACACCGCACCGTCAAAGGTTCGCTGTGCTATTTTTTCAAAAGCATAGTCGTGGCTGGGCTGACTGTTGTTGTTCCAATCCACATAGGCAGAAGACCACAGCACAGTGGTATAGCCCGCCTCCTGTGCCCATTTCAGATTTTCGGTGGTAAATTTTCCCTCGGGAGGTCGGTAAAATTTGGGCATTTCAGTGCCCATAATATTTTTATAGGCAGCGGCTGTTTTTTCCAGTTGCTGCAAAAATTCTTCCTTTGTTTTTGTGGTCATATCCGGATGGTTATAACTGTGGTTGCCCACTGTATGCCCTTCTGCCACCATTCTTTCCACCAGCAAAGGATTTTCTTCAATATACGGCCCCACCAGGAAGAAAGCCGCCGGTGCACTGTGCTTTTTCAGCGCATCCAGAATAGGGGCGGTACAGCCGTTTTCATAACCGGCGTCAAAGGTGATATACAGCACCTTTTCATCGGTATTGCCGTGGAAATATGCTCCAAGGGGATTAAGGATATCGTCAGACATATTGGGTATGGGTATACTGCCGTCTTTTTCAAAATGCAGTCCCCATTCACAGCTTTGCACAGGCTGGGCATTTGTTTCCTGCAGAGGCTGGTTCAACCGCCCTGCCAGTATAAACACCACTGTTAAAATGGCAAATTTTGCCAGTATATTTCTTAAATCAATCACCATAGCAACTCTCCTTTAATGAAAAATATGCTTTTATCGGTGAAAAAATGCTGTTTCCTATTGAATTAGGGAAAGCGAAAATTGTATAATTAAATTTACGATTTAATTAATTTGAACAGGAAGATTTATGAAAAGAATATTGGCTTTGGCAACTTGTTGCCTTTTGATATATATGAACACCCTGCCGGTTTTTGCAGCCTCAAAAGAATGGGACGGCAGTCTTATCAGCCAGACCGCTGTTGTAATGGACGCAAAGACAGGGCAGGTAATTTACGAAAAAGACGCCCACAAAGTAATGTACCCCGCCAGCACCACAAAGATACTGACAGGTTTGCTGGCAGTTGAGCAGGGCAATCTGGCTGACAATATTACATACAGCCATGAGGCCGTGTGGGGCATTGAAAGAGGTTCCAGCCACGCATCAATTTCTGAAGGCGAAGTGCTGACGTTGGAACAGTCTCTGTATGCACTGGCCATTGAAAGTGCCAACGATGCCGCTGCCGGTATAGGTGAATATCTGGAACAAAAAACCGGCACCTCACTGGCACAGCTGATGACCGAAAGGGCAAAGCAGGCAGGTGCATTGAATTCCAATTTTGTAAACGCCCACGGTCTGCCGGATGACAATCATTACACCACAGCCTATGACCTGGCGATGATTGCAAGGGAATGTGTAAAACACGAAGATTTCAGAACTATATTTACCGCCAAAACCTATTCCATTCCACCAACCAACAAACAGAGCAAAACAAGAACTTTCAACTCTGCCAACTGGTTTATGAACGGGGTGTTCATCTATGACGGCAACTTTCCAAAAGAAGGGCTGCTGATGAGCAAAACCGGCTGGACACAGGAAGCGCGCCATACAATGGTAACTGCAATGGAACGGGACGGCAAAACGCTGATTTGTGTTGTAATGTATTCCACCGTTGACGACGACAAATGGACAGACACAGAAAATCTGCTGAACTGGGCATTTGCCAATTTCCAGTCAGTTGACCTGACCGGACAGTATATTGCCCTGTGTGCCGATGAAGAAATATACTGCGATGAAAGAGGCAGACTGTTTATTGAAAAAGAAAACATAACCGCCTCTGACACCAGTGTTTTACTGCCGAATGGCGCCGATGTAAACAGTATAAAGGCGGAATATTCCACACCTGTGCTGTCAGGAGATATGACCACTGCAGAAATGACCGCCACACTGTATACCGAAGATGCCAGTGGCAGAAAAGTGCTGGCAACAGTGCCGGTGTCTGCCACAGTGTCGGAAAGAACAGTAGTATCTGTGATCCCCCACGTAGAAACCAGCCTTGCCAGTGACCTGCTGATGACTGTGATTTTTGGTCTGCTGACATTTATTGCTGTGATGATTTGCGATATTCTTATCGGCAAAAGAATTTAAAAATACAAAAGCTACCCGGACAGGCAGATTTGCCTTTGGGTAGCTTTTTCATATTATTGGGGTAATATAGCAGGGGAAGATTGCATTCCCAGCTGTAAAAGAGGAATGGCGACAGGGTCACTACTCCTGCCGCCTTAAAACAACATAGATTACAAAACGTGTAATCACCACATTGCATTATGATTTTATCATTTTATGCAGAAACTGACAAGGGTATTTTAATATCACAGATAAATTCTAACATTAATCAAAAATTATTCTTCATCAGCAAAAATAATTGTTAATCTATCCAATATATGCTTTCCAAACGAATGTAGTTTCTCATCAAAATACTCGTCCGTAATTAATTCAATAGGACAGTACTCTATTTGACCAAATCTCGCTTTATACAATGCAATATTATCCACTCTAAACTCTGATAAGTCCGAAGGCTCATTGACGCCCTCAATACTATTAGCGACAATATCAAGTAGCCAATATGATGTAATTTGGGCTATTTCTTGCCCTTTATATCCACTTGTCTTGCTTGTTTTAAAATCGTATAATGTCCCGTCTATGTAAATATCAGCATCTGCTCCGCCACACGCAAACGATGATATACCAAAGCTTGGGTTAAACACCACAACACTATCTTCCGTAACTATACCTGAATCAATAAAAGTTTCAACAAAGACTTTGCACAATTTTTTCAAATCATCAAACATATCGTCATTTGATGTTGATAATAAATCGCAAACATTTTCACTTGGCAAACATCCAGAACGATATATTTGCTCCATTTTCGCAAAGAAAATTGCACCATTTATCAAATCCTCAATGCAGGAAACTACTTTATGGTTTTCTGAATCGGCATTTTTTACAAATCTACACCAAGCTGTCCATTCCAAGTCATTACAAACCTCATTCAATAAATCGACATCTGGTGCAGGTGGACAATGATATATGTAATCTATAAAATCAGATAAGACATCAATACTGTAGTTTAAAAGCAACTCGTAATCTTCTTCATTTAAATATCTACACCAATGCTTAATCCCGTATATCGCTTTATATCCAACCGTACTTTTTTCTTTTGCTCCTGTTAAAACATGTGCAATAATTGCACGAGCCAAATAATCAAAAGCTATTCCAACTAAAGAAGCGTAATTTCCATCAGCATTTTCACTAAATACTTTTATAGGATATTTAGAAAACGCTCTTTCTCCTGACATTGTTTCAAATAATTCTTTTGTTGGCATAATTGATTTTACTATTGATTGAAATTCTCTATCAATATCGCTTTTGCCATTTAATATTGATTTGATTGACATTACTATTCTCCCTATTAATTAATAATATATTAATCCTCTATTTTTCCTTTTCCAGTTCTGCAAATTTTGCGGCCATAGTCGGATTGTTGCGGGTGAGACGTTTGATAGTCAGGTCTTCGGCTTTGTTGTTGGCCAGTCGCAGATTGTTTTCGCTGGAAAGCAATGCCGCCTTTGTTTTCTGCAGATGGTCAATGGTTTTGTCGATTTCATCTATGGCGGTTCTGAATTTATCACTGGCAATGCGGAAATTGCGTGAAAATTTTTCTTTGAAATCGTTCATATCCTCTTCAAAATGGGTTATGTCTATATTCTGGTTTTTCACCAGTTCCAGCTCCCTGCGGTATTTCAGGCTGCCCCGGGCAGCGTTGCGCAACAGTGTGATAATAGGAATAAAAAGCTGTGGGCGAACCACATACATTTTGGGATAGCGGTATGAAACATCCACTATGCCTGTGTTGTAATATTCGCTGTCAGCTTCCAGCATAGAAACCAGTACGGCATATTCACAACCTTTTTCTGTTCTGTCCTTATCCAGTTTTTTGAAAAAATCTTCGTTTTTGTGTTTGGTGGCGGTGGTATCCATTTCGTTTTTCATTTCAAACATTATTGAGATGAATTCCACACCGTCTTCGGATTTTTCCCTGTAGATATAGTCGCCTTTGCTGCCGGTTTTTACATCATTGTCCTTTTCAAAATAGGCATTTGGAAAAGCAGTGGCACGAAGTTTGTTGAACTCAATTTCACAGTGCTGTTCCAGGCTTTCACCAATCATTTTTGTAGACTGTCTGGCTTTGAAATCTTTGTAATATGTAATTTCTTCATCCTTGCGCCTGATTTCGTCTGCGTGCTGCTGATTTATGGATTTTTCTTTCAGTTCCCACCGGCTGCTGTCCAGCCGCATTTTGTTTTTCAGTTCCATAATGGCTGTTTCTTTTTCCTGCACAGCATCTTTGATCAGCAGGTCAGTGTTTGATTTTGCCAGCTGTATTTCATTTTTGAGGCGGATTATTTCCATTTGGTGGTCTGCTGCTTCTTTTTCCAGCTGTGCGCGAAGCTGTGCAATAATCCTGTCTTTTTCGGCTTCTGTTCTGGTAACAGCCATTTCAACAGCATTATCTTTCTGCTGCATATAAGCCTTTTCCCTGGCAGAAATTTCTTTTTCAAATTCTTTGTCTCTTACCTGTTTTACAATGGCGGCATAGCCTGATTCATCCACCTGAAACACTTCGCCGCATTTAGGGCATTTTATTTCCTGCATAATATATCTCCTTTGTCTGTTTATCTGTCTTTTGAAAACATTGTATCATCTTTTTATTAAAAGGTCAATAGAAAAATTAATTTTATTTATTAAGGCTAATAACAGCTATTTTCTTAACTTTAATAAGTTGATTGTTATTAGCCTTTGCAACAGGGGAGTTGTTGACGGCTGTGACAGGCGGGATTAAATAACAGTTGTATAATGCTAACCAATATGGTATTATATAAGAGTAAAGGCAGGAAACCTGCCGGAAAAGAGGGAATGTTATGAGTGTTCTTGGAACTTTGATAATGACCACTGCCATTGCAGGCGTGGTGGGCACAGGTCTGGGCGGTCTGATTGGCGCATTGCTGCAGAAGGATTCCAACCGAATTGTAAGCCTGCTGCTGAGCTTTGCCGGTGGCGTTATGATAAGCGTGGTTTGTTTTGACCTGGTGGTTGAGGCAATAGAAACAAATGTGGGCATAGGTACAGTTATTTTTGCCATTGCTTTTGGTGTGGCAGTGATTTATCTGCTGAACTGGATTATAGACAAAAGAACCAACCCACAGGTGCCACATATCGATGAAAACCATCCTAAAACTGCTGATGACCTGGATGAGCTGATTCACAGCGACCATCTGGAACAGCATTACATAAACAATGACAGCAAGCTGTCACTGTTTATTGCGGGGGTTGTAATGGCCTGTGCCATCGCCCTGCACAATGTGCCGGAAGGTATGACAATCGGTGCATCATACGCCAGCAACAACGGCGTGATGGGTGCGGCAGCCATAACTCTGGCTGTGCTGATTGGGCTGCACAATATCCCTGAAGGCATGGCTGTATCTGTGCCGTTGATTGCAGGCGGTATGCAGAAATGGAAAGCCGTACTGATTACAGCATCCAGCGGCATACCGACAATTATCGGCGCTTTGCTGGGTTTTGCCCTGGGTGAAATAGGACCAATGGGTCTGGCACTGAGCCTGGGTTTTGCCAGTGGCGCAATGCTGTATGTAGTATTTGGTGAAATATTGCCACAGGCCATACTGATGTATCACAGCAAGCGGCCTGCATTTTCTGCCATCGGCGGTATGTTGGTAGGTCTGCTGATTATATTTGCATAATCGAGGTGTTTTCTTTTGACTGAACAGAGATTTTCTTTAAAAGGCTGTGGGGATTTTGACTTGTCCTGTGTTTTGTGGTTGCCTGAAACCAAGCCCAGAGCCGTGGTGCAAGTAATACACGGTATGACAGAACACATAGGCAGATATGCTGAATTTGCCGAATTTATGGCCGGCAACAGTATTGCTGTGGCAGGTTTTGACCTGCGTGGCCACGGTGTAAACCCAGGAGATAAAAACTGTGCTGCCTTTGGTGAAAACGGCTGGCAAAACAGTCTGGAAGATATACACTTTTTCTCAAAACATCTGGACAGCATACTGGCTGATAGCCCACGATTCACACTGGGGTTCTCCCTTGGTTCTTTCCTTTTAAGGGAATATATGAATATTTACAGTGATAAGATGGCTGGTGCAGTTATTATGGGCACAGGCCATCAGCCTGGTGCAGTGCTGTCTGTGTTGGCAGCTGTTGTAAACAGCCAGATAAAAAAACCAGGTATTGACGGTACCACTCCGTTGGTGCAGAAATTGTCTTTTGGCACATATAACAGCAAATTCAAGCCCAACAGAACAAAATCTGACTGGCTGTGTGCCGACAGTCAACAGCTGGATGAATATATCGCCGACCCGCTGTGCCGTGAAAGCATTTCTGCCGGACTGTTCAGGGATTTGCTGCTGGCAATGAAACGCACCGGCAGTGGGTCAGTCTATAAAAATATGGATAAAACCATACCGGTACTGCTGATAAGCGGTGGCGACGACCCTGTGGGTGATATGGGCAAAGGTGTTGCTGCAGTGTCCAAAGCCATGGACAAGGCAGGCTTTCAGGATAAAACCACACTGCTGATTCCGGGGGCAAGACACGACCTACTACACGAAAACGCAGGCGGACAATCTCAGGCTGCAAAGGCAGCTATCCTGCAGTGGATAAATGAGAGAATATAGCAAAAGACCACATAAGTGGTCTTTTTATTTGCGAAATTTTCGACATATAGCAAAAAACACTTTATTTTTTGCAAAAAGTATGATAAAATACAACTATCAGTTGTTAAAGGAGTTACTATGGCAAGAGATAAAAGCTGCTGTTTTACAGGGCACAGGGTTATTCCACAGGAAAGTTACTACCGTGTGCTGTTTCTTTTAAGACAGAATGTGGAAAATAAAATCAAAGAGGGCTACACAGATTTTTATACAGGCGGTGCACTGGGGTTTGACACTCTGGCGGCACTGACGGTGCTGCGCCTGAAAATGGTGTACAAAAACATAAAACTGCATCTGGTTCTGCCCTGCATAAGTCAGGCTGACAAGTGGAGCAGTGAAGACAAACGGATGTATGAAAGAATAAAAGAAGAAAGCGACAGTGTAGAATACATATCCTTTGATTATACCCCTCACTGTATGAACCGGCGAAACAGGGCACTGGTGGACAAAGCCGGTTATTGCATCGCATACTGTACACAGACCAGCGGCGGCACTGCATACACCATAGGCTATGCCATGGACAATGATGTGGAAGTGGAAAACATTGCCCATCAGGTAAACAGCATATAAAATAGTATACAGGCAGACAACTACGCTGTAACTGACAGTTGTTATGTAAAAATTTTAAACAAAAAACAGACTGCCCAGGCAGTCTGTTTTTACATTACAGTTTATTTTTTATATTTTTCGATGGCATCCATCATACCCTGGATGTTGGCGCCGTTATCAGCCAGGCATTTGTCACTCAGTTTCTGTGACAGGTCATCTGCATGGCAAACAGGCAGATTGCGTGGTGCAACTACGTTTGCGTCTTTGTTTGTAAATACTACAAAGTTCTGCACTTTGATGTATTTTACACTTTCAGCACGGAACAGCTCTTTAAACAGTTTTTCGTTGATTTCCATTGCTTTCAGCGGGTTTGCAAACTCTGTGCGCTTACCCTGCCATACTGTTGCCCATTTTTCACTGGAAAGGTCGGCGTATGTTTCGCCAATCTGTGGCTGCAGTGAAAATGCAACAATACCGGAATATGTAAACAGCAGGCTGTCAAAAGAATATTCTTTGCCTTCGAATTCAATAGTTGTAGGGCCCATTACTTTAAAGTCTCTTGAACGGATAAATCTGTTCAATGCATCAGCCAGGTTTTCGCTGGCTTTTGGGTCAATTTCGTGTTTTTTCTTTCTGAAAAAGATAATGTCGTCGCCGCCCATATAGTACAGGTAGCCGAACAGCAAAACCAGAATCCAGAAAACATATGCTTTGTCTGCAATAAATCTTAACATTTTAACCTCCGATAGGTTGATAAACCATAATAATTAATTATATCACAAAACCTGTAAAAAACAACAGTAAAAGTGTTTTTTTAGTAGTTATTGTAAATAAAGCTGGCTGATGCGCCATATCCGCCGTTGTTCATAATAAAACCGGCCATAATAAGTGCAACCAGTCCATAGTAGCACAGCCATCTCTGCCATGGTTTCATCTTGTCAAACACCCCGGTCAGACAGCCATCCTTCATACCAAAACAGCGTATGCAGTCTATAACTACCAGCACTGTAACGGAAACTATATTGAATGCAATGTATGCGTAAATCAACAGCGGTGTGGCGTCAAAGCCTGTTTTTACAGCGTTGTACAGACCGCCCATAAAGGTGGCAGGAGACAGGTCTGCAAACAGGTGGCTGATGTAATACCCTGCACTTGGCAGGTCTTTTGCACGGAAGAAAATCCAGCTGAATGTTACCAGGCAGAACACTGCAAGGCGTTTCAGCCAGTTTACAACAGGGCTGTTTTTACTGCCGTTGGCAGGAAAATGGCTGTTAATCAGCTGGTTGCCCACACGGTATACGCCGTGAAGTGCCCCCCAGATAACATAGTTCCAGGTGTTGCCGTGCCATATACCGCTGACAAGGAAAACAATAAACAGGTTGCCCAGATGGCGGCCGCGGCTTACCCTGCTGCCCCCCAGTGGGAAATAGATATAGCTGGTAAACCATTCAGACAGGCTGATATGCCATCTGCGCCAGAAATCCTTTATGCTGGTGGCCAGATACGGTGTGCGGAAATTGTCTTTTATATCAAACCCCAGCACCATTGCGCTGCCTCTGGCAATATCGCTGTAGCCGGAAAAGTCGGCATACAGCTGGAAAGAATACATAACAGCGGTGAAAATCAGCATCAGACCGGTATAGCTGGTCAGGTCGCTGTGTACCCGGTCAATCATTTTTGCCAGAATATCAGCCACTGCAATTTTTTTGAAAAAACCTATGGCCATCAGCTGGCAGGCTGTGCGCACACGGCTGTAATCAAATTTATGTTTTTTGTCCAGCTGTGGAATGAAACTGTCCCGCCTGTCAATAGGGCCCATAAGTATATGGGGAAAGAATGAAATATAGCAGGCAAATTTCAGCATACTTTTTTCAGCAGGATATTTGCCGGTATAAACATCTGCCAGATAGGACACAGCCATAAACACATAGAAAGAAATGCCCATTGGCAGCATCCACTTTGTCAGGTCAAATACAGCGCCTGTTGCAGTGGTTATTGCACCAAGGAAAAAACGGTTGTATTTAAAAAACACCAGCGTACCCAGATTTGCCAGAAGCGCAGACAGGAAAACAGCTTTTTTGTTTTTTGCTTTTTCCATAACTGCACCTGCGCCCCAGGTTATTGCTGTCAGCACCGGCAACAGCAGGAAAAACCTTACTTCATTGCACAGATAGAAATAATAGCTGACTGCCAGCAGATATATATTTTTAAACTTTTCAGGTATCAGAAACCAGCCTGTTGCCACAACAGGCAAAAAGACCATATAACTGACTGAGTTGAAATTCATACAGTTCTCCTTATAAGATAATCACCTTATATTTTATCAATTATCAATGTGAAAATCAATAACTGGCAGTTTATAAACAGGCGGGAATATGATATAATTTAAGTTAATTACACTAAACCGGCTGGGTGCCAAAAATCTGTATTATGAAACAGCCGGGCCTGCGCCCTGCAAATTTATTTATATAAAGGTTATCAATGGCAAAATATTTTATCATCATCACAATTTACTGTCTGCTGTGCATCTGTGGCTTTGCGGCCCTGTCAGAAAAGCCTGACGGAAAGAAAGGCAAAAAGGATAAAAAAACACAGAAAGTCACACAGAAAATATCCTCTGTTTCCAAAAAACGCCTGTGGATTTTACTGCTGGCGGCCTTTGGTCTGCGTGCGTTTTTTGCATTGCAGGATGTGGGGTTCTGGTTTGATGTAAACTGCTTCAAAAGCTGGGCAGATGCCACCGCATACTATGGGCTGAACGGTATGTACCACAGTGGTATGTTTCTGGATTATCCGCCGGGATACATGTATGTGCTGGCACTGACAAACATACTGCAGACTGTTTTCAATCTGGATTATTACAGTGTTATCTATACTTTTATCATTAAACTGCCTGCAATGCTGGCAGACCTGGCCGGTGCCTGTCTGATATATAAAATGGCGAATGAAAAACTGGATGATAAATGGGCACTGTTTCTGGCCGGCTGTTATGCCTTTGGTCCCGGGCTGGTGTTCACCAGCAGTATATGGGGGCAGATAGACAGTTTTTACACATTGCTTATGGTGCTGGCGCTGTACTGCATCAGCAAAGATGATGTGGCAAAAGCTGCGGTGGTATATGCAATGGCGCTGATTACCAAACCACAGGCGTTGCTGTTTGGCCCGGTGCTGCTGTTCTGGGTTATCAGTAAAAAAGACTGGAAAATATTTTTCAAGGCAGTGGGTATCGGTCTGGGCTGCATGTGGCTTTTTGCCCTGCCTTTCGGCCAGAGTTTAAGCCCCCTGTGGCTGATTAACCTGTATAAAAACACCTTTAACGGCTATCGCTATTTCACCGTAAACGGCTATAACCTGTATATGCTGGCAGGGCTGAACTGGAAAGCACTGGACAGTGTGCCGGGTGCTGAAAGCATAAACACAGTGGTTATATTTCTTTGCTTTGCTTTCTGCGCCTTTGCATATTTCCGCCAGAAAGACAACAGCAGAATTTTCAGCACTGCACTGGTGTTTATCACTGTTTTCTTCTCTTTCTGCACTATGATGCACGAAAGATATATGCACCCTGCAATTATTCTTTCCCTTATTTCTTTTATCCTGACAAAAAACAAAGCCTATTTTGCCATTTTCCTTTCAGCCACAGCATCAAACTATCTGAATGTGGCGGCAAGTATGGCCAGCCAATATTTCGGTGTGGAAATCACAGCGCCCGTGTACAACTTTATAAGTATTATAGCGGTAGCAACCTGTATTATAGCTGTTGTCACTGTTTATTCCGCCTGTGAAAAGATTAAAGCCACAGACCTGAAAGCAGGCATGAAAGAAGCCCTGGCAGTGGGTGGACTGTGCCTTGTGTACGGCGCCTTTGCCTTTTTCCGTCTTGGTGCCAGCCAGGCCCCTGAAAGTTTTTATCAGGCAAATCAGTCCGGGGAATGGTTTGTTTACCGTTTTGACCAGCCGGCTTATGTCAGCCAGATATGGTCTTACAGCGGCATGGGGGACCAGTATTATCCTGAAGGCGACAGCACTGTGAAAAAAGGCTGTGAGTTTGAAATACTGGCAGTGGGGCCTGACGGCCTGTGGGAAAACATGGCCGACCTGCACCACGATTATGTGTTCACCTGGTCAATGGTGGAAACAGGCTTTTATGCTGACAGCATTATGATAAGGGCAAAAGAGGACAACCAGATTCTCAGCGAACTGGTGCTGAAAGACGACAAAGGTGAAATTATACGCGGCAGTGTGGAAACAGGTGCCAGCTTTATATACCAGAAGTATTCACCTTACAACGCTCTGGATGAAAGCCACATGGTGCCCCTTACCCAGGACAGTTATTACTGGTCAATGTATTTTGACGAAATTTATCACGGCCGTACAGCTTTTGAACAGCTGAACAGCTATACAATATATGAAACCACCCATCCGCCTTTGGGCAAAACCATTATTTCCATCGGCATTGCCCTCTTTGGTATGAACCCATTTGGCTGGCGCTGTATGGGCGCCCTGACAGGGGTGGTGATGGTGTGGATTATGTACCTGCTGGCAAAGGAACTGTTTGGCAATGTAAAAGCCGCCTGGCTGACCGCCTTTGTGTTTGCCTTTGACTTTATGCACTACACCCAGACCAGAATAGCCACTGTAGACAGCTATGTAGTGCTGTTTACAATGCTGATGTTCCTGTTTATGATAAGGTTTGCCAGAATTCCGCTGGCAGGAAACAGCTTTGGACAGATGTTCAATCTGTTTATGTCCGGTCTGTTTATGGGCTGTGCCATAGCAGTAAAATGGAACGGAGCCTATGGAGTTACAGGGCTGGCTATTTACTTCTTTGCAGCACTGTATTTAAAGAACAAAGATTATATAAACAGTGACGGCGACAAAAAAGAGGCTGTGAAAAAATCTGCCTTTATCTGCCTGTGGTGCGTGGTATGCTTTGTGATTATACCTTGTGCTGTTTACTTTGCTTCCTTTGAACCTGTGCTGTACACCGAAGGAGTAAAACAGACTGTGCAGACCTTTGTAAACAAGCAGATTCATATGTTCAACTACCATTCACAGCTGGTGGCAGAGCATTTCTTTTCATCCCCTTGGTACACCTGGCCTGTTATTATCAAGCCTATATGGTACTCTGTTTCACGCTTTGGTGACAAAGTCAGCTCCATTTCCGCCTTTGGCAACCCTGCAGTATGGCTGCCTATGGTACCTGCCCTTATATATGTAATATATAAAGGAGGCAAGGAAAAAGACCGCAGCATGCCGGTGATAGCGCTGGGTTATCTGGGCTGTCTGCTGCCCTGGGTGGCAATTACACGTCTGACTTTTATCTATCACTATTTCCCTGCCACAGTTTTTGGCACACTGGCAATCGGCTGGGTGATAAACCGCCTGCTGAAAAACCGTAAAGCCGAAAAATACATCTGGGTTTATCCACTGGCAGTTTTTGCACTGTTTATTATCTTTTTCCCTGTTATCAGCGGTCTGCCTGCATCAGCGGACTATGTGGGCGCACTGGAACTGCTGGATACATGGTATTTCAATTAGAATTTATATTTCAAAATCATTATTTCAAGGAAGACTATGAACATCGGTTTATATATTCACATTCCCTTCTGCCGAAAAAAATGCAATTATTGCGATTTTTATTCCATTGGCGGTGCTGACGCAGTACCGGCAGAATACATAGGGGCAGTCAAAAGGGAAATCGCCCTTTATCAGCCTTTCACAGCAGCCACCGTTTATTTTGGCGGTGGCACCCCCAGTCTGCTGGCGCCCCACCAGGTGGCCGATATTTTATCAGCAATCGACATACGGCCCGGCGCAGAAATAACACTGGAAGCCAACCCTGATACCCTTACACCTGAAAAGCTGGCAGGTTACCGTGCTGCCGGTGTAAACCGACTGTCTGTAGGTGTGCAGACTGTTTACGATTCATCACTGGTTTCACTGGGGCGTATTCACGATGCGGATAAAGCCGCATTGGCTTTCAGATGGGCAAAAGAGGCCGGTTTTGAAAACATCAGTGGTGACCTTATGATTGGGCTGGATAATTACAGCTATGAAGAGATGTACGCCACCATTGATTTTCTGAAAAACCGGGGTGCTACCCATATTTCTGCCTATATGCTGAAGATAGAGGAGGGCACGCCTTTTTACTACGACACGCCCAAAAATCTGGCAGACGAAGACCGGATGGCAGACTATTATCTGGCGGCGTGCAAAAAGCTGGAAGAACTGGGCTATCAGCAGTATGAAATTTCAAATTTCTGTCTGCCGGGCTATCACAGCCGCCACAACACTATCTACTGGCGCCTGGAAGACTATCTGGGTATAGGACCGGGGGCCCACTCCTGTATGGGCGGCAAGCGTTTTTATTATCCGAGAGACCTGTCTGCCTTTATTGCAGCAGGCAACACTGTGCAGGATGGCACAGTGGATGCAGACGATTACATAATGCTGTCACTGAGACTGCAGTCCGGCCTGGATTTTTCACAGCTGGAAAGCAGATACCATCTGACACCAAATGATTATGTGAAAAAAAAGCTGGAAATATATGCAAAACAGGGCTTTGTCTGCTATGACGGCAATACTGTCAGCCTGACACCAGCCGGTTTCCTGGCAGAAAACGTTATTGCCAGTGATATTATGAGCAATGTAACTGAGATTTGATATAATGTGTATATAAAGCCGGGGTACCCCGGCTTTTGTTGTGTGATAATTATGTATGAAAAATATAGTTCTGTCATTCTGAACGCAGTGAAGAATCTTTGTTCTGCAACAATCATAAAATCATAATTTCTGCACCGCATCAGCGCAAAGCTCCTTCGCTTTGCCCAGGATGACAATATCCGGCTTTGTTTATCATTGCGGTACGATGTGGGCTTCGTGCCCTGCGAAATTGTTTTTGTTTCTTGCGTAGGGGCTGATGCCCACATCAGCTCTCTTAACAAAAAACACCGCCTCCTCTTTATTGTCATCCACAGCCGATGCAATCGGCGAAAATTTTATCATCACCAACCGACCTTCTGTACGCCTGTAAAAAACAACTGTACATACTGCCCAAAAATCCAAATTAAGAAACAGTTTATTTTTAATCAATTCAACGAATTATTATAAACCGCTAAATGGTCTTTGATTTTTTTATTAAATTCTGCTATAATTATACTTAATAAATGTAGTATGGAGGCTGTAAAAATGTTCAGTGTAGGCGATGTAGTTTTTTATTCCACCACCGGCGTATGTCAGGTTGTCAGCATTGGTGAACCTGCACTGAAAGGGCTGCCTACCCATGTGGATTACTATACATTACAGCCCCTGTCTGAAAACCACCGTGAAATGATTTATGTGCCGGTGGATACCAAGGCTTTTATGCGCCCTGCAATCTGTGACAGTCAGGCACAACAGTATATTGATATGGTGGATGGCATCCAGCCACAATACCCTGAAACCCGCAACCCAAAGGGTATTCAGGATTTTTACTCTGCCCTTATCAACAGTTATGAAACACCAAAACTGCTGCAGGTTATTGTCAGTCTTACAGTGAAAAAGCGTGAAGTCCACGCCAAAAACAAACACCTGAACCAGACACAGACCACATTTCTGCGTCGTGCACAGGAAATGGTATACAATGAACTGGCTTATGCCCTGGGTAAATCCAGCAGAGAAATTGCTGATATTATCGAAAGTAAAATTTAACAAGCAGAAGCGGTTTTACCGCTTCTTTTTTTATTGCCAAAATTCTTTATAAATGGTAAGATTTAAGTAGAAATATAACGATTGTAAAAAGGAGAAAATTGTTATGATAAATCGTGAACTTATTAAAAAATTGGCCAGCCAGCTGAAAAAAGACGGTGTGGATGCTCTGCTGGTTGCACCAAGCAGCGACCTTATCTTCCTGCTGGGCCACAAACCTTACCTGTGCGAACGTTTTCAGGCACTGGTTGTTACAGCAAAGGAAGAAACTTTCTACATCTGTAACCGACTGACCGAAGCTGAAGCCATCGGTTTTATGGACGGTGACAAAGTTTATCAGTGGATGGACTCTGACGGTTTTACAGGCGTTGCAAAACAGGCATTTGAAGACTTTGGTCTTATCGGCAAAAAAATTGCTGTAAATGGCGCTGTTCGTGCTTTTAACCTGGTTAAA
This sequence comes from Oscillospiraceae bacterium, assembly GCA_017436575.1. Classification (GTDB taxonomy): domain Bacteria; phylum Bacillota; class Clostridia; order Oscillospirales; family Ruminococcaceae; genus RGIG3102. Next base: position 17,075 of record JAFSCU010000007.1, read on the forward strand.
CTTATGGAAGCTATCGACTTCACTCCTGCCAACGGCAAAGACTATCTGGAACTGACAAGAATTATCAAAACTCCGGAAGAACTGGAAAATCTGCGTAAATCTTCACTTATCGTTGACAAAGTGTTTGAAGATATCGTAAAATTCATCAAACCTGGCATGACAGAAAGAGATGTTAAAAACGAAATCGCCCGCCTGTCCAAACTTTACGGCGGTGAAGGCTGTGACGGCGGCATCGTAGCTGTTGACGCCAACGCTGCAAACCCACACTATTTCGGTGACAGCGCTGTTATCGGTGAACACGCTGTAGTTGAAATGGACTTTGGCTGCACATACAAAGGTATGTATTCTGACATTACAAGAACTGTTATTGTGGGCAAGGCAACTGAAAGAGAAAAAGAACTGTACAATCTGGTTCTGCAGGCAAATCTGGCCGGCGAAGCAGCAGCTGTAAACGGTGCCTGGATACCTGATGTTGACGCAGCAGCAAGAAAAGTTATTGCTGACGCAGGCTACGGCTATGAATTCAACCATCGTCTGGGCCACGGTATAGGCTATGCAGGCCACGAAGCACCATACATCCACGGCGACTACAAAATGCACCTGGCTCCAGGTATGGCTTTCTCCTGTGAACCTGGCATCTACATCCGTGGAGAAATCGGTATCCGTATCGAAGACGTTGTTATTATCAATGAAAAAGGCGAAACAGAAATTCTCAATAAATGCACAAAAGAACTTATTGAAATCTGCTAAAAACATAAAAACCTGGTCAGCAATGACCAGGTTTTCTTTTATAGGATAAGAGTACAGAAAAAATTGCACGGACAATACACGAATTGTCACAGTGTTATTCCGGACATGCTTTTAATTTGCCAAGAATCTTTGTGCGCCAAGCATCATAAAAACTATAATTACTGCACTGCATCAGTGCAAAGATCCTTCGATACGCTCAGGATGACAATACCCGGATTTGTTTGTAATTTCGTACGATGTGGGCAACATACCCTACGGATTTGTTTTTGCATCCTGTGTAGGGGCTGATGCCCACATCAGCCCGTTTTATTACAAATCTCTGTATAGCGGGCGTCCCGCCCATCCATTTTATAACTGCAAGTCAGTATTCCGTCATTCTGAACTCAGTGAAGAATCTTTGTATCATAGTAATCGTAAAATTAATAGCTTTGATATTTTTATTGCATCAAAGATCCTTCGCTACGCTCAGGATGACATTGTCCTGCAGTGCCTTGTGGGCATCGTACCCTGTGCGAACTTTTTTATGCATATCTCACAGCTGCAACAGTATTATTCTTCAGCATTCAAACAAAAACAGCAGGTTTTCACCTGCTGTTGTTTTTATTTTTTATCTTTGTCATTATCGAACAGGTCTTTCAGGGTTTTGAAAAAGCCTTTGCGCTGTTCATAGTTGTCGTCTTTCAGTGTAGCATCAAATGCTTCCAGTGCTTTGCGCTGTTCACGTGTGATTTTCTTTGGAATTTCCACGTTAACAGTTACATACTGGTCACCACGGCCACGGCCGTTCAGATATTTGATACCTTTGCCGCGCAGACGGAAACGTGTGCCTGACTGTGTGCCTTCCGGAATGTTGTACTGCACTTTGCCGTCAACGGTAGGCACCACAATTTCTGCACCCAGCACAGCCTGTGAATAGGTGATAGGTACTGTTACATATACATCATAGCCGTTTCTGGTGAGAATAGGGTCCGGTTTAACAGACACAATAACGATTGTGTCGCCCCAGGCGCCGCCATTTACGCCGGCATTGCCCTGGCCGCGAAGAGCCAGGCTCTGTTCATCATCGATACCTGCAGGAATATTGACTTCTTTCTTGACTGTAACCTGTACCTGACCGGAGCCTTTACATTTGTTACATGGGTCAGAAATGATTTTGCCTTTACCCTGACAGTGAGGACAAACGCGTCTGTTCTGCATTACACCAAAAGGTGTACGCTGCTGTTCCATAATATAGCCGGAGCCATGACAATGGGAACAGGTCTGGGCTGATGTGCCTTTTTTAGCGCCACTGCCGCCACATTCAGGGCAGTTTTCGCTGCGCGTATAAGTAACTGTTTTTGTGCAGCCATGTACAGCTTCCATAAAGGAAATTGTAAGGCCGATATGAATATCGCCGCCACGGCGTGGTGCATTAGGGTCAGCACGGCGGGTGCTGCCGCCACCAAAACCGCCACCGAAGAAACTTTCAAAAATATCGTTAAGGTCAACCCCTGCACCACCGAAGCCACCGGAATAACCGCCCCAGCCTGCGCCGCCTGCACCAAAGTTAGGGTCTACACCTGCATGGCCGTATGTGTCATAACGCTGTTTTTTGTCAGCATCAGAAAGAATTTCATAGGCTTCACTTACTTCTTTGAAATTTCTTTCTGCTTCGGCATCACCGGGATTCAGGTCAGGGTGATATTTTTTTGCCATTTTGCGATATGCAGATTTGATTTCAGCATCCGAGGCACCTTTGTTTATGCCCAGGACTTCGTAATAATCTCGTTTTTCTGCCACTGTTAAATCCTCGTAAATACTTGCTTTTTATCAACTGTAAGGCGGATTAGAAAATCCGCCTTTGAGTCTTGATTATATAATGTCAGTTTAAATTAGTCAACATCTTTGAAGTCAGCATCGTAAACATTGTCGCCGCCCTGTGCGCCACCTGCATTGTACTGCTGGCCGCCGTTGTCAGCTGTCTGCTGTGCCTGCTGCTGAGCCTGTGCGTACATTTCCTGTGTTGCATCGTGGAGTGCAGATTCAAGAGCTGTCATTTTAGCTTCGATTTCTGTTTTTACGCCGCCCTGCAGAGCTGTTCTCAGTTCTTCCTGTTTAGCTTTGATAGCACTGATTTTATCTTCAGCAACTTTGCCTTCCAGGTCTTTCAGAACTTTGTCTGTCTGGTAAACAAGGCTGTCTGCCTGGTTTCTTGTTTCTACTTCTTCTTTGCGTTTTTTATCTTCTTCAGCATACTGTTCAGCTTCTCTTACAGCTTTTTCGATGTCTTCTTTGCTCATATTGGAAGATGCTGTGATTGTGATATGCTGTTCTTTGCCTGTGCCCAGGTCTTTTGCAGATACAGAAACGATACCGTTTGCGTCGATGTCAAATGTTACTTCGATCTGTGGGATACCACGTGGAGCTGGAGCAATGCCGTCCAGGTTGAAGATACCCAGAGATTTGTTGTTTGCAGCCATTTCTCTTTCACCCTGCAGAACGTTTACCTGTACTGAAGGCTGGTTGTCTGTAGCTGTGGAGAAAATCTGGCTCTTTTTAGTTGGGATAGTTGTGTTTCTTTCGATGATTTTTGTAAATACACCGCCGTATGTTTCAATACCCAGTGACAGTGGAGTTACGTCCAGCAGAAGGATGCCTTTTACATCGCCGCCGAGAACGCCACCCTGGATAGCAGCACCCAGAGCAACACATTCGTCAGGGTTGATGCCTTTGAATGGTTCTTTGCCAAGGTATTTTTTAACTGCTTCCTGAACAGCTGGGATTCTTGTGGAACCGCCAACCAGCAGAACTTTGTTAAGGTCGCTTGGAGACAGACCAGAGTCTGCCAGTGCCTGACGTACAGGACCCATTGTTGCTTCAACCAGGTCGTGTGTCAGTTCGTCAAATTTAGCTCTTGTCAGAGTCATATCCAGGTGTTTTGGACCTGTTGCGTCAACTGTGATAAATGGCAGGTTAATGGATGTCTGCATTACGCCGGACAGTTCGATTTTAGCTTTTTCAGCAGCTTCTTTCAGACGCTGTGCAGCCATTTTGTCGTTTCTCAGGTCGATGCCTGTGTCTTTTCTGAATTCGTCAGCCAGCCAGTTGATGATTCTGTTGTCAAAGTCGTCACCGCCCAGTCTGTTGTTACCGGCTGTAGCCAGAACTTCCTGAACACCGTCGCCCATTTCGATGATGGAAACGTCGAATGTACCGCCACCAAGGTCGTAAACCATGATTTTCTGGTCCTGTTCTTTGTCTACGCCGTAAGCCAGAGCTGCAGCTGTAGGTTCATTGATGATACGTTTAACGTTCAGGCCTGCGATTGCGCCTGCGTCTTTTGTAGCCTGACGCTGTGCGTCGTTGAAATATGCAGGAACTGTGATAACAGCTTCTGTTACTTTTTCGCCCAGGTATGCTTCTGCGTCTGCTTTCAGTTTAGCCAGAATCATTGCAGAAATTTCCTGTGGTGTGTATGCTTTGCCGTCGATAGATACTTTGTAGTCAGAACCCATTTCTCTTTTGATGGATGATACTGTACCTTCTGGGTTTGTGATAGCCTGGCGTTTTGCAACCTGACCGATAAGTCTTTCGCCGTTTTTGGAGAAACCTACAACAGATGGTGTAGTTCTCATACCTTCTGGGTTAGCAATAACAACAGGTTCGCCGCCTTCCATAACAGCAACGCAAGAGTTTGTTGTACCAAGGTCAATACCGATAATTTTACTCATAATTCATAATCTCCTTTGTAATTAAAGAAAAAGTGTATATAGATAATTTTTTATAAACAATTCCAAGTTTAGCAGCTTACAACTACTGTGGCTGCACGGATGATTTTGTCACCCATTTTATAGCCTTTCTGGAACACATTCACTACTGTGTTTGGCTCCACGCCTTCTGTTTCCTGCTGCATTACTGCATTGTGGAAATTAGGGTCAAATGGCTGGTTCAGGGCATCTATCTGTTCCACGCCCAGGGCATTCAGGCTGTTCATAGCTGTTGTATATGTCAGCTCAATGCCTTTTTTATAGTTTTCATCACTGCAAGGGGCAGCCAGTGCCATTTCCAGTGTGTCAAGCATCTGAAGAATACCTTTTACCGCATCCATTTTGCCGGCGTTGTAGTTGTCAGCCTTTTCTTTTGTGGTGCGTTTGCGGTAGTTGTCGTATTCAGCCAGTGTGCGCTGGAAAGTGTTTTTTGTATCTTCCAGTTCTTTTGTAACTGTTTCCAGTTTCTTTTCGCTTTCAATCAGTGCAGTTTCCAGCATTTCAATGCCTTTTACCACGTCGATTTTTTCTTCCGTTTCCACAGTTTCCTGCTGTGGCACATCCTGGTTTTCCAGTTTTTCTTTGTTGTCCATTGGTTACTTCCTTTCAGTGCCTGTGATTGACTGTGTCAGTAATTCTGCAAAATACTCCATCGCCAGAAACAGTCTCTGATAATCAACTGTCTGTGGGCAGATAACTGCCAACGTGCCGCTGATGGCACTGCCGGCGTAGTATCTGGTGGAGATAAAACAGGCGTTTTCTATATTTTTTATTGGTAATTCATCACCGAACACTACGGATACACCGTCGAATTTCGGGGTGATGATTTGTTTCAATGTGTCGGTATCTGCCAGCAGTTTCAGAATATCACCGATATTGTTTTCAAAGTGGTGGGTATCCAGCAGTTTTTCCTGGCCGTAAACGTGAACCGCCTTGTTGTTGGCGTCTGCCATCAAGGCAACTGCACCGGATATAAACTGGGCAAATGCCGGATTTTCTTTTTCCAGTTCGTTTACCAGAGTTTTTACATAAACCATATCCACATCTGCATAGCAGGTGAAGCACAGGCGCATATTCAGCAGCTGGTTCAGCTGGGCCAGCTGGGCCGATGTGATTTCGCCATCCAGGCGGATAACGCGTGTAAACACTTCGCCACGGCTGGTTGTGCCCACCAGTACTACACTGTAACGGCCGGTTTTCAGCGCTGTAAAGTTTACAAACTGCAGTTCTGTATCTGCCGGCGGTGCAATGATAACTGTGTAACCCAGAATATCACTGAACAGTCTGGCAGCACCTGCCAGAAAACGCTGGCTGTCGCCGTCCAGCATATCAAAATGCTGTTTTATATTGTGTTTGTCCTGTGGGGCAATCTGCACATCGCGGTCAATGTTGTCTACATAATAGCGATAGGCTTTGTTGGTTGGCACCCTGCCTGCAGAAACGTGAGGCTGATTCAGATAACCCAGTTTTGTCAGACGGGCCATTTCGTTACGGAGAGTGGCGGATGACACTGTGATGTCCAGTGCGTCCTGCAGGGCCTGTGATGCGATAGGTTCACCGTTTGCAATGTACATCGAAACGATGGCATCAAGAATAAGTTTATGTCTTTGATTTATATCCATCTTATCAGTCCTTTCACATTTTAGCACTCTCATTGGTTGATTGCTAATTATATTATAATCGATTTTGAAAATTTGTCAATACCCTCTGCATTTATTCACAAACTTTTAACAAAATCCCCTTAAAACCCTTTATTTTGATTATATTATAGATATAATTCATTTATTTTATACATCAGAACAGGCGGCCGCAATGTTAGCAGTCGCCTGTTTTGAAAGGTTAAGTTAGCAGTCGGCAGTGGTGGTGTGGCAAAAAGATTACCCGGTGATGAGATTCTTCACCTGCAAGCAGGCTCAGAATGACAGAGTGATAGTTGATAGGTATAAAATGGGCTGATGTGGATATCAGCCCCTACTGAAAACACCACCTTCGTCATCCAGGAGGCAGTGAAGATATGCCAAGGACTTTTCCAGTGGTTGAAACTGAAGTATTTTCCACCGGCGCAGATAGTTGTCTCTATACAAGCAAAAGGGGCTGTCTTTCGACAGCCCCTTTTTATGGAGTTAATAATATGAATTATTAATTAGTATTTGATTGGACGAGCTACATAGCTTGTATGAAGGATTTCATGAGCTTTGTGGCTGCCTGGTTCGCCAAGGAATTCTTTGTAGAGAGTCTGAACTTCCTGGTTCATATGGCTCTTTCTCAGTGTCATTTTTTCGTCCTGTGAGTACAGAGCGTTTGCACGGAGAGATTTGAGGTCTACAAAGTTTCTTACGCTTGCTGGCTGTGTTGGCTGACCGCCACCGTTGATACAGCCGCCTGGGCAAGCCATAACTTCGATAAAGTCATACTGAGCTTCGCCGTTTTTAACTTTTGTAAGGATTTCTTTAGCATTTGCAAGGCCTGAAACTGCTGCAACTCTGATTGTTTTGCCAGCCAGTGTGTAAACAGCTTCTTTGATGCCTTTGTCTGTGCCACGAACTTCCATAAATTCTGGTTTGTCCAGTTCTTTGCCTGTGAGAACTTCAGCAGCTGTACGCAGAGCAGCTTCCATAACACCGCCGGATGCACCGAAGATGTGGCCTGCACCTGAAGCTTCGCCCATTACTCTGTCAAATTCTTCGTCTGGCAGACGGTCAAATTTGATACCTGCTTTTTCAATCATGCGGGCAAATTCTCTTGTTGTGATTGCTACGTCTACGTCTGGAACGCCTGCAGCAGACTGGTCAGGACGGCCAACTTCGAATTTTTTAGCAACACATGGCATAACTGCAACTACAACGATGTCTTTTGGATCAATACCCATTTTCTGTGCGTAGTATGTTTTTGCTACTGCACCGAACATCTGCTGTGGTGATTTGCAGGATGACAGGTTTGGAATGAATTCTGGGAAGTATGTTTCACAGTATTTTACCCAGCCTGGTGAACAGGATGTGATAAGTGGCATTGCGCTGCCTTCTGATGTGAATCTGTGGAGGAATTCTGTTGCTTCTTCCATGATTGTCAGGTCAGCTGCAAAGTCTGTGTCGAATACTTTGTCAAAGCCCAGACGACGTGCAGCAGCAACCATTTTGCCCTGTACGTTTGTGCCGATAGGCATATTGAAGCATTCGCCCAGTGTTGCACGGATAGATGGAGCTGTCTGTACAACAACGTGTTTTGTTGGGTCTGCAAGAGCTGCCCAAACTTTATCTGTATCGTCTTTTTCAGCGATAGCGCCTGTTGGACATACTACGATACACTGACCGCAGGATACACATGATGTGTTGTCCAGTGGCTGTTCAAATGCTGAAGCGATGTGTGTTTCGAAGCCACGTTCGTTGGCGCCGATAACACCGATGCCCTGTGTAACGCCACAAGCTGCTACACAACGGCGGCAGAGGATACATTTGGAATTGTCGCGGTACATGTGAGCTGCGGAATCGTCAACTGGCCATTCCATGTTCATACCGGACCATTTGCCTGTATCTTTAATGCCGTAATCTTTAGCAAGTTTCTGCAGTTCGCAGTCGCCGCTTCTTACACAACCCAGACAATCCTGGTTATGTGTGGAGAGAACCAGTTCCAGGTTCATTTTTCTTGCTTTCTGTACTTTTTCAGTGTTTGTAAACACTTCCATACCGTCAGCAACTGGGTAAACGCAAGCTGTAACCATGCCGCGCATACCTTTTACTTCAACAACGCAGATACGGCAAGCGCCGATTTCGTTGATGTCTTTGAGATAGCAGAGAGTTGGGATGTCAATACCAGCTTTGTAAGCAGCTTCGAGAATAGTAGAACCTGCAGGTACTTCAACTTCTATGCCGTTAATTTTAACTTTAACCATATCCATAGTAAACTTTTCCTCCTGTCCTTATTCTCTTACGATAGCATTGAACTTACAGCCGTTCATACATGCACCGCACTTGATACATTTAGCTGGGTCGATAACGTGTGGATTTCTTACATCACCGCTGATAGCGCCAACAGGACATACACGTTTACACAGTGTACAGCCTTTACATTTGTCTTCAATGATTCTGTATGTAAGAAGGTCTTTACATACGCCAGCAGGACATTTTTTGTCAATAATATGAGCTTCATATTCTGCGCGGAAGTGCTGGAGTGTGGACAGAACAGGGTTTGGAGCAGACTGACCCAGACCGCAGGCAGAGTTTTCTTTGATGAATCTTGCCAGTTCTTCGATTCTGTCAAGGTCTTCCAGTTCGCCGTTGCCGGATGTGATTTTGTCCAGCAGTTCAAGCAGACGTTTTGTACCGATACGGCAAGGTGCACATTTACCGCAGGATTCTTCAACTGTGAATTCCAGGAAGAATTTAGCGATGTCAACCATACATGTATCTTCGTCCATAACGATAAGACCGCCGGAACCCATCATAGAGCCCAGAGCAATCAGGCTGTCATAGTCCATTGGTGTGTCGATGAGGGAAGCTGGGATACAGCCGCCGGAAGGACCACCTGTCTGTGCAGCTTTGAATTTTTTGCCGTTAGGAATGCCGCCGCCGATATCTTCGATAACAGTTCTGAGTGTTGTACCCATTGGGATTTCAACCAGACCTGTGTTTTTGATTTTACCGCCCAGAGCGAATACTTTTGTACCTGAAGATTTTTCTGTACCGATTGATTTGAACCAGTCAGCACCGTTCAGGATAATCTGAGGAATGTTTGCATAAGTTTCAACGTTGTTGAGGATAGTTGGTTTGCCGAACAGACCTTTTGCAGCTGGGTATGGAGGACGAGGACGTGGTTCACCACGGTGGCCTTCGATAGAGTTCATAAGAGCTGTTTCTTCACCACATACGAATGCGCCAGCACCCAGTTTGATTTCCATGTCATATTCGAAACCTGTGCCGAAGATGTCTTTGCCCAGCAGACCGTAAGCTCTTGCATCATCGATAGCTTTCTGCAGACGCTGTACAGCGATTGGGTATTCAGCACGGATATATACATAACCTTTTGTTGCACCGATAGCATAAGCTGCAATAGCCATAGCTTCGATAACTGCATGTGGGTCACCTTCCAGGATGGAACGGTCCATAAATGCGCCTGGGTCACCTTCGTCAGCGTTACATGCAACATATTTCTGGTCAGCATGGTTTACTGCTGCCAGCATCCATTTTCTACCTGTTGGGAAGCCGCCGCCGCCACGACCACGGAGACCGGAATCCAGGATAGTCTGACAAACCTGTTCAGGTGTCATTTCTGTAAGAACTTTACCCAGAGCAGCATAGCCGTCGTAACCGATGTATTCTTCGATATTGTCTGGGTCGATTCTACCACAGTTTCTCAGAGCAACACGCATCTGATGTTTGTAGAATTCTGTGTCGTTCAGGGATTTGATTGTGTCGCCCTGAACTGTTTCATCATAAAGCAGACGTGTAACAACACGGCCTTTCAGCAGATGTTCGTCAACGATTTCTTTTACGTCTTCTGGTTTAACCATTGAGTAAAAGCTGCCTTCTGGATATACAACAACAATTGGACCAAGAGCACAAAGACCAAAACAACCTGTTTTGATAACTTTTACTTCTTCATGGAGGCCAACTGCTGCAATTTCTGCATTGAATGCATCAATAATTTTCTGTGAGCCTGAGGAGGTACAGCCTGTACCGCCACAAACCATAACATGGCTTCTAAACATTCTTTACCTCTCCTTATTATTCAGCAACAGTGTCTTTGATAGCGCCGATTGTAAATTCTGTTACAGGGCGTTTGCCGATAACGTGTTCGGAAACAACTCTTGCAACTTTTTCAGCGTCCATTTTTACGTATGTAGTTTTTGTATCACCTTCGATGATTTCTACAACTGGTTCATACTGGCAGATGCCGATACAGCCTGTCTGAGAAACAACAGCGTGTGAAATTTCTCTTCTTGCCAGTTCTTCTGTGAAAGCATTGAGAACAGGGCGTGCGCCTGCAGCGATACCGCATGTAGCCATACCAACCAGAATACGCATTTTGCCTTCAACGCTGTCTCTTGTGTTTACAGAGGCTTTCATTTTATTTTTGATAGCCTGCAGTTCCCGTAAACTTTTCATGATTAATATCTCCTTTTAAATATTTCAAATTGATTTTCTTCAATGAACTCTTTTATCCACCGGACAACCATAGGGTCAGAAAGGGGAGCCCCTTCCATAATTTCCTTTAATTGGCGTGTATCACAGACAAAGCTTTCTCCGTTCCGGGTGGCTGTGTAAACAAAGTCTATATCTTCGTTCATCTGAATAAGGATAGCCACAGTGTCCCACACATCTCCCAGTGGAGTGCAGTCAATGTTTGATGTGTCAAAAACCGCCTTTACCACAGTGCCTTCACCCACAGTGGATGAAATGTCAAAACTGCCGCCTGTCTGTTCTGCCGCCATTTTGAACAGCGGAATACCCAGACCCACTTTGCGGGTGGTGCGGGAAGTAAAGAATGGGTTTGTTACATTGCTGAGTGTCTGCCGGTCCATGCCCTTGCCGTTATCTCTTATGATGATAGACAGCATATTGTTATCATTCCCGTATGCTGCAATCTCTATTTCAATCAGGCTGGCGCCTGCCACCACAGAGTTCTGGGCAATGTCCAGTATATTTAAAGAAAGTTCCTGCATAGTTTAATTAATCCCGATATTTAGCCAGGATAGCATCCAGTTCGCTGCCATCTTCTTTTACACGGCCGTAAACGTCATCGTTAACTGTGAAAACAGGTGCGAGACCGCAAGCACCGATGCAACGGGAAGCTTCCAGGGAGAATTTGCCGTCCAGCTGACAGTCGCCGTTTGCGATGCCCAGTTTTTCTTCCAGTTTTGCCAGGATTTTGCCGCTGCCTTTAACATAGCAAGCTGTACCCAGACAAACAGCAATTTTGTATTTGCCTTTTGGTGAAAGGGAGAACTGTGCATAGAATGTAGCGATGCCGTAGATTTCTTCCAGGCTTTTGCCTGTGCCTTCTGCAACGATTCTCAGAACTTCTACTGGCAGATAGCCGTAAACTTCCTGAGCATACTGCAGAGCTGGCATTGCTGCGCCAGGTTTTTTGCCATTTTCATCCAGCCATGCTCTGAGCTGTGCTTCCTGCTCAGGTGTACCGGAGAATGGCAGTTTTGAAATTTTTTTCATATTATCCTCCTATAAATTTGTTATTCGATAATTATTGCTAACGAATCAACAAAAATTGTCGTGGTTATACAGATTAATTATACCAAATAAATAAAAATATATCTATAATTTTTTTGTACATTTTATAACAAAATCGTGCTTTTTTGCATTTTCTACACATTGTCAAAAAATCAGCTATATTTATATACAAAATTTATATGTTTTTTATAATAATCTGTGGTATAATAATATCATATATGGCAAAATTATACAAGTTTTTATCGATAACTTGATGAATATTACTAATCTGTTGCCTGCTGTCGCGGCAGAATGAAGCAACAGACGCCATAAAAACAGAACGGAGCATGAAATATGAAAATCAAAGACATTGCAGAATTGTTGAACGCAGAAATACTGACACCTGAAATAAGCACAGAAACAGAAGTGCACACTGCCTGTGGCAGCGATATGATGAGTGATGTGCTGGCATACGTAAAAGACCAGGCCGTGCTGGTGACAGGGCTGAACAACCCACAGGTTATCCGTACTGCAGATATGATGGATATGGTGTGCGTGGTTTATGTGCGCGGCAAAAAACCTGATGCACTGTCACTGGAACTGGCTGTAGAAAGCAATATCTGTGTTCTGACAACAAAAACACCAATGTTTGCCTGCTGTGGCATACTTTACGAAAACGGACTGAGAGGTGCATAAATTGGAAGCTATCAAATATACATACACTGTGCCCGGCGATGATTTTACTGCTGCCGGTCAGGCTTCCACCGACCTGAAAAGAAAGCTGAAGGTTATGGGTGTGGACCCCAAAAGCCTGAGAAACATAAACATCAGCCTGTATGAAGGTGAAATAAATCTGGCTATCCATGCAGGTGGCGGCGAAATAACCGTACTGGTGTACCCTGACAGAGTGGAAATGTATCTGGACGACAACGGTCCCGGTATTGAAAACATAGAACTGGCACTGACCGAAGGCTATTCAGGTGCCAGTGATGCAGTGCGCAGCCTGGGCTTTGGCGCAGGTATGGGTCTGCCAAACATGAAAAAATATGCCGATGAATTTTACATCGAAAGCGAAGTAGGCAAAGGCACACATATCAAGATGATAGTGTACCTGCAGTAGCAAAAAATTTTAAACTGAAATTGATATATTTTTATTCTCATTGAGACAATATGAAAAAATCCAATTTGTTTTTTAAAAAGCTGTTTTTTGCAGTGGCAGTATTTTTGATTGCAGCTGTTTTTTACGGCTGCAGCCAGAAGCCTGCACAGGAAGAACAGCCACCGGCAGAAAGATTCCCTGCCATTGTTTCAGACCAGCCTGTGCAGTGGAAGGATGAAACACTGAAAAGGCTGGTGTATGATGCATTGATGAGGGATTACAGCGAAGATGTGTACCCATACGAGCTGGAAAACATAGAATACCTGTTTATTTTAGGGGATAAAAAGCTGAACTTCGGCGAAAAGCCATTTGACTGTGGTGTAACAGAAGACGGAAGCGGTTTTCATTACAAAGGGATAATGAAACTGGATGGCACATATCAGACTGTGGACAATGTTTTTACTGAAAGCGTATCAATCTGTCTGGATGATTTAAGATATTTTACATCTCTGAGAGCTTTACACATCTATCTTGTAAACCCAACAGATCTGGCAGTGCTGGAGCATCTGCCGGCACTGAAGCAGATTTTTGCCGGTATCTGTGATTTGTCTGACCTGACAGGCATAGACAAATGCACAGACCTGATGAGTGCATATCTTGATTACTGCAATATATCTGATTTGTCACCGCTGACAAAGATTTCTCCCATTCATCTGAGCCTTAAAGGCAATAAACTGGAAGACATTTCTCCGCTGGCTGATATGCCACAGTTGCCAAACGACCTGATACTGTCATACAACAATATCAGCGACATATCAGCTTTAAGTCCGCAGGGAAGGCGGACCGGGCTTGGATATCTGAATTTAAGGAACAACAACATAACTGACATTTCGCCATTGGCAGATTATACCGGTATCGGCATACTGTCACTGACATACAACAACATCAGCGATGTAAGCCCGCTGGCGGGATTGTCAAAACAGGATTCTGTAATCTATCTGGGCGGAAACCCTGTTGAAAATATTGAGGTGCTGAAAGGTTTTTATTCTGTTTATACAGCACCATAAGAAAGGACGGTGAACGTTTTGGCCGACAGATATACACATTCGGTTACTCTGGACAAGGATTTATGCCAGGGGTGTATCAACTGTATAAAAAGATGTCCGACTGAAGCTATCCGTGTGCGTGACGGCAAGGCCCACATACTGAAAGACCGCTGCATTGACTGTGGCGAGTGTATAAGAGTGTGCCCTCATCACGCCAAAAAAGTAATACATAATGTACTGGCTGATTACAGCCATTTCAAACATCTGGTGGCACTGCCTGCCCCAAGCCTGTATGCCCAGTTCAACAACCTGCACGACACAGAAACCGTGCTGGCAGGTCTGCTGGATATTGGTTTTGACAGCTTTTACGAAGTGGCACGGGCAGCAGAACTGGTGTCTGACGCCACAAGAAAAATAATGGACAAGGTGCCGAAACCTGTTATATCCTCTGCCTGTCCTGCTGTGGTAAGGCTGATTAAAGTGCGTTTTCCACAGCTGATAGACCATGTGCTGCCATTTGTTTCCCCAATGGAACTGGCTGCACGTCTGGCCAAAAAAGAAGTGATGGAAAAGACAGGCCTGACTGAAGAAGAAATAGGCTGTATTTTCATCTCCCCCTGTCCTGCAAAAATCACAGCAATCAATAACCCTATAGGTTCAAAGAAAACTTATGTAGATGGCGCAGTGGCAATGAAAGATGTTTATCCTCTGCTGCTGAGCGCAATGAAGCACCCGTCAAAAACAGTGGACGCCAGTGCAGGGCGCATAGGCATAAGCTGGGCCAGCGGCGGCGGCGAAAGCAGCGGGCTGGTAACAGTGGAAAACTATCTGGCCTGCGACGGCATTGAAAATGTTATAAGAGTGCTGGAAGATTTGGAAGATGGTAAATTCCATAATCTGGAATTTGTGGAACTGAACGCCTGTCCGGGCGGCTGTGTAGGCGGTGTGCTGACAGTGGAAAACCCATTCATTGCCAAAACAAAGCTGAAAGCCATACGCAAATATCTGCCTGTTTCAATGAACAGCCTGGCAGACAGCATACCTACAAATATGCTGTGGGATACAGAACTGGAATACAATCCTGTATTTGAACTGGAAGGTACCAGAATGGAAAGATTCCAGAAATACAGTGAAAGGGAACAGCTGGAACAGGAATTGCCTGGTCTGGACTGCGGTTTCTGCGGTGCGCCAAACTGCCGCAGTTTTGCAGATGACGTGGTGCGCGGTTATGCCAAAAAAGAAGACTGCGTAGTGATTATGAGAAGAAAAATGGACAAAATCAAATCTGCACTGGAATAGGAGAAAAAATGACATTTTTTGAATTTTGCGAAAAATACAATCTGGAAATCATCTCAAAAGGTGAAGACAGAGAAATAGAAGGCGGTTTTGCCGGCGACCTGCACAGCTGGGCAATGGCAAACGCCCACGAAAACTTTGCCTGGTTTACAATTATGGGCAACATCAACACAGTGGCAGTGGCCAGTCTGAATGATGTGGCAGGCGTGGTACTGTGTCAGAACAGCCCTATGAACCGGCAGGCACTGGAAAAAGCCCAGGAAGAAGGCATAAATATAGCAAAAACAAAAACACCGATTTTTGATATAGCCGCAATGCTGTACAATGAACTGAATAACTGATTTACGCATAGGGGGATGGGTTTTCCACCCCCGGAATCAGACATTCAGATAAAAATAATAACGACACAGAAAGGAGCCATAATGTTATACGATTTACATATTCATTCCTGTCTGTCCCCCTGCGGCGATGACGAAATGACACCGAACAATATATGCGGTATGGCTCATCTGTCCAATCTGGAAGTTATTGCCGTAACCGACCACAACGCCGCGGCAAATCTGCCTGCGGTTAAAAAAGTGGCAGATGCTTTTGGCATAATGCTGATACCGGGCATTGAAATGTGTACAGCCGAAGATATTCATCTGCTGTGCTATTTTGAAACAGTGGAAAAATGTCTGGAATTTGAAAAAATTGTTCTGGACAGCCTGCCGCCAATCAAAAACAAAAAAGAAATCTACGGCAATCAGCTGATAATGAACGAAGACGATGAAATTACAGGCGAATATGAGCCGCTGCTGATAATAGGTTCATCCTACAACCTGTGGGAAGCGGTAAATCTGTGCCACGAAATGGACGGTGTAGCGGTGTACGCCCACATTGACAAAAACAGTTTTTCAGCCCTGAGCGTGCTGGGTATGCTGCCGCCGGAAATCAATATTGACGGTGTGGAAATATATGACCTGGCAAACAGACCAAAACTGATACAGCAGGGACTGATTACAGCCGAAACACCATTTATGTCCAATTCTGATGCCCATTATCTGGAATATATAGGGGAAAGGGAAGAGCATCTGTCAAAAGACCATCCCCTGTGGGAAATGGTGAAAAAATTACACTATAAAAAAATGCAGGCAGAATAACCAAGGTGTTTTTCTGCCTTTTTTCATACAATATCGCAAAGGAGCATACAATGAAAAACATTGAAACAGCAAAGAAATATCAGGATTATATGGTAGAAAAAAGAAGATATTTCCACGAAAACCCTGAACTGACAGGCCAGGAGTACAAAACAATAGAATATCTGTCTAGTGAACTGACAGACCTGGGAATAGACCATGTGATTATTGAAAACGGCGGTATACTGGCCACAATAAAAGGTGGCAAGGAAGGCCGTGCCGTACTGCTGCGTGCTGATGTGGACGGGCTGCCAGTACAGGAAACCTCTGATAACCTGAAAAAAGGTATGAGAACCTGTGTATCCAAAAATCCGGGTGTAATGCACGCCTGCGGACACGATGGCCATATGGCAATGCTGCTGGGTGCGACAAAAATTCTGCTGGAAAAGAAAGAAGAAATTGAAGGCACGGTTTACTTGTGTTTTGAAAGAGGAGAAGAAGCCAGCGGCAATGTGGAATACATATTCCCTTATATCGAAAAAAACAATATAGCAATAGACACTGTATACGGCACACATCTGCTGGCAACTGCACCAAGCGGTTATCTGGCAATAAACGACGGCGGCATGATGGCTGGCGCAATGGGGTTCAACATCACCATTGAAGGCGCTGGCGGACACGGCAGCCGCCCTGACCAGGCAAACAGCCCTATCGACTGTTTTGTAGCCATCTATCAGCGTCTTCAGGCACTGCGACTGACAAAGGTGGACCCTTTCAAAACCTGTACATATTCCATAGGTATGCTGACCAGCGGCAGCCAGAGAAATGTAATCCCACAGACACTGACCTTTGGCGGCACAATGAGAACATTTGACCGCGACGGTGTGGGCGCTGTTTTCCACAAAGAATTTAAAAAAGCTGTTGACGGAATATGTGCCGCATACGACTGCAAAGCCACATACAACAGCTATGGCATGCCTGGCTATGCAGTGGTAAACGATGCCGAAATGGCACAGTGGGCCAGAAAAGTGCTGGCTGAAGAACTGGGCAGTGAAAATGTAGGTCAATGGGACCCATGGATGGCCAGCGAAAGCTATAACCAGTATTTGCAGCAGTGGCCTGGCGTGTTTGTATTTCTGGGCGTGGAAAATGCCGAAAAAGGCATTGGTGCCGCCCATCACAACCAGGAATTTGACATAGACGAAGATGTGCTGTATAAAGGTGCAGCTGCTGCCGCTACCTATGCCATTGAATATCTGAAAGACAGTTCACTGAAAGGTGGCCGCAAGATGACATACAAACAGTATCTGGAAAAGACAGGCAATCAGAAACAGCTGGCAAAACATTACGGAGAATAAGCAGAAAAGGGCGGATAATATTCGCCCTTTATGATTTTCGGTCCATTATTTCTTTGGTTGACAGTGCACTAAACTGCAGGCAATGATAATAATGCAAAATATCTGAAGATGTGGAACACCTGCACCCAAACGTGCTGATGTAGGCATCAGCCTTTACGCAGGATGTAAAAACAAAACCGTAGGGTACACTGCCCACATCGTACCGATTTTTTAATATGCACAAAGCAGAGCGCTGTCATCCTGAATGGACTGAAGGATCTTTAATGCCGTAAAAATATCAAAGCAATTATTTTTATGATTGTTATAGTGCAAAGATTCTTCGGGCACGGTCCTCAGAATGACAGGGTAGTAATTGGTGGATATAAAACGGGCTGATGTAGGCATCAGCCCCTACCCGATTCTGAACAAAAAACAAAATCCCCGACAGCATCGGGGATTTATTGTTTTATTCATCTTTTATTCCTTCGCCGTAATGTGAAAGTTCTTCCTGATACAGCGGGTGATTTGCCAGCGGTGCAGCACCTGTGGCATAAATTCGCACTGTGTCACTGTCATAGATTTTTTCAAAAATCTGTGACATAACCTTTTCACTGCCGTCATACTGTGACGAAAACACCAGATGGGTGATACCTGTGGTTTTGCACAGGTGTTTCACTTCTTCTGCCGGCGTATCTGCAGAAAACAGGGCGTCGTTTATCTGCTGGCGCTGGTCTACAACATAGTATGACACACCCATATTTGTCAGTGCATAGGCATAGCCTTCCATATAGGACTGGCGGCCGCTGAAAGCAGAATATATATTGGATACGCCATCTTTTTTAATGTTGTTGGCATGGATTCTGTTGGTTGCAAAAAGTGCAGTGGTATCAGTGTTTTGGCGGAAAAATTCCATTGCCTGCTGGTCATCGGCATTAACCACTGTGTTATATGGATATTTTTCAATAATACCCAGGTTTCTTGCAAGGAAGCGGGCACCACTGCCAATAAAGTTTGTGTATATAAACATTGTTGTAACCACAGACACACAGCCCAGTGCCAGTGCAATGCCACGAAGCAGGTTTTTGTTCAGTCTGCCCAGATTTTCAATAGCCAGAATATGCATAAAGAACAGGGCAAGGAACGCAAAGTAAACCTGGCTCATGGCGTAGTGGTTGAACAGGTAGTAAGCCATAAAGCCGCCCACCACCAGACTGTTTGCCCACAGACGTCTGCCGTTCAGACGGAACAGTTTTTTAATATCCTGTGGCAGACCGATAAAATACATAAATGCCTGTAATGGTGCAAAGGCAAAAATCAAAACTATCATTACAGCAAACTGGGCGACATACCACAGAGGGCGGTTGCCGGACCAGTAAAGATTGTCAAGGAAAGAGCCGAAAACAGATTTTGAAACTGTGCCCCAGGTATTAAACGCCATGCTGGTGTTGGCACCCGATGCAAAAAACAGGGTGTACACCACAAAGAACAGCCCCAGGATAATAAAAGCCGAAGCCACAGCCTTAAAACCGGCTTTTCTCTGTACTGCCAGCCACAGCAGGGTGATGGCACCGCCCACCGCAACAATGGCAGCAACAGGACCTTTGGCAAAAGACAGCATAAAGAACGCGGCAATCCACAGCACAATATCCAGCAAAGGCACACGGAAGCCTTTTTCCATCAACTGCACAAACATACCGCTGAAAATACACAGGAAAACAGTGGCTGTTGCCTGGGCATTTATATTTGTGATGATGTGCAGGGCGTTATCGTTGAAAAACATACTGCGACCGTTGAGGAAACTGCCCCACATACTGCCACAGCTGAAAATGAACATTGAAAAAGTAAACAGCATTGCCTTGCCTTCATCTTTGAACCAGATGCGGCCGAAATTCAGCAGGCAATATACCACACAGCCAAGAACAAATGGCTGCATATAGAAAGCCACCACTGTATAGGCAGGAATACCTGTAAGCCAGGCCACTGCACCGGCGAAAAGTTCGGTAAGGTAGTGGTAATGCAACTGGACCCCGGAATAGCGTATATCTTCAGGAATAAAGCGTATGGCGAAAGAGTTGGCATTGCCTACATTCCACAGCATATCCGGCATCAGCAGGGTATCGCCCACACTGGAAGGCAGAGCATATTTGATTACACCTGTAAAAGTGTACAGCAACAGCAGACCAAAAAACAGCAGTACCGGCAGCCATTGCCATGGTGTAAGAGGCTGTGGCGGGTTAATATAGCTGCGGCGTATTACCAGGGCAATACACAGCCCTGCAAACAGCAACGGCATTACAACCAGCAGCAGTTTTAAATGCAGGCGCATTGCCACACAGTAAACGCCACAGAAAAAACCTGTGCCCAGCAGTATATCAATGCCGAAATCCATACCTTCAAAGCGGCGGCTGCCACCCAGCAGCATGTTCCAGCATTTACCGGGCAGCCAGATGTAAAAAATCATCGTCAGACCAAACAGCATAAAGTGGACGGCACTGCCGCCACCATAAACTGTAAGGACAAGATAAAGTGTATAAACAAGGAAACAGATAAAAATTTTCAGTTTTTCTGCTCCGCTGTAAAGATTCAAAACAAAATTTTTCAAAATATACCTCCTGTCAGGGGCTATAATATTTTATTTTACCATATAATATGGAAAATAAAAACCCGGAAACAGGCCATTTTATGGGTAATTTTCGGCTTTTTCAAAAAAAATTGAAATTTCTTAAAAATTTTTTAAAAAAAGTGTTGACATTCGGTGTGACCTGTGGTATTATAATCAAGCAGTCGCGAGGAAGCGACAAGCTAAGAGATTAGCTGGTGTAGCTCAGCCGGTAGAGCAGCTGATTTGTAATCAGCAGGTCGGGGGTTCGAATCCGTCCACCAGCTCCAAATTGTGGGAGTGTTCCCGAGTGGCCAAAGGGGGCAGACTGTAAATCTGTTGTCAGTGACTTCGATGGTTCGAATCCATCCGCTCCCACCATTTATATAACAGATAGTCAACCGAGAGGTTGATTTTTTTTTGCAAATTTTTGTGCTAATCAGATTTGTGGGTGGGGGCAAAAGCTTGCACAGCAAGATTTTGGATTCGAAAAGCCCGTAAAAAAAAACGACCTGAATGGTCGTTTTTAGGGCGCGAGTCCGCAGGACCGAATCCATCCGCTGGTAAAGGTGGATTCGTTACACAGGCGAATCCATCCGCTTATAAAGAACAGGCGGGCGTGGAAACCCGCCCCTACAAGCGTCTATTCTGTGTCCGCCACACAATTTTCCACAACATAAAAAGGACTTGCGATGCAAGCCCTTTTATTTTTACATATCCGGTTAAAGCAATGATACCAGCATAAAGATATAGTGTGCTGCCACACCTGCGCACAGACCGCCTATTGTATGGGAAACAATAGCGTCTTTGATAAACTGACGGCGGTCCAGAGCATCCATCATAGAGATGTGTGTGGACAGATAGCCTGACCAGCACATACCCATTGCAGTAAATACTGCAATTTCGTTGAGACCTGCCGCACCTGTTGCCAGCATGCGAGGTACCAAAGCCATTGCGGCACCTGTTGCACCCAGACTGGTAATAGGAAAAGCAATGTTTGATGGGTCTTTAAAGCCAAACAATATGCCTGTAACAGGGGCAATAAGGTCACCAAGTTTAGGCAGCAGACCAATGCCTTCATAAGCGGCACCTGTATAAATGCCGTCAGCAGGGGCACCGAAAGTGAGAATCATAACAAAAGTACAGATACACAGAACACCTGGGATAATATCCAGCCCCAGCTGAACACCTGTTTTGCCGCCTTCAAGTATGGCATTCAGCACTCTTTCCAATGCTGAACCGTGGACGGTGCGGTACTCTTCATCGGCACCCTGGTCAGCCTTGTGGCTGTGGTCGGCCTTTGATTCTTCTTTGGAAACATTGTAGTATTTTTTTGTTTTGGACATCATCAGGCGAACTGAAACCACACTGCCGATGCATGCACCCAGTACACCGATAAGGGCGGCACCTATAATGCCTTCGCCACCCAGGCCCATCATATATGTAACCAGAATCATACCCATACCAAAACTGGTGCCCAGGTTACACAGGGCAGGAACCTGATAAGGTTTGAAATATTTTGTAAAACTGTCTGTTTTGGCCAGTGTAAGTATTGCAGGGTTGTCTGACACAAAAGTGGACAGAATACCCAGACTGGCTGCACCCGGCAAACCGTAAACAGGACGCATAAGAGGTGAGATAAGTTTGTTCAGCAGGCTGATAACACCAAATTCCGCCATAAGATTTGAAATGGCACCAGTAACAACGGAGATTGCCATAATGAAGAATACAGTGTTCAACAGCAGGTCGTGGGCAGTATTCATAATAGTGTTGAACAGGTTGCCTATACCCATCACACTGCCCAATGCAGTGAAACCGCCGATTATAACTAACAGCACCACAAAGGTTTCTATATCAATAGCTTTTTTCTGTTTCATTTTATCCTCTTTATTTTCAATAGTCTAAATTTTAGAATAACATATTTTCATTGGTATTTCAACAAAATTATTTAATAAATTCAGTATTATATGATTTTATTTAATATATAAAAGAATGTGTAACGGCTTGAAGAACAGCTGTATTTCTGTTAAGATAATATGTATTGAATATGATTACTATGGAGACTGATATGCAAAACAAACTGCGAGAAAAACTGCTGTCGCTGGGGGTAAGCGATGTGGGGTTCTGCCATGTGGAAGACGGTGTAGGCGGGCTGAAAAACGCCATAAGCATTGTGGTAAAACTGTCAGATGCCATTATTGACGAAATAGAGGACTCACCAACCCACACATATTTCAACCACTACCGTACAGTGAATACATTTATAGACCAGTGCCTGCTGCAGGCAGGACTGTTGTTGGAAAAGGAAGGGTATAAATTTATAACTGTTGCCGCCAGCCAGAGTATAAATGATGAAGGCTGGAACTACCGCGGGCGCTATTCCCATAAAGCAATAGCACGCCAGGCCGGGCTGGGCAGTATAGGAAACTCTGCCCTGTTTCTGCACAAGGACTTTGGCACAAGGGTGCGACTGGGCACAATTTTTACTGACTGCCCATTTGAAAACCCGAAAGAGCTGCCACCAAACCCATGCACACATTGCAACATCTGCAAGGAAATGTGCCCAAGCGGTGCTATCAGCGGCAAAAGCTGGCAGCCGGGTATGGAAAGGGAAGAATTTTTCAACCCGGACAAATGCTCCAACCATATGAAAAAGCGGTATAAACATATCGGCCGCGGTGCTGTATGCGGCCTGTGCATGAAATACTGCCCGATGAACAAGTAGGACCCTGCTATGAAACACAAATTTATACAAAGAGATAACGGTCAGGTACATTACTTCATAAGCAGGTGCAAAAAACCAGCCGGTGTGCTGGTTTTTACCCATGGGCTTACTGCTGACAGCAGTATGTTTGAAAAGCAGGTTGATTATTTCAAAGACAGATATGATATAGTTCTGTGGGATGTACCCTGCCACGGATTATCCCGCCCGTATAACAACTTTACATATCGGGAAACAGCCGATGCACTGAATGACATTTTCATTGCAGAAAATATAGAAAAGGTTGTATTGATTGGTATGTCAATGGGTGGATACCCCGTACAGTTTTTCCGGGATAAATACCCTGGAAAGGCAATGGGAATTGTTGGTATCGACACCACTCCCATAGGGACAGGATACTATTCAAAAAGCGATATTTTCTGGCTGAAACAGGTGGAATGGATGGCAGCCTGTTTTCCTGTGAAAATACTGAAGTGGTCTATGGCTGCAGCTGTTTCTGCCACAGATTATTCAAAAAATACAATGCTGAATATGCTGAATAAATCTGACAAAAAAGATATCACCAGGCAGATGGGTATCGCTTATGGACAATTTATAAAAGAAAACCGAGATGTGAAAACAGATTGTCCTGTGCTGATACTGTGTGGCGAAAAAGATTCTACCGGCAAGGTAAAGCAATATTGCATACAGTGGGCCAGAAAAACAGGCTATCCTTTGATTTTTATAAAAGGAGCAAAACATTTCGCCAACGGAGACAACCCCGGACAGGTAAACCGGGAAATAGAAAAATTTATTGAAAGTGTGGTATTATGAACAACAGACTGGAAAAAAGCATCAGAATACCTGTAAGCCTGTGCGACAGTACAGGACATCTGGATATTCCGGGCTTTTTTACAATTTTTATGGATATGGCTTCTGAACACGCTGTTGACATCGGCATGGGCATGGATGCCATGGCAAACAAAGGGCTGATATGGCTGGCGGTGAAAACAAAAGTGAAAATTTACAGCCGCCCTGCACTGTTCAGCAATGTAACTGCCACCACCTGGCCTGCACAGCCCGGCAGAATAAGATGTGACAGGCTGTACACAATGTATCAGGGGGATACTCTGGTGGCAGAGGCTAAAAATGAATGGACAATGTACGAACCTGCCACAGGCAAACTGCGGAAAATGGAAAACGGCTATCCCAAAGACCTGGAGGTATGGCCTGAAATCGTGTGTGATGAGCCATACGCAAAATTGAAAGCGGATTTTGCCGATGCACAGGAAATTTATCGCTGTAAAGTAACCAGCGGCGACCTGGACACCAGCCGCCACATGAACAACGTGGAATATGTGAAGGTGATGTTCAATGCATTTTCATCACGGCAACTGGCAGAAATGGACATAACCAGCGTGGATATAGCATACAAAAACCAGTGCTATGAAGGGGAAGAGCTGTCTGTGAGAATAAAAGATGCCGACAACGGATTTGAAATAGGCATTATAAAAGAAGACGGCAGTGCCGGTGCAGTGGCAAGGATTGTATTGAAATAACAGTTTTCAAAAGGGGGAACATCCCCCTTTTTTATATGGAATAAATGTGACAGTACAGTGAACTGCGGGGCGTCCGGAGGCCGCCCCCTACGTACAATGGTAATTACGCAAATTGCGTAGGGTACGATGCCCACATCCTACCGATTTTTTAATATGCACAAAGCAGAGCGCTGTCATACTGAACGGAGTGAAGAATCTTCGATGCTGTAAAAATATCAAAGCAATTATTTTTATGATTATTATAGTGCAAAGATTCTTCGCCAAAGGCTCAGAATGACAGGATGATAGCCTGTGGGATTAAAACGGGCACAAAAAATCCGGTACTGATGTACCGGATTATTTTTATTCTCTTTCTGTATTCAATGTCTGCCAGCGGGCGGATTCTTCCCAGGTGGCAACACCGTTTTCAAGGGAAGCAGGAACATTCAGCACGCGCTGGTTGGTGGAGCCACGGAAACCTGCAGACAGGCTGCGTTTGGCCAGTATAAAGGGACCGTCCACCAGAATATCCAGCAGGGACAGCAGCTTATACTTATAATCTTCCTTGTCTTTTGACAGCTGTTCAAAGGTATAACCGGAATATGCTGCCAGTTCATAACCATCTGCTTTCAGCAGTTTTGCCAGTTCATAGAAGGCTTCTGCCTGGTCAAAAGGCTCGCCGCCGGAAAAGGTTACTCCGCGGACAATAGGGTCTTTTTTTATCATTTTATATATGTCTTCCACATCCACCTTTGTACCAATGCCAAATTCATGGGTTTCAGGGTTGTGGCAACCGGGACAATGGTGGTTGCAACCCTGGCAGAAAACGCCAAAACGCAGGCCAGGGCCATCGGTAATACTGTTTGGTGCAAAACCAGAAATATCTATTACAGCCATATTTTTCTCCTTAATAACTCATATATACTATGCATGCTATAATCTGCCAGGCAATCAGCCATAAAATTGCGAAAAAGCCTATAGCTGACAGAATAATGCCCAGTGTTTTTGTAAATTTATTTTTGCTCTTTCTGATTATAATAAACCCTGCAGCAATCACAGCGGCAAATATCAGATATTCCAGCAAATCGCCAATGCCGAAAGGCGACTGTATTGATACCGCACCGATAAAGGCAGTGCTGTTCAAAAACGAAAACATTTTATTCCTCCTGTATAGTCCAGTCTATCGGCTGCATTCCCTTTGCGGACAGGAATGTATTTGCATCTTTGAAATGATTGCAGCCAAAGAAACCGCGGTAGGCGGAAAGTGGACTGGGGTGAGGGCTGGTCAGCACAAGATGTCGGCTTTCGTCAATGAATTTTCGTTTGGCAATTGCGTGGCTGCCCCACAGCAGGAAAACACAGGGTTTCTGTCTTTCGTTCATTTTTTTGATTACATTGTCGGTGAAAATCTGCCAGCCGGCGTCCTTGTGGCTGTTGGCATTGTGGGCGCGGACAGTCAGTGTAGTGTTCAGCAGCAGTACCCCCTGCTGTGCCCATTTTGTAAGACAACCATAGTTTTTAGGCATCGGTACACCGTATTCCGCCTCTATTTCTTTATAAATATTCACCAGTGAAGGTGGCGGTGCTATGCCTTTCTGCACAGAAAAGGCCAGACCGTGGGCCTGGTTTGGGCCGTGGTAAGGGTCCTGACCGATAATAACAACCTTTACATCTGAATATGAAGTGTATTTCAGCGCATTGAAAATATCGTACATATCAGGGTATACAGTGTGGTTTGCATATTCTGATTTAAGGAACCGGCGGAGTTTAAGATAATAATCCTTGTCAAATTCGCCTGCCAGCACTTTGTCCCATTCATTGCCTAAATTAACCATTTGCCACCTCGTCAACATATTTATGTATATATTTTATTATAAGTAACGGGATATTTCAAGGTGGTTGTGGACGGAAAGCAGGCGGGTAATATTTAACCTGTGAGAATTTATAATAAATAGTGGATGATTACCACATCGTACCGATTTTTTAATATGCACAAAACAGAGCAATGTCATCCTGAACGCAGTGAAGGATCTTTGAACTGGTATAGTGCAGAAAATATAGTTTTTATAATGTTTGAAGTGCAAAGATTCTTCGGGCAAGGCCCTCAGAATGACAGAATGGCAGTTTGTGGATATTAAATGGGCTGATGTAGGCATCAGCCCGGTAACCAGAATAATACAGCCACAAACAAAAAAGGAGGCAATGCCCCCTTTTAATATATTACAGTTTATCCACAACCCACTGTCTGATTGCTTTTGTAACGCCGCTGTCTTTGTTGGAAGATGTGTGATATTCATATTTTTCTTTCAGGTCATCAGGTGCATTTTCCATAACAAAGGCATATTTTGCATTTTTCAGCAGTGGTTCGTCATTATAAAAATCCCCAAAGGCCATAGTTTCGTCATAACTTACACCAAACATTTTCTGCAGAGACTGAATAGCCAGACCTTTGTCAGCAGTTTTATCCATAATATCCACCCAGATATTTGCAGACATGTGGATGGTGTTTTCATTTTCAAATTTTTCCGCCAGTGGCAGGTATGTATGATTTTTTATATCACCTGTGGCGTCATAAACAGAAACTTTGAAAATATCGTCCTGCACGCTGTAAAGGTCGTCTACCCAGGTAAGTGGCGAATAGTGGTTTGCCATTTTTGCCATAAATGCCGGGCTACCCTGTGTAACATAGGTGCCGTGGGTGCCGCACAGCATAGGGTCGGCATTTTCAATTTTATCTATTTCAGCCAGCATGGCGTGTACTTTTTCCATAGGAATATTGTGGCTTTCGATAACCTGACCTTTGTCATAGATGTTTGCACCGTTGTCGCAGATAAACATCATTTTTTCAGCCAAAGGACCAAAGAAGCCTGCTGCACCGGTGTAATCGCGGCCGCTGGCAGCCATCAGAACAATATTGTTGTCATTGAGAATATTCCAGATTTCTTCAAAGTCATCAGGTACAGTGCGTCTGTCGTTTATCAGTGTACCGTCCAGGTCGGTTGCAATCAGTTTAATCATAGTGGCTCCTTTAAAAGTGGTATTTAAAAAAGTATAACATAATATATATCAACAGGCAAGATTTATGCATATAGCATAACAATGTCATCCTGAGCGCAGCGAAGGATCTTTGATGCAAAAAAAATATAAAAGCAAATAATTTTACGATTGTAATAGTGCAAAGATTCTTCGGGCATGGCCCTCAGAATGACAGGACTTTAGTATGTGGGTGTATAACGGGACGTCCGGGAGGCCGTCCCCTACGGACACTGAAAATATAAACAACGTAGGGGAGAGGTTCCCCCTCCCGACAAACAGGCTGATGGGGAATCATCCCTTACAGATAACGATTTATTGCACAATGCAAAAGACACCTGCGGGCAGGTGTCTTTTGATGCTATATCTGTTATTTAACTTCAATAAGTTCATATTCTCTCTGGCCCAGACCGATTTTTTCGGCGTGTTCCAGCTGAACAGCCCAGTTTGTGTTAGGGCCGATTGTGTGGAAATGGTCACGGCCACAGCCACATTCTTTGATTTTGTCATCCAGCATAGAGCCGGCCATAGCATTCTGTCTGTTGCAGGCATCTGCACAGGCCTGGTCAAGTGCAACAGGGTCAAAGGATGCAAACATACCAACGTCAGGAATGATAGCAACGTCATTTTCAGCGTGGCAGTCGCAATATGGTGAAACGTCAATAACCAGACTGATGTGGAAATGTGGTCTGCCTTTTACAACAGCCAGGGCATATTCAGCCATTTTTCTGTTCAGGTCGTCTTCTGCAGAGTCATTGCTTGGTGCGATTGCATCAAATGCACAGGCGCCGATACATCTGCCACAGCCAACACATTTGTTATGGTCTATAGATGCTTTGCGGTTTTCATCAAAGCTGATGGCATCGTGTGCACAGTTTTTTGTACAGATACGGCAGCCGCGGCACATTTCTTTGTCAATTACCGGTTTGCCGCTGTAGTGCTGTTCCATTTTGCCGGCGCGGCTGCCACAGCCCATACCGATGTTTTTGATGGCGCCGCCGAAACCTGTAGCTTCGTGACCTTTGAAATGGTTCAGGGAAATGAAAATATCAGCATCCATAATAGCTGTGCCGATTTTTGCTTCTTTTACATATTCGCCGTCCAGAGGAACAACTGTTTCGTCTGTACCTTTCAGACCATCTGCGATAATTATGTGACAACCTGTTGAAAATGGGCTGTAACCGTTTTCGTATGCTGCTTCCAGATGTTCCAAAGCATTTTTTCTTCTGCCCACATACAGTGTGTTGCAGTCTGTCAGAAAAGGTTTTGCGCCCAGGGATTTAACTGTGTCCACCACTTTTTTTGCCCAGTTTGGTCGCAGAAAAGCCAGATTGCCGGGTTCACCGAAATGAATTTTGATAGCTGTGAACTTGCCGTCAAAATCAATATTTGCTATACCTGCTGCCCTGATAAGTTTTTCCAGTTTTTCCTGAAGATTTGTGCCTGGCAGGGCACGCATATCTGAAAAATAAACTTTGCTTTTTTCCATTGTATCCTCCAAAAATTCAATTTTACCAATGTATTAATTATATACTGAAACATATCAAAATACAATTATATATTGTTTAAAAAGGGAACAGATGGTAGAATATATGTATATATGTAATATCTGGGAGAAAAATGAAAAACACACCTTTGAAATACCGCCTGAATGTAATAGGGGGCGGACTGATAATTTTTATAGCTATAAGAACCTATCTGCCTATGGCAGCACAGGCACTGGGACTGAGGGATAATTTCAATGTATGGCTGGCAGTGTATATGTTTACACTGGCACTGGCCTGTCTGGCACCTGTTGCCTTTATTGAAAAAATGGCTGATTTTCATCCTGTGCTGTTTGAAAAAAGAAAACTGGAACCGGTACACGGGCTGATGGTTTTGCAGAGTATGCTGATATTTATAGGTCTGGCTGTAATAAACAGCCTGATTCTGGGTGTACTGGGCAAAGTGGGAATAAACTTTCCTGCCCAAAGTCTGGAACCAATAGACAGCATGCTGACCCTGGTGCTGTATTTTATATTCAGCGCTGTGGTACCGGCAATATGCGAAGAACTGTTTTTACGCGGCATAGTGCTGAACCTGCTGATGCCAAACGGACGCAGATTTGCCATACTGGCATCTGCTGTGCTGTTTACTGTAATGCACACCCAGATACAGAGTTTTTTACCTGTATTCGGTGCCGGGGTGGTGCTGGCCTGCATCTATCTGTACACAGGCAACATCTTTGTGTCAATGGCGCTGCATTTTGTAAACAATGCATATTCATTTATTATGCTGTATATGCAGCAAAGGGTAAACGGCATTTCCGCAGTGGGATTTAGTGCCTTTGTAATGTCGGTGCTGTTGGTAGGTGGCAGCTGCAGTTGGATGTATCTGAACAAACACAATATAAATATTTTTGACTGTCTGAAAAAAGAAGGCAGAAACGCCAGGATTTCAAAATTTTTTGCCAGCCCTGTAATGGTGCTGGGGCTGATAAGCTGTGCTATGGCTGTTTTTTCACAGCTGTATGCCGACCTGGTGCTGTAAGGAGATAAAATGGCCCACAGAGATTTTATGCTGCGCGCAGTGGAACTGGCACAGAAAGCCTATGAAATGGGGGAAGTGCCTGTAGGTGCCGTGGTAGTGAAGGACAACAGGATAATTGGGGAAGGGTATAACTTCCGTGAAAGCAGGCAAAGTGCCCTGGGGCATGCCGAGATAATGGCAATAGATGCCGCCTGCAAAACACTGGGCAGCTGGCGACTGGAAGGGTGCACCCTGTATGTGACAATGGAACCATGTATAATGTGCACAGGTGCCATAATCAACAGCCGTATAAAAACCGTGGTGTATTCGCTGATAGATTTCAAAGCCGGTGGTATGGGCGGAAAAACCAACCTGACCACAATAGGGCTGAATCACGATGTGGAAACCATTATGGGTGTGTGCGAAATGGAAAGCAGTGCCCTGGTGGATAAATTTTTCAAAGAACTGCGAGAAAAGAAAAAGAATAAATAAAATTAAAGCCCACCCGAAAGGGTGGGTTTTGTTATGGGTATGACAGAATATCAATCTGTGCTTTTTACTGATTGTGTAGGGGTGGCGTTTCGCCACCCGTTTTCCAGGAAGACACTATCCGCCCCTACGCGAGATATCAAAATAAATCTGCAGGGTTCGATGCCTACATCATACCAAAATAACACACAGCGCCGGGGATTGTCATTCTGAACGCAGTGAAGAATCTTTGATGCAATAAAAATATCAAAACCATCAATTTTACGATTATTGCAGTGCAAAGATTCTTCGGGCATAGCCCTCAGAATGACAGAGTGTCAGTCAGTGGGCATAAAACGGGCGGTCGAGGGCGCCCGTCCCTACGGGATATGTATAAAATTAAATGCGTAAGGTTCGATGCCTACATCGTACCGATATGCATATAAAGTCGGATATTGTCATCCTGAGCGAAGCGAAGGATCTTTGATGCAATAAAAATATCAAAGCCATCAATTTTACGATTGTTATAGTGCGAAGATTCTTCGGGCATAGCCCTCAGAATGACATTGCAGTGAACTGCGGGACATCAAAGGGGCGCAGCTACACAATGGTAATAATACAAAATGTAAAAACCGTTATTTAAAATCTTCACTGTGGCTGGTTTTCATATATGCAGCGGTCTGCACCAGCCAGATGGCGCCTAAAAGCACAACCGGCAGCGGACCCAGCGGATATTCAAAGGAAACCGCCATGGCCACCAGCATTGTGGCCAGAATCGCCTTTTGTGTGGCGCGGTAAGCAGCGTAGGCAGCTTTGCCGATAAGGGCGCGCTGGGCTTCATCACAGGAGTCCAGCCAGTCCTGATGGAATTTAGGGTCCAGCGCATTTCCCTGTTTTTCCGGGTTGAGGCGTTTTACCTGTTTTACCAGTGCAGACTGGATAAATGTGTTTACCAGCATCAGCATAAAGAAAACAGCCAGAGCAACAAGCACCATCGGCATATCAGTGGCTGTGTATTTTCCTGCAAAGCCCGAAACCAGCATGCCCAGTGCAGTGTATGACAGTATAAGGCTGTAATTACCTTTTTCCAGGGATTTTTCCAGTTGTTTTTCGGCGGCATCATAGTCTGATTCTTCACCGCCGGCCAATGCTTTTTCTGTAAGAGTTTTTCCTTTGCCATAGTCTGTAAAAGACAGCACTGTCAGCAGACCACTGACTGCTATACCTGCAGGGGCAGCAGTGATAAGCATATCCATCATCACAGTCAGCATACCGGAAACAGTCTGCCGGTGGGATGCACTGGCATAGCCCATAATACCGCCTGCAGCCATTGCCAATGCCATAAGCAAAATAAATCTGATAAGAACTTTTGAATCTTTTTTCATATATCTCAATCCTCCGAATAGATAAAAATTTCTTCCACTGTTGCAGAAAAAACCTTTGCGATTTTTATAGCCAGAGTAACTGACGGACTGTAATCGCCGCGTTCAATAAGGCTGATGGTCTGACGGCTGGCCCCCACCATACTGCCCAGCTGCTGCTGATTTATACCCAGTCTGGCACGATATTCTTTCAATCGGTTATCCAATGGCATTATTCATATTCTCCTTTTTCCAACTTTCATTGTCAATTTGACAACTTTATTTGTCATTTTTATTATAGCGTTGACAACTTTATTTGTCAATATTATTTTTGTGAAATATTTCTGTGAATGTGATATAATGTAAAAAAGGGGAGATATTATGAAAAAACTGCTTTGTATTTTATTTACTGTTTTATTTGTTACTGCCTGTGGAAAAGAGGCCCCTGCGCAGTACAGCTATTACGAAAACTTTGTGCCATCGCCACTGGGGGAAAAAATAAGTGCCGTGGAAACAGGGGAATACAATGATATAACTGAAAGCGGCAGCACCGCTGTGCTGAAAGAAAAGCTGGGACTGGAAAATCTGACTGACCACAGTGTGTTCACCGCAAAATCATCTGCAGTGGTAAACTTTTATTTTGACCGGTATACCGACCACAGCCAGATGGAAAAAGCAATGGAATACGGATATGAAACTTTCTGGGTGGGTAAAATGCACACTGCTGACCTGCTGCCTTATGAAGACTGGCAGTACAGCCACAGGATAAAACAGCTGACTGTACAGATTTTCTGCGAAAATGTGGCGGTTTATCAGGAGATATACAGTTTTGACAAACTGACTGACAGCGGCGAAAAACTGTATGAAAAAACAGCGTTAACAGACAATGATGTGCTGATACCCGGAACATATATTTATCTGGGTGACTGGCTGAAAGGCAGCCAGGAACAGCTGGACCGGTATGTAAACATAGACAGCCTGGCAGATATGACAGTGCACACGTCATTGCGCCAGACAGCCGACAAAAACAGGCTGATTGTGGAACTGCTGACAGAAGAAAGGCAGATTGCCCCGGAAAAACTGAACGGTATATATGATGCTGTGGTGGAAAGATACAGTTTTATAAACGAAAACATACTTATCAGGCTGTATGTAGCCGATGTGGGTATGTATTTTGAATATAACGGACATGTACCGCTGCCACAGCAGTGAGAGAATATTTTACGGGAGGCATTGCCTCCCGTTTTTGTTGGAGCGGAAAGAATGACATAATAACAAAAGCAGAATATTGTCATCCTGAACGCAGTGAAGAATCTTTGATGCAATAAAAATATAAAAGCAAATAATTTTACGCTTGTAATAGTGCAAAGATTCTTCGGGCATAGCCCTCAGAATGACAGATTGTCAGTCAGTGGGCATAAAGCGGGCGGTCGAGGGCGCCCGCCCCTACGGAATATGTATAAAATTAAATGTGTAGGGTACGATACCCACATCGTACCAAAATAACACACAGGGTCGGGTGTTGTCATTCTGAACGCAGTGAAGAATCTTCGATTCAATAAAAATATCAAAGCCATCAATTTTACGATTATTGCAGTGCAAAGATTCTTCGGGCATAGCCCTCAGAATGACAGGGTGGTAGTCTGTAGTGATAAAACGGGCTGATATGCCATACAAAGACAAACAGCAACAAAAACAGGGTATCGTCTGATACCCTGTTTAATATTATCCCAATGCTTTTATCAGCATTCTGTAGGCATTTTCTATAATTGTCTGTGGTGGCTGGGGGTGCTGTTTATCATCCGCCCGGCTGGCCACTGCAAAAACATTTGAAATAAACACCATGCGGACATAGTCTGCATTTTGAGGCCGGGAAACATCTGTTTTCAGCACACCCTGTTTATAGCCCTGATACAGCACATTGTTAAGAATCTGTATAAACTCCATAAGTTGACTGTGAATAGGCCCGCAGGCAGTGCTGTTTGTAAAATAGCCCTGTTTTCTGCCGCCTGAAATCTGCAGCAACAGGTGGAAAATAGAACCTGTATCTGTCACACGGTCGATTATACCGCCATATATTGTGCGCATTTTGGTTTCAAAGTCAGGTATACTGTCCATAGCGGAGGAAAATTCTGCCGCCTGGCGTGACATTGACCAGGCAAGGGCGGCAAAGATGATTTCTTCCTTTGTGGAAAAGTAATCATAGATAGTTGCCTTGCCCATACCTGCAGCAGAAGCTATCTGCTGTGATGTGATTTTGGTAACATCTGCGCCCTGCCGTGCCAGTTTCAGCACACCGTTGAAAATGGAGATTTCCTTTGGTGACCAGTTATTCTTCATCATCAAAATCCACCTTGATTTCTTTCATTTCCTTACGGTTGAACAGGTCATACAGCACAGGCACCAGATAAAGTGTAAGCAGTGTGGCGTAGGCCAGACCGCCGATGGATACCAGCGCCATGCCCTGTGAAAGTTCGGCACCCATGCCCACACCCATAGCCATTGTAGAGTTGGCAAGAATTGTGGTAAGGGCTGTCATAAGGATAGGGCGGATTCTGTCCGCACCTGTCTGTACCAGTGCGGAGCGTTTGTCCATACCGTTAAGGCGCAGCTGGTTTACATAGTCTACAAACACGATACCGTTGTTTACAACAACACCGGCCAGAACCAAAAAGCCAATCATTGCAACGATGGACAGCATTTCGCCTGTAATCTGCAATGCCAGCAGACCGCCTGTAAATGCCAGCGGAATGGTAAACATAACAATAAACGGTGATTTGAGTGACTGGAACTGTGCCACCATAATCAGATAGATAAATACAACTGCCAGACCAATCATTTTCATCATATCAATCATGGCAGACATAACTGTTTCGTCTTCACCTGTCATTTCATAGCTGTAACCTTTTGGCATTTCATAGCCTTCCAGGGCTTTTTCCACATCTCTGGAAACCAGGGAAGCATTGTAGCCTTCTGCCATACGGGCTGAAACAGTGATATAGCGTGACTGGTTATCACGGTTGATGGACTGTGGTGTAAAGCCTGAACCGATTGTGGCAATATCTGACAGTTTAAGGTCGATTTCCTTGCCTTTGTCATCTGTGGTGGTGCCTACCACCAGGTCGCCTATGGTATCCAGGCTGTATGTTGATGCGGCATAGATAATGGCGTCCATATCGCTGCCGGTAAAGTTTACTGTGGTTGCTGTGGTATTTTCAGTAAGGGCAGAGCTTACTTTCTGGAAAACCTGGGCAACTGTAAGGCCGTTTTTCATAGCTGTGGCTTTGTTTACTTCAATTCTCACTTCTTCCACTGCCTGCTGTGAGCCGTCTGAAACTTCGGCTATGCCTTCAATATCTTTCAGCAATGTTGCCATTCTGGCTGCTTCTGCCTGGAGTGTGTCAATATCATTGCCTTTAATCTGTACAGAAATACCGCTGCCTGCCAGGGCACCCAGGTCCATTGTGGATTCGGTTACTGACAGCGTTTCGGCAAATTCCGGTGTGGCCTCTTTAATCATATCTGCTATTTCTGCATTGGAATACTGTTTGTCTTCTGACAGTACCACATAGAAAGACATTGATTTGGTTTCGTCGTTGCCGCCACCCATAAGGCCGGCCAGACCGCCACCGCCCATGGATGCACCTACTGTAACAACATCAGGCAGCTGCTGCACACGCTGTGCAATAGTTTCGGACTGAGCTATCAGTTCTTCATCCGGCAGTTCAGCATCTACTGTAAGAGTCATCTGCATCTGGGTGGAATCCATTGACGGAATCAGACCCAGCGGCATTTTTGTAGCCCGGTACAGTGAATAAACCATAAGGCCGATTGTCAGCAGGATAACCACAAATTTGTATTTAAGGTTGAATTCCAGTGTCTTTTTGTATACGGCAGTGATTTTGCCAAAGATGCCTTCGGACGAGTCTTTTGTTTTGTTCAGAATGGTGGAAGCCATGGTTGGCACCAGTGTCAGTGCAACAATAAGGCTGACCACCAGAGAATAGGCGATGGTAAGACCCATATCTGTAAACAGCTGGCGTGTAAGACCGTCTGTAAATACGATAGGCAGGAAAACACAGATGGTGGTAAGTGTGGAGGCAGCAATAGCCCCTGCAACCTGCTGTGCACCAACCACTGCAGCCTTTACTTTGGAATAGCCCAGGTTGCGCAGACGGTAAATATTTTCGATAACAACAATGGAGTTGTCTACCAGCATACCAACAGCCAATGCCAGACCTGACAGTGACATAACATTAAGGTTTACACCGCTGAAATACATAAGCACAATGGCAAAAAGAACAGACAGCGGAATTGCAAAACCGATGATAAGTGTAGGTTTTATATCTTTAAGGAAGAATACAAGAACAAACAGTGCTATGATACCACCGTAAACCATATTGTTCATAACGCTTGATACAACCAGGTCGATAAAGATACCCTGGTCCATCAGCTGTGTAATATGTACGCTGGTATTTTCTTCCATAATCCGTGCCACTTCATCGTTTACGTTTTCAGAAACCTGTGATGTGGAGGATGTGGAAGCCTTCTGGATAGACAGTGAGATTGCAGGGTTGCCGTTTACTCGTACATAGCTGTCCCCTGAGTTGTCTTTGATGGAAATATCGGCAACATCTTTCAGATGGATAGGGTTTACGCCGTCCATATCCATATCTACCAGCAACAGGTTTTCCAGCTGTTCAAGAGAGGCAAATTCTTCGCCTACTTTTACAGTAAGGCGGTTTTCGCCGTCAGAGATATAGCCGGATGGCATTGAAAAGTTCTGTGCCATCAGAATGCCGGACAGTGTTTCCTGAGTTACCAGGGCATTGATATTTGCCTGTTTCAATGCTGTGTCACGGGCATCTTCAAACTGTTTTACGCCCCGGTCCAGCTGAGCCTGGGCAGAATCTATCTGCACCTGACCTGCAGCCAGCTGGGCTGTGGCCTGAATTTTGGCAGCTTCCAGCTGTACATAGCCGGCTTTCAGCTGTTCCACAGTATCACCCAGCATTTTGATAGTTACATCTGCGGCAGCAATTTCGTTGTTTACCATTGCAATCTGGCCTTCCAGCAGCATCAGGTTTGCGCTGTCCAGTGTGGACTGGGCAATACCCATGGCCAGCATAGTGTCAGCAGTCTGTTTCAGCATATCTGAAAGCTGATTTTTCAGGTCTGTAACAGATTTGTCGTTTATGGAAGGGTCCTGTTTTGCCATTTCATCAAAGGCAGACAGTATCTGTGTTTTGTAGCTTTTCAGCTGGTCGATAATTTCCTGTGGAATTGTCACAGGCAGGCTTTCAGGCATTTCCAGTTTTTCAAAGAAATCCCTTACCTGACCCACAGTTGTATCAGGGTTTACACCCAGGTCTGTGGCGCCCATCAGCTGCACCAGGGCAGTTACACCTTTGTCTATGGTAACCAGTGTAGCATAGCCTTTCAGACCTTCCAGCATCTGCAGCTGGCCTGTAAGTTTATCCTTTTCGGTAACCATTGACTGCAGTTTTGCCTGATTTAAATCCAGTTCGGCAGATGCGGCAGCCAGCTGGTCAATAGCCTGCTGCTGTGCTGAAACCAGGCTGTTTTTGCCGTTGGTCAGTTCTGCCTGGGCTTTGTCCAGGTCTTTTTTTGTTTTGTAAAGAGTGTTGCTGACTGCTTTCAGAATATCATCGTTGATTTCATCAATTTTATCCTGATTCAGCTTTATTTCCACATAGTCGTGAACTGCACCGGAAATATCCACTGTGGCCACGCCGTCCAGACGTTCCAGACGTGGGGCCAGGTCAGTTTCCACATATTCTGACAGCTGTTTGATGTCCATGCCTTCCACGTCAACAGAAAGCATCTGTACAGGCAGCATATCAGGGTTGATTTTCATAAGGGTAGGTGACTGGACCATATCATCCAGATAACCTTCCACCATATCAATATTGTTGGAAAGTTCAATCATAGCAGAGTCCATATTGGTCTTTGCGTTGAATTCCATAATGATAAGTGACAGGTTTTCGCTGGAAATACTGGATATGTTTTCCAGACCTGATGTTGTTGCCACAGCCTGTTCCAGAGGCTGTGTAACCGCCAGTTCCACACGTTCAGGGCTGGCACCCGGATACACGGTGTAAACCACCACGTAAGGCAGGTCCATTGCAGGCAGCAGGTCGGTGTTGAGCCCCAGAAAAGACACAACCCCCAGAACCAATGCCAGCACAACTCCAACCAAAACGGTATACGGCTTTTTAACGCTGTATTTTGTCATATAATCTCCTTAAAATGCGCAATTAATATCCGACCACGTGGTCGGATATATGTATAATACATTATATGGGACTATATTGGCAATAGAATAATTAAATTTTCATAATAATTTTACAATTATTTTACCTGAAATTAAAAAGGAAAGATGCTCGCGTAATACAGTAAAATACTGATGAAACCGGTCGGCAGACCTGTGCGTCTGATGGTAATTGACACAGGTTAGCTTCCACTGTATTATATTAACAGAATAAAATTATCAGGTGACTTAATGAAAAAAGATATCTCATCCTTTCTTTCCACCGCTGCAACAGGGCTGTATGCACTGCTTTTCGGTGGAATTACACTGGCAATTACCTTTAAAAATGTAATATTCACATACCGCCTGTCTGTGCAGTTTATTCTGCTGGGGGCACTGGCTGCAGGACTGGCTGTCTTTCTGCTGATTTACAGAAAAATCAGCCCTGTGCTGATAAAGCACAGATATAAGCTGCTGTCGGTTTTCTGTATATTTATGTTTGCTGTACAGTTGGCTGTAAGTCTGAATATGGTGCCAAACGTGATGTATGACCACGACAAAACACTGAATGCTGCCATTGTGTGGACACTGGAAGGCAACAGCGAAAGATTCCAGCTGTACAACAACTATCTTCATCACTATCCTCATCAGATGGGTATCTTCCTGTTGCAGCAGACTGTTTTCAAAGCGGTAACCGCCTTTGGTATAACCAATTATTTTTTGGTGGCCTGTGTGGTGGGGCATCTGCTGTTTATGGTGATGAACGTTACCGCCTTTAAATATCTGGACGAAAATATCAGCAGCCACAGTGCAATTTTTTATCTGCTATTGAGTGCAATATACATACCTATGTATTTCCAGAGCAGTGTATCCTATACAGATACCTGGTCAGCATGGGCAATACCCTGTCTGCTGCTTTTCGGCACCAGGGCTTTCAGGGCAGAAACCAAAGGTAAAACAATAGGGTACAGTCTGCTGACAGGCTTGCTGGCAGGCACAGTGATGCAGATTAAAATGACCGGGGTATTTGTACTGCTGGCAATGGCCATTATGCTGTTTGTAAAAGGTATAAACAAAAAACAGCTGTCTTCGCTGGCACTGGTGCTGTGTGCAATTCTGGTGACAAACACAGCCTTCAACAGATGGAGCTATGCCACAGTGCTGGAAGAATACCGTGATGGTGAAAGTATGCCGAAAACCCACTGGATTATGATGGGGCTGCAGGGTGACGGGTCTTACAGCGGTTATGATGAATGGGAAATCACCTGTGCTGTTCCGCCGGAAGACAGAGTGGCAAGAAATATGGAAGTAATAAAAGAACGCCTGTCTGAAATGGGCCTGGGCGGATATATAAAACTGCTGTACACCAAAACCTGCCGCACTTTTGGCAGTGGCAATGCAGACCTGCGTTACAGTTTTAAATACGAGGAAGATTATAACCCAACCACCCTGCTGTACAACTTTGTTTTTGAAAACGGCAGTCTGTACACCATAAACAACAACCTTTCCCATGCTGTTTATCTGTTGCTGAATATACTGGGAGTGGCCGGTGCAGTGATTATGCTGTTTAAAAAAGCTGATATAAAAGACTTTTCCCCTTATCTGGCACTGTCAGGCTTCTGGCTGTTTATGATGCTGTGGGAATCCAGCCACAGACAGCTGATAAACCAGTGGGCGCTGTATTTTATTACCGCCGCCATTGGTCTGTATGAAATATACAGACTGATATTCAAAAAAGAATAACATAAAAAGACAAGGTGTTAAACCTTGTCTTTTTTGTTGTAAATATCAATATTTCTCTGCAGAACTTTCAGCCCACGCCAGCCAAATGGGCGGGATTTGTAGATTTTTTCCACATTTTCTTCGGTGACTGTTGAAAATATATCGTCTGAAAACAGGTTTTTTGTTTCTGCTATATCTTTGTTCATCGGGCAGACTGTCTGGCATATATCACAGCCGAAAACAGTATGGGCACGGGAAAGAATTGCAGTTTCTTCTGCTGACAGCTCGCCCTTTTTCTGGCTGATATGGCT
Organism: Oscillospiraceae bacterium; assembly: GCA_017436575.1. Taxonomy (GTDB): domain Bacteria; phylum Bacillota; class Clostridia; order Oscillospirales; family Ruminococcaceae; genus RGIG3102. The sequence continues at coordinate 57,142 of JAFSCU010000007.1, forward strand.
GGCACATTTTTCAGTGGCAACACCACGTCCGATTGCACCGCCCGGGCAGGCTTTCCGGCACAGACCGCAATCAAGACAGCCTTTGTCTTCAAAACAGGTGGTTTCCAGCGGCAGAGTAGTAAGGATTTCGCCGATAAACACATAACTGCCATACAGCGGTGTAATAAGCAGGCTGTTTTTACCCCTTACACCCAGGCCGGCCTTTACAGCCATATCCACCTCGTCCACAGGTGAAGAATCCACAAAAGGTACAAACTGGTGGTCAGGATATCGGGTGGACAGGTCATCACAGATGGATTTTAGTTGCATACCAACAACAGTGTGATAATCAGCGACAGAACAGTATGCACTGATATTGCCGCCAAATGCATTTTTGTTGAAATAAGGAAAAATAATGGCTATTGCACCTGTGCAATTTTGTGGGATTCTGGTTTTTGAACGGACATCCAGAATGTTTAAATGTTGAAAACTTACACACCCAAAATGGTAAATATTGTGCATTGATAATACATTATTCACTGTTTTTCCTGCCTTTCAACTGCCTGTTTTCCACTTATTTTACACTATATATTGTGGTTTTTCCACTGTTTTTACTTAAAAATCACTAAATATGTTCCGATTTTGTTCAAAAAGGTTCATTTTTACTGTACTTTTCAACATTTTCAACATACTTTTCAACAAATAGGGTTGAAAATGTTAAAAAACTCTTGAAATGTTGAAAACTATGTGGAAAATGTTAAAAACTGCGGTGTTTTACGGTTTGTAATACAGGTTTTTCATTTTCCACATTCAAAAATGGGGAAAACCACCGTTTTTCTTTAATTATTGGCAAAAAATGGGGGTAAAAGTTTTCAACACCGTGTTGAAAACTGTGTGGAAAACTATACAAATGGTAAAACAGCATATCAAAATAGTGCAAAAGCGGTATTTTTTGTGCTATTTTAGTTTGTATTATTGTTTCTTTTCAACATTTATGTTGAATTCGGTGTTGAAAACCGGGTGGAAAGTGTGGAAAACGCCACAAAGCATAGGGAAACTGTGGTTTAACGCCTATTTTATGCCGATATGTCGTACAAAGGCCAGCGTTGCAATCCTGAACGTAGTGAAGGAACTTTGATACAGTAAAAATATCAAAATAATCAATTTTACAATTGTTATAGTGCAAAGATTCTTCGGTCAAAGCCCTCAGAATGACAGTGTGGCAGTCTTTAAGTATAAAAACGGGACGTCCGGGAGGCCGTCCCCTACGCAAATTAAGCTGTTGATTTTGCATACTGCGCAGGGGAAGATAATATCTTCCCGTTTTAACGGGCTGATGTGGGCATCAGCCCCTACGCAAATAATAAAAGGGAGGCGAAACGCCTCCCCTACGGAGTTAACATTTTATATTCAAAAAAATGGAGCTTGTGATGCGATTCGAACGCACGACCGTCTCTTTACGAGAGAGATGCCGTCTGTGAACAAGGTGAACAGCCTGCCGGTTTGCTGTACAAGCGAACTTTGTGAGCGCAGTATGTGCAAATGCCCGCCGCGGTGGAAGCGGGCAAGGCAGCCAACTGAGCCAGTTGGCAGAAATTTTTGCAAAAAAATGGAGCTTGTGATGCGATTCGAACGCATGACCTACTCTTTACGAGAGAGATGCCGTCTGTGAACAAGGTGAACAGCCTGCCGGTTTGCCGTACAAGCGAACTTTGTGAGCGCAGTATGTGCAAATGCCCGCCATGGCGGAAGCGGGCAAGGCAGCCAACTGAGCCAGTTGGCAGTTTTTACGCAAAAAAATGGAGCTTGTGATGCGATTCGAACGCACGACCGGTTCTTTACGAGGGAACTGCTCTGCCAACTGAGCTACACAAGCATATCACCTTTATTTTACTCCCATAAAAATATTTTTCAAGGCTTAAATACACCGAAAATTGTCCACACTGTTTAAAAAAGGTATTTTATGAACGGAAAAAAGGCGTTTTTTATAAGTTTTTTCATCTCTATGATAGGGGTTGCTGTGATTTACGGCAGTATGTGGGGAATTATACAAGGCAATGCAAGGGAAACCGACACCCCACAGCCCGGTGTTGCAAAGACCATTCCCGGCGGCGAAGACAGCAAAACACTGCTGTTAGGTCTAGGCGATGGGGAAAACCCTTATTTCTTTGTAATAAAAATGAGCGCTATCACAAACCGCATAGGAATAGGCTGTATTTCCGGTCAGTATGAATTTTCTGACGGCAAAACCCTGGCAAAAAGTCTGAACAGTGCAGGTATAATGCAGTGCCTGCTGGATATAGAAGATGAATTTGACATAAAAATAGACCATTATATTTACTGTGACTGGCAGCAGGCCGCCAGTCTGACAAAAGATATGGCCCATATCAATCTGGAAAGCCTGGGAGAAAATCTGCCGCCTGTTATAAGGGAATATCTGCTGGCCGGTGCAGAAAAGCTGGCAGCAGGTACACTGATAAACTGCCGGCAGAAAGCTGCTGCTTTTCTGGACAATGAAATAGGGCTGGCATTTCTTACCGAAACAATGGCACAGCTGATAATGGCCAACAGCACTCACCTTTCGGATATTACAGAAAACATAAAGGACAATTATTCTGCCATTTCCACAAACCTGAACACCACCAGCCTGGCACAGCTGGACAGAATTTGCCGGTTTCTGGCAGTAAGTCACATAGAATATCCCAGACAGGTAATAGTGAAAGGAGAGCCAAAAGCAGGGGAAAAAATAGCGCTGATTATGGAATAGCACCTTGAAAATAGAAATGAGATGTATTAATATTAAATCATCAGTTTCAGAGAGGTGACAGAAGTGGAAATGCAGGTGTTTGAACAGCAGAAATTTGAAGACATGGACTGGTCTGAAAAGGTGATGGAAAATATCAGGTTTGAAAAATGCTCTTTTGTAGGGGTGAATTTTTCTGAAAGCGATTTGACCAGCATTACCTTTGACAGATGTAAATTTGTTTCCTGTAAATTTTCAGTGACAAATTTCAGCAAATGCGGGCTGCTGAACTGCGCTTTTAAATTCTGCAGTATGTTCAGTGCCACCTTTACACAGTGCAAGACAACCGGCACAGCTTTCAGCGAGATAGATATGTCTACCATAACCATAAATGGCGGCAACTGGAGCTATACCAACCTGCGATACTGTGATTTTTCCAAGAAAAAACTGGATGGCATCAGCTTTTACGGTGCTGACCTGAGAAACCGGGATTTTTCCAAAACAGTTATCAGGGACTGTGATTTTTCTGACTGTATGCTGTCTTCTACCAGTTTTCACAAGGCAGATATCAGAAACAACAGATTTAACAATATAGATATTTCAACCACCAATCTGTCCGGGGCAAAGATAGATATCGCCCTGGCAATTACAGTCAGCCACATGCTGGGAGCAGATGTTGAATAATCGATATAAAAGGGAAAGAGACCGCAAATGCGGTCTTTTTTACGTTATGGATTTTATTTATCTGTGACAAAACGGGCGGTCGAGGGCGCCGCCCCTACGTGATATGTAAAAACAAAACCGTAGGGTACGATGCCCACATCGTACCTGTGCGACAAACAAAGTCGGGTATTGTCATCCTGAGCGAACGTCAGTGAGCCGAAGGATCTTTGCACCGGTGCAGTGCAGAAATTGTAATTTTTATAATATTGGGAATGCAAGGATTCTTCCGGCATAGCCCTCAGAATGACAGAGCGGTAGTCTTTAATTATAAAAACGGGACGTCCGGGAGGCCGTCCCCTACGCGTTGCGGGCTTATGTGGGAATCAGCCCATACAAAATATAACAATGATACAAAAACGGGAGGGTGTGAAAGCCCTCCCATAAATTATCAAATTGTTTCGCCGTATTTCAGCTGTGCCAGACCTTTTGTCAGCATTTCGCCACCGCGCACGAGTGCAGGGCGAATGGTTTTTGTTTCTTCACCTTCCAGGAAATCAAAATATTTTTCGTTGCCCTTTATGTATTTAACCATAAGAACATCCTGTTTGGCCAGATAGCGTTCCACTTCGTCCAGCTGTTCCAGGGCAAATTCAGGGTCGGCAGACAGTTTTGCTTCCATAAGATATGCAAATAGTTCTGCTTCGTCAGCATTGATGGCGCTGTCCAACAGCCGTTTCTGTGTCTGTTGTGCCTGTTTTTCCTTTTCCAGCATGGTGTCAATATGTTTTACCACATCTTCCAGACGTTTCACAATATCATCTGCATCGGCAGAAATTTCCACTGTTGCTTTCATTTTAACCTTGCGGCGGAAAAACAGCATAAAGCCGGCAATAAGGATAAGCAGGCAGCCAACTGCCATAGCTATCATAAAATTCTGCATTTTTTCCAGCTGTACATTGTACAGGAACATATAGTAACCCAGGCTGCCGAAAATCAGTGCCAGACCTATAAGCAGTGTTATAAAGCCGGGAACAGGGCTTTTTTTCTTCTGTTCTTTCTTTTCTGCATTTTCCCAGAGTTTGTACTTGTTTACACTTTCAAGCAAAGGAAAGGCGGTTTTTGCCATATTTACAAGGTCTGTCAGCGTCTGTGTAAGACCGGCATTGCCTTCCTGGCTGAGATACTGATACTGCATTGTTTCAAAAACTTCACTGATAACGCTGCCTGTTTCATAAAGACTTTTGGATTCACGAATGCGTGCCGCCAGGTTGTCCCTGCGGGATTTATATATTTCAAAAAATGTCATAATTTGTCTCCTGTAAGGTTATTTGATTTAAATATAAACCAAAATTTATTGCAGTGCAAGGGAAAATGTGGGATTTTGTGGAAAATTATCATAGAAAAAGAGTTTTTCAGGATTTTCAGAAATAAAACAGGTGGTGGGATATGCAAAAATTCTTCGCCAAAGGCTCAGAATGACGTGGGAGTGAACTGCGGGACGTCCAGAGGCCGTCCCCTACGCACAATGATACAAATACAGGGGAGGCGAAACGCCTCCCCTGCGGTTTTATAAAAACACTTTTTTGCGGGTGTGAAATTCTCCGTATTAATTACTGTTTTTCCACAGGTTTCTGCATACGGTATTTTTTAGATATCACAAATTCTCTGGTAAGGGTGTACAGCACGCTTACCAAAGGTATAAACAGCAACATACCCATAACACCCATAACACTGCTGCCCACAATCACCGACATAAACACCAGTATACTTGGCAGACCGATACTGCTGCCAACCACTCGCGGATAAATAAGATTGCCTTCTATCTGCTGGATAACAAGGAACATCAGCACAAACCAAAGTGCCTGTACAGGATTTTCCAGTGCAATAAGCACCACACCTACACCGCATCCTATGAAAGCACCGAAAACAGGTATAAGGGCTGTCACCGAAATAATGATACCCACCAGAAAAGCATACGGCATACCTGCAAGTGACATTGCAACCACAAACATGGCGCCTAAAATCACAGCTTCCAGACATTGGCCTGTAAGGAAAGACGAAAAGGATTTATTTGTAACTGCCAGCACATGAAAGATTTTTTTACATATTTTCTGTGGCAAAACTGCCGTGATAAGTTCTTTCAGACCTTCGCCGATTTTTTCTTTGCCCAGCAATATATAAATGGCAAAAATAAGTGAAAACAGGAATGTGGTAAAACCTGAAACCAACCCGGATACAAAGCCTGTACTGCTGCCAACAAAACCTTTGGCAAAGTTTTTAAGCAGGTTTATAAGGTTGTCTCCCAGTGTCTGCCAGTCTATTGCCAGGGAATTTATATATTCTTCAATCAGTGTCAGATGACCGGCATTTTCTGTCAGAAATTCTGGTATCTGAACAAAAAGCAACTGCAGTCGTATTATAAGGGTTTCCACTGCCTGTGCAAGCTGTGGCACAACTATCAGCAGAAAAGCGCCGATAACCGCCAGCACCACCACTATTGTAAGTATAAACGCCAATGATCGCAGACCTTTTTTAACCTTTGCCTTTTCCAGCATTGATTCGATTTTTCTCATAGGCAGATTAAGCACAAAGGCAATGGCGCCACCTATCAGAAATGGTTTTGCCAGTGAAAACAAAAATCTGCCAAAGGCCATAACAGCGTCAATACGCAGCAATGTGAAATAAAATGTAATGGCAATCAGTGCCACTTTTAATATCTGTTTTTCTTTATAGTCAAGTTTCATTGTATTTTTCCTTTTTATGATTTGGAAAACAATTATATGTGAAAATTGTTATAGTATTGTGAAAATATGTAAAAACAAAACCATAGGGTACCATGTCCATATCGTACCTATATGACATGCAAAATCGGATATTGTCATCCTGAACGCTGTGAAGATTCTTTGCACCGGTACAGTGCAGAAATTATAATTTTTATAATGTTTTGAGTGTAAAGATTCTTCGGGCATAGCCATCAGAATGACAGGGTAGTGAACTGCGGGACGTCCAGAGGCCGCCCCCTACGGATTTTTCTGTATGCGGGACGTCCGGGAGGCCGTCCCCTACGGGGTTTTTGTTTATAAACAAACGGGCGGGGGTGGAACCCCGCCCCTACAAATTTATTTTATATGCAGCAGAATACAATTAAATAAAAAAGGAGGTACCACAGGTACCTCCATAAACATTATTCAGCAATTACAGTTCGATTTTGGAGTAGAGGCCGAAGGATGATTCGTCAATCAGCTTTTCTTCTCTTGTTTTCTGTGCCTGTGGTGCAGGTTTTTCTCTGCGCTGTCTGTTGTTTTTGTTGTAAGGCTTTTTACCGCCTTTTTTATCATTGTTGCGTGGTTTTGAGTTTGTGGAGTAAACCATAACTCTGCGGCTGGCGCCTTCGCCTTTGGATTCGCTCTTAACACCATCAATCTGTGAGATTGCAGCGTGGATAATGCGTCTGTCATAAGGGTTCATTGGTTCAAAACCAAATGGACGGCCTGTTTTCAGAACTTTGGCTGCAGCTTTTTTAGCTGATGCTTCCAGGTCTTTTTCGCGTTTCTGACGATAGTCTGCCACGTCAACGCTGATTTTTTCAAAGCTGTCATCACTGCGGTTTGCAGCCAGGCCTGTCAGGTAGGAAAGGGCTTCCATTGTTTCGCCTTTTCTGCCGATAAGTGCGCCTGCGTCATCGCCGCTGATTTTGATAACATAGCCTGTTTCAGTTTTTACAGGTGTCAGTGTGTAGTTGCCTTTGTGGAACTGGCCGATTACGCTTTCCAGAAATTCCATTGCGTATTTGGCTTTTTCTGACAGCTGGTCATAGGAAACAGGTGTTTCAACCGGCTGTGTTTCTGCAGCCGGTGCTGCTTTTACTTCTTCTTTTACTTCAGCTTTTGCAGGTTTTTTATCCTGTTTTGGAGCTTTTTCCTGTTTAGGCTGCTGTTTGTTTTCTTTTTTTGGCTGTTCTTTTTTAGCCTTTGGTGCAGGCTGTTTAACAGCTTCTTTCTTTTCTGCTTTTTCTGCAAAGATTTCTTTAACTGAAAAATCTTCTTCAAGTTCGCTTACTTTAACCTGTGCAGGTATTTTTTTGAAACCGAAGAATTTTTTTTCAGGATACTGCAGAATTTCACAGGTTACTTTTTCTCTTGGGAGCCCCAGTTCAACCAGAGCCAATGCGATGGCTTCATCAACAGTAGGGGCTGTTTTGATAACTTCTCTCATTGATTATTCACCATATTTTTCTTTGTCAAGAGCGCGTGCTCTTTCCAGACGCTGTCTGATTTTTTCTGCTTCGTCTTTGTCTTCGATAACTTCTTCTAAGTATTTGTCGCCTTTAACAGTTTTCTGTTTTTCTCTTCTTTTCTTTTCTTCTTCCTTTTTCAGGCGGCGGGCTTCCATAATTTCTTCTTCAATCTTTGCTTTTTCTTTTTCAGGATTGATGAATTTGTAGAGAATCAGCTCTGTCAGGATGCCGAATACACTGGAGAAAATCCAGTAGATAGAAACGCCTGCTGGGATAACGAATGAGAAGTAAAGGAACATTGCTGTTGTCATAAGCAGCATTGTAGTTGTCTGGCTGTTGGACTGCTGACCGCTGAGTTTCTGTGTGATAAACTGCTGTGCTACCATAAACAGCACAGAGAATACAGGGATAAGCAGCAGACCGTTCATAACTTTCAGGCTTGGTGTAGCTGTAAGGTCCATGCCCAGGAATGTAAAGTCAAATGCCTGGATTTTTGCCAGAACATCTGCTTCCAGCACTGATGAAAATGCGGAAGGATTCTGGTTGATAACTTTGATAATATCTGTCTGTGGTGTGTATCTGGACAGTGTGCCAACAGTTTTTTCTGCCATTTCCCACAGAACGCCAGGGTTTTTCATATCGCCGATAAGAGCGGTTGGAACACCCAGGATGTAACGCAGTGGTTTGTAGATAACGTCAATCAGACCAAACAGGATAGGCATCTGGATAAGCAGTGGCAGACAGCCGCTGGTCATAGAGAAGCCGTGTTCATTCTGCAGTTTTGCCAGTTCTTCATTCTGTTTCTGAGGGTCGTTTGCGTATTTTTTCTGAATGTTCTGAATGAGTGGCTGGAATGCATTCATTCTGATCATAGATTTCTTCTGTTTGATTGTAATTGGCATCATCAGAAGTTTTGTAACAAGTGTGAACAGAATAAGTGTGATACCGTAGTTGCCTACCAGTTCATAGATTCTGCTCATAATCCAGCCAAGTGGTACTGAGATAATCTGTAACATTTTAAATTTTCCTCCAGGCCCGTTTAACGGGTCTTGTTATTATTTGTCCACTTACCTTTCGGCGGGACAGGGTCGTAGCCGCCTTTTGCCCAGGGGTTACAGCGCAGCAAGCGCCATGTACCCAGCGCCAGCCCTTTGGCCGCGCCGTGAATTTCCAGTGCCTGCATCATATATTCGCTGCAGGTGGGCCAATAGCGGCAATGGTCGCCCAGATGTGGGGATATGTATTTTTTGTAAAGCTTTACAGGGAAAATAAGAATTTTCTTAAGCATTTATAACACCCGCATCTGTAAGCCGTTTTTCAATCAGAGGTGCCACTTCATAGCTTTTTGCCTTTGCAGTTCTGCTGCGGGCAACAAAAATGATGTCGTAGTTTTTGGACATATCCAGATTGAGTGAACGGACTGCCTCGCGGATAACACGGCGGGCACGGTTTCGTTTTACTGCACAGCCCACTTTTTTGCTGGCGGTAATGCCGATGCGCATGTAACCATAGCGGTTTTTCAGCACATAGGTAACAACCAGTGGACTGACAGTGGATACGCCTTTGCGGTAGCCTCTGACGAATTCAGTGTTTTTGTTGATTGCTTTAAATTTCATCTTTTACCTTTTCTTTCCGAAAAGTGTGAAGAAGTATGTTTTCTTATACTTTGCCGGCGGTAAGTTTTCAACATAAATAAAAACAATGTTGAAACATATACTGCCTATAAATAGAAATAAAGGCCACTGACAGTGGCCTGGTTCATTTATTCAACAAAAATAAGAGAACAAACAAAGGCTGTTAATTAAACTGCAAGTTTAGCTCTGCCTTTTGATCTTCTTTTAGCGATTACTTTTCTGCCGTTTTTTGTAGCCATTCTGCCGAGAAAGCCGTGTACTTTAGCTCTGGATCTTTTCTTTGGCTGATAAGTTCTTTTCATTAGTTTTGTCCTCCTGTTTAGATTTTTTATATATGCAAACGGGACAGTCCCGTTGCCTACTGATAGGGTGCAAGCATAGCCTTGCAATTTAAGAGTATATAATAAATATGGGGTAAATGTCAAGGGGAAAATATTTGGATTATTGGTAAAAAATGAGGAAATATCAAAGGAAATACCGTGATGGTATAGGGAACGGGTGAAGAATCTCTGATTCAACGGAAATATAAAGATGATAGTTTTACAATGACTTGAATTCAAAGATTCTTCGCCGAAGGCTCAGAATGACGGGGCAGTCAACTGCGGGACGTCCGGGAGGCCGTCCCCTACAGGATGCGGTAAGGACATAAAATAAAAATGAGATATAAAACGGGCGGTGGAGGGCGACCGCCTCTACGGGATATGTATAAATAAATTGTGTAAGGTACGATGTCCACATCGTACCTGTGCGACAAACAAAGTCGGATATTGTCATCCTGAACGCAGTGAAGGATCTTTGCACCGATACAATGCAGATATTATAGTTTTTATAATGTTTGGAGTTCAAGGATTCTTCGGGCAAAGCATTCAGAAAGACAGAGTGGTAGTCTGCAAATATAAAAAGTTTTCAACAATTTTTATGGTCTGTGTTGAGAAAAACTGTTCTTACTATTAGTATAGAATAACTAATATATTAATAATATAATATCTTTTATTTATATTATATTAATATTGAGTTTTCAACAATTTTATGGTAAAATTTAAGGGTATATAACGTTTAATACAGGAGAGTAAAAATGGAATCTTTCAACGACGTTTTCGTGGCTGTGAAACAGTATTGTTCACAGAAAATTGTAAAGGCTTCATTTGACCTTTTTATCGAGCCGATGGAGGCCGGTAAAATGGAAGGTGACACAGCCATCCTTTATGTCAGCAACGAATGGGCTAAAGGAACTATTGAAGCAAGATTTATCCCTATTCTTAAAGAGGGTTTTGAACAGGTGTTGGGTTTTACCCTGATACCTAAAATTGAAGTAAAAGAACCGGATGATGAGGTGGAAAAGCAGCCTATCAACGGTGGTGAATACGCATTTACTTTTGATACATTTATTGTTGGCTCTTCCAACAAATTTGCCCATGCGGCAGCACTGGCAGTGGCACAGAATCCGTCTGTTGCTTACAACCCGCTGTTTATTTATGGAGAAAGCGGTCTGGGCAAAACCCACCTGCTGAATGCCATCAAGGCTGAAATCAGCAGAAACAACCCAAGGGCAAACATTGTTTATGTGGACGGCGAAACATTTACCAACGAAATTATCGCTGCAATCAGGGAAAACCAGACCAGCGAATTTCAGAACAAATACCGCCAGGCAGATGTGCTGCTGATAGACGATATTCAGTTTATCGCAGGTAAAGAAAGAACACAGGAAGAATTTTTCCACACTTTCAATGCACTGCACAACGCCGGCAAACAGATAGTTCTGGTATCTGACAGACCGCCAAAAGAAATAAAAAGTCTGGAAGAAAGACTGAGAAACAGATTTGAATGGGGACTGATGGCAGATATTCAGCCACCTGATTTTGAAACAAGATGTGCCATCATCAAAAGAAAATCTGACCTGATGAGACTGGATATAAAACCTGATGTAATTGAATTTATTGCATCAAAGGTAAAAACAAATATCAGACAGCTGGAAGGTGTAGTTAAAAAGTTGGACGCACTGCAGCGTCTGGAGGGCAAACCGCCTATTATGGTAAATGCCCAGGCTGCAATCAAGGATATTCTCAACGAACAGATGTCCACACCTGTTACCATTGAAAAAATTATTCTGGAAGTTGGAAAGGTTTACAATGTATCCGCAGCTGATATCCGCGGCAAAAGCCGCCGTCAGGAAGTGGCAGAAGCAAGAAAGATGTCTATGTACATTATAAAGGAAGTATGCGGACTGACAATGGAAGAAATAGGCAAGGAATTTGGCGGCCGTGACCATTCAACTGTGGTTTATTCCATCAGCAATGTTTCACAGCGACTGAAAACCGATTCTTTCTACAGAGATACTGCTGAAGATATTATCAAAAATGTAAAGGCTATATAAAACAGACAGAGCCTTAAAAATCACAAAGTGGCAGCTTGATTATGTTTTGCCGGCATGTTTTCCACATTGCCTTTATATCATTGTTGAAAACATGTGTTTTTCACAGGCGGAAAATTTCACAATTTGATGAATATGCATAGAAAACCGCAATCCCCCATAAATCCCGCATAAATATACAGTTGAAACTGTAAAAACTTTCAACAAAGTTTTCAACATTCAACAGTAAGTTTTCAACAGTATCAACAGCGCCAAAAGTTGTTCTGTTGGTTTAAACATTTTATCAACAGGTTTTCAACATGGGAAAAAATGGGGATTTACCGCTGAAAACAAGGCTTTAAAAAGTTTTCAACATTTTGGGCGCCTCTACTACTACTACTGTTAATATATTATGACAGGTAATGGGAAATTCCTGCAAATAAAGAATAAAAAAATTTTTTACCAATAGAAAAATGTTAAAAACCCTGAAAGGAATAAAAATATGAAAATTGTATGTAACAGAGACAAGCTGAATGAAGCTATACAGATAGTTTCAAGAGCTGTAGCAACAAAAAGCAATCTGGCATCAATCGAAGGTATTCTTCTGATTGCAGAAAACGGCACCTTGACACTGACAGGTTATGACTTTGAAATGGGAATAAAGACCACTTTTGAATGTGATGTGGAAATGGAAGGCGATGTTGTTCTTAACGCACAGCTGCTGGGCAACATTGTAAGAAAGGTAAATAATGACTATATTTCCATTGAATGTGACGAAAGAATGAACTGTGTTATCAAAAGCGGTATCACAAAATACAACATCAAGGGTATTGATTCCACAGATTACCCTGATTTTCCATCAGCAGGCAAGGACAACAGTGTAAAAATTGAAAACAGCCTGTTTTCTGAAATGTGCGACTATGTTATCTATGCTGTATCCACAGACGAAAAAAGACCGGCCCACACAGGTGTGCTGATTAAACTGGAAGACAGACAGCTGACTATGGTAGCACTGGACGGTTACAGACTGGCTGTATGTGAAAGAGAAGTTGACTTTGACGGCAGCTTCAATATGATTGTTCCTGCAAAGGCAATGAATGAAGTAAGAAAAATTGCAGGTGACAAAGACGGCAAAATTACTATCTTTGCATCCCGCAGATATGTAATGTTCAAAGCCGGTGAATTTATTGTTCTGTCCAGACTGCTGGAAGGCGATTTCCTGGATTACAAAAAAGCAATTCCTACAAACTATATGACAGATGCTGTAATCAATACAAGAGCACTGCAGGAAGCAGTGGAAAGGGTTTCACTGATTATTACAGAAAGACTGAGAAACCCTGTAAAAATGAACATCAGCGACAATACACTCAGTGTAAAATGTGCAACAGAACTGGGTGATGTATATGATGAAATCAGCGTAGGTCAGGTGGGCCCAGATATGGAAATCGGTTTCAACAACAGATACATTCTGGACGCGCTGAAAGCAAGCAAGAAAGATGAACTGATTTTCAAATTCTCAGGTCCTTTGGCACCATGTAAAATTATTCCAAAAGAAGGAGACGACTTTACCTATCTGGTATTGCCTGTAAGATTTAAAAATGATTGAGATTGCAATTACAACTGAATTTATAAAACTGGACCAGTTTCTGAAATTTGCAGGCTGTGTTTACACAGGCGGTGACGCAAAGGGCTTTATTCAGGATGGTTATGTAAAAGTAAACGGTGAAGTGTGCACAATGCGCGGCAAAAAACTGGTGCCCGGTGATACAGTAAACTTTAACGAAGAAGATTTTATTGTAGTAAGGGAATAATATGGCAGGGCAGTATATCAGAGATATAGATATAACAACCTACAGAAATATTGAAAGGGCAAATGTAGTTTTTTCACCGGGGATAAACATTATCTACGGTGAAAATGCCCAGGGCAAAACAAATTTTATGGAAGCTGTCTGGCTGATGAGCGGGGGGAAAAGTTTCCGCGGAACAAAAGACAGGGATATGATTGGTTTTGGCCGGGATGCTTTCCGCATTGAAGGTACAGTGGTAAATGAAAATGAGGAAGTGAAAATTACCGTTGCCTGCGCAAAAAACAACCCTAAATATACAGGCCGTATGGCAAAGATAAACAGCGGCAGTTTTGTCAGCCCATCAAGGATAGCAGGTAATTTTTACCGGGTGATTTTTTCGCCTGTACACCTGAATATCATCAGTGGTGGGCCGGCACTGCGCAGAAAGTTTGCTGATGCCTGTCTGTGCCAGATGTATCCGGGTTTTATGGAAAATTACAGACAGTATCTTCATGTGATTGACCAGCGAAACAATTTTCTGAAATCCATAAAAAACTATGATGAAAACCAACAGAGTGCTATTTTTGACACTCTGGACAGCACCCTGGCAACACTGGGGTATGAAATATATAAACAGAGAAAAGAATTTATAGATCTGCTGGCTGATTTTGCCGGCAGTTACTATGATAAGATTTCTCACGGCAGGGAAAAGCTGACCTTTGTTTACCGTGATATGGGAAAAACAAGGGATGAAATAATGAAAAAGCTGGAGTATAACAGAGACAGGGATAAAATTCTGGGATATACCAGTGCAGGTATTCACCGTGAGGATATAGATATTTACCTGGACGGCAAAAAAGCCGGCGAATATGCCAGCCAGGGGCAGCAGAGAAGTATAGTGATAGCCATGAAACTGGCTGAAAGCGATATTATGCAGCAGGTGACCGATGTGGCGCCGGCTGTGCTGCTGGATGATGTACTGAGCGAACTGGATTCTGCACGCCAGGACTATCTGCTGAACAATATAAAAGGCAGACAGGTGTTTATTACCAGTTGCCATATAGAACGAATACAGTTGAGCGAGAGTAAGAAATTTTTCGTTGAGGGCGGTAAGATTTATCAGGATAATGAAACTGGTAGATAATAAGAGCAGCGAAGTGGCGGTAAGCATAGCGACAGAGTGGTATTTCACAAAGTGAAATAAGCCGAGCTGGTCATGCGAGGCTAACGGGGCCGTGGAAGGCAACTTGTTGCCGACCATGTGCAAATGCGAGCCGCGGTGGAAGCGAGCAAGCCAACCGAAAGTAAGAAGTTTTATGTGGATGGTGGAGTGATTGTGCAGAAATAATTTCTGCGCTTTATATAAATAACTTTCGTTATTTATTGTCCTTTCTTGAAGAAAGGACCAAAGACCCGGGGTGTTGCGATTCCCCCCGGACCCCACAACGCGGAATATGTACATTGTTGCCTTACATATACCAGCGCTGCTGCGTGCAAATCCGCACGCAACGCGCACAGGTTATGTGTCAGTGCCGGCAAATACATATTAAATATAAGGAGAGGCGCTGCGCCCTCTCCATTTCACCTCTCCTGCAGAGAATAAAAATATAAATATGTACATCGAAATATTTACAGATTATCTGATTGAATCAGAAGATGTGGTGGGGATATTTGACCTGGACAACACCACAATAAATAAATTTACAAACGACTTTCTTAACCAGAAACAGAAAGAAAATAAAATCACTTATCTGGTAAGTGATATTCCAAAAAGTTTTATCCTTATGAATGACGGCAGTGTTTACATAGTGGAACTGTCCAGTCAGATTTTGAAAAAAAGGTTTGAAATTATATAAAGGCGGAGAAAAAATGTCGAATATTGAAAACAAAGTAGAAAACAATTACGGCGGCGAGCAGATACAAGTATTGGAAGGGCTGGAAGCTGTAAGAAAAAGACCGGGTATGTACATCGGTTCAACAGGTGAAAACGGTCTGCACCATCTGGTGTATGAAATAGTGGACAACGCCATTGACGAAGCTTTGGCAGGTTTCTGTAACCACATTGAAGTGGATATACTGCCTGGCAACGTTATCCGTGTTGTTGACAACGGCCGTGGTATTCCTGTAGGTATTCAGCCTAAACTGGGTATTCCTGCTGTAACTGTTGTATTTACAATTCTTCACGCCGGCGGTAAGTTTGGCGGCGAAAATTCCGGTTACAAAGTTTCCGGCGGTCTGCACGGTGTAGGTGCATCAGTAGTAAATGCCCTGTCTGAATGGCTGAAAGTTACAGTGCGCGACGGCGAAGGTGTGTATACACAGAGCTTTAAACGCGGTGTGGCAGACGGTCCACTGGAAAGAATTGGCGACACAACTGAAAAAGGCACAACAGTAGAGTTCAAACCGGACTATGAAATGTTTGAAACTCTGGAATACAAATATGAAATTCTGGAAAAACGTCTGAGAGAACAGGCTTTCCTGAATGCAGGCCTGCGTATTACACTGACAGACAGCCGCGACAGCGAAGCTGTGGTACAGGAAAGCATGTGCTATGAAGGCGGTCTGAAAAGTTTTGTAGAATATCTGCACCAGAAAAGAGACCTGGCAGTGCTGCATCCTGTAATCCATATACGGACAGCAACTGACAATTCCACTGCAGAAATTGCACTGCAGTATAACGACAGCTTCAATGCCAACCTGATTTCCTTTGCAAACAACATCAACACACCTGATGGCGGTACCCACGAACAGGGCTTTAAAACAGCATTGACCAGAGTTTTCAATGATTTTGGCCGTAAAAAAGGCTATATCAAGGAAAATGAAGAAAGCCTGAAAGGTGAAGACGTAAGGGAAGGTATTACTGCTGTTATCAGCGTAAAGGTAACAGAGGCACAGTTTGAAGGACAGACAAAGGCAAAACTGGGCAACACAGAAGTGAGAGGCCTGGTGGAAGGTCTGGTTTATGAAAAACTGCGTGACTATCTGGAAGAAAACCCTGCAGTTGCAAAAGCTATATATGAAAAAGCACTGAGTGCTGCAAGGGCAAGGGAAGCCGCAAGAAAAGCCAGAGAACGGGTAAGAAGAAAATCTGCCCTGGAAACTGCAAGAATGCCTGGCAAACTGGCTGACTGTTCTTCAAAAGACCCTACAGAATGTGAACTGTACATCGTCGAAGGTGACTCTGCCGGCGGCAGTGCCAAAGGCGGCAGAGACAGAAGATATCAGGCTATTCTGCCACTGTGGGGTAAAATGATAAATGTAGAAAAAGCAAGAATAGACAAGGTGTACGGCAATGAAAAACTGACACCTGTTGTAATTGCACTGGGCTGTGGTATCGGTGAAGAAATTGACCTGGAAAAACTGCGTTACCACAAAGTAGTTATTATGGCCGATGCTGACGTGGACGGCCAGCATATCAGAACACTGCTGCTGACATTCTTCTTCAGATTTATGAGACCGCTTATCGAAGAAGGCCATATATATATTGCTATGCCTCCGCTGTATAAAATCACCAAGGGCAACCAGCACAGATATGCTTATGATGAAGAAGAAAGAGAAGCAATTATTGCCCAGTTTGGCAATAACTATAAAATTCAGCGTTATAAAGGTCTGGGTGAAATGAACCCTGACCAGCTGTGGGAAACAACACTGAACCCGGAAAACAGAGTAATGATAAAGGTAGGGCTGGAAGATGCACAGAAAGCTGACGAAACCTTTACAATACTTATGGGTGACAAAGTTGCACCACGCCGCGAATTTATTGAAAAGAACGCCAAGTATGTAACAGATCTGGATGTATAGGTGATGGTATGGAATATCCTTTACAGATAGAACTGGATGTAACCCAGGACGATTTTATTGAAGTGGAAATACTGGAACAGGAACTGGAAGCACAGCTGTGGAAACAAAGTGTGAAAAAGACATTTATAGTGGAAACAGCAGTTATTGCTGTGGTCATAGCACTGGTGCTGTGGCTGGCAAGCAAAGGAACAATTATGGCAATGACTGTGATTTTTCCGATATTTTTCTGGTTTTGTTTTCTGCTGCATTTTGTTTACACATACAACTGGGGTGTGAAAAGAGAATTCAATATGGCGGTACAGCATCTGCTGCACAACAAGGATACCCAGGAGTTTTTTACACCTGAAAGAGGTATGGTGCTGTTTTATGAAGACAGATGCGAATACCTGACCAATGAACAGAGAAGATTTTTTGATTACGATCTGATTAAAAATATAAAGATTATAAAACATCTGTATATTTTTGTAATGAAAAGAAGTAAAGAGAAAAATCTGCGTGGTTTTGCATATATGGTAATTCCAAGAAGAAACCTTACCGATAATCAGAAACAGCAGATGGATGAAATCTGCGCCCGCATTGTAAAGGAAAATGACCTGAAAGAGTGGGTTAAAAGTGAGATTTTTGGGTAAAGGCAGTGCTTATAAAATGTCATTCCGAACACCGCAGGTGGAGGAATCTTTGACGGCTTGCCGTCAATAAATCAGGAGAAATGTATGTATTATGTCTATATAATGTCCAATTGGAATAATAAAGTAGTTTATATAGGTTTTACAAATAATCTTGAAAGAAGAGTTTACGAGCATAAAAACAAATTGATAGATGGATTTACAAAAAAATATAATGTAAATAAATTGGTATATTTTGAACAGACAAGTGATGTAAGAGTGTCTTTGGAAAGAGAAAAGCAGATAAAAAAATTCCGAAGGGAAAAGAAAAATATGCTTATTGAAAGTATAAATCCTGACTGGCGAGATTTGTCACTTGACTGGTATAACTAATTTTCAGCAACAGAATTGCCAGCAGAGCTGGCAAAGATTCCTCACATACGTTCGGAATGACACTCTGGAAAGAGTAGAACAATGTCATTCCGAGTGAGCAAAGCGACGAGGAATCTTTGACGGCAAAGCCGTCAATCAATAATAAAAATCTGGTTAATTTATAATTTGCCTTCGGCATTTAGGAGATAAATTAAAAATGATAGTTGATAACACAAGATATATAAACAAAGACATTGAAAAGGAAATGAAAGGCAGCTTTCTGAACTATTCCATGTCTGTAATCGTTTCCCGTGCATTGCCTGATGTGCGCGATGGGCTGAAGCCTGTTCATCGCCGCATACTGTATGCAATGTATGAAAACAATCTGGATGCCAGCCACGGTTACCAGAAGTCTGCCCAGACTGTTGGTGAAGTGCTGGGTAAATATCATCCACACGGTGACGCATCTGTTTATGATGCAATGGTGCGTCTGGCACAGGATTTTTCACTGCGCTATCCGCTGATTGACGGCCAGGGTAACTTTGGTTCTGTGGACGGCGACCCACCTGCTGCATACCGTTATACAGAAGCAAGAATGGAAAGAATTTCTGATGAAATGCTGCGTGATATCGAAAAGGAAACAGTTGATTTTGTAAACAACTTTGACGATTCACGCCAGGAACCTGGTGTTTTGCCAAGCAGAATTCCAAACCTGCTGGTAAATGGTTCATCAGGTATTGCCGTAGGTATGGCAACAAATATTCCGCCACACAATCTGAGCGAAATATGTGACGGCATAGCTTTTCTGATTGACAATCCTGAAGCTGATTTCAACCAGCTGATGGAATATATCCCGGGGCCTGACTTTCCTACAGGCGGTGTTATTATGGGCAGAAGCGGTATCCGCAGTGCCTATGCAACAGGCCGTGGCAAAATAACTCTTCGCGGCCGTGCTGTAATCGAAGAAGGCGATGACGGCAGAAACAGCATCATCGTGACAGAAATTCCATATATGGTAAATAAAGCACGACTGATTGAAAGAATTGCTGACCTGGTTAAAGAAAAACGTCTGGAAGGTATTGCCGATCTGAACGATGAATCTGACAGAGACGGTATGCGCATTGTTATCAAGCTGAAAAAAGATGCCATTCCACAGATTGTGCTGAACCACCTGTATTCAATGACAGAACTGCAGGATACAGTGGGTGCAATTATGCTGGCACTGGACGGCGGTGTGCCAAAGGTTATGGACCTGAAAACAATGCTGCAGAAATATATTGACCACCAGTGTGATGTTCTGGAAAGAAGAACACGCTTTGACCTGAAAAAAGCACTGGAGAGACAGCATCTGCTGGAAGGATTGAAAATAGCCTGCGACAACATTGATGAAGTAATCAAAGTTATCCGCGAAAGCTATGACAATGCAAAAGAAAGACTGATGGAAAGATTCAGCCTGTCTGATGTGCAGGCAACTGCTATTCTGAACATGCAGCTGAGAAGACTGCAGGGGCTGGAAATTGAAAAAATTGAAAACGAACTGGCTGAACTGGCTGAAAAAATAGCATATTACAGAGAATTTCTGGAAAATCACCACATGGTTCTGGAACAGGTAAAAGAAGATATTCTTGCTATCAAAGAAAAATATGGTGATGAAAGAAGAACTGAAATTGCCCATATCAGCGGCGAAGTGGATATCGAAGACTTGATTCCTGACGAAGAATGTATATTTACATTTACAAACTTTGGCTATATCAAACGTCAGCCTAAAGACACCTATCAGGCACAGAGACGTGGCGGCCGCGGTATCAGCGGTATGAGCCGCCGTGATGAAGACTATGTACAGGAACTGTTTATGGGCAGAACACATAACTATATTATGTTTGCCACAGACAAAGGTCGTGTATACAGACTGAAAGGTTATGAAATTCCTGAAGGCAGCCGCCAGGCAAGAGGTATAAACATTGTAAACCTGCTGCAGCTTCAGCCTGATGAAAAGATTACCAACGTTATTCCAACTGAAGAAGGTTTTGAAGGTAACGTGGTAATGGTAACACAGAAGGGTATTATCAAACGTACCCCTGTGGAAGAATACAAAAATGTGCGTAAGTCCGGTCTGATTGCAATTACTCTGGACGAAGGCGACAACCTGGCATGGACAAGAATCACCAGCGGCAGCGACGAACTGATTGTAGCCACAAAGAACGGCCAGGCAATCAAGTTCAGCGAAGAAGATGTGCGCCTGGTGGGCAGAAGTGCCAGAGGTGTAAAAGCCATTGAGCTGGGCGAAGATGATGTGGTAGTAGGTATGGGTATCGCAAAAGAAGGTACCAAACTGCTGACAATCACAGAAGACGGCAAAGGCAGACGTACAGATGTAAACGAATACCGTCTGCAGACCAGAGGCGGTAAAGGTGTAAGAAACTTTGACGTGGAAAAAGCCGGCTATGTGGCAGGTGTACGCATTGTAAATGATGACGATGATATTATTCTGATTTCCATGAGCGGTATCATTATCCGTATGCATGTAAGCGACATTGCTGTACAGAGCCGTTATGCAAACGGTGTTAAGGTAATGCGTCTGGATGCAGAGGACAAAGCTGTAACATTTGCTGTGACTATGAGAGAAGATGTGGAAGATTCTGAAGAAGAAACAGCAGAAGATACAGTGACAACTGAAGAATAATTTTTATTAACAACGTAGGGGGCGGCGTCCTCGACGCCCCGCAAAACGGGATGTCCAGGAGGCCATCCCCTACAATTTATTTATATTTTACTAAAATATTACTATTTGTATTATGATTTACTACTTTTACAGTATTCAGAAAGGTCTGATTGGGCTGGTAAATTACAGACTGGTTCAGAACAGGCTGAAAACTGATAAAAAACAGCTGATTGAACAGCTGAAAAAACAGGGGGAAACCCAGGGCTATATTTATGCCTGCAGACAAAAAGAAGGAATTTTTTTCAATAATGCCTATAAGACACCGCATCCGGTAGAGATAATAGGCTGTGAAAAACTGGAGGACCTGATATGAGTGAATGTATGGTTTGTGAAAGGATAGAACTGACAAAGGCGGGCAAAAACCCGTATTTTGTCCGTGAGCTGGAAACAGGGTATGTGGTTATAGGCGATTACCAGAGATTTTACGGTTACACTGTTTTTATATGCAAACAGCACGCCAGCGAACTGTTCCAGCTGGAAAATGATTTTAAATTGAAGTATCTGGAAGAGATGAGCTTGGTGGCTGAATGTGTGTACAAGGCATTCCCTTGTGATAAAATCCATTATGAACTGCTGGGGGTGGGTAGTGGTGTGCACATGCATTGGCATATTTTCCCACGCCGTGAAGGTGACAGCCCTGTAAAAGGCCCGGTGTGGAAGATACCAAAAGAAGAAATGTACAGTGAAAAATATAAACCGACACCACAACAGCTGGCAGAAATGAAAGATATTCTGGCCAAAGAGTTGGATAAAGTTTTCGGATAAAATGGAATTTAAAAGAAGGAAGCAGTTAAGATTAAATAATTACGATTATAGTAATAACGGTGCATATTTTATCACAGTATGTACACAGGGAAGGCGTAATATATTAAGCAGAATAATTGTAGGGGAGGGGTTCCACCCCCTCCTTATAGTTGAATTAACTAAAATTGGAATAGAAATTGAAAATACAATAAATTTTATTAATGACAACTACCGCAATGTTTTTATTGAAAAATACGTGATAATTCCTAACCATATTCATTTGATTTTGTATTTAGGTTATGAAAATTTGGGCGGGCATGGAAACCCGCCCCTACAAAAAATCGTGGGTCAACTTAAATCTTTTACAACAAAGAAATATGGAAAAATATTATGGCAGCGTTCTTACTACGATCATATAATCAGAAATGATATGGAATATGCTGAAATATGGAGTTATATAGATTCAAACCCATCTAAATGGCTTGAAGATGAGTATTTTACTGAAGGTTAAATTATGAAACTGATATACAAAGGAAAATTTGATGGAAACCCGGACAGCATCCCCCACGGTGAACATAAACCGGGTGCGGTGAAATTCAAAGAGCCGGAAGACAGTAAAAAGCTGGGGCTGATTGCCAACAGCATTGCCCTGTTAATAATGATTGTTGCTGCAGCCGGTATTATTATAAGGGGTGGCTTTAAATCAATCAGCATTCTGGGAATGGTTTTATCCAATCTGACACTGTTTCCGCACGAAATAATACACGCAATATGCTTTAAAAATGAGGTATATCTGTACACCGATTTAAAAAACGGAATTTTGTTTGTAACGGGACCGGAAGATATGAGCAAAGCAAGGTTTGTGTTTATGAGCCTGTTGCCAAATATTGTGTTTGGCTTTGTGCCTTACATACTGTTTATGATAAATCCGCAGCTGAAACTGCTGGGCACTATGGGTGCAATGTGCATCAGCATGGGGGCAGGGGATTACCTGAATGTATACAATGCGCTGACACAGATGCCGAAGGGCGCAAGAACATATCTGCACGGTTTTAATTCCTGGTGGTATATGCCGTAAAGTAAAAACAGACTCTGTAAAGAGTCTGTTTTTTGTGTGGACTGTAATGGGACGGGAAACCCGTCCCCTACGGAATAATTATAAAGCAATGTCATTCTGAAGGAAAGGAGTGGCTGAAGAATCTTTGCATTGCAGTTACAGCAGAATTATTGTATTGTGTAAGGACAACAAAACGAAGATTCCTCCGTCTGCGGCGTTAGGAATGACAGAAGGGGGAAGGCGTTAGGAATGACAAAAGGGGAAGGTATTGGGGAAGACAAAATATTTACTTTGCGAAAAGTAACGGGCGAACACAGTTCGCCCCTACGGGTACTGGATAATGTACAATTTTGCTGATTATGCGATTCCTCGATGTATCCAGAATTACATTTTGCTCTTTGTTCGGAATTATAAAAATTATAAGCAATAAATTATCTTAACAGAATTAATTTTCCTATTGTTCCAACTGAAAAATTATGATAAAATGATAAGTTAGAAAAGTATGTTATAAGGAGAGGAAAAATGAGTAACTGTATTGCCGCAATGGCTACAGCACCTGGCAAAGCCAGTCTGTGCAGCATCAGAATTTCAGGTGATGATGCATTTACTGTTGCCAGCAAGGTGTTTGTTCCTGCTGATAAAAAGAAAAATGTAATGGAAGCAAAAGGCTATACTGCCATGTTTGGTTCTTTTTACCGCAAAGGTGAGGAGATAGACCAGGCTGTGGCACTGTTTTTCCGTGCTCCGCGAAGCTACACCGGGGAAAATGTGGTGGAAATCAGCTGTCACGGTGGGTCTGCTGTTGCTGACCAGCTGCTGAAAGCCTGTTATGAAGCAGGTGCACAGGCCGCAGGTGCAGGTGAGTTTACAAAACGTGCCTTTCTTAATGGAAAAATGAGCATTACACAGGCTGAAGCGGTTATGGAAATGATTAATGCCACTTCAAATCAGGCATTGAATGCTGCCAAAAGCGCACTGGAAGGTCATCTTTATAAAAGGGCAGCTAAAATCAGGGATGATTTGCTTGTACTGGTAGGACATATTTCTGCCTATACAGATTATCCTGAAGAAGCTGTGGAAGATGTAACCGATGAAGAAGTAAGTGAAATTCTTTTCGGTGCTATGGAAAGCCTGAAAAAGCTGATGGACGGCTATGACACCGGTGCAAAAATCAAGCAGGGTGTGCACACAGCCATTGTGGGCAAACCTAATGTTGGTAAATCCACACTTCTGAATGCCCTGTCCGGTTTTGAAAAAGCCATTGTTACACCGATTGCCGGCACAACACGAGATGTTGTAGAGCAGGAAGTTATCCTGGGCGGTGTAAACCTGATTCTGCAGGATACAGCCGGCATCCGTGCCACAGATGACGAGGTGGAAGCTATTGGTATTCAGCGCAGTCTGGACAGACTGCATGGTGCAAACCTGGTTTTCTGTGTGTTTGACGGCAGCCGTGAAATAACAGAAGAAGATATTGAACTGGCTGGCAGATGCAAAGACTTGAACAGTATTGCCATTATCAACAAACAGGATTTACAGCAGGTTTTTGATGTGTCCCAGGTGGAAGAAAACTTTAAAAAGGTGCTGTATATCACAGCCAAGGATTTCTATATGTCAAAAGAATTTGAAAATGATGTAATGGAAGTGCTGGGTGTGGCTGATATAGACGTGACAACAGGTGCCATAGTAAATGAAAGACAGTACGAAGCTGTGCGCACAGCCTATAATTCAGTGAAAGATGCCTACGACAGATTCAGTGAAGGTTACAGCCTGGATATTATCGGTGTGGCTGTGGACGAAGCCCTGTATGCCGTGTACGGACTGACAGGGGAAAATGTTTCAGACGAGGTTGTGAACGAAGTGTTCAGCAAATTCTGCGTTGGGAAATAGAATTTTATTATGGAAAATAATAAAGTTCCTAAAAGAAAAGAAATCAGATTGAAAGAATATGATTACGGTGCAAATGGAGCATATTTTGTAACTGTTTGCACCAAAGATAAAAAGCATTTATTAAGCACAATCCGCGTAGGGGACGGCCTCCCGGACGTCCCGCATATTGAGTTGACGGATAACGGAAGAACTGTTAAAGAACAGTTTGAAATAATGAATGCTTTATATGAAGATATTAATGTTAATCATTATGTAATAATGCCAAATCATATTCATTTCATTGTAGAAATAACAAAGCGTAACGGGACGTCCGGGAGGCCGTCCCCTACGCGAAGCAATGCCATAATTCCAAAGTATATATCCACATTCAAACGATTTACAAACAGGAAAAGTGGAATTGATTTATGGCAACGTTCTTACTACGACCATATAATCCGCAGTGAAGCGGATTATAATGAAAAACGGAATTACATATCAGAAAACCCACAAAAATGGGCGGATGATGAGTATTATTCCAATTGATTTTATTAAAAACTGTATTTGTATAAAATACAGTTATATATAGGGAAATCCCTCCACCACCTTTGGTGGTCCCCTCCCTTTCACAAGGGAGGCGTTAGTTACTTATAAAAATTTAGTTTGCTTACAATCGGTGAAAGGGATTGCAAAGTTAACGCACATTAAAACCTAAAAGGAGCTATTTATGGTATTAGGAAATTATGATGTAGTAGTTATCGGTGCGGGTCATGCCGGAATTGAAGCGGCTGTGGCCAGCGCAAGACTGGGCTGCAAGACCGGTCTGTTCACATTGACTCTGGATGGCGTAGGCAATCTGCCTTGTAACCCTGCCATCGGCGGTACAGCAAAGGGTCATCTGGTAAGGGAAATTGACGCCCTGGGCGGTGTAATGGCTATTGCAGCTGACGCCACCAGCTTACAGATGCGAATGCTGAATCTGGGCAAAGGCCCTGCAGTGCATTCCCTGCGCGTACAGTCTGACAGAGTGGAATATCACAAATATATGAAAAAACTCTGTGAAACAGAGCCTAATCTGGACTTGAAACAGGCTGAAATCTGTGAAATCAAGTTCAATAAAAACAACGAACCTGTTGCAGTTGTAACCCAACTGGGTACACAGTATGACTGCAAGGCTGTAATTATTGCCACAGGTACATATCTGACAGGTAAAATTTATGTAGGCGATGCTGCATATTATTCCGGTCCGGACGGTCACCACAGTGCAATGAAACTGTCTGACAGTCTGAAGGCTGCAGGTATTGAATTGCGTCGTTTCAAAACAGGTACACCTGCCCGTGTAAACAAAAGAAGCATTGACTTTTCTGTTATGGAAGTGCAGGAAGGTGACGAAAAAACAGTGCCAATGTCATTTATGACAAGACACGAAATAAAAAACAAGCTGCCTTGCCACATTCAGTACACAAATGAAGATACACATAATGTAATCAAGGCAAACATTCACCGCAGCCCACTTTACGGCGGTAAAATTGAAGGTATCGGCCCAAGATACTGTCCTTCATTGGAAGACAAAGTAATGCGTTTCTCTGACAAGCCAAGACACCAGTTTTTTGTAGAACCTTGCGGTGCTGACACTGATGAAATGTATCTGCAGGGCTTGTCCAGCTCTCTGCCGGAAGATGTGCAGGTGGCATTTTACAAGACAATCAAAGGTCTGGAAAATCTGGAAGTTATGCGCCCGGCATACGCCATTGAATACGACTGTGTAGACCCGCTGGAACTGAAAGCCACACTGGAATTCAAAAAATATCCGCATCTTTACGGTGCAGGTCAGTTCAACGGCACATCCGGTTATGAAGAAGCTGCCGCACAGGGCCTGATTGCAGGTATCAACGCCGCAAGAAAACTGCAGGGAAAAGATGAATTTACACTGACAAGACAGTCATCCTATATCGGTACACTGATTGATGACCTGATTACAAAAGGCGTGCTGGACCCATACAGAATGATGACCAGCCGTAGTGAATACAGACTGTATCTGCGCCAGGACAATGCTGACGAACGCCTGACACCTATGGGCAGGGAAATAGGATTGGTTGACGATGAAAGATGGGATTACTACAACCATGTTCTTCGCGTAAAAGAAGAAGAAATTGAAAGACTGTCTGCAATTACAATCAAACCAAGCCAGGTGAAAGACCTGCTGATAAGCAAAGGTATGCCTGAACTTTCAACAGGTGTAAGAGCAAGCGAATTTCTGAAACGACCAAAAATCACTTATGAAGAAGTGGCTGCAGTAATAGGTGAAAACCCAGAGGTTACACCGTTTATCGGCAGCAAAGTGGAAGTGGATGTGAAGTATGACGGTTATGTAAAACGCCAGATGGCACAGATTGAACAGACAAAGAAACTGGAAAAAACTCTTATCCCAGAAGATATTGATTACAGCGAAATGAAAGGTCTGCGCATGGAAGCAAGGGAAAAACTGATTAAAATCAGACCAGCCAATGTAGGCCAGGCCAGCCGTATTTCCGGCGTAAGCCCAAGTGATATTTCTTCACTGCTGCTGGAACTGAAGATGAGAGATATGAGAAAATAATCTATAATTTACAATCATGTAGGGGCGGGGTTCCACCCCCGCCCGTTATATAATTTAGGAGATTTATATGATAGACAGAATCCGTTTTGCACAGACTCTGAAAGAATATAATATAGAATTAACTGAAAAACAGATGGACCAGCTGGATAAATATGCCCAGATTCTGGTGGAATACAATGAAAAAGTAAACCTGACAGCTATTACAGACCCGCTGGGCATTGAAAACAAGCATTTTCTGGACAGCCTGCTGTTTGCCGCAAACCCACTGGTAAAAGGCAAGGTGGCTGACGTGGGCACAGGTGCAGGTTTCCCTGGCATTGTAACAAAAATCTATAAACCGGAAATCGATATCACACTGATTGAACCAACTGGCAAACGCTGTACTTTCCTGCAGTATGCACTGGACACACTGGGTCTGGAAGGCAGTGTAGTAAAGGAAAGGGCAGAAGAAGCAGCCAGAAAACAGTGGAGAGAGCAGTTTGATGTAGTAACAGCCAGAGCTGTTGCAGATATGCGCGTGCTGTCTGAATACTGTATTCCACTGGCAAAGGTAGGCGGCCATTTCATTGCCATGAAAGGTGACGGTGAAAAGGAACTGGCACCTGCAATGAAAGCTATTGAAAAGCTGGGAGGCAAGTTTGAAACAATGAAAACTTTCACCCTGCCGGATGAAAGCAAACGCTGTCTGATTATCTGCAAAAAAGAAAAGGACACACCAAAAGTGTATCCAAGAAATGGCGGCAAAATTGCCAAAGCACCATTGTAATGAAAATATTATGGACTCCCTGTAAAGGGAGTTCTTTTTTTGATTGTGACGGATTTGTAAGTTTCTTTTTAATAATGTATATGTTATTATAAAGAAAAGGAGTGATAAAATGAGAAAAATTATAGGTTTTTTAATGGCTGTTGTTATGGCGGTGGGGATTACTGCCTGCAGTGAGCCGGTAAAAGAAATAGAAATTGTAAAAAACAGCGAAGTGATAAAGCCTGTGGAACTGGCTGTGCCAATGGAGCTGAATGGGTATTCTGATGTTGTTTTGGTTTCTTTTGACGGCAGATATGCTGTTTTCAGTGTAAACAGAACAGGAAACTTTTTATCAAACCATAATATCCGTGAAACTGCAAAGATAGTGGTTTATGATGTGGAAACACAGAAAACGGTGCATCTGGTAAATCTGAATATTCCACGGGGTATAGTATATGCCGCAGCAAAGCAGGGGGATAACCTTTATTTTGCTGTAAGTTTTGACAACAGAAGGTCTGCGAAAGTATATATAAATAATGGCCTGGAAACAACGGAACTGATTTATTACCAGGAAGACGGTAACTACAAAGACCTGAATTTTGCTTTGTCAGACGAAAATGTGATTTTGGATGTGTTTATTTATAACTTTGAAGTTACCGCCCACGAATTTTTTATACTTGACGGGGAAAATGTAAAACATGGTTACAGTCATGGGTCTGCTTATGAAAGTTTTATTTTGGAAAATCTGGAATGTACTGATGGCGAAAACGGGGTTGAATATTCATTTACAGAGGTTATAAACAATAAAGACAGCAACACCATTATTGCAAACCGCTGGAAAGGCAATGAATGCCGCACGATAATTGAGCTGCCTGCTGAAAATGCCAAATGCTTTGGATTAATGGAAAATATGGTTTTCCATAATGTGCAGAATTCTGAAAACACTGCAAATACATTTATGCTGGCTGTTACTGATATAGAAAACGGCAAAACAACAGAAATAGATATGATGAAGATAAGCGGTTTTATTACAGGCAGTGAAAACTTCGGTGTATTTTTACATGGTGAAGATTATGAAAACATCACTTTGGTAAATGTGCAGGATAAAGTGGCCACATTTACTGATGTGGATATGGAATTTAATCATGGGCTGGATACCAATTATCGTCTGGCAGAAAACAGCATGTTTATCTGGAAAAAAGGAAACAATGATATGCCGGCAAAAATATATCTGATAAAACAATAATTGTTCCACGTGGAACAGTTTGACGAAAGGGTGGATTGGATGAGAAAAATAACAGCTTTGATTTTACTTATGGCAACACTTTTGTTTGTGGGCTGCAGCGGTAAAGAAAAATTGAATATAACTGACAAAGAAACACCTGTAACAGTAAAACAGCTTGAATTAATGGAATATGACCCTGATTTTACATTTGTTAACTCTTTTGACGGTAGATATGTGTGTTTTACTGTGGCAAGACCTGTCAGGGAACATACACCAGACGGTGTAAGTATGGAGACTGGCCACGTTATAGTTTATGACACTGAAACAGAAAAAGTGGAAAAACAGTTTGATTTAAACCTTAACCACTGCTTTGTAAGTGACACTGCTTATAAAGACGGATGTCTGTACTATGTTGTTTCCGGCAGGGAAAATGAATTCGAGATTTTGTATTCCACAGACGGTCAGACTGTAAACAAACTGCACAGTGTTCTTTATAACGACCTTGATGAGCTTTGTATAGATGTGGCAAAAGATGATGACGAAGATATTGTATTTGTTTCAAAACATCAGCAGTCTGCCGACAACGAAACAGGTGTACGGGAAGTTCTTCAGATAGGCTGTATTAACAGAGAAAATCGGGAGATTATGTTTAAATACACATCTGCTGGTACAACAAGCAATATTTTTGGTCTTAATGCGCATAAGCTGAATAATCTGGAGGAACATTCACCTGAATATATGCAGGTTGGCCGTGCCCACAGTGGTGCAATGATACAGCAAAAAAAGGCCTTTAACCCTGACAGCAATGTAAATGGTGCGGGGTTGACAGCTGAAATACCTATGAGTTCCATTGAATTTGTTTATGTGGTTGGAAACGATGTGTATTATTACGATTATGCACAAAAAGGTGAGCTGACTGGCCCTATGGATTTAAATGTGTATAATCTTGAAAGCAAAACACAGGTCAAGCTGGCTGAATACGAAGCAATGAAAAAAGGAACAAGCTGGTATGGCAATGACCTGTTTGTTTATTCCAATGTAGAAGGTGGCAGAATTTATGTGATGAAGCATGAAGAAGATAGTTTAAGCAGAAGTTACATAGAAAACACATTTTATGATAAAAAGATAAATGTTCTCACAGCAAACGGAAAGGTTTTAATAGTAGCAGGGATGTTTACTTCCCAGCCAGACGAGTTATATATAGCTTCAATAGAATAAAACACAAAAGGCACTCGTAATGAGTGCCTTTTGTGCGGTTAATGGGGATTGTGATGTGCATTGGAATGATATTTATTTTCAAAAACACTGAATGTGTTTGAGAATCAATGGATATTTTGATTTTTACAGTTTAAGTATAAGATTCCTCGTCCTATACGCCTCGGAATGACAGGGAAGGGTACATAGGATGTGTTTGAGAATCGTGGGTGTATATATAACAGGGCGAGAAGCTCGTCCCCTGCGGGTGTTTATTACGTTCTGATTTTTGGTACGGAAATCTGATAATGTATGAAGTTTTCATCTTCCTGGGTGTTATAATCAGCTTTTATGCCGGCAGACTGTATGATTTTCACTGCTTTGTTGATAGTGTTGGTGAAAATACGGATATCCTTCAGATTTATTATGGTTTTTTGTTTGTGCTTTTGTTTTGGCATCAGAAGGCTGTTTACATATCTGTCAGTGGCAGATACATTCAGATTATTCTTTATTACATAATCCAGTGCCTTGTCCTGTTTTTCGCCGGGCAGACGGCTGATTGCACGGGCGTGGCGTTCAGTCAGGTTAAAAGCCAGTATCTTTATCTGCTGGTCCTTTGAAAACTGCAACAGTTTAAGTTTGTTTGCAACAGCAGGCTGACTGATGGAAAGTTTCTGACCCACCTGTGCCTGGGTAAGTTTCAGATTGTTCATCAGTGACTGAATAGCCATAGCCTGTTCGAAAAAATTTAAATCTTCTCTTTGCAGGTTTTCGATTACTGCCAACACCGCCACTTCTTCCGCTGATTTGTCAAGAACAATCACCGGCACTGTCTCCAGCCCTGCTTTGGTGGCAGCCAGCAATCTGCGGTGACCTGCTATCAGCTGATAGCGGCCGTTTGGCAGCCTGGTGGCAGTCAGCGGCTGCAAAATACCGTTTTCCTTTATATTTTCTGTCAAATCTTCCAGCGCCTGTTTGTTCAGCAGCTTTCGAGGCTGGTAAGGGCAGGGGTCTATCAGACCTGGGGCAATCTGCTGTACTGTGGTTTCGTTTTTGGTTTTAAATGCTGTGGCAAACATCTGTATCATCCTTTCTGTCTACACTTTATCACAAAATATTCTTGTCAGCCAGCAAAGAATATCGCAGAAAATGACAGGAAAGTAAATGTTTTTCAGTAAAATTTGCCGGTAATTGTGGAATAAGAAAGATAAAAGGAAATAGATGTGGAATTTTGCGAAATGTTTTTGGAAAATTTGTTCCACGTGGAACAAATTATGGAGGTTTTCACAAGAAAAAGGGTGGATTTTCTGCTTTAAAAACCTTTATATATATGATAAAATAAATATACTGACTAAAATGCGATTGGAGAGGGCAGAATATGGCAAAAATTATAGCAGTTGCAAACCAGAAAGGTGGAGTGGGCAAAACCACAACAGCAGTAAATCTGGCAGCCAGCGTGGCCGCAAAGAGTAAAAGAGTGCTGCTGGTGGACCTGGACCCACAGGGCAACACCACATCAGGCTATGGAATTATAAAAAGGGGACTGGAACATTCCACTTATTCAGTAATTCTGGGCGATGATGATATTAAAAATGCCATCGTGAAAACAAAATTCGGTGTTGATGTGCTGCCGTCTTCCACAAAACTGGCAGGTGCCGCTGTAGAACTGGTTATGCTGGAAAACCGCCATGCCAGACTGCGCCAGGCGTTGAACAGGGTAAATGATGAGTATGATTTTATATTTATCGACTGCCCACCGGCCCTGGATTTGCTGACAATCAATGCTTTGTCTGCTGCTGATACTGTGCTGGTGCCTATACAGTGCGAATTTTTCGCTCTGGAAGGTCTGTCAGAACTGATGAACACCATCCGTCTGGTAAAACAGCACTACAATAAATATATTGACATTGAAGGCGTATTGCTGACAATGTATGACGGTCGTCTGAACCTGACATTGCAGGTGGTTGCGGAGGTGAAAAAATATTTCCCTAATAAAGTTTACAAAACCACAATACCAAGAAATGTCCGTTTGTCCGAAGCACCAAGCTATGGCGAGCCTATCAATTTTTATGACGGTGCGTCAAAAGGTGCAAAGGCATACGCCGCCCTGGCAGATGAGTTTTTAGGTCATAACAAGTAGTTATGAATAGTATCAATTTTCCGAAAAGGAAAAAATTAAGATTGGATAATTATGACTATAAAAACAATGGCGCATATTTCATAACAATATGTACTGTTGGAAAAAGTCACATACTTGGAAAAATCGTAGGGGGCGATGCCTACATCGCCCCGCATATAGAATTATCAGAGTACGGTGTAACAGTAGAGAAATATATCAAAAATATGAAAGGTTTGGATACATACACTATAATGCCGAACCACATACACATAATAATAAGAATAGGTTTTGATTCGGATGGGACGATGTGGGCATCGTCCCCTACGCGGGGGATTCCGCAACTGATAAAATCATTTAAAATAATGGTTTCAAAGAAATGTGGAAAAACAATTTTCCAGCGTTCCTACTATGACCATATAATCCGAGATGAAGCTGATTATCTTGAGAAGTATAATTACATACGGACAAACCTTTTAAAGTGGTCAGAAGATGAATATTATATATAATGTATATAAATTATTCATTAAAACTATGTATATTCCACCATTTTATCACTTTATTTAATAAAAAATTAACAAATCACTTGTTATTTTGTTTGTTTTATAGTAAGATTAATAAGTACAGGTGTAAGTTATGAAAATACACTTGTTTTTATACCGGAAATTAAAAAAGAAAGGAGATGCCTATGGCAAAAAGAAATTCAGGACTGGGGAGAGGGTTGGACTCGCTGTTCCTGTCCAGTGAACAGCAGATTTCGGATGCCTCGGCATCCAATATAAAACTTTCGGACATAGATGTTGACCCAGGTCAGCCTCGCAAGACCTTTGAAAATCAAAGTCTTGAGCAGCTCAGCCAGTCCATAATCGAACACGGCGTGCTGCAACCTATCGTGCTGATGCCAAACGGCATCGGCCGCTATACCATTATTGCAGGGGAAAGACGCTTCCGTGCAGCCAGAATGGCAGGGCTTACAGAAATACCGGCCATTGTAAAAGATGTTTCAACCCAGAGCGCAAAAGAAATCGCTCTTATCGAAAATCTGCAGCGTGAAGACCTGGACCCGGTGGAAATTGCACTTGGATATAAGAGCCTGATGGAAAGTTTCAATCTGACACAGGACGAAATCAGCCAGAAACTGTCTATCCCACGTTCTTCCATTGCAAACAGCCTGCGTATTCTCAATCTGCCAGGGGATATTCTGGATATGGTCAAGAGTGATGAAATCAGTCTTGGTCATGCAAAGGTTATTCTTTCTGTTTCAGATGAAAAAATGCAGAGAGAGCTGGCACAGCAGACAGCCGAAAAACAGCTGTCAGTACGCCAGTGTGAACTGCTGGCAAAGTCTATGGTGAAAAAACCAAAGGCCGAAAAGCAGTCCAAAGTGCCTTCAATCGTGAAAGAGATTGAAATTGCTCTTACACAGATGCACGGCACACCTGTCCGCATCAGTTACAAAGATGGCAAGGGCAGCCTGAACATTACCTTCAATAGTCAGGAACAGTTACAGGAACTGGCTAATTTACTTGAAAAGAAATAAAAGGAGCTTAAATTACAATGTTAGATATTAGATTTGTACGCGAAAACCCAGACGCAGTTAAAGAAAATATCAAAAAGAAATTCCAGGATGAAAAAATTCCTATGGTTGATGAAGTTATCGACCTTGACGCACAGCGTCGCGACATTCAGGGCAAGAGAGACGCTCTGCGCGCTGAAAGAAACAAACTTTCCAAAGAAAATGGTCCTCTGTTCGGTGCACTGAAAAAAGCAGCAACAGATGAAGAAAAAGCTGAAATCCAGGCAAAAATCGATGCTAACATGGCTAAAGTTAAAGCTGATGAAGACGAACTGACAGCACTGGAAAACAAACAGGCAGAACTGGAAGAAAGAATCCAGACAATTATGTACACACTGCCTAACATGATTGATCCATCTGTACCAATCGGCCGTGATGACTCTGAAAACGTTGACGTTCAGCACTTTGGTGAACCAGTAGTTCCAGAATGGGAAATCCCATACCACGCTGACATTCTTGACAGCCTGGGCGGTGTTGACCTTGAATCCGCTGGCCGTGTAGCTGGCTCTGGCTTCTACTACCTGATTGGTGATGTAGCACGTCTGCACGAAGCAGTTCTGGCTTATGCCCGTGACTTTATGATTGGCAAAGGCTTCACATACGTTATCCCACCATTTATGATGCACGGTAATGTAGTTAAAGGCGTTATGTCCTTCCCAGAAATGGAAGCTATGATGTACAAAATCGAAGGTGAAGACCTTTACCTTATCGGTACATCTGAACATACAATGATTGGCCGCTTCATTGACCAGACTCTGGACGGTGCAACTCTGCCTCTCACACTGACATCTTACAGCCCATGTTTCAGAAAAGAAAAAGGCAGCCACGGTATTGAAGAACGCGGTATCTACCGTGTACACCAGTTTGAAAAACAGGAAATGATTGTTATCTGTAAACCAGAAGACCACATGGAATGGTACAACAAAATGTGGCAGTACTCTGTAGAACTGTTCCGCAGCCTGGAAATTCCAGTTCGTCAGCTGGAATGCTGCTCCGGCGACTTGGCAGACCTGAAAGTTAAATCCTGCGATATCGAAGCTTGGTCACCAAGACAGCAGAAATACTTTGAAGTATGTTCCTGCTCTACACTGGGTGATGCACAGGCTCGTCGTCTGAACATCAAATACAAAGACGAAGAAACAGGCAAAACACAGCTGGCTTACACACTGAACAACACAGTTGTTGCTCCTCCTCGTATGCTTATCGCATTCCTGGAAAACCACCTGCAGGCAGACGGTTCTGTATACATTCCAGAAGTTCTGCGTCCATACATGGGTGGCATTGCTAAAATTGAAAAGAAAAAATAATCAGTTTTCTGCAAAACACAATTGAATAGTTTTATAACACCTCTCCCGCTGGACACAGTACTGACCGTAAGGTTTCCTAAACAATGCCGGAGGGGTGTTGTTTTTGTGTAAAAATGCAGGGGACAGGTGTTGTATCATATTGAAAATCCATATATAAAACAGCAAACAGGCAGTATGTGTTGGTACTGCCTGTTTGCTGTTTTACTGTATATCTGTGGATTCTGTATCACTTTCGGTAAAAGTTATAAACATTTCTTCACTGACTTGTTGAATACTTTTCAGCTGCCGGATAATATCAGTGACACGATTGAAAAGCAAATAGTATAAATCTTTATAGTTTTCCATTTTAAATCTCCTTAATATAACTTATGGTTATATTATAAACAAATATTACTGCAGAATTTGTCAGTTATTGTAAAATAAAATGTGAAAAAGGTGTATTTTAAATAATTTTCACATTTTATGCGGAAAGAAGGAAGCGTTGAAAGAATGCGCTTCGGGTGATATAATAATATAAATATATTATATTGGTGTGTATTATGAAAAAATATTTTTTAAAAGAAAATGATATAACAAAAGGCCTGGCGCTTGTTGTCGGATTGCTGGCATTGGCACTGAAACTGGTGCTGGCCTGGGGACAGTATGCCACAATTTATCCGCCTTTGGCGCCTATAGATGACCATCTGATGTTTACAGCGGCACAGAATATTGTGGCAGGCAACTGGTTGGGGGAATATGGCTGGCTGACAATTTCAAAACATGCGTTTTTTGCTGTGTGGCTGGCATTTCTTCATATTTTAAAAATACCCTATATGGTGGGAAATATGATTTTGTGGGCGGTTGCGGCGTTTACTGCAACTATGGCAGTAAAACCGGTGCTGTCCAAAAACTGGCAGAAACTTTTCCTGTTTTTAGGATTGCTTTATAATCCTGCTATGAGCGCCCGGTATGCCACAAGAATATATCGCGATGCTATTTTTCCGTCCCTTTGTCTGATATTTATAGCCGGTGTCGTAGGTGTAGGCCTGCGATACAAGGAAAAAATCGGCAGCTGGCTGGTATGGCTGGTGCTGTATGGTGTTTCTTTTGGCTGTATTTATCTGTGCAGGGAAGATGGTGTATGGATTTTGCCTTTCTTTGCTGCAGCTTTTGTTATTGTGACTGTATTGTTGATTTTAGAAAAACAAAAAGGTGCAGTGATAAAAGCTGTGTCTATGGTGCTGCCTTTTGTGCTGAGCGGTGCCATAATCGCAGGCTATGCCTACATGAACTATGTGCATTACGGCAGATTTATTGTAAGTGATTTTACCAGCAGTGAATTCAAGGCCGCCTACGGTGCATTGGCAAGTCTTCAGCAGGATAACTGGCATCCGTTGGTTTCTGTGCCGGAAGATGTAAGGGAAGATGTGTACAAGGTTTCCCCTGCTTTTGCACAGTTGGAAGAAGGAATTAAATCAGGGTGGATAGAAAACAGTTATAGAAATCCATCTATCGAAGATTTCCAGTCAGGTGCTTTTTATTGGGCATTGAGAGAGGTTGTTGCCCAGCAAGGTTATTATGAAGATGCACGGTCAGCACAGGTGTTCTTTGAAAATTTAACAAATGAAATACAATCAGCTGTTAATAGTGGTGACTTGAAAACAACATCGGGGAAAATGACATTAAGAAAATCTGTAACACCACCTATAAAAATGGAATATATACCGGATGTTTTGGCAGAAACTTTTGCCGGATTTAAAACTGTTATACTTTTTGAACAATGTAATCCATTGGCGGAAAGAGCTGTTGGCCTTCCAGACGAAATAAGCGAGGTAGAAGATTTTATATATCAGGCAGGTGCTGTTGCTCTGATTGAAAATACAGATATTCCATATCTTTCTCCAATAAGAAAAGCAATGCATACAGTTCTTGAAATATTTATCCTGATTTATAAACTGTGCATTCCTGTGATGTTTGTTATCAGCCTGCTGTGGCAGATAAAAAAACTGCGTGAAGATTTGTGGAACAAAAAGTTTGACAGAGAAAGTATGCTGAATATTATTATGCTGGGATTAGTGGGCATGGCACTGCTTCGCTGTGCAATGATAGCTTTTGTGGAAGTGGCATCCTTCAATATCGGTACTTATGTTATGTATCTGTCTACTGTACACCCACTGATTATTCTTTACAGCTTTATTGGTTTTAACAAGACATTTGAATATTGATTATTTTGCGGCGGTGAGAACTGCCGCATTTATATTATAAAAATTTACAATTTGGAAACATATATTTATTCTATAAAATTGACGGTTTGCACAGAAAAGGGTATAATATAAGGTAAACAACTATGCCCTTTTGACTAGAACATACACAGGTGATATTTATGAAAGCATTGGTAGGTTACACAGGTTTTGTTGGCAGCAATCTGGCGGCCAGCGTAAAGTTTGATGGTTTATACAATTCCAAAAATGTAAAGGACGCCTTTGGCACAAACCCTGACGTGCTGTATTATTCCGGTGTGCCTGCGGCAAAGTTTATCGCTAACAAATTCCCCGATATGGATATGGCCATTATGCGCGGTGCTGTGGAAAATATAAGAAAAATCAATCCCAAAAAACTGGTGCTGATTTCCACTGTGGATGTGTACAAGGACCCTAATGGCAAAGATGAAGACAGTATAATGGACACTGACGGCCAGGAAGCCTACGGCAAAAACCGCCTGTGGCTGGAACAGCAGGTAAAGCAGATTTGTCCGGATTATCATATTGTCCGCCTGCCTGGTCTTTACGGCAAAAACATCAAGAAAAATTTTATATATGATTTTATAAACTATATTCCTGCTTTGCTTAACGAAAAGAAAATGGAAGAACTGTCTGCCCAAAAGCCGGTGTTGAAAGAATATTATACACTGCGTGATGACGGTTTCTGGGCGGTGAAAACTGATGCGGACAAAGCCACCCTTAAAGAAATTTTCAGGGAACTTGGCTTTTCTGCACTGAACTTTACCGATAGCAGAGGTATATTCCAATATTACAATCTGAAATATTTGCATAATGATATACAGAAAGTAATTGAAAATGATATAAGAGTAATGAATATAGCCACCCAGCCTATTGAAATAGGCATGCTTCACAAAGTGCTGACAGGAAATGAATTTGTAAACAAAGTGGCTGCAAAACCGCCTTATTACGATTTCAAAACAAAGCACTGTGATGTTTTCGGCGGAAAAGACGGCTATATTCAGACAGCTGAATTTGTTTATAACGACATCAAGGAATTTGTAGGTGAGATGATATGAAATATTCAATTTCAAATATAGCCTGGGGCAAGGAATCTGACAGCGAAATGTATGCTTTTCTGAAAGAGCAGGGAATACAGGGTATCGAAATTGCTCCGACACGCATTTTTGAAAAGCCTTACGACAATCTGGAGCTGGCCCACGAATATGCCTGGATGCTGAAAAATAAATACGGACTGGCTGTGTCCAGTATGCAGAGTATATGGTACGGCGTCAAAGAAAGCATCTTCGGCAGCGACGAAGACAGGGCATATCTGCTGGATTACACCAAAAAAGCAATTCTTTTTGCTGAAAGCATGGGTATAAAAAACCTGGTGTTCGGTTGCCCTCGCAACAGAAATATGCCTGATGGCGACAAAGAAAAATATATGGAAATCGCAAAGGATTTCTTCAGACAGCTGGGTGATTTTGCCCACCGGCACAACACAGTGCTGGCAATGGAGCCAAACCCTGTGATTTATAACACAAATTTCCTTAACTATACAAAAGATGCCTGCGAATTTGTGAAATCAGTGGACAGCCCCGGTCTGAAAGTGAACATCGATATGGGCACTATGATTTATAACAAAGAAAATCCACATCTGGTGAAAACCTATAAAAATGTGGTTAATCATATTCATATTTCCGCTCCACAGCTGGCTGTTATACAGCAGTGCACCGAG
The DNA here is from genome assembly GCA_017436575.1 of Oscillospiraceae bacterium. GTDB lineage: Bacteria > Bacillota > Clostridia > Oscillospirales > Ruminococcaceae > RGIG3102. The sequence goes on from JAFSCU010000007.1 coordinate 96,403, forward strand.
TACAGAACACTGAAAAAAGTGCTGTCAAAAATCGAATATGACGGCTATCTTTCAGTGGAAATGGCAAACCCCGGTGACATCGAAAAGGTTAAACAGGCTGTGCTGTTTCTCAAGGAGGCATTCTGATGGAATATATCAACATTAAAGGTGTACCTGATTTTTCCTGTAAGGAATATCGGGAAAAGAAAACAAAATACTGTCTGTGCATACCTATCATCAATGAAAAAGATAACATCCGTCTGGAATTGATGCGAGCCAGAATGAACAGGGTGCATACACTGGTGGATATTATTATCTGCGATGGCGGCTCGTCTGACGGTGGCACCGATGACGATGTGATGGAGGCTTTGGGTGTAAACACCCTGCTGACAAAACGCGGTGCAGGCAAACAGGGTGCACAGCTGCGCATGGGCTTTTACTGGGCGCTGAAACGCGGCTATGAAGGCATCATTACCATTGACGGAAATAACAAAGACAGTATTGAAGATGTGGTAAAGTTTATTGAAAAGCTGGACGAAGGCTATGACTTTATTCAGGGCAGCCGATTTATTGCAGGCGGACAGGCTATCAATACACCGCTGTCACGTCATCTGGCTGTGAAATATATTCACGCCCCTGTAATTTCTCTGACTGCAAGGGAAAAATTTACTGATACCACAAATAATTTCCGTGGCTATTCACGAAAATATCTTACTCATCCTATGGTACAGCCGTTCAGAAGCGTGTTCAAAACTTATGAACTGCTGGCGTATCTGTCTACCCGTGCTTCCCAGCTGAATCTGAAAACCTGTGAAGTGCCTGTGACAAGGGCATACCCTAACGACGGCAAGATTCCTACAAAAATCAGCCCTATTAAAGGCAACAGCGAACTGATGAAGATTCTGATGGCAAATGCAGTGGGCATGTATAATCCGAAATAATATATAGAGCTTTTGAAAAGCGGTGGTATGTCATTCCGAAGCAACAGCGAGGAATCGCACATACACAAAACTATCATTATGTCATCCTGAACGCAGTGAAGGATCGCACCTGCACAGACTATCACTATGTCATCCTGAGCGAGTGAAACGAGTCGAAGGATCTTTGATATAAAACTATCATCAAAGTAATTGATTTGCTGCAATTTATAAATCGTAACCGATTTATCGTACTTTCTTTATAGAAAGTACCAAAGAACGCGGGGGTTGCGATTCCCCCGCACCCCAACGCTGCACAAGTGTGGTATGCTTCGCCTGCTACAAATCACGGGAATTTCCCCCTCGTTCACTTTGTTCACTCGCCAAAAAATTCTTCCGTGATTTTCGCAAGTATGTCGCCACCTGTAAGCAAAGCTTACCCTGGCTCCCTACTTGCTTTCCGCAGTCTACGCGATTGTTATTCGGGGATAAATCCCCGAACCCCTTTCTTAATTACTTATCTACAAGGTAACCAATGAACTACGATAAAATTATAATCGGTGCGGGGCTGTATGGTTTGTACAGTGCCGTTTATCGGGGCAAAAAAGGTGAAAAAATACTGGTACTGGAATGTGACAGTGTGCCTTTTGCCCGTGCTACATACATAAATCAAGCCCGCGTACACATGGGCTATCATTACCCACGCTCTCTGTCCACAGCCGGCAAGAGCCGTGGCTATTTCGACCGCTTCTGTGAAGATTATCCGGAAAGCGTGAAAACTGACTTTACAAAAATCTATGCAACCAGTGCCAATTTTTCCTGGACTGACAGGGCTCAGTTTGAAAAATTCTGCCGTGATACCAATATTCCTTGTGAAACAATTTCCAACACAAAATATTTCAAAGAAGATATGTGTGACGGCACATTCCTGACAAAGGAATACACATACGACTGGGCTATTCTCCGTGACACATTGCTGGCAGACATTGAAAAACTGCCAAATGTAACATTGCGTTTTGATTCTTACATTACCAAAATCGAAAATGACGGAGAAAATTACATCATCAGTCTGAAAGACGGGGCTGTGTTCACTGCGCCATTTGTGCTGAACTCCACCTACGCCAGTGTTAACCAGATTAATTCTCTGGCCGGTTTTGAAACTTTTCCTATCAAGTATGAACTGTGCGAAATTATACTGTGCAATGTAAACGATAATCTCCGCGATGTAGGTATCACAGTTATGGACGGGCCGTTTTTCTCCATTATGCCTTTTGGCAAAACCGGCTATCATTCACTGACCAGTGTTACTTTCACTCCCCATGTCACATGTTATGACAAACTGCCGACTTTTGACTGCCAGAAAGGCAACGAAGATTACTGCAACCCTATGCACCTGGGCAACTGCAACAACTGCCCAAACAAACCTGAAAGTGCCTGGGGCTATATGTCACAGCTGGCAAGAAAATACTTGAAAGAAGAATTCGGTTTTGAATATTCACACTCACTTTTCTCAATGAAACCTATTCTGAAAATGAGTGAAATAGACGACAGCCGCCCTACCTTGGTAAAGGTTTTCAACAAAAAACCTGCCTTTGTCAGTGTGCTGTCCGGCAAAATAAATACAGTTTATGATTTACAGGAGGTTCTGGACGGTGAGCTTGAATAAAGAAAAAAATTTTGTGTCAGCCGTGGTATACCTTTACAATAACGAAAGGGAAGTTGGCTCTTTTCTGAATACAGTCAACAACCTGCTGAAAGAAAATTTTGAAAAATATGAAATTGTCTGTGTAAACGACTGCTCCACAGACGGCACTGTGAAAGCTGTGGAAACCTTCTGCGAACAGAACAGTGTAAAAAGCCTGACAGTTATCAACACCAGCTTTTTCCAGGGCGTGGAAAGCGCAATGGTGGCCGGTGTGGATATTTCCATCGGTGACTTTGTGTTTGAATTTGACAGTCCGGTGGTGGATTACGATGCTGATATGATTATGGCGGTTTACCGCAAAAGCCTGGAAGGCAATGATATTGTATTTGCTGTGCCACAGGGCGCCAGCCGATTTACATCAAAGCTGTTTTACAGCCTGTTCAATCGTTTTTCAGATATGCAGTATAAAATCAAAACCCAGCGTTTTTCCATTATCAGCCGCCGTGGTATCAATCGTGTAAAATCAATGGGTGTGAAAACCGTTTACAGAAAAGCAGTTTATGCTTCCTGTGGTCTGCCGGTGGCAGATTATGATTACAGTCCTCTGCCTGCTGAAAAAACAGGGGACAGCCAGAAAGCTGTAAAGCAGGAACTGGCTCTGAATAGCCTTATACTGTTTACAGACATCGGCTATAAAATCAGCGTTACACTTTCCATTATTATGGCCTGTGTGCTGATGTTGGCAGGTGTTTACACAGTGGCAGTTTTCCTGTCCGCCAACCCTGTTGCCGGATGGACAACTACAATGCGGGTTACATCACTGGGCTTTTTCGGTCTGTTTGTGCTGTTTGCCTTTGTGCTGAAATACCTGTCACTTATACTGAATTTAGTGTTCACCCGCAAACAGTATGTGGTGGAAAGTATAAGAAAAATCACAAAGTGATATGTACTTTTGTAACATATAGTTTTTTGAGAAAGTGATTTGCAGATGCTGAAAAAAGATATAACTTTCAAACAAGGGCTTGCCATAGCCCTTGTTCTTGCAATAATCAGACTGGTGCTGGCCAACAGCCAGATGATGCTGGTTTTTCCATACAGTGCCCCTTTGGATGACGATTTGTACTTTGCCTGGGCACAGTCTATAGTGGCTGGCAACTGGTTGGGAGAGTATAATTACCTTACCCTGTCAAAGTATCCGTTTTTTGGTATTTATCTGGCATTGGTTCATCTTTCAGGGTTGCCGGTGCTGGTGGTAAACGCCTTTATGTGGGTGCTGCTGGGCGCTGTGTCTGTGTGGGCATTTACCCCTGTGGTGAAAAGCAACCTGTATAAACTGGTGCTGTTTGCTGCAGTGATTTACAACCCGGCTTCTTATGCCGAGCACACTCTGCGTATCTACCGTGACAGTATTTTCCCAATCCTGTGCACACTTTTCTTTGTGTCTCTGGCTGGGTGGGCACTGCGACTGAAAGGTAAAATCAGCCACAGCACACCGTTTCTGGTGTTGGCTGGGGTGGATTTGGGCTTTGCCTGGATAAGCAGGGAAGACGGTTTCTGGCTTTTGCCGTTTGGTGTGGTTGCTATTGTAATCTGTATAATTTATATAGTAATTGACAAAGAGTTGAAAAATAAAGGTCTGCGCATAGGTCTGACAACCATTCCGGCAGTGATTACACTGGTTTGCGTATTAACAATATGTAATTTAAATAATAAATATTACGGTGTGTTTACATTATCTGACTTTGATGATGGTGCCTTTGCACAGTGCTTTGGCACTATGACCAGTCTTTCTCACGAAAACTGGCACCCGCTGGTTTCGGTGCCTGAAGATGTAAGGTACAGAATGTATGAGGGTTGCCCGTCCTTTGAGCAGTTTTATCAGTATCTGGATGCAGAAGATTCTGCCATCCGCCGTGGCTACAGAAACGGCGAAATCGGCGACTATAAATCAGGTCATCTTTACTGGGGTATGCGCCGTGCCGCCCAGGAGCTGGGCATTTATGAAACTGCAAAAGGCGCCCAGGAATTCTGGTCACAGCTGGCGTTGGAAGTGGAGGCTCTGCGACAGGCTGACCCTGATGCATTGCCACGGCGTTCATCACTTACACCGCCCATAAGGGCAGAGTATGTGATGCCGGTTATTGAGGAAGCTGCCCACAGCCGGTGGTATGTGGTAACCTGGCAGAGTATGCGCAGCTATGAAGATACTGTCAGTGATATTACCACAGGCGGTATCGATATGTGGCAGGATTTTCTTCACGAGCAGGCAAACTATGCTGCAGTGGAAAACTCTGATTTTCCTTATTACACACCTTTCCAGCATTTATGCTTTAAAATTATGAATGGTATCACATGGATTTATCGTGCATTTACTATTCCGCTTTTGCTGGTGGCCATATACAGTATTATAAGAAGTTTTATAAAATTTACAAAATTGACTTTTGAAAGACAGATACTTTCCTTTGTGTTGCTGGGTATGGGCTTTATGGGTGTGTTCAGAATTTTCATTATTTCATTCATGGAAAAAGCGGCCTTTGACATCGGCACCTATGCAATGTATCTTGGTGCGGTTTATCCTGTTGTTATTCTGGTTTGCGTATTGGGACTGGCGTTGCTTGGCAAAACAGAAAAGCAGTTTTCTTAATATAATAATGTATGTAAATAAACAGGGGGCTTCTCCTGTTTATTTTTGTTTTATCTGGGCAGAATTTATAGAGGTGATTTTATGTTTTCTGTCAGACCGGTGTGTCGCTTTGTCATATTGGTTGTTGCTATGGTGATGTTGGCGGCAGTGAATTTTTTTATGAATGATACGCTGACAGCCGTCCTGTCTGTGTTTGCATTGGTGTGGCTGTGGTTTTATCTTTTAAAACTGAAAATAGAAATAAGGAATGATTGTCTCATAAAACACAGCGGGAATATTTTTCAACATAAAACCCTGATTATGTTGAAAAACATTTTTTATATGCAGATACTTACTTTTGCCCCTCGGCTGCCGGCTGTCATAAGAATACACAGCCGGGGGAAAAGAATATTTATAATAGGACTGGACGGTGGCCAATCGGATTTTTTGGAAAAAGCTGTTACGGCATATAAAAAATATTGAAAGACAAAGTTTTTTCCACTATAATAATGATTATTAATATATAATGGAGAAAAAATATGAATTTCTATGTTACAGAAAAAGTTTTTGAAAAGATGCCGGATGTGGTATTTGGCCTTGTAAGTGTAAAGGGCGTGGATAATTCAAAAGACTATGATTTTATACACACATTGCTGGATGAAAGTATAGCTTCCTGTGAAAACCATTTTGAAGGTAAAGTGGTAAAGCAAGAAAAAGAATTGCAGCCATACCGAAATGCTTTCCAGACTCTTGGTATAAATCCAAATAAATTTATGTCCAGTATTGAGGCGTTGCTTACACGAATTGCAAAGAAAAAGGGTATGCCACATATCAATCCGGTGGTTGACCTGGGCAATGCAATTTCACTTAAATATTATCTGCCGGTAGGCGCCCACGACCTGAACACTATGGAAGGGGAATTCTGCGTGCGTACTGCCACAGCAGAAGATACTTTCCTGCCTTTCGGTGCAGACAGCAGGGAACCGGTGGATACAGGCGAAGTGGTTTATGCCACAGGCACAAAAGTGCGCACACGCCGCTGGATATGGCGACAGAGTGAAGAAGGCAAAATCGGTGCAGAAACATCACAGTTATTGTTTATTCTTGATGGTTTTGCAGATAATCTGGACAGTGTTATGGCTGCCCGTGATGAACTGGCCGGTATACTCTCGGAAAAGATGGGTTGTGCAACAAAAGTAGGTCTGATAGACAAAAACAATATGGTTTTTGATATGGATATACTGTAAACTGTTTATAATGTGCATAATAAAAGGGTGCCTGGGCACCCTTTTTGTTAACAGTGCCGTATTTGCAAAAACAGTGTTGACAATTGGCCGGTAGAGGTATATAATACAGGAACGCTCGAAGGAGCGGACACATTGAAGAAAGAAAAAGTCAAAGAAAAATAAAAAAGTACTTGACAAACTGGAAAAATGTGGTATACTAAATGAGCTGTCTTGGAAGGGATAGCGGAATACACAAAGAAGTTTGAAAAAACTTGTAAAAAACACAGAAAAAGTTGTTGACAAACAGATAAGTGTGTGATATAATTAAAAAGCTGTCTCGGAAGGGGCGG
>JAFSCU010000001.1 GCA_017436575.1 Oscillospiraceae bacterium
ATCAAAATAATTTTCCTTGTCCCATTGTGCATTGACTGCAAGAATATTCAATACACGATTTCTTACATATGACTTTGGATGATTAAGCAATGATGCAAAAGTGTTGAAATACTCATACCAGACATCAGTATCTTGACTTTCGGAGATGATTTTATCAGCGAAGACAAATGCAGCTTTATCATCTTTTTCTGTTAATCTTAAGATTATTTCATGCATAGATACACACCTCCAAATTATTGTTTATCTCTTCTACCTATTCATATTTTTCTAACAGACTGCTTACTTAACTCCTGTAGAGCCGTGGCCGCCGCGGTCATCGTTTTCCAGTTTTTCCACAGTGATAAACTGCAGCTGTGGCTGGTTTTCCATAATTCTGAACTGGCAGATGCGGTCATTTACATTGATAACTGTGTCGCGCAGGGCAAAGGCCGGGAAAAACCACTGGTCGTTGTCGCCGCAGTAGGAGTTATCAATAATACCCATGGAGTTTGTCTGGATAACACCGAAGTTTTTGAAAGTGGAAGAACGTGGGCAAACGTGAGCTTCATAACCTGCCGGCAGCTGCATGGCAACACCAAGTGGAATAAGTTTGAATTCACCGGCTTTCATTTCAACAGTCTGTGCGGCGCGCAGGTCAATCCAGTCACCTTTGGAAATAGGTGCTATTTTTTCAATTTCTTCTGTAAAATATTTGATTTTAATATCCATTTTCTCTCTCCCATGGTACAATTTCACCTTTTGCCAGGGTTTTCTGTACATCTATTATTCTCTGGTTTTCACTGCCGCGGAACAGCAGTGTAAGATTTTTCTTTTCAGCTACAAACTGGCCGTCTACCAGCACGTCAACGTACTGCAGGATTTCTTTCTGTCTGCTGTTCATTTCTTCGAAAGTGAAACCAGACCACATCCAGATAGTTTTACCTGTCTGTTTTTTGATTTCCTGTACTGTTTTCAGCAGCATATCGTCCATCAGTTGGTCCATTGGTTCCCCGCCCAGCAGTGAATAACCTGTAACGTTAGGGCTTTTGCCCATATCTATAAATTTCTGCATTGCCGCATCGTCATAGTCCTGACCATAGTCAAATGGCCAGTATTCCTCGTTAAAGCAGTCTTTGCAGTGAAAATGACAGCCACTGACAAACAGGCTGGTGCGAATGCCCACGCCGTTTGCCACATCAAACTGTCTCATCTGTGCATATTTCATAATAAATCCTCTTTATCAATTTATATATTATAATTTAATATTTATGATTAGTTATTATAATATCATTTTTATATTTTTTTGTAAATAAAGGTATTTGCTCTGAAACCATTTACGTATTCCGATTAGTTAGATTATGTGATATAATTATATTAAATATAGTTCGCACAAAAAACAGTTTGTTTTTGTGAAAGGAGATATTTATATGGAAAAAATTATCACACAGGAAGATATCCTACATTTACTGGACAAGCTCTATGAACAATCGTTAAATGGTATAGAAAAAGTAGGCCCTCCAATAAATGTTTTAGCCGATGATTATCTTTCTAAAAGCAACTCTATAGAAGAAGCCGCTAAAAAATTTACAGCTTACCAAATTGCTAAATGTACAACTTCAGGATTTATAACTGGTTTAGGCGGATTAATCACTTTACCTGTTGCAATACCTGCAAACATCAGTAGTGTACTATATGTGCAAATGCGAATGATTGCATGTTTAGCATATATGGGTGGATATGAAACTTCAAGTGATCAGGTAAAGACACTCGTATATGCTTGTCTGGCAGGTATTTCTGTCGACCAAATAATCAAACAGGCCGGTATAAAAATCGGATCAAAACTAACAACTGCTATGATTAAAAAAATACCAGGCACGGTAATTACTAAAATCAATCAAAAAGTTGGTTTTAGACTTTTAACAAAGTTTGGTAGCAAAGGTGTTATAAACATAGCTAAAGCCGTCCCAGTAGTTGGTGGTGTAATTTCTGGTGGATTTGACTTTGCGGAAACTAAAATAATTGCAAACAGGGCATATAAATTATTTATTGAGCAAGATTGTTCTATTTTATCTGAAGAATATAATGATTTTGAATAATTTTTAAACAAAAATATAACTCGCTTCAATAAGATAGCTGTTGAACCAAAAAGCCTCCCTCTGATGAGGGAGGCTTTTTATTTATATAATATCTAAAATTACAGATGCATTACACGTTCTTTGATTTCCTGTGTTCTGCCTTCGTTCCAGAAGTTTTCACCCAGGTAACCACAAGTACGGCGTACAACGTTCATTCTGTCTTTGTCGCGATTGCCACAGTTAGGGCAGTACCACTGCAGATTATCGTCGCAGAGAATTTCACCTTCGAAACCGCATTCCATACAGAAGTCCAGTTTTGTATTCATTTCAGCGTACTGAACGTTTTCGTACATATATTTGATAAGTGTTTCGATAACTTCAGGGTTAGTGGCCAGGTTAGGCAGTTCAACATAGCTGATAGCACCACCGGAAGAAATTGGATGGAACTGGCTTTCAAATTTCAGTTTATCGAAAGCATTGATTTCTTCCTGTACAAATACATGGTAAGAGTTTGTAAGGTAGTTTCTGTCTGTGATGCCTTCAATAACACCAAAGCGTTTCTGCAGAGCTTTTGCAAAATATTCTGTCAGACTTTCACTTGGTGTGCCGTAAAGGGCAAAACCCAGACCTGTCTGGCGTTTCCACAGAACGATTTTGCTCTTGAGATGATTCATAATATCCAGTGCCAGTGCTTCACCTTCAGGTGTTGTGTGGCTTTTGCCAATAAGTGCTTTTACACATTCGTAAAGACCGATGTAGCCCAGTGTGATTGTGGCATAGCCATCCTGCAGCAATGGATAAATAGGTTCGTGTTTGCCAAGGCGTGCAATAGCACCATACTGCCAGTGGATAGGAGAAACATCAGATGTAACATCTTTCAATTTGTCGTAACGCAGCATAAGTGATTCTTTACACAGTTCCAGTCTGTCTTCCAGGATAGTCCAGAATTTGCGTGTGTCACCTTTTGCTGACAGACCAACATCGGCAAGGTTGATGGAAGTAAGACCCATATTGAAACGGCCATACCATTTGTATTCACCTTCTGTATTGTTGATAGGTCCTTTGTAAGGTGACAGCCATGCACGGCAACCCATACAGCCGAATACATTGCCTTCATAGTTTTTCTTCATGTGTTTTGCACTGATAAAGTCAGGCATCATACGTTTGGAAACACATACTGCAGCCAGTTTTGTCAGCCAGTAATATTTGCTGTCCGGATGGATGTTGTTTTCATCAGTTACATAGAGAAGTTTTGGGAAAGCAGGTGTAATCCATGCACCCACTTCATTTTTCATACCCTGGATACGCTGTTTCAGCATTTCTTCAATCAGCATTACTGTTTCTTCTTCATATTCAGGATATTCATTTATGTACATAAATACAGACAGGAAAGGAGCCTGACCATTGGATGTCTGCAGTGTATTTATCTGATACTGGAAAGTCTGGATACCACCGCGTACTTCTTCTTCCAGTTTCACTTTTACAGCAGCGTCCAGCTGTTCTTCTGTATAGTCAAAGCCCATTGTATCCCATTCTCTGCGGGTATCACGAATGAATTTTTCCTTTGATATTCTTACAAATGGAGCCAGATGACCCAGAGTGATTGTCTGACCGCCGAACTGACCGGAAGCAACCTGTGCAATAATCTGTGTTGCAATAGTACATGCTGTACGGAATGTGTGTGCCTTTTCAACCAGTTTACCATTGATAACTGTGCCATTGTTCAGCATATCTGCCAGATTTACCAGACAGCAGTTGAAAGATGGGTTGAGATAATGGCCCAGGTCATGAATGTAAATAAGACCTTCGCGGTGTGCCTGTGCCAGATGAGGTGGCAGCATCATACGCAGGGCAATATCTTTGGAAACTTCTTCAGCAACCAAATCACGCATTGTAGAAATAAGTGCAGAGTTTTTGTTGGAATTGGAGGTAAGAACATCCTTTTCTTCGCCAGTTACAACACCCAGCACCTTGTTGTCGATGGTATTTCTCTGACGCTGGTATTCACGGACTGCACGGTATGCTTCGTAACATTTTGCTGTCAGCATATCACCGGAATCAACCAGTGCTTTATATACATAGTCTTCAATTTCTTTAATGGTAACAACGGTTTTGTCTGTTTCAAAACCAAGGCTGATTTCTTTAGCCATTTTTTCGTTTACAATACCGCTGCCGTATTTCATAGCTTTCAGTATAGCCCGTTCAATTTTTGTTGCATCAAATTCAACATGGCGCCCTGTACGCTTTATAACTGTGATTTCGTTCATATTTCCTCCTGTAGACATTTATATATCAAAACTATATATTGTGTTCAGATTTTTATAGCTATTTAATTTTACTACTATATATTGTGCTTTTGCAAGAGAAAATCCAACAATATATTGTTTTCAGCTATATGCACAAAAAACGATATAAAACTGTGGCTAAAATAATCAGCGTGTATATTGACAGTGACTCTGTCAGCTGTAAAAAAGTGATATGCATACGCTGTCTGAAAATAATTTCAAATTTTTACAGAAATAGCAATACTTTTTCACAATTTGGTATTATAATATAAATATAATGTTAAAGAGGTACAGTATGAAAAAGAATGCTTTGATAATATATAACCCCAAGGCCGGCAAAAACGGGGCATCCCACATGTTGCCATATGTGGTGGAAAACCTGCGGAAAAGAAACTGCCGCTGTGTTGCATGGCCTACACTGCCCGGATACGGCTGTGAAGAAATTCTGGCAGATGAAGAAGGCAAATTTGACTATGTTATATGTTGCGGCGGTGACGGCACACTGAACCACGCCATCAACGGACTGATGGCAATAGCAGAAAAACCACAGCTGATATATCTGCCAACCGGGTCCACAAATGACTTTGCCATTTCCCTGGGACTCAGCAAAGATATTGAAACCGCCTGCAGCAAAGTGGAAAATACCCAGCCATTCTATTATGATATAGGAAAATTCTACCGGAGTTATTTTAATTATGTAGCTGCATTCGGTGCTTTCACACAGGTATCTTACACTACCCCACAGGAAATGAAAAATCAGCTGGGCCATGCGGCGTATATAATAGAAGGTATAAGACGATTGCCTATCGGCCAGTATCACAAACGGACTGTCATCAGCGAGGACAGAGTTTTCCACGGTGATTTCATATATGGGTCTGTGTCCAATTCCACCAGCATAGGCGGTATGAGCCTGCCTGTAAAAAACGAAGTGTCCATGAACGATGGCCTGTTTGAGGTATTTCTTATAAAGGCGCCCAAAAATATGTCTGACTTGCAAAGTATCATCACTTCTATACTGACACAGAATTTTGACAACCGGTATATTTCCTATTTCAAAACCAAAAATGTCAGATTTGAATTCGAAACACCAACTCCATGGACTCTGGACGGGGAATTTGGCGGTGAAGTAACCCAGGCACATATTTCTGTTATAAACAAAGCTATCGGCATATTGAAGTAAAAAAACAGACAGTTTTCACTGTCTGTTTTAATATTTTACTGTACTCTTTCCACACTGGCAACTGTGTGCACTTCTTCGCTGATAGCCATGCTGTCAGCCTGTTTTGCATCCAGAATACCAATATAACTTTTGCCTGTATTTACTTTCAGGATTTCCCCGTCTGCATCATACAGCAGCAGTGGTTCTTCCGGCTGGCCTTTTTTCCAGGTAATTTCTTCGTATTTGCCGCCATAGAAATAATATCCGGTGCCTTCAGTCAGGTCAATGTCTGCCAGAACGCCATTTTCTTCCTGAATACCTACATCAGCAAGTATAACAAACACATTGTCAAAAGCCAGCTGTGTGTTGGTGTCTGCATCCATATGAGGTACACCAAAAGCATTTTTCAGATATTTACCGGCAGATGCATCATAGGAAAAACTTACATCTGCATAATTTGAATAAGCATAGCTGACTGTATTGGCATTTTCACCTTTCAGTGTTTTTGTTTCTCCGTATTCCACAAAGTCAAAAGCCGGATAGAAATTATTTTTAGTGGCTATACCATTTTTGTTTATGCCTGCTTTGATAAGTTCTTTATTGGTAAACCAGGAGTGCTCTGCACCTTTTGTTTTAGCCAGTTCTGGGTTCTGCTCAAAAGCCAGACTGCCCAGATAGATGCCATCTATATCTTTGTATGAATAGAAATTCAGCATTCTTTCTGCTGATGTTGATGTGCCGATATGCACATAAATGGCATTCAATGGCAACAGCATTTCAATAAATGCATCACGGGCACTTCTTACAGGACCCACTTTTTCTATTTTTTCAATATCTGAGTACACAGCCATCAGACGTGTAATACCGCCTTCTGTAACTGCTTCATATATAATATCTGCATTGGTAAGACCGCTTTGTGGGTGAGCGATTTTCAGGTTGTTTATCATAACTGCAACCGGTCTGGCAGTTTTATCTGCGCCGTCTGCAAAAGGCATACCTGTCAGATAGTTGTATTCTTTCTGTTTTATTACAGTGGATGTTTCTCCCTGCTGTGCGTCGCCCTGCTGGTCTTCATTTCCGCCGGAGCAGGCTGTGAACAGTGACAGCGACATAACCATTGCCAGCAGTAAACTTAAAATCTTTTTGATAGTAAACACCTCGATTGCATATAAATTTATTATTGAGCTAATTGTACCACTTTTACCGCGGAAAATTGTGTAAAAATTATTAATATATTCTTACAATTTAACAGTTATTCCACAGTTGTGGCATCGTCTGTGGCTTCTACACCTTCTTCAACCGGCATTTCTTCCACAGGTTTGTAATCTCCGGCAGAGTCAACAGGCACGCCGTCCATCATATAGGCACCAAAATAATCCAGGTCTACAAATGCAACATAGCTTTTGCCTGTATTGATAAGAATATCTGTTTCCGTACCATCCAGTGAAACAATACGCAGTTTTTCATAAGGCTGACCTTTCATCCAGCGTACTTTTTCCACTTTGCCGCCGTTGAAGTAATAACCAACACCGCCCCATACAAGGCTTACATCAGACAGTACACCGTCAGGATATCTTTCAATCTGTGTCCAGAGAACAAACACATTGTCAAATTCTACAGGGATGCCATTTTCACCTGCATCAATAAGGGGTTTTGAGAAGTTCCAGGCAAGATTGATATGTTCTTTTGTATATTTGTTGGTTTCTGGGTTGTATGTCATTTTTGCAGCATAGCTGTTGGAAAAACGCCATTCAATTTCTGAAACATCCACACCCTCCAGCACTCTGGCAGGTTCGTCATATTTAACCCATTCAAACAGCTGCTGTGGTTCGCCGTGAAGGTCCAGTTCATATTTACCGCTGTTGATAGCTTCGTCAACCAGCTGACCGGAAGTGAATTCTGTATGTTCTTTGGCTTTCAGACCTTTGTTGTACTCTGTAAGGTCACGGAAAGCAATGCCTTTGTTTGGCTGCAGGTCTTTGTCGTAATAATCATACATTTCCAGCATATTTTTAGCATAAACAGAAGCACCATCGTGTACATACAGACAGCCAAAAGGCATCATAATCTGCACAAACTGGTCACGGGCACTGCGGATAGGGCCAACCACCGGCATCTTTGTCCAGTCACGGAAAAGCGCCATATATCTGGTGATACCACCTTCTGTTTCCATTTCAAAAACAGCATCTGCCTTTGAAAGGCCGCTCTGTGGCCATGCACTCTGATAGCTGTCTTTGCTCATAATATTGTTTACCATAACTGCCACAGGACTGTAACCCAGAGGATAGTCGATGGACTGTTCTTCACCTGTAAGTGCATTCTGATACCACACCTTTGGTGTTGGTTCCGGTGTAGGTTCCGGGTCTGGTGTATCGTCGCCACAGCCTGTCATTACAGAGGCCGCCAGCACCAGTGACAGTATGATGGAAAATAACTTTTTCATATTTAAATCTCCATAAAATCAACATTGAATAAAGCAGACACACTGCTTCATTTATACTATTATATATTTTTCAGTCAATAATTTCAACCAAAAAGTCATAAATTACTATTTAGTCATTTACAGCAATTTTACTTTATTTTTTTCATATATTATGGTATAATAATTTTTACTGTAAAATTTTCAATATTACACAATTACATAAAAGAGGTTGTTTATGAATAAATTATTTAAAGATTATTTCTGGGTATTCTTTGTATCCATGCTGCCTATCGTTGAACTGCGTGGCGCAGTGCCAATAGGTGTGGGTATGGGGCTGCCTTTTATAAATACTTATCTGATTGCCGCATTTGGCAATATGATTCCTGTGCCATTTATTCTGTGGCTGGTTAAACCTGTGCTGCAGTATATGGCAAATTTTAAAGTTTTTACAAAACTTGTAAACTTTGTGCTGGAAAAAGGCCATAACGCCGGTGCCAAATTCGGCGATGCAAAATACTGGGCACTGTACGCTTTTGTTGCTATACCACTGCCTGGCACAGGTGCATGGACAGGCAGCCTGGCAGCAGCACTGCTTGATCTGGACAAAAAGAAATCCCTGCTTGCTGTTTTCTGTGGCGTTCTGACAGCGGGTATCATTATGGGCATTGTATCCTTCGGCCTGCTGGGTGCAATCGGTCTGGTGTTTTAATAAATAACAGAAATCAACGGCTTCTCCTTTCCGGGAGAAGCTTTTTTATTTTGTGAATATGTGGGCAACTGTTTCCAATACTATACCAAACCTATAGTCAAAGGATAAAATATGATTAAAGCTGTTGATATTTGTAAAAATTATGATGACACAAATGTGCTGAATAATCTGTGTCTGCATGTAAAAAGCGGGCAGTTCTGCATTATAACAGGCCCGTCAGGCACAGGAAAAAGCACTCTGCTGAATGTACTCAGTGGTCTTGACAGTTTTCAAAGCGGGCAGCTGAAACTGATGGATACAGACACCAGCAATCTGACATCATCAGAAACTGCAGAATTCCGCAGAAAAAATATTGGGTTTATATTCCAGAGTTACAACCTGATAAGCAGTAAAACAGCACTGGAAAATGTGGCACTGCCGCTGAAATATAACAAAGTAAAGTATTTTTACAGGCGCTCTATGGCAATAACTGCCCTGAACAAAATGGGGCTGGAGGAAAAGCTGCACAGCTATCCATATCAGTTATCCGGCGGACAACAACAGAGGGTGGCGGTGGCAAGAGCACTGGTAACAAGGCCTAAAATACTGTTTTGCGATGAGCCTACAGGCAATCTGGACAGCGAAAGTGCAACCCTGGTTATGGATGGCATAATATCACTGCGAAACAGTGGCAGTGCCATTGTAATGATTACCCATGACAAATCCCTGGTAAGTATGGCTGACTGTGCGTATATACTGAAAGCCGGAAAACTGTGGGCTGATAAATAATATTGTAAAAGATATAAAAAACACTATAACCGGATAAAAAAGCAGCAAAGACCGCAGGATATACCTGCGGTCTTTGCCATTTATGGAGTAATTACCGTTAATTATTATTTATAGTAATCTACTGCGCCTTTAAAGATTTTCTGTTTTTCAACGCCAGGAACGTTTTTGTATGTGAAGTTTGTTGTACGTTCACTGTGACCCATTTTACCGAATACACGGCCATCTGGAGAAGTGATGCCTTCAACTGCCAGCATAGAGTTGTTTGGACAGAAGTCGATATCGCCTGTTGCATTGCCGTCCAGGTCTACATACTGTGTAGCAATCTGACCGTTTGCAATAAGGGATTTCAGCATTTCTTCTGTTGCAATAAAACGACCTTCACCGTGAGAAATAGCGATTGTGTTGATATCGCCAACTTCGTGGTGCATAAGCCATGGAGATTTTACAGAAGCAACTCTTGTGCGGATAAGACGGGACTGATGACGACCGATAGAGTTGAATGTAAGTGTAGGTGCATCGGCTGATGGAGCTGTGATATGACCAAATGGTACAAGACCCAGTTTGATAAGAGCCTGGAAGCCGTTGCATATACCACACATAAGACCGTCACGGTTATGCAGCAGTTCTTCGATTTCGTTTGCAACTTCAGGGTTTCTCAGCAGGGAAACAATGAATTTTGCAGAACCGTCTGGTTCGTCACCGCCGGAGAAACCACCTGGCAGGGCGATAATCTGGCTTGTTTTAATAGCCTGTGCCAGACGTTTTGCACTGTCCATAACATCCTGTGGGCGGTTGTTGCGGATAACCAGTATTTCAGCTTTTGCGCCGTTTTCTTCAAATGCGCGTGCTGTGTCGTATTCGCAGTTTGTGCCTGGGAATACAGGAATAAGAACTTTTGGCTGTGCCACTTTGATAGCCGGACGGAACAGATTTCTTTCTGTGTAAGAAATGTTTTCGTATTTAACAGCTTTCTGTGTGGCAGCATTTGTTGGGTAAACACCTTCCAGTGTGCCGTTGTAAGCTTTTTCCAGTTTTTCCAGTCTGATTACTCTGCGCCATACTTTCAGTTTGTATTCAGGAATTGTAACACCAACTTTTTTGCCTGCGCGCATTGGTTTTTCTGTTTCAAGGATAAAGCCGCCATAGCATTTGCCGAAAAGGTCCTGGGCTGTCATAGTTGGTTCAACTTTAACACCGATTCTGTTACCGAATGCCATTTTTGCCAGACCTTCAGCCACGCCGCCAAAGCCTGTTGCCCATGCGGAAACAACTTTTTTGTCTTTGATAAGTTTTGCAACTTTGTTGAACAGGTTTACCAGGCTTTCAGGCTTGTACAGGCCGTTTTCGTCCAGTTCAGGAGCCATGAAGTACAGGTAGTGACCTGCAGCTTTGAATTCAGGTGAGATGATGTTTTCAGCATCAGCTACGCCTGCTGCAAAGGAGATAAGTGTTGGAGGAACATCGATATCTTCGAAGGAACCGGACATGGAGTCTTTACCGCCGATAGAACCGATGCCAAGAGCCAGCTGTGCTTCCAGTGCACCCAGCAGGGCTGCAAATGGTTTGCCCCAGCGTGATTTTTCTTTGCCCAGTCTTTCAAAGTATTCCTGGAAGGAGTACCACATATTTTTCAGATCGCCGCCGGCAGCAATCATTTTTGCTGTGGAGGAAACTACTGCGTAATATGCAGAATAGTATGGTGACTGTGAAGCCAGGTATGGGTCAAAGCCCCATGCCATAAGGGAAGCTGTGGATGTTTCTTTGCCCAGTGTTGGGATTTTAGCAGACATTGCCTGTGCAGGTGTTGCCTGATATTTACCGCCGTATGGCATAAGAACTGTTGCAGCGCCGATTGTGGCATCAAAGCGTTCTACCAAACCGCGCTGTGAAGCAACGTTCAGGTTTGCCATAAGTTCTGTCCAGTCTTTTTCAATATCTGTTACTTTAACTTCGTCTTTCAGACCGTCAGCAGCAACAGAAACCTGTGCAAATTTAACTGCACCAGCAGAGTTGAGGAAGTCACGGGACAGGTCAACAACTTTTTCGCCTTCAAAGAACATTTCCAGTCTGCCTGTATCTGTAACTTTTGCAACGATGATTGCAGAAAGGTTTTCAGCTTCAGCTTTTTTGATGAATTTTTTAGCGTTTGCTGCGGAAACTACAACAGCCATTCTTTCCTGGGATTCGCTGATTGCCAGTTCTGTAGCTGTAAGACCTTCATATTTTTTAGGAACTACGTCAAGGTTGATAGACAGGCTGTCTGCCAGTTCGCCGATGGCTACTGAAACGCCGCCTGCACCAAAGTCGTTGCAGCGTTTGATCATGCGTGTAACTTCAGCATCGCGGAACAGACGCTGAATTTTTCTTTCTTCAGGTGCGTTACCTTTCTGAACTTCAGCACCACATTCTTCCAGAGAAGAAACAGAGTGTGCTTTTGAAGAACCTGTAGCCCCGCCACAACCGTCACGGCCTGTTGCACCGCCCAGCAGGATAACAACATCACCTTCAGCAGGGCGTTTGCGAACTACGTTTTTGGCAGGAGCAGCACCCATTACAGCACCAACTTCCATACGTTTTGCAACGTAGCCTGGGTGGTAAACTTCAGCAACATGGCCTGTAGCAAGACCAATCTGGTTGCCGTAGGATGAGTAACCTGCAGCAGCTGTCTGGCAGATTTTGCTCTGTGGCAGTTTACCTGTGAGAGTTTCTGACAGTGGTGCCAGTGGATTGCCTGCACCTGTGAGACGCATAGCCTGGTAAACATAGCTGCGGCCTGACAGTGGGTCACGGATAGCGCCGCCCAGACATGTGGCAGCACCGCCGAATGGTTCGATTTCTGTTGGATGGTTGTGTGTTTCGTTTTTGAACATCAGCAGCCATTTTTCGCTGGAGCCGTCGTCCAGTTTAACATTGATTTTTACGCTACAGGCATTGATTTCTTCACTTTCGTCAAGGTTTTTCAGCTTGCCTGTGCGTTTGAGGTATTTTGCACCAACAGTTGCAAGGTCCATCAGAGTGAGAGGTCTGTTTTTGTTTGGATACAGTTCTTCTTTGATAGCGAGATATTTTTCGTAGGAAGCTTTTACTGCTTCGTGTTCGATAGTAACTTCGTCAAGGATTGTGTTGAATGTTGTATGACGGCAGTGGTCTGACCAGTATGTGTCAATCATACGCAGTTCTGTGAGAGTAGGGTTGCGTTTTTCCTGATTTTTAAAGTAATCCTGACAGAAAGCCAGGTCATCTGCGTCCATAGCAAGACCGTATTCTTTGATGAAAGCACCAAAGTCTTCGGCTTTCATATCAACAAAGCCTTCAATAACAGGTGTTTTTTCTGGCAGTGGATAGATTGTTTCCAGTGTTTTTGGTTTTTCCAGTGAAGCCAGACGGGATTCAACAGGGTTGATGATATGTTTCTGGATTTTGTCCAGTTCTTCTTTTGTAACGTGACCGTAAAGTTTGATAACTCTGGCGTATTTTACAACAGGTCTGTTGCCGCCTGTTACAAACTGTACACACTGCTGGGCTGAGTCTGCACGCTGGTCAAACTGGCCTGGCAGCAGTTCTGTTGCAAATGTGTTGTCATCAATTTTGATGGAATATGTAACATCGTCAACCTGTGGTTCAGAGAAGATAGTCTGAACGGCTGTTTCAAATGTTTCTTTGTCTACACCTTCGATATCATAACGGTTGTAAACTTTAACTTTTCTCAGACCTTTGATACCCAGGGAAGATTTCAGGTCGTTGAACAGTGAGCGGTCTTCGCCTGCATATTCAGTTTTTTTGGAAACGTAAACTCTGTATACCATTATCTTTTGCCTCCTATATCATGGCGGTAGAAGCTTTTTTCAAAGCTAACTTTGTCAATATTGGAATAAACGTTGTTCTGTGCGTCAGGAATGTCCTTACCTTTTGCCACAAAGCCCAGAACACGGCCACCGTTGGACAGGTATTTGCACTCTTCCATCTTTGTGCCGGAATGGAAAACATAGTAGAATGCATCATTCTGGCCTTTTTCATCAAGACCAATAATTTCTTTTCCCTTTTCATAACTTTCAGGATAACCGCCGGAACACATCATAACGATGATTGCTGCGCCGTCTTCGTTTACTACTTCGATTTCAGACAGTCTTTCATCAATAACTGCATCAACGATTTCCAACAGGTCTGTTTTCAGCAGTGACAGACAAACCTGTGCTTCGGGGTCGCCGAAACGGCAGTTGTATTCAATAACTTTAGGGCCTTTTTCTGTAATCATAAGACCATAGTAGAGAACACCTTTGAATGTTCTGCCTTCTGCATTCATTGCTTCAATTGTAGGGATAAGGATTGTTTCGTAAGCAATTTTTTCCACTTCTTCTGTATAGAATGGGTTTGGTGCGATAACACCCATACCGCCTGTGTTCAGACCTTCGTCGTTGTCAAAGGCACGTTTGTGGTCTTTGGATGAAATCATAGGGCGAACACAGTGGCCGTCTGTAAATGCCAGAACAGAAACTTCAGGACCTGTAAGGAATTCTTCAATAACGATTTCCTTGCCGGATTCACCGAATTTACCACCGTCCAGCATTTCGATAATAGCTTCTTTTGCTTCTTCAAAGTCCTGTGCGATGATAACACCTTTGCCAAGGGCAAGACCGGAAGCTTTGATAACTGTTGGGTAAGAATCCTGTGCTTTTACATATTCGATAGCAGCAGCTGAATCTGTGAATTTTTCGTATGCAGCTGTTGGAATGTTATATTTTTTCATCAGGTCTTTGGAGAAAGCCTTGCTGCCTTCGATAATTGCAGCTGCTTTGTTAGGGCCAAATGTGCGGATGCCTGCTGCCTGCAGGGCATCAACCATACCGAGAACCAGTGGTTCGTCCTGGGAAACCAGGGCAAGGTCGATTTTTTCTTCTGTTGCAAATTTTACAATGCCGTCCAGGTCGTTGATTTTGATGTCAACACAAGTGGCAAGATTTGCGATACCTGCGTTGCCAGGTGCGCAGAACAGCTGTCTGCCTTCGCCTGCCAGGCTTTTAAGAATTGCATGTTCGCGGCCGCCGCCGCCAACTACTAAAATTTTCATATTGTACTCCTTTGATAAAACTGTTGTTTTTGCAAGGGGATTTTATTTTATTGCGGGACGGGAAACCCGTCCCCTACGTTTTCTGTCTAATGGGATGTCGAGAACGCCGTCCCCTACTTTGGGGAGGTAAGCGGGATGTCCGGGAGGCCATCCCCTACACGAATAAATATGTAATATTAATGGTGGAACAGACGGATGCCTGTAAATGCCATTGTGATGCCGTGTTTGTTACATGTTTCGATAACATTGTCGTCACGAACAGAGCCACCTGGCTGTGCAATGTATTTAACGCCTGTTTTGTGTGCTCTTTCAATGTTGTCACCAAATGGGAAGAATGCGTCAGAGCCCAGTGCCACACCTGTAAGCTGTTTCAGCCATGCTTTCTGTTCTTCTCTTGTGAACACTTCAGGTTTTACTTTGAATTTTGTCTGCCATACACCTTCTGCCAGGACATCTTCGTATTCGTCAGACATATAAACGTCGATGGCATTGTCTCTGTCTGCACGGGACAGGCCGTCTGCAAACTGAAGGCCTAACACTTTTTCGTGCTGACGCAGCCACCAGTTGTCAGCTTTCTGACCGGCAAGGCGTGTGCAATGGATACGGGACTGCTGGCCTGCGCCGATACCGATAGCCTGGCCGTCTTTAACATAACATACAGAGTTGGACTGTGTGTATTTAAGTGTAATCATTGCAATTGCCAGGTCGATTTTTGCGCTTTCCGGCAGATCTTTTGATTCTGTTACAATGTTTTCAAAGGAGTTTTTGTCGATAACCAGTTCGTTTCTGCCCTGTTCAAATGTAACACCGAAAACATCTTTTGTTTCGATTGGTGCAGGAGTATAGTTTTCATCAATCTGGATAACGTTGTAGCCGCCTTTTTTCTTCTTTTTCAGTATTTCCAGTGCTTCATCTGTGTAGCCTGGAGCGATAACGCCGTCAGAAACTTCTCTGGCAATCATTTTTGCTGTTGGTGCATCACAGATGTCTGACAGAGAGATAAAGTCACCAAATGAAGACATTCTGTCAGCGCCGCGGGCTCTTGCATAAGCACAAGCCAGTGGAGAGTATTCCATACCTTCAACAAAATAGATTTTCTGTTCAACTTCGGACAGTGGCAGACCAACTGCAGCGCCTGCTGGTGAAACGTGTTTAAAAGATGTGGCAGCAGGCAGACCTGTTGCTCTTTTCAGTTCTTTAACCAGCTGCCAGCCATTAAGTGCATCCAGCAGATTGATATAGCCTGGACGGCCGTTGAGAACTGTGATTGGCAGCTGACCTTCTTTCATAAACACACGGGAAGGTTTCTGGTTAGGGTTACAACCGTATTTAAGTTCCATTTCTGTCATTTTGGTGTCCTCCTTATACATTTTTGTTTACAATTCTTGTCTGAACAGATTTGTCAGACAGGGAAATATATCTTACGAAAAGGCTTACTTTGTTGTCTGGATTCAGGGCATTCCACACAGTTTCTGTAAATGTGTCGATGTCGCCGCCGATTTCAAACACTTTTGGTTCGCCTTCAAATGATGGGATTGGAGTGCCGTTTTCTTTATATGTATGAATCAGTCTGCCCTGACCTGTGATTGGTGTAGAATATTCAAAGAAGTTTCTTACACACTGGGCATCATTGCCGTTGTCACTTTTCAGGATAGACAGTTTGAATGTGTTGTCAGGATAAACGATACCTGAAATACGAGGAGTCCAGTTTGGACCATCCGGTTCAAATTCTCTTGTGCGCAGGGCGTCTTCAAAGGATTTGCCCATCATCATATGTTCATAGATTGTGTCTGTCTGGTCGCCGTTTGTAACGATAGTAGTATCGCCCAGAACGCGAACAGGTGCATAGATAATCAGTGATGGGTCAGACAGTTTGCTTTCGTCAAAAGCCTTTGTGCGGATGCTGCCTTCGCTTTCAAAGAAGATTCTGTTGCGGCTGTTTTCACTGCGGCCCATAATGAAATATGCGATAACCATATCGGTTTCTGTTTTGCCGATAAGGATACCACGGCCAGGATAAGAGTTGTTTTCAAGATAAGTTTTAAGACTTGTCATTTTGGTGTCTCTCTTTCTGTATTTTGTTTGCGGGGCGGGCAACCCGTCCCCTGCGGTTTTATTGCGGGATGTCTGGGAGGCCATCCCCTGCGTTTATATTAAATGCGGTTGTTTGCAATATCATCAATGGCCTGTGGCAGGATAATCCATTCAGCCTGCTGCATAATTCTTTTCTGCAGTGTTTCAGGTGTGTCGCCGGCCAAAACTTCAACGGCTTTCTGTGCGATGATTTTGCCGCCGTCAACCTCTTCATTTACAAAATGAACTGTTGCGCCGGAAACCTTTACGCCTTTGGCAAGTGCTGCTTCGTGAACATGGAGGCCATACATGCCTTCGCCGCAGAAAGATGGGATAAGTGATGGGTGAACATTGATGATTTTATTTTCAAAATGCTTTGTGAAATTTTCCGAAAGAATAGCCATAAAGCCGGCAAGTACAATCAGCTGTGCACCGCAATCTTCAATTTCGTTGATAAGTGCCTGTTCCCAGGCCCGTTTGTTTTCAAAATCTTTTCTGCGCAGTGTCACGCCCTGTACACCATGGTTTTTTGCTCTTTCCAGTGCATAGGCACCTGCAACGTTGGAAATAACTTTTTCCACCTTTGCATTGGTAATTTTGCCGCTGTCAACAGCATCAAGGATTGCCTGCAGGTTAGTGCCGCCGCCGGAAACCAGAACTGCAACTTTTAACATAATTCCACACCCTTTTCGCCGTCTTCGATTTTACCTACCACATAAGCATCTTCGCCTGCTGCTTTCAGTACTTCAAGAGCTGTGTCCACTTCGTCAGGTGAAACGATAATCATCATACCAACACCCATATTGAATGTGGAGTACATATCTTCAACAGGAATGTTGCCTGTTGCAGAAATCAAGTCAAAGATTGGCAGCACACGAACATCGGCTTTGTTGATAACAGCTTTTTTGCCTTCAGGCAGTGCGCGTGGCACATTTTCATAGAAGCCGCCACCTGTGATATGAGCGATGGATTTTACATTTACTTTTTCCAGCAGTGAAAGAACCGGTTTAACATAAATTCTTGTAGGTGTCAGCAGTGTTTCGCCAAGAGTAGCACCCAGACTTTCCACATATTCGCCCAGGTTGGAGTTGCCTTCACCGATAGAGAACACTTTTCTTACCAGTGAGAAGCCATTGGAATGAACACCGGATGATGGCAGGGCGATAATAACGTCGCCTGTTTTTACATTTTCGTTGTCCAGGATTTTTTCTTTATCAACAATACCTACTGCAAAACCGGCCAGGTCGTATTCATCAACAGGCATAAGACCAGGATGTTCAGCTGTTTCACCGCCTACCAGTGCACAACCGGACTGCACACAGCCTTCTGCAACGCCGGAAACCAGTGTAGCCACTTTTTCAGGGTAGTTTTTACCGATGGCAATGTAGTCAAGGAAGAACAGTGGTTTTGCACCGGAGCAAACAATGTCGTTTACGCACATAGCAACACAGTCGATGCCAACAGTGTCATGTTTGTCCATAAGGAAAGCCAGTTTAACCTTTGTGCCACAGCCGTCAGTGCCGGAAACCAGTACAGGTTCTTTCATATCCTTTACATCCAGCAGCTGCACCAGACCGCCAAAGCCGCCCAGACCACCCAGAACAGCATCTGTTTTGGTTCTGGCAACACTGTCTTTCATAAGACGCACAGCTTCGTAACCGGCTGTAACGTCAACGCCTGCAGATTTGTAACTGTCAGAATAATTTTTCATTTCTTTCACCTTTATATTTTAATTTTAATTATAAAATTGATTACAATTTTTCGTTGAATTTATCCACTTCGTTGGCTTTTGTGATATCCACAGGATACTGGCCTGTAAAGCAGCCGATACAGAAACCGCAGTTTGCATCCGGTGCAACCTTCAGCATATCTTCCAGCGGCAGGAAAGCAATGGAGTCAAGACCCAGTTCTTCCCTGATGCCTTCCACATTTGTTCTTGCGGCAATAAGGTTGCGTTTTTCTGTATTGTCTGTACCGAAGTAGCATTTGTTTGTATATGGAGGAGATGCCACACGCATGTGAACTTCTGTAGCACCTGCTTCACGAAGAATTTTTACAACTCTCTTTGAAGTGGTACCGCGAACAATACTGTCATCAACCAGGATAACTCGTTTGCCTTTTACAGTTCTTTCGATGGCATTCAGTTTGATTTTAACTGAATTTTCTCTTTCTTTCTGTGTTGGCTGAATAAATGTTCTGCCGATATAGCGGTTTTTCATAAGACCCACGCCGTAAGGAATACCGCTGGCTTCTGCATAACCCATGGCAGCTTCCAGACCGGAGTCTGGTGAACCGATTACAACATCAGCTTCAACCGGCTGTACTTTTGAAACAAGGGCGCCGGCAATCTTTCTGGAATGATGAACTGACTGGCCTTCAACCACTGAGTCAGGGCGGGCAAAGTACACATATTCAAAGATACACAGACCTGTTGGTTTTTCTGTGCCTTCCTGATACACAGAAAGTATGCCGTTTTCAACCTGTACGATTTCACCCGGTTTAACATCACGGACAAATTTTGCACCAACTACTTCCAGTGCACAGGTTTCGCTGGCAAACACATAGCCACCGCCTGGCAGCTGACCGATAACCATAGGTCTGAAACCATGTTTGTCCCTGGCGGCAATAAGTTTTCTTGGGGACATAACCACCATTGAAATAGCGCCTTCCAGTTTTTCCATAGCGCGTCTTACAGCTTCTTCTGTGGAATGGCTGGTAAGGCGTTCTTTTGCTATAGTATAAGCGATAACTTCAGCATCGCTGGATGTGTGAAAGATGATACCCTGCTGCTGCAGTTCTCTTCTGATTTCCACAGCATTTATCAGCTGGCCGTTAAAAGCCATTGACATAGTGCCTTTTGCGTGGCGGATGTAAAGTGGCTGGGCGTTCATAACATCAGCTGTGTCTGATGAAGCATATCTGTTATGACCGATAGCCATCTGGCCTTCAGGCAATGTAGCCAAAGCCTCGTTTGTCAGTACTTCAGGTACAAGACCTACACCTTTTACAGTGCTGATAATACCGTGGTCGTTTACAGAAATACCACAGCTTTCCTGACCGCGATGCTGCAGTGCGTAAAGGGCATATCTTACTTCTTCCCTTACATCGATTCTGTCATATACGCCGGTTGTGATGCCAAAAACACCACATTCTTCGTGAATTTCAGCAAAATCACGAACATAGCTGCAATCAATACAATGTTTATTGCACATATGTTTTCCTTTCTTAATATCTCATATAAGTATATCAGCTGTTCAGTTTTGCATCTTTTGCAAGAACTGCCTTTTCCATATCTTCTTTCATCTGGTCCAGTTTTGCAGAAAGTTCTTCGTCATTTACAGCCAAAATTTGAACGGCAAGAATAGCTGCGTTTTCAGCACCGTCAATGGCAACTGTAGCTACAGGAATACCAGAAGGCATCTGTACTGTGCTGAGCAAGGAATCCAAGCCGTCTAATGTAGAAGATTTAATTGGTACGCCGATTACAGGCAGTGTGGTGTGAGCTGCAAGTACACCTGCCAGGTGTGCAGCTTTGCCGGCTGCAGCGATAATAACGCCAAAGCCGTTTTCTTTTGCATTGTGTGCATAATTGAAGGCAGCCATAGGGGTGCGGTGAGCAGACATAATTCGCACTTCGTGTTCGATGCCGAATTCTGCCAGTTTGTTGGCGCATTTCTGCATTACACCCAGGTCTGAATCACTGCCCATTACAATAGCAACTTTTTTACGCATGGTAAATCCTCCTGTTTTGTATAGATGTTTTAAATAAATAACAAAATAAAAGCCTTTGCATAAAAAATGCAAAGGCGAAACAGAGTATGCCATTTTCTTTTTTTCAAACAGCACACTTATGTAACGCCCATAGCGTAGATAATTAGGTTATCACGTAGAGACTCCTGCGCCAAATCCGCAGGCTAATATGGACGAATAATATTTATTTCAATTTAAGTTTAACAAAAATAAGGGGTATTTACAAGGAAAAAAGCCTATTTTTTCTATCTTTTCCCTTTTGTGACATTTACCGCCGGAATAAAGAATAAAATTTGTGAAATATCCACAATAGCTATTTTTACCACTTGTGAAGCACAGTTGTACATTGTTAAAAAACAGACATATTTTTCCTTCAGTTTCCAGCTGCAGTATTGTAAAAAAATACTATATATTTTCTTCATACAGTGGCCATTTCACTGCAAATATACAAAATTGACAAAAGTTAATATTTTTTATTGCAAAAATAAATAATGCTGTGTTATATTTTTTATGTAAGATGAATATTACATATAAATCCAATAATATGGTTTGGATGTTTCTACAAAGTGACCGTAAATCACTTTACTATGGCAGGGCTTTCCTACCAATGAATTATTCTGATTTTCTATTTTGAATTTATAATTCCGGAGGCTTTTTATGAAAAAAATCTACACTGGTAAAACTAAAGACGTATTTGAACTTGAAAACGGCAACTACCTGCTGGCTTTCAAAGACACAGTAACTGGCGAAAATGGCGTATTTGACCCAGGCGCAAACACAGTAGGTCTGGAAATTGACGGTATCGGCAAACAGAACCTGAAAATGAGCAAAATCTTCTTTGAACTGCTGCAGGAAAAAGGCATCAAAACACATTATGTTTCCATCGACCCTGAAAAAGGCACAATGGAAGTTCTGCCTGCAAAAAACTTTGGTCACGGCCTGGAAGTTATCTGCCGTCTGAGAGCTGTTGGCTCTTTCATCAGAAGATACGGCGATTACATCGAAAGCGGTGCTCCACTGGATGCATACGTTGAAATGACATTTAAAAACGACGCAAAAGGTGACCCACTGGTAACAAAAGAAGGTCTGATTGCTCTGGGCGTTATGACTGACGAACAGTATGAATCAACAAAGAAACAGACACAGGAAATCACAAGAATTGTTGCTGAAGAATTTGCCAAAAAAGGTCTGGACCTTTATGACATCAAATTTGAATTCGGTTACAACAAAGAACTTGACCAGGTTATCCTGATTGACGAAATTGCTTCCGGCAATATGCGCGTTTACAAAGACGGTGAATATGTAGACCCAATTACACTTTCAAACCTGTTTCTTGGCGAAGACGCATAATTCAATATAAAATATTACTCCCCAAGGCTGTGCCCTGGGGAGTTTTTTCTTTATGACAGATAAAAGTCGCAGATATATGCAATAAAAATAAAACGTGTGCCTGCCGGTTGTGCACACGTTTATATTTCTATTTAATCCAGTCTGTCAGAATCCCGATAACATCCTGTGCTATCTGTGGATTGATTGAGTAATAAACCCATCTGGAGTCTTTGCGTGATGCAACGATGCCGCTGTCACACAAAATTTTCATATGGTGAGAAAGTGTGGACTGACCCATTTTAACCTGGCTGAGTATCTGGCCTGCGTTCAGTTCTTTATCACTGATAAGGTCCATAATTGCCAGTCGGTTGCTGTCGCCCAGTGCTTTGAATATTTTTTCTTTATCGGATAATTTCATAATCATTCCGTCCTATTATAATAATTATCATATATAACTATATCAAGTTAAATATGCAGTTTAACCGGTCGTTAGCATTGTTTAACTTTTTATGACATAATGATACACCATTTGCAAAATATTTTCAACAATAAAAATGAATATTTTTACCTGAAAACACATCAAAAATACAGTTATTTTATAAATATATTATATTTTGTGTATGTTTATGTATTTAATATTTATATTTTTTCATTTAATAATTTCAATATTTAAATGTGTGAATTATATATTTTTGTTGCTTTTAGCTCCGTTATGCATCATATCTATATATTTTACTTTTTGACGATAGTTCAACCGTGAACTTTTTTAAATCAAGTTTCTACAACATTATTCAAATTATAACAAAGTATATTTATGTTGCTAAATTTTATAATATTTCAAATATTAGATAATTATTTATCGTATTTTTAGCTTATTTTCTCATTAAAGCAATAAACAAAATCATTTTATCGTCGGGCTTCGCTTTATTATCAAAGTTTATATTTACATCAGTATCTTCAATAAACAAGTAACGCTTTTTCGATAAATAAATTTTATGTTGTGCATAAAAAATTTTTATTGATGCTTAAAAAAATGAACTGATTATAAAAATCAGTCCATCTTTTATTAAAAATATTTTTCAAAGTTATCCATATCTGCCTGCAAATCTTTCAAAAACAGGTCAATATGCCAGCCGTCTGTGGTTGCGTGATGACAGGTAAGTGACAGAGGCATCAGTATCTTGCCTGACTGTTCAAAATATCTGCCCGCTTCCACAGATGGAAAGAAATATGGTTTGTTTTCATAGCTATGTACTGCAAACGATTTGAATTCCACCCAGGGAATTGCAGATACAGTATAGGCATTTTGTGGTGGCAATGTATGTTTTTGGGCCAATATGCCATAGTTTTCGCCATATTGTTTCTGATTGTCCAGATACGCTTTATAAAAAGTGTGGAAATCGTCATTATACTCTGTCCACATCAGTGAAAAGGTTTTATTATCATTATGGAAATGAGCATAAAGCGGTGTAAGGCTGTGGTAATAGCCCAACTGACCATCTTTTTGTGCTATTTTAAACTCAATCTGCTTATTAAGGCTTTTTGTAACCAGCCACAGGTATGCAGGGAAAAACTTTATATTATTGCTTTTGACTGTCTGTAATAAAGCAGTAACATCCATTTCAACAGTCAATGAATAGCCTGTGGGGGCCATTTGTGAAAAGTAATAGAACAATTCTCCTCTTGGCCACTTGGATATATCGATAGCTGTAAAATCCGTCATATTTTAATCTCCTGATAGAAAAGTCCGTGCTGGGTGCAATACCATACCAGTCTGGCTCGGCGTACAAACGGCAGGCGGCACTGCAGGTCCCACTGTGGATAGAGTTTGCGGATTATCAGGCCATCTGCAGACAACAATGCCACAAAAGAAATGTAGTGGCTGCGTTCCATAGGATGTGATGAAGACACAAAGTATTCATTTTCCATTTTTTCTATGGAAAGAGCCTGGTTTTCATCCGCTTTCTGCAACGGTAAAGCAATCAGCTTTTTACCGCAACAGGTAATGCCGGCATCTGCCATGGCAGTGATAATATTACCGCAGATAGGACATACATAAAACTGTGTTTTTCTCATATTTCCTGCCAGGGATTTATTTGTATCCAGTTGCCCTGACAGCAATTTTTCCAGATCCACATTGAAAATTTTTGACAGCTGTGGCAACAGGGACAAATCAGGCCGGCCATGACCTCTTTCCCATTTACTTACGGCTTTATCGCTGACATTCAGAAGTTCTGCCAACTGCAGCTGGGTCATGCTGTTTTCTTTTCGCAGGCTGTATATCAGCCTGCCGATTTTTTCATTATCCATACTCTCACCTCTGTTTTAATTATAGAGTATTGTATGCAGTTTGCAATAAACGAAAAGTAGAGTTTGTAATAAAATGTTAAGTAAAATATAATTTGATTTCGGGTTCGAGTCCAGCTACTTACATAAAATAAAAAAGAGTATCTGACGATACTCTTTTTTATTTGGTGCACCATCAGGGACTCGCCGTCCGCTTCGGCACTGCGTACCTTGCATACTAACTGGCTTTCGCTATCGCTCAAGCTCTCGCTTGCTACAAACAGTCCACCGGACTGTTTGTTTAACGCAGCGACCCTCTCGGGTTCGAGTTCCTCTGGTTGTATAAACAAAAACAGGTATCCAAAAGGATACCTGTTTTTGTTGGTGCACCATCAGGGACTCGAACCCGGGACCCACTGATTAAGAGTCAGTTGCTCTACCAACTGAGCTAATGGTGCATATTTTCTATTGCCTTAATATTATACCACCAAAAAATAAAAATGCAATAGTTTTTTTGAAAACTACTGCATTTTATTGATTCGTCAGTGCAACATTGCAAAAATCTGTGCAACAACCACCGTCATAAGACCTGCAACCGCAATTGAAAGGCCGGACATTGCGCCTTCCACTTCGCCCAGTTCAATGGCACGGGTTGTGCCAGTGCCGTGGGCAGCAGTGCCTATGGCAAGACCTTTTGCAACAGGATTTGTGATTTTGCAGAAATCCAATACAGATGATGCAATTATATTGCCAAATATACCGGTGATAATAATAACAGGTACTGTAATAGCGTAAACACCGCCCAGTTCTTCGGCAACACCCATTCCAATGGCTGATGTAACACTTTTGGGCAGCAGAGTAACATATTCAGGATGGGACAGACCAAATATTAATGCCAGTGTAAGAATACCCACAGCAGAAGCAACCACACCGCTGAATATACCTGTGAGTATAGCAAAAACATTGTTTTTAAGCTGTTCAATCTGGCGATACAGTGGAATAGCAAGAGAAACTGTGGCCGGTGTCAGAAACCAGCTGATGTATTTTGCACCGCTGTTGTATGTATCATAATCTATGCCTGTGGTAAACAGGAAAGTAATAATAATAACAATTGCTATCAGAATAGGATTAAAAAACTGACTTTTGAACTTGTCTTTTATCATAGAGCCAAAGAAAAATGCCACCATAGTAAGTGCGGCACCGGCAAATGAAGCAGAGGCAAAAAGTTCTTTCATTTACTCATCCCCCTTTTCAATAATCCGCTGTGTCACTTTGCCTGTTACCAGCATAACAAAAGGAGTGACCAGCACAACGGAACACACAGCTGCAGGCAGCATGCTTTTCAGGGTAGCCCAAGACCGCATAAGTCCCACGCCGCCAGGAACAAACATTATCGGCATACAATCGATAAGGAAGTCAGCGGCTGTTTCCACCTTTTCCAGTTTTATCACACCTGATACCAACAGTATAAACATAAGCACCAGTCCCCATATACTGCCCGGCACAGGCAGTGGAACAATATAGCGGATAAACTCGCCTGCAAAACAGACAAGAATTATAACAGAAAGCTGTTTAATAAATTTCATAATAACCTCAAATACAATATGATTATTTATTTTAAACCTGATTATAAATTTTTGCAAGAAAAAACAGCCTGCCGCAGCAGACTGAAATCAGTATTTATTATTAACAAATAAGCAAGCTGTCAATTATTGAAAACAGAGGCTGCACCATAATTTTCGTTTTTATCCCATATTTCCACATCAACTTTATGCCAGTTTTCCCTTTTGTCTGTACTTACCTGTATCAGCCATGCAGTCATAGGATGTGCGCCGGCATATTCTGTTACTTTATTCATATTGACCACAGGGCAGCGGATTCCGTCAACTGTTACCTGCAGGTGAATATCATCAGGAGCAATATCCTGACAACCCTTCAGATATTTGTCCAAAGCCATTGGTCTGAAATAAACCATAAGCCCATTGGCGGCGCCTTTTACAGTAAAACAGTGCAGCCCATATACTTCAAGTGTGTCTATCTTTGCATCAAGCTGCAAATCCGCATCCAGAATAATGTCCTGGCACCAGTATTCCAGGCCACTTTCCTTATAGCCCTTTACTGCAAAAAAGAAAGGATAGTATCCGGCCGGAATATCAAACCTGTAGTATCCTTCTGTATCTGTACAGGCTGTAAACAGTGTTTCAAAACTGTTGCTTTTCAGTTCAACCACTGCCTGCTCTACAGGCTGGTCATATTTATCTTTAATGTATCCGTCCAGTATCATTTCATTTTTCCTTTTCTGTAACTGTAATTTCTGCAAAATCCGGCCAATAGTCTGTTATGCGGTACCACAGTGTATAGCCGTTTACTGTGGCCATTTTTTCAACAGGCTGGTCGCGGAATTTTATTTCCATATCCCCAGGCACAGCATCCCAGTGGATATAAACCCACGGCAGTTTTTCCTTATGGTAATATCCATGCAATGTATGCATCTGTATATAGTCATCATCTTCCTGGTTCAGCTTCTGAACGTTTGAAGAACGGTCGGCCACACGGTATTTGTTCCCAACTTTTTCAATCAGGAAAATGCCGCTTCGGTCATCGGTAATAAACATACATACCTGCAGCCATCTGCCCTGAAAATTGTCATCGCGCCAATATATGCTGTCTGTACCCGGTGATATATCCCAGGCTTCAAACCAGGCATTTCTGCACCGGTCTGCTGAATTATACAATCCATCACGCAGATAATTATCCTGTGTGAATTTATAGCCTGTCAGCAACATAACAATCATACATAAAACCACTATAATACATACAGCTTTTTGCTTCTGATGAATTTTTTTATTGGAATAATCAACTGTCATCCGAATAGTTTCTTCTGCTTTAGGCGCCAACTGTTCCTGCGGAATATATTCTCCCTGTAACAGTTCGTTGAGTGTGATGTTCAGTTCTTTTGCAAGAGGCTGCAGCAAAGACAAATCCGGCATATAGTTGCCGTTTTCCCAGCGGGAAACAGTTTTTCCTGTTACACCCAGTTTTTCAGCCAGTTGCGCCTGGGTCATATTCAGCTTTTTACGGTTTTGGGCAATAAACTTGCCGATTTTATATGTATCCATAGGCCACCTCCCGTAAAAAGATTATAGCATATAAGTATTGAAATTCACTACCCATAAACAGCGAACAACAATTTTTACAAAAAACACCTTACACAGAGGCAAGGTGTTCTGTAAACTATATTTCCCTGTGATAAAACAGCGGTTTTGGATTGGACAAATCCAATATGCCGTAGCAGCTGAAAGGGTTTGCTGACGGCATTACACTGCCTGGATTGAATGTGTATATACCATCGTAAAATTCATAATACTGGCGATGGGTATGGCCGAAAAGCGCAATATCCGCCTGCATATCCATACAGGCTTTTCGCAGTGGCAACAACCCCATTTTCACATAGTAGCCATCACCGTGACAGATAAGTATTTTGTAGCCTTTCACAGTGATTATTTCCTTTGTAGGCACAGCAGTGTTTACATCACAGTTGCCTGCAACAGCAATGATTTCATATTCAGGATGGCTGGCTTTCAGTGATTGTATATCATTTATACCATCTCCCAGAAATATGATTTTTTTAATATCTGATTCTTTTTCAATTATACGGCTGAGATAATTTTTAAAGCCGTGGGTGTCGCTGATAACAAGATATCTCATAACTGTACCCCTGTTAATCTTTCATCTGCTGAACAGCCTTGTAAACTTCACTTTTACTGAATTTTGTGCCTGCACTTACCTTTTTTGCAGCTTCGCTGACAGACATATTTTCATCTTCAATCAGCTGTAGTGCTTTCTGTGCCAGGTCTTCCAGACTGTCTTCAGTCTGTGGCGGGGCTGTATAGCCTTCCAGCACCAGACAGAATTCGCCCTTTGGCGGATTTTCCTGATAGTAAGCCAGGGCATCACCTGTGGTGGTAAGGCGGATTTCTTCGTGAAGTTTTGTCAGCTCGCGCGCAATTGTCAGTTTGCGGTCTGTACCGAAATATGTGCAGAAATCCTGCAGTGTATTCAGCAGTTTATGCGGTGCTTCATAGAAAATCATAGTGCGTTTTTCGTGCACCAGGCTTTCCAGATGTTCCCTTCTCTGTTTTTTCACGGTGGACACAAAACCTTCAAAACAGAATCTGCCGGTGTCCTGACCGGATACACACAGTGCAGTAATAACAGCGCTTGGGCCTGGCACAGGCACCAGAGTAATGCCGGCAGCATGGGCCTGTTTTACCAGGATTTCACCCGGGTCACTGATACAAGGTGTGCCTGCATCAGAACACACTGCACAGGTTTCACCTGCCAGAACACGCTGGATAATATAGTCGCCTTTCTGGCGAAGATTATGTTCATAATAACTTACCAGAGGCTTTTTGATATCAAAATGATTCAGCAGTTTTACACTTACGCGTGTGTCTTCCGCCGCAATAAAATCTGCTTCCTCAAAAGCCTGTTTCATTCGTGGTGTCAGGTCGTTAAGATTGCCGATAGGTGTGGCAACAACATAGATTTTACCTGCCATATTTCCTCCATTTTTATACTTTTTGTAATATTATGTAGATAAATTACATTATTTCTGTTTTCAGAAAGCTGTTTGGTTATATTTTATTGTAAATTTTCAGCACTTCGTCACTGAAACCGCCATTATCATTTTCCATAATCAAATCCGGCATAACAGTCAGAGACACGCCACCGTTTTTGCGGCCGTCTACCAGCACCAGCCAGGGATGTGGACTGTTTTTTTTCTGGCGGACAAAACGGATAACCTTTGGCTCTATACGGTTTGATTTCATCGCATAGATTACCGCCGCCAGCTGGCTGGGACGCTGGCATATACACAGTTTGCCATTGTCTTTCAGCAGTTTGTAAGCGGCAGCAGCCACATCATTGTCTGTCAGTGTAAGCTGGTGTCGGAAAGATGCTTTTTTATCGTCATCTTTTGGTTTGCCTGCTGTAAAGTAAGGTGGATTGCAGGTGATTACATCAAACTGCATATCTGTCTGCCAGTGGCGGATATCCCGGTTTACAGCAACCATATTTTCAATATTGTTCAAGCGTATGCTTTCGTTTGTAAGGGCTGTGCCCTCTGCATCTATTTCCAGCGCCACGGCCAGTCCTTTGTGACCACGGTCTTTCCAGCGCAACGGAATAATACCACAGCCACTGCCTATATCCAGTGCTGTCTGGGCGTATTTCACACCACAGAAATCACTGAGAAGAAAAGCGTCTGTACCAAAGCGGTGGGTGGAGTTGATGCATACTTTCGTACCCTTTGCCAGGGTTTCAACTGTATAATTCATATAGATAAATAGTCAAAATCAATGGCCCAGAAACACTGTGCCATTGATTGTTTTTCAGATTGTATTTTTTATGATACGAAATAGCTGTCCATAGCCTGTGCGGTATCTGTATTCACACCATCTGTAACCCACAGTGCAACTGATGAAACATCATTGTTCTGTACCGCTGCCGGCAGCTGTACTGTCAACTGACCTATATCATAATCGGCACCTTTGGCAGTTACAACAATATTGTCTGCACCCAACTGATATGGGTGAACGATATAGTGTGCATAATTGCCTTCCGGCTGAATTTCAGAATAATCCACCTGAAGTGCAGACCAGCCGCCTTTTGCAGATATTTTTGCCTCCAGAGTGCCCAGCAGATTTTTCATATTTGCCAGCACCTGGTCAACAGATGCGCCAAAGTCGCGTTTGTCCAGACTGTATCCGGTAGGTGTGTGGAAACCGGCGAAAATAAATTCCTTTACGCCCTGTGACATAATTTCATCTGTAAGTGCCAGAAGATAATCCTGCATAATCTGACTGGCAGGGTTTGCCCAGGCTTTACCGCCCAAAGCTGCACTGGAGTCCAGCCAGCGTGTGTCTGTACCCTGATACATAACAGCTGTGCTGCGTTCAACAGTGGAAATCATTTTGTCCATAAATGTGTATATGCGGGCAACAGGAGTAATATCAGCAGCGGAAAGTTTGGCTGTCAGCAGAGACAGGTCCACAGTTTTATCAGCCACCAGCTGACTGCCATACTGATTCTGTGATGCATACAGCAGGTTGCCGTCTTTGTTTTTCAAATCAAACACCAGGTGTGTGGCATTTTTTGCCTGCATCTGTGAAATAACGCTGTCTATACCGTTTTCTGTTGTCAGCAGATTTACATCGGCGTAGTAATATACTTTTGTTTTCTGTATTACGGGCGGCACAGTCACATTGTTTTCTGAATTATCAGGTATTTCTGATGGTTCAGGCTGTGGCTGAGACTCAACCGGCTGGGATACCACAGGCTGTGAAGATGTATCCGGCTGTGATGAAGAGCTGTCATCACCGGCACCGGACAGCATTGCCAGCAAAGGTTTGCCCAGCAGGAACCCCACCAGTACAAGAGCCAACACTATGCCGATTACAGGTATCAGCTGTTTTATCTTATAAACAGATGAAGTGGATGTGCCCATACTGTTTTTATATCTTTTGATTTTTACAGGTTTTTGTTTTCTTGCCATTAAAAATCTCCTTTTATCAAAGAGCCATTGTATTGCCTGTCAGGCCGAAAATTGCCAGTGCAAGCACTGAAATATAGATAAGAGTAATAGGCAGACCACGGAAATGCTGTGGTACCATGTCATGATTGATTTTTCTTTCACCTTCACTGACAAGCAGCATAGCCAGCATATAACCGACACTGCTGCCCAGACCGAAACCGACAGTTTCCACAAAATTGAAACCACGGCCAAGGCTGAGAATAATTGTACCTACTATTGCACTGTTGATGCTGGCACCTGTAAGGGAGTAGACAATTCTTTTGAAAGTGGAGCGTTTAAGCACAATACCCAACAGAAGGACCACCACAATATAGCTGACAGCACAGCATGCAACAATAATTACAGGAGTGATAAATCTGGCGTAATATGCCAGTGGACTGCTGTAAACAAGAGGCACTGCAAAATATGCCAGTATGCTGTTTACAAGCTGGAAAAATGTAAGTGCTGTACAGAAATAAAGTGTGTCTTTACGAGGGTCATTTATCATACGCAAGCCTGTGGAAAGCCCCAGACCGCGTGCAAAGATAACATTTTCTGCACCGATAGCCAGAACAGAGTAGGAGAAGAATGTAAAAATATGATTCATAAGTGTACTATTCATACATTGCATCCTCCTTTATCAGTCTTTCTTTGTAAAGATTTACACAGAGACTCCACACCGCTGAAATAAGGCCGATAATAAGATAACCGCCAAATGGTTTATCTGCCATAGGAAGCAGTGCAACAGACATAATCTGTCTGCCTGCCACTGTACCAAAAGCCAGGAACTCACGCAGGCAGCCCAGCAGCATACAGGCCAGCACAAAGCCTGCCGTATTTCTCAGGCCATTGATGATGGAGTATGTAAAAGATTCTTTTCTTGTTTTTTCAAAGTTTTTTACTATAAGTGGGTCAACAACCAGGATTGGCAGATATACCCCCAGTGAAAAAGCTGTTACGCCCATAATTTTGTACATAACGTAATATGCCCCACCGAAAACCAAGGCAGAAACCATCGGATAGAAAAATGTTTTCAGTGGTACTGACATGCGGCGTGTAACCAGTGAAGTGATAACACGGGTAGGTGTCAGCAGCATAACAACCATAAGTGACAGTATAAAGCTGTTTTTAAATGTAGTTGCTGCAACTGCCAGTGGTGCCAGTGCAAGACCTTTTATAAACACAGGATTTGAAAGTGTAATCTTTCTTTTTCTTACAGTATCATCCCAGTTAAGGAGTTCTTCATGGATTTTTTTCTGTCTGTCCATTATTTACCTCCTTTATATCTTTCTTCAAATTCACGCAGTGCCTGTTCCATATCTATGGTCTGGGTTGAAAAATCAACCTGGTCAATTTCGTCTTCTGCGCGGCTGATTATGTCCAGTGTAGTTGTGGCATCCATTTCCTTTGGCTGTTTTGGTTGTTTTACAGCTTTTACAGTTTTTTCTGCCACAGCTTCCTTTCTGTACAGTTTCTTGCCGTTTGGTTCAGACTGGTGTTTTGAAGCAGTTTTTTCAGCTTTAACCTGTTCTTTTGCAGGCTTGTCTTCTTTTGTGCTGTCTTCTGTTTTCTTTTCAAACAGTCTGTCCCAATAACCTTCTGTGGCATTAACCAGCAGCAACGCAAAGCAGCCGCCAATTTCGTAACTGCCATAATATCTGAACAGCATTGTCAGCAACCCTGTCAGAACACCAAAAACAAGTTTTGCCCTTGGATTTTTAGGTGTGGTGGCAGGTTCATTCATCATAAACACTGCATAGAACACAATGGCACTGCACAGGATTTCGTATTTAAGGCTGTACAGGCGTGATACACCATAAATTCGTGGAAAAGCCAGTGAAAAGGCAGTGCAGGTAGCCAGAAATGACACCGGAATATGCCATGTAATCTGTTTTGTAGCCAACAGGAATATACCAATAGCAACAATAACCAATACAAAAGACGAACCCATTGCAGCAGGGTGATTGCCCAGCAGCAGGTCGAATGTGGAAATATATGGCAGACCGCCCAGTTTAATCTGGGAGGAACCCGTAAGAGCGCTTTGTGCTGCACCTGTCCAGAAATTAACAGATGTAAGAGGTGCAACAGCTTTGAAAACTTCATTAGGCCAGTTTACAGCTGCAACACACATTGCCAGGGCTGCCAGGCTGAAAGGATAGGAATCTTTGCCGCCAAAGGCGTGTTTGCCCACCATAACAGTAAGGGCAACAGTAACCACAACTATGTACAGTGGCACTGAAACAGGCAGCATCATTGCAAAGGTAAGGGCTGCAACAGCACTGCTTTTATCATCAGCATCTATTTCCTGTTTGCGGATAACAGCCATGGCCACGTCAACGATACGGGCTGTTATAAAAGCTGCGCCGCATACCAGCAGTACACGGGCTGAATATATGAAACTGGCACAGATAATAAGCGGTGCCAAGGCCAGCATCATATAGTCATAGTGTTGCCGGTAATTGTTTTTATATGTCTGTGAATTCATTTAATATCTCTCTTATTCTTTAAGTTTTGCAATAGCTTCTGCCACATTTTCTGCACCGAAAACATAGCTGCCTGCTACCAGCAGGTTGGCACCGGCATATTTGCACATAACTGCAGTTTCAGCGTTGATACCGCCATCAACTTCAATCAGCAGGTCTTTCAGGCCCAGCTGTTTTGCTTTGCCGTGAACTCGTGCAATTTTGTCCACTGCAACCGGCATAAATTTCTGTCCGTCAAAGCCCGGTTCAACACTCATAATCAGAACAAGGTCAACTTTGTCGATATATTTGTAAACTTCGCTTGTAGGTGTTGCAGGTTTGATAACGATGCCTGCTTTTTTACCACAGGATTTGATGATGTTTATAGTTTCCATAACATCACTGTCGCTTTCCAGATGGAAAGAAACCAGGTCTGCACCTGCGTCACAGAACTGTTTTGCATACAGATGTGGTTTGCTGATCATCAGATGTACATCAAAAAATGCATCTGATTTTTTGCGCAGGGATTTAACCACCGGAATACCCAGTGAAATATTTGGAACAAAATGACCATCCATAACGTCAATATGCAGCATATCTGCACCGGCGTCAATAACCATCTGACAATCTTTTTCAAGATTTGCAAAGTCAGCTGAAAGAATAGAAGGTGATACTTTGATACTCATAATTTATTACCTCACTTTTAGTGTTATATGTGAAAATGAACATAATTATCCATAATAATTAATTATACATATTTTTATATGAAAAATCAATTTTTCCGGCAAAAATTTACAATTAATCTATAAAATTAACACAATCATCAGCTTCTTCCACATATTGACAACTATGTTAAAATAGAATTAAAGATATTTTGAACGGAGGAACAAAAATGCTTAAAAAATCTACTTCCCTGCTGGGCTTTGGCTGTATGAGACTGCCACAGACACCTGAAGGAAAAATCGACTATGAACACGCACAGAAAATGGTGGACTACGCATACGAAAACGGCGTAAACTACTTTGATACAGCGTGGAACTACCACAACGAAGAAAGCGAGCTGTTCATCGGTCAGGCACTGAAAAAATACCCAAGAGACAGCTTTATTCTGGCAACAAAAATGCCTGTTTTCAAACTGGAAAACCCTGAAATGACAGCAACAGTTTTCAACAGACAGTTGGAAAAATGCCAGGTGGAATACTTTGATAACTACCTGTGCCACTCTATGAACAGAGACAGCTGGCAGAAAGCAAAGGATTTCAAAGTTGTTGAATATCTGACAGAACAGAAAAAAGCCGGCAAAATCAAAAATCTTGGTTTCTCATTCCACGATTCTGCAGACCAGCTGGAAGGTATTCTGGACTACACTGACTGGGATTTTGTACAGCTGCAGCTGAACTATTATGACGTGGCCACAGGCGACGCACAGCAGCTGATTGACATCTGCAACAAACGCAACATTCCTATCATCGTTATGGAACCTATCAGAGGTGGTTTCCTGTCCAGATGTGTACCTGCTGCCATTGAAAAAATTGACGCAGCATACGGCGAAAACAAAGCCAGCAGTCTGGCACTGAGCTATGTATTCAACATTCCTGGTGTTGCAGTAACACTTTCCGGTATGAGCTGTATGGACCATGTGGTTGACAATGTAAACACAGCAAAGAACCCTATCCCAATGGACGAAAAAGCAAAAGAAGTTATCGACGGCGTTCTGGCTGAAATCAAAGCTTTCAAAACAGTGCCTTGCACAAAATGTGCTTACTGCATGCCTTGCCCTGCAGGTCTGGACATTCCTGGCATCTTTGCCCTGTACAACGATTTCAAACTGTTCGGCAACAAGTTTGCATTCAAGAGAGAAATGGACAAAATGGAAGTAAAACCGGGCGACTGTATTTCTTGCGGCAACTGTATGAACGCCTGCCCACAGAGACTGGAAATTCCACAGCTGATGCAGGATATCCAGGCTGAATTTGATGCACTGTAATCTGATATTATGAAAAAGTTTCTTTACAGTTTTTCAATGATATGCACAATGGTGTTCTGCATACTGTTTTCAGTTTTCACAGTGGCAAACACAAACAGCTTTTACACAGAGCAATATGCCGCGGTAAATGCTGAAAAAGCCACAGGTATGTCTATGGAAGACCTGGACAAAACAACCGCAATGTTGCTGGATTATCTGAACGACAGACGCGATGACCTGGATTTGCAGGTGGAAAAATGGGGCGAAGCGAAGCTGGTTTTCAACGAAAGGGAAATCAGCCATATGGTTGATGTAAAAAACCTGTACGCCACCGCCGCAAAGGTGATGTATATTTCCCTTGCTCTTGCCCTTATAATTATGGCATATCTTTTCAAAAAAGACGGTAAGGCACAGTTTTTCATCTCTGCTGTAAAAGGATACAAAACTTCTCTGGCAGTGGCAATTATACTGTGCGTAATATTTGGCGTAGCTTTTACTGTCGGTTTTAACAGTTTCTGGACACTTTTCCACGAAATAGTGTTTACCAATGATTTGTGGCTGCTGGACCCAAGAACCAGCACAATGATAAATATGTACCCGCTGCCTTTCTGGCTGGCTATGTGTACAGATATGCTGATAAGGTTTGCAGTTATATTCATCGCTATTTTCCCTGTTCTGAACACTATGAAAAAGTATTTCACCCGATAGGAGACAAATATGGATTTTTCAGTTATCAAAGCCAATCTTGAGAAAAAAGGATATGCAGTTTCTGCCTTTGAAACAGCAGCAGAAGCCGCAGAATATATGGCAGAAAAAATAAAAAACACCACTGTAGGTATCGGTGGCAGTATGACTGTAAAACAGATGAATCTGTTTGAAATACTGTCCGTTGAAAACGATGTAAACTGGCACTGGCAGTTAAAGGAAGGTCAGACCGCTGCCCAGGCATACAGCGGGGCCAGAAATGCATCTGTTTATATTTCATCTGTAAACGGTATTGCCGAAACAGGTGAAATCATAAATATAGACGGCACCGGTAACCGAGTGGCTGAAACTATTTACAATCACGAAAAAGTTTATCTGCTGGTGGGCAAAAACAAAATCGCACCGGATTTTGAAAAAGCTATGTGGCGCGCAAGAAATATTGCTTCACCTAAAAATGCACAGAGAATAGGTGTTGCTACACCATGTGCCGCAAAAGGCGACAAATGCTATGACTGTTCAAGTCCGGCAAGAATCTGCCGTGCATTCCTGACATTTATGGAAAAACCAAACGGCTGCAAATGCGAAATAATTCTTATTAATGAAGAATTGGGCTATTAAAAGTTTAAAGACGGAGTGAAATTCACTCCGTCTTTTTTATTCGCACACATTACACACAGCTTTATGCTGCTCTGACACTTTGTCAATATAATTGGCAACTGACCTTTCCTGCCGGGGTATTGCAAATATATCAAGCAAACAGTTTTCAAAATCTATATCTGTCTGATATCTTTTCCCGTCCAGCACAATGATATTCCCATCATAACCGACCATTATTTCTCCGTCCGTATGTTCAAGATATATAAAGCGAAGATTGTTCAACGGAAAAGCCTTATCCGTCTCTGTCTTTCTGCTTATATTTATTAATTGCACTATCTGTTCGATATGCATTTGCATTTCACTTTGTATAAGCAGAGGGTTGCCAATCAATCTTTCACCACAGTCAAACGTTATTTCATAGCCGGGGATAGTCTGTGTTCTGTGTCCAGTTATTTTTTCATCAAGCCCTATGGGGTTATCTGTGGAAGATAGCAGTACCTTTGCAACTTTATCTTTTTCATAGACTACAAATATTCTGATTTCTTTTTCCGGCTCCAGCCAGCAATCATAGTTTTCATAAACCAATACCGGCTCTCCCCAACTTTTTATCAAGGTGCTTCTTCTCTCGCTCTCCAGTAATTTTCTGTTTTGCTCTGCTGTATTGGTAACTACTGTTTCTATCTGCGGAAAATCTGTATTGGATGAGCAGGCAGTAAAACACATAACAATCAGTAAAATAGATAAACCTGTCTTTTTCATTCGTTTTCACCTCTTGCAAACATATCGTTATATGGTCTGGACAGTTCTGTAACCATTCCCATAACAGAATACAACCATTTCATATCTGTGGCTATATAAATCAGAGCACCTGTTACCGGATATGGCAATGGTATAAGCCAGTCAAATGCAGGATAATTCATCCACAATACAGGATGAGATATTTGTATTGCCCTTTTTATATCTGTTTTCAACATAATCGGCAGATACGAATATGCGGTAAGAAACAGGAAAGCCATCGACAAAACAAATAATAATCTGTAGTATTTAACCCCTTTTATTTTATTCATCCTGCCTGTAAGTTTGAGAAACTGAATTGCAAGTACAGGCACTGTATACCACAGCAATGGGTAGGTAACAACCTTTTTCAGATTTTTCAGAATATTGAAAGAATATGATATCCAGGATGGGCGGT
This sequence comes from Oscillospiraceae bacterium, assembly GCA_017436575.1. Classification (GTDB taxonomy): domain Bacteria; phylum Bacillota; class Clostridia; order Oscillospirales; family Ruminococcaceae; genus RGIG3102. Next base: position 37,400 of record JAFSCU010000001.1, read on the forward strand.
ACATCAAATCAGTAACAAAGAACCACATCAGTTCATAAGTAACAGAAACAGCTATGGCAATAATCATAAGCATAACTGTAAGTATCAATGACAGCTTTGTTTTCCTGTCTGCCCTGTTTTCCCTGTACAGCAAAGTATTCAGATTAATCCCCGCAGTTTCGCAAATCTGCATAAGTTTTGAAACATCAGGCATCGATTTGCCATTTTCCCAATTGGAAAGTGTCTGTCGGGTTACAAACAGCTTTTCAGCCATCTGCTGTTGGGAAAGGCCGCTGTCAATACGCAGTTTCCTGATATTTTGGGCAATGATGTTGTTTCTGCCGGGACTGTGGGCAGGTATAATTGTTTTGTCATTGGCAAATGGTCGGAAAACTTCGCAAATCAAAGCCATCCGGGAAAAAACAGCCGGATTTCCCATAAAGAACACGGTAGAGTTTCCCATAATTACACGGATATTGACAGGTATATAACTTACAAAAGAATTAACGTTGTAAACAGGTGAAAGCCCCCATATCCACCAATAAGCGATTCCACAATAAACAAGAAGCAAAATCAAAATAATTTTCACCAAAGGATAAATTCTGTTTTCTGCCCTGTCCCTGATAAGCCCTTTGTGTTTCAATATTGAAAAAGTGATAAATACAGGCAATATGTATACCCAAGGGCGTATAAAAGGCGCATATATTCTGCCTGGGAGAATATACCGCAAATCAATAGTGGATTGAATATGAAGATTCACATCATTTGCCAGTCTGTATTCCTGATAGGCAATGGTGAATATCCCAAACAAAAGACAAAATACAAACCATACAAAGTATTTTTTAATCTGCCTTTCAAGGTCTGTGTTATCCGCCTTTTTTCCATACAGCAGATAATTTATGTCTATATCCAATTTTTCTGAAATGTAATTTAATTTATCAATATTTGGCAAACTGCGGCCAGACTCCCAGTTTGATACTGTCTGATGTGTGACACCGAGACGGTCTGCCAGCTGTTGCTGTGTAAGATTGTTCTGTTTTCTGTATGCTTTTATATTCTGCGAAATACTGTTCACGGCGCCACCCCCTTATCTATATGATATCAAAAACAGGCAAAAAGTCACGCAAAAAGCTGTTGCAAAGCCATATACAGCGAAAAAAGAGAAGCTTTTACAGCTTCTCTTTTCTTTTATTTTGTCTGGTTTGTAATACCCCGGCTGGCAAGATATTTGTCTGTACCGCTGGATTTGTATGTGGTGCCGTCCATTTCTATCAGCACACATTCAGCATTTGGTACTGTTTCAATAAATGCCATTGCTTCATCCGGGTTCATAAGGAAAAGAGTTGTAGACAGTGCATCTGCCACACCGCTGTCTTCACACAGAATAGCCACGCCCCGCCACACTTCTTCAGGGAAAAGTGTTTTCGGGTCTACAAGATGATGATAACGCTGACCGTCAATAATCATAAAACGCTGATAACCACCGGAACAAACCAGCGACATATCAGTATTGAAATAAGCCATATCTGCGTTACCGCCTATCATCTTCCAGTTTTCATCTACCATAGGATTTTCAATGCCTATGCCCCAGCGGACCCTGTCGTCCTTTGGCTGACCATGGCATTTTACATTGCCCCCGGCAGAAATACAGAAATTGTCATACTTTTCGGCCAGTTTGTCACATATCATTTCTGTTGCAAAACCTTTTGCCACAGCACCTACGTCAAGGCGCAGCAATGGGTCAGTGATAAAAACAGTGTTGTTTTCATCATCTATTTCCACACAGTTTATATCAATATGCTGTGCCTTTTCCTGTAACAGTGAAAGTTCCGGCAGTTGTACATCACCGCCGTAAAAATCGTACTCTTCGCGTTTGTCGTGCCATACTTTCAGCACGCTGCCCATGGCAATATTCAGCCTGCCACCAGATTTTGCGTGCCATTCTTTTGAAAACAACAGCAAATCAATAATATCCTGGTCTACCTGTACAGGTGCAACACCTGCATTGTCGTTGATGGTTTTGATGTTGTTTATACCGGGATAAGTGTGATAAATATCATACAGCTTATTAAGGCGGTCCATTTCACCATCAAGATAATCTACCATTTCATCAAAATCCTCTTGGGAAGGCTGATAGGAAATAATGGTGATAACAGTGTTGAAATACTGCTGTGTCAGCAGCATGTCGGAAAATTTTTCATATTTAGGGCCACAGCCTGTCAGCATACATACAGACATTATGCAGGCCATGGCAAAACTGACAATCTTTTTCATCTGAAATTCCTTTATCATATATTTTGACAGATATATTCTATCACAAACTGACTGATATATAAACAATTATTTTATTGCAAATTAGCGTTATGCACAGAAAAACAACTGTTTTTAGTTAAAATACACATTGATATTTATTTGTCAGTGGGTTATAATGATTTTATGCAAATAACGCCGGTACAGCCGGCATAAAGGAGTAATATTATGGATAGAGAATTATTGAAGAAGAAAGTCTGTGACGCTATTGACGCCAACAGAGACAAAATCTATGAAATCGGCCGCGGTATCTACTCACATCCTGAACTGGGCTACAAAGAAAACTATGCCAATGCACAGGTAAAAAAAGTTTTTGAAGAACTGGGTCTGAAATATGAAGACGGCCTGGGTATCACAGGTGTAAAAGCAAAACTGTTTGAAAACGCAGAAGGTCCAAACATTGCCATTATGGGCGAACTGGACGCTGTAGTATGTCCTGACCATCCACATGCTGATCCTGTTACAGGTGCTGCACACTGCTGTGGTCACTTTGCACAGACAACTGTTATGCTGGCTGCTGCTATGGGCTTTAATGCTATCAAAGACGAAATCAAAGGCGGTAACGTAACATTCCTGGCTGTTCCTGCTGAAGAATGTGTTGAAGTTGAATGGCGTAAAGATATGATTAACGAAGGCAACATCAAATATCTGGGCGGCAAACAGGAACTTATCCATCTGGGTGTTTACGATGATATCGACATGGCTATGATGGTTCACGGCACAGGTGCTGATGACTATATCAACTGTTCTGCAAAGAACGTTGGTTTCGTTGCAAAAACAGTTAAATTCATCGGTAAAGAAGCACACGCCGGCGGTGCACCATGGGATGGTATCAACGCACTGAATGCTGCTTCACTGGCTCTTATGGCTATCAACTCAATCCGTGAAACACTGAAAGACCAGGATTGCATCAGAATCCACCCAATTATCACAAAGGGCGGCACACTGGTAAACATCGTTCCTAACGATGTAAGAATGGAAATGTATGTTCGCGGTGCTACAATCGAAGCAATCAAAGATGCAAACGCAAAAGTAAACAGAGCTATCAGAGGCTGTGCTTATGCTATCGGCTGTGAAGTTGAAATCACAGACCTGCCTGGTTACCTGCCAGTTGCTGATGATTTGAACCTGGCTGAAGTATTTGCAGACAACGCAAAAGCTCTTTACCCAGACAAGAAAGTTGTTCACGAAGACGGTATCGGCGGTGGTTCTTCCGACGTTGGCGACGTACAGGCAATTATGCCATGTGTACAGGGTGGTATCGGCGGTTTCAGAAACGCATTCCACTCCAAAAACTTTGAACTGGCTGATGAAGACCTGGCATTTATCGCCCCTGCAAAAGTTATGGCCTGCACAATTATCGACCTGCTGGCTGACGACGCTGCAAAAGCAAAAGAAATCATCGACAAATTTGAAAGCCCATACAATTCCAAAAACTACGATACAATCTGGGAAGAAATCATGGGTTAATCACTCAAAACACAAAGAGGCGGCAAAACCCGCCTCTTTTCAATATAGCAAACAATCTCAGGTGAAAATATGAAAAGAATTATTAGTTTTATACTTGCACTGGCAATGGCTGTATCTTTGGCAGCCTGTGGCGGTTCCGGCGGTGGAAATGTCGCTGGCAATGATGATACACAAGCCACTCCACAGCCTACGCCGACACCAAAGGTGCTGTCAGACACGCTGGCAATCAGCAAATATGATGAAGAAAATATTACAAATGATTATACCGGGCTGGAATTTACACTGACTGGCGGCTGGTCAATGATTGACCGCGAAACAATGTGCACATTATATATGCCCGGTGTCACAGCACAGCAGCTGGAAGAAATGAACGCTGACCAGTTAAATGGGCTGATTGAAGTATTCGATTATGTGACAATGGACACAAATGGCCATATAATTATGGTTGCCATTGCAAACTATGCCGCAGCAAATCTTTCTGCAGAAGAGTATCTTAACACCTTCAAAAAGAATAATTTTCCTGTTGAAGCAAATCTGACCGATGAAAAAACCGTGACTTTAAGCGGTGTGGAATACAAAAACTTTACTGCATATTATGACAATCTTGTAAATGACGTATGCTATCTTGACCGCGGTGACGGTCATCTGGTTATGGTTATTTCCCGCCTGAAAGGAAATGTTTCTCCATACTATGCCCATGCATTTTTCAATGGAGGCCCTCTTACAGACACAGACATCGACAATGTGCCCGGACTGTTTGAGTATGATGCTGATAAAGTAAGAATAATAAACACTGATGCCGCAATAGAAATAGATCTTCCTGACGGCTGGGCAGCTGCAAACAGACAGTTCATTGCAGAAGAATATTACAAAACTGATGAAAACACATTGAACAGTATGACTGCCGGTGATTTTGCCAGACTGTCGGAAATCAATGATATTTTTATGATGAACGCTGACAACAGCAACACCGTGATTATAAGCTATATAAACAGAAAATCCGATTATGCCTATGGAATGTCTGCATTGGAAATGGCAAAGCATATGTATTATCAATGCAATGTAAACGAAATGTTTGCAGCAGTTACTGAAGAAATCAGTTTTTCAGGGCAGAATTATGCAGCTGCCGATATGTACAGCTTTGACAGTGACTCCACTCTGGTTTATTTCTTCAGAGAACTGAACGAAGACTATATGGTAAGTATCACCTTCTATGCCAAAGGTGACCAGTTTGTCCACGACCTGCGGGAAATTTTCAGTCAGGACAACGATACCGATATGCTGATAAAACGCAGCCAGCTGGTAGAAGGCAAATATCAGTACTATAACCCATACACAGATATCAGGTTTAACTTTCTGAAAGACTGGGTAAATGTTGATGAAAAAATGATAAGCTGGCTGTATGGCGGCAAATTGACAGAAGCAGATATAGACGGCTGGACTGATGCACAGTATATGCAGGCTCAAGCAATAGCTGACTTTGGCATTGCCAGCTCTGATGGGCAACAGTATATGTATGTGTACTATATAAACTTAAACGAACTGTATGATGACCACAAGGCTGATATGTGGGAATACTATGAAGATGAAATCAAATCCTTGGATGACAATGGCTTTATAGCAACAGAAAGAGACACTGTATATGTTCTTAAAGATATGGACACAATAGTATACGAAGGAACCAGCTCTGATGGACAGCGTGCAGTACAGTTTGCAGTTGCCGGAATAAGCGACGATTATGTTATGGTTACGCTTGCCAGCAGACCTGCTGATGAAAGTCTGCCTAATATTTTTGGTATGCTGGTACATTAAAATTCAAACCACATAAAAAAGACCGCTGAAATTCAGCGGTCTTTAATAGTTTTATTAAGCTTTTGCAACTGTAAATGTTACGTTTTCGCCGTTAACATCCCACTGTTTTGTGTAGCCTTCGCCGGCGGCAAATTCTACAGAAACAGCCAGTACGTTTTCTGCGATAACAGCCTGGTTTGCTTTTACGATTTGGGCAATTTTTTCATTTTCTGTTACATATACTCTGATATTGTCTGTAACATTGAAATCAGCTTCTTTTCTCATTGTCTGCAGTTTGGAAATGATTTCACGCACAAAACCTTCTTCCAGCAATTCTGGAGTGATATGTGTATCCAGAGCAACGATGATGTTGTTGTCAGACACTGATTCAAAGCCTTCTGTCTGTTTTGTTTCAATCAACAGGTCTTCTGCACCCAGCTGGATTTCACCTGTGGAAACTGTGATGGAAACATAGCCGTCTTTGTCCAGCTGTGCTTTTGCAGCAGAGCCGTCCAGTGACATAAGGGCATTGCGGATTTCGCCAATCAGTTTGCCGTATTTTGGACCCAGTGTTTTCAGCTGTGGTTTGAATGTGTAGCTGATGTAGCCGGAAGCATCAGAAATTTCTTCAACTTCTTTTACATTCAGTTCTTCTGCCAGGATAGCTTTGTAGTAATCGTTCAGATGTCTGTCTGCCTTGATAAACAGTTTAGCCAGAGGCTGACGGTTTTTGATGTTGGATGCATTTCTTGCAGCGCGTGCCAGAGTAGATGCTTCCAGTACCAGTGCCATATCTGCTTCCAGTTCAGCATCAATCATAGATTCGTCGCATACAGGGAATGCGCACAGGTGGATAGATTCAGGGGCAGATGCATCGTTTGTGCGAACAAGGTTCTGATAGATAGCTTCTGTCATGAATGGAATCATAGGAGCAGCAACTTTTGACAGTGTAACGAGCACTGTATGCAGTGTCATGTAAGCGTTTACTTTATCCTGTTCCATACCTTTTGCCCAGAAACGTTCTCTTGTGCGGCGAACATACCAGTTGGACATATCGTCTACAAATTCCTGCAGAACTCTGCTTGCTTCTGGAATCTGATAGTTGGCAAGGAAATTGTCAACATCTTTTATCATACTGTTCATTCTGGAGAGAATCCATCTGTCCATTACAGGCAGTTTTTCATAGTCCAGAGTGTATTTAGTATGGTCAAATTCATCAATATCAGCATACAGCACAAAGAATGCGTAAACATTCCACAGTGTGCCCAGGAATTTTCTCTGATATTCAACAACAGCTTTGTCGTGAAAACGGTTTGGCAGCCATGGTGCGCTGTTTGCATAGAAGTACCAGCGGATAGCGTCTGCACCAAAGGATTCCAGTGCATCGAATGGGTCAACTGCATTGCCTTTTGACTTGGACATTTTCTGACCGTTGGCATCCTGTACATGACCCAGAACGATTACATTTTCAAATGGTGCATTGTTGAACAGCAGTGTGGAAATAGCCAGCAGTGAGTAGAACCAGCCACGTGTCTGGTCAACAGCTTCGGAAATGAACTGTGCCGGGAACTGGCTTTCAAACACTTCTTTGTTTTCAAATGGATAGTGGTGCTGTGCAAATGGCATAGAACCGGAGTCAAACCAGCAGTCGATAACTTCAGGAACACGTTTCATCTGCTTGCCACATTCAGGACAGGTGATAGTCACATCGTCAATGTATGGGCGGTGCAGTTCAATATCATCAGGGCAATTTGGAGACATTTCTTTCAGTTCTGCAATGCTGCCGATGGCGTGCTTATGACCGCATTCACATTCCCAGATATTCAGTGGAGTGCCCCAGTATCTGTTACGGGAGATACCCCAGTCCTGAACATTTTCCAGCCAGTCGCCAAAACGGCCTTTACCGATGGACTGTGGAATCCAGTTGATTGTGTTGTTGTTGCGGATAAGGTCTTCTTTAACTTCTGTCATTTTAATAAACCAGGAGTCTCTTGCATAGTAGAGCAGCGGTGTATCGCAACGCCAGCAGTGTGGATAGCTGTGTTCGTATTTAGGTGCAGCAAACAGTTTGCCGCTTTCACGCAGGTCTTTGATGATTTCAGGGTCAGCATCTTTTACAAACATGCCTGCCCATTTTGTTTCGGCTGTCATTTCACCTTTCTGGTCAACCAGCTGTACCAGCGGCAAACCATAGCGGCGGCCTACCTGGGCGTCGTCTTCACCGAATGCAGGTGCAATATGAACAACACCTGTACCGTCTGTAAGTGTTACATAGTCAGCACATGTAACATAGAAACATTTTTCTTTTGTTGTAAAGAAGTTCCACAGTGGTTCGTATTCTTTGTATTCCAGGTCTTTACCTGTATAGCTTTCCAGCACTTCGTATTTGCCTTCGCCCAGGTGCACATCGCACAGAGCTTTTGCAAGATAGAATACATCGCCATCTTCTGTTTTAACTTTTACATATTCTTCTTTTGGGTTAACACACAGGGCAACGTTTGAAGGCAGTGTCCATGGTGTAGTTGTCCATGCAAGGATATATGCATCTTCGTCTTTTACTTTGAATTTTGCGATTGCAGAGCGTTCTTTTACATCTTTGTAACCCTGTGCAACTTCGTGGCTGGACAGAGGTGTGCCACAGCGTGGGCAGTAAGGAACAATTTTAAAGCCTTTGTAAAGCAGGCCTTTGTTCCAGATTTCTTTCAAAGCCCACCATTCACTTTCAATAAAGTCGTTTTCGTATGTTACGTATGGGTTTTCCATATCAGCCCAGAAACCTACTGTGCCGGAAAAGTCTTCCCACATGCCTTTGTACTGCCATACGCTTTCTTTACACAGTTTGATAAATGGTTCCAGACCGTATGCTTCAATCTGTTCTTTACCGTTGATACCGATATTTTTTTCTACTTCCAGTTCTACCGGCAGACCGTGTGTATCCCAGCCTGCTTTTCTTGGTACAAATTCACCTTTCATTGTGTGGTATCTTGGAATCATATCCTTGATAACACGGGTGAGAACATGGCCGATATGAGGTTTGCCGTTGGCTGTTGGCGGACCGTCATAGAATGTGTAAGTAGGGCCCTGTTTTGTCCGTTCCATAGATTTTTCAAAAATCTTGTTTTCGTTCCAGAACTGTTCAACCTCTTTTTCTCTTGCTACAAAATTAAGGTCGGTTGGCACTTTTTTGTACATTTTTGATTTTCCTCCTTGATGGTTTTGTTGCATAGATAAAAACAAAAACCCCCATCCTGCATAACAGGACAAGGGCATATAATAACACCTTTGTTTAACCACCTATTACAACATACAGATAATATGTCTTTCTTCTAACGGGGAAACACCGGAGAGGCTTAATAGTTGCCGTTCAGCCCACAGCTCGGAAGTGATATTCCCTATTCCGGTACTTTTGCATGGCTTTCACCGTTCCACACTCGCTGTCAATTTCCCACTGGAAAAGGTACTGTCTTCGTCACAGCCTTTGATAGTTGTTATAAAACTGAACTGCCACGGACAGCACATAGCTTTGCCGTGACGCTTTGCGTGTAAATACAACAGTTCAATATAAAAATAATATAATATTTTTATATAAAAGTCAAGGGTGGCAGACAGGTATTGATTAGTTAAAAATATAGTGTAAAATATAAATATAAACAAAAAGTCAGGTGATAATATGTATAATAAAATTCTGCTTATCGGTGATATGGTTTCTGCCTGCAAAGTGGCACTTTCTGCTATGATGCCTGTGCTGGCACACAAAAAACACAGTGTGTATACCCTGCCAACTGCAATTGTTTCCAACACTTTCGGCTATAAAAAGGTGGCACAGGTTTCCACAGGTGACTATGTAAAAAATTCCATTGATGCCTGGAAAGAACTGGGATTTGAGTATGATGCTGTTTTTGTGGGGTATGTAACAGACAAAGACCAGGCAAAAGCAATAATTGATTACTGTAAAGAGCTGAAAGAAAAAGGTGTAAAAATCTTTCACGACCCTATTATGGGCGAAAAGTGCCATCTGTACTGGGGTATAGGTGATGAGGTTGCGGAAATCCACAAAGAACTGTTACCGCTGACAGACTACACTTTCCCAAGCTGGACAGAGGCCGCATATCTTACAGGCAGGGATTTTTCAGATGACAACTCAACAGAAGAAGAAATTTTTGCCATTATAGACGACCTTGTAAAAATGGGGGCAAAAAATATAGCAATTTCCAGCTGTATCGCAGATGGCAAAGACTACATAGCAATATATGACCATAGTAAAAAATCAAAACAGCTGTTGCCATACGAAAGAATACCTGTAAAAATCGGTGGCACAGGGGATGTGTTCAGTGCAATGATTATGGCAGATGTTATGGACGGCATTGATTTTGCCGCTGCTGTGCAAGGTACTGTAACCAGCATTTACACAATGATAAGCCTTGAAAAAGACAAGGAAGAAAAACTGAGAGGTCTTGATTTGGAAAGACTATTGGAATAAAAAATACCCCTGACTGCTACAGTCAGGGGTTTTGTACTATTCAGTTACAGTTTTTATCCAGCCTGCAATATCTGCAATTACATTTTCGCCTATATGCTGCTCTGTATTATATTCCTGCTTTGCTTTTGAAATAAGGCCATAAACAGAATTTACAAAGGCATGGTTCAGATTTTCGTACAGTTTGAAGGTTACATTGTCTCTGTCTTTGAGTATTTCTTTGTACATAACAAAATCCACATCTGCTTTTACCTGAAAATCTTTTGCCCCCTGCATAATCAGCATTGGTTTATGATTTTCTGCCAGATATTCTGCCACTGTCGGCTGGCCCATATCTTTAAAGTAATATGCTGTAGTGCCATTGCCGATTTTTATCTTCTTGGCTTCTTCATCAGACAAATCATACATACCGTCAAATTTTTTCAGCATTTTGTTTATACTGCCGGATGCAATTTTTCTCAGAATAGGATTCATCTGGTCAAGGTTTTCAGCCAGCTGTTCTTTCATTACATCTTCCAGACGGCGTGGTGTACCTGCCATAATTATAAGTCCATGGTAATCACCACCTTCAGCATCTATACGTGGTGCCAGTGTACCGCCCATACTGTGACCTATCACAAACACCTTACTGCTGTCAATACGGCTGTCTGACTTTAAAAGCTGTGTTGCAAGAACAGCATCGTCAATGGTTTCTTCTTTGGCAGTAATTGTCAGATTTTTATCCCTTACCATTTTCAGTCCGTGGACAAAAGACCTTTTGTCATAGCGGATTGAAGCAACCCCATGGCGTGCAAGACCCTCTGCAATATCTTTGAATGGTGTAAGTTTGCCTACTTTTTCATCCATATTACTGCTGCCAGAGCCGTGAATCAGCACAACAGCAGGCACAGGTACAGAAAGGTTATCCGGCAAAGTAAGTACACCCTTCAGAGGGTATTTTGTGCCTTCACCAATTAGTATATTTTCTGCCAACATAAAATCGTCTCCGTTTTTATTTGAATTTTACAGCAGTACCGTAGGCCATTACTTCTGCGGCGCCCGCCATAACTGATGCAGAGGCATAGCGTATATTCACAATGGCATCTGCACCCAGTGCCTGGGCTTCTTCAACCATACGTTTTGTCGCCAGTGCACGGGCTTCGTTCATCATTTCATTGTAACTTGTCAGTTCGCCACCAACCAGAGTTTTAAAACCTGCACCTATGTCTTTACCCAGGTGTTTAGTCTGGATAGTGCTGCCTTTTACAAGGCCCAGCATTTCCAGTTCTTTGCCTGCAATGTAATCAGTATTTACTAAGATCATCGTTTTCACCCTTTCTGATTTCTTTTATTCTTTCAATAAGTACGCAAACCATTGTAATTATCATAACCACAGGAATCGCAATAAAGACAAGCCTTGCCACCAGTGGCATATCGTCTATCAGCGTGCCCATATAACCGTAAAAAACAAAGTACAGTATAAAAAGCACTGCTATAACTATTGGTGCTATATACGGATTTTTCTTCATTGTTGTCTCCTTGTATTTAGATAATTATCTAAATACATTATATATTATAATAAAAGCTTTGTCAACAAAAACAGTCTGTTTTCACAAACAGGCTGTTTTGTTTTTATGCAGTCAAAACGGGATTATTCACGGTTTGTTAACAAGTTTTAATATGAAATATTAACATTTCGATTTATGAAATATTCTTAATTTACATAAACACAAAGATTCAAACACAAAGATTTATTACAATAAATTCAGTGAACAGAGGTGTGATTATGAGCTATAAAAGGATACTTACAGTGCAGGATATTTCCTGTGCGGGGCAATGCTCGCTGACGGTGGCATTGCCGGTTTTATCAGTATGCGGAATAGAGACAGCTGTACTGCCCTGCAGTCTGCTGTCAAACCATACAACCGGTTTTGACGATTATTCTTTCAGGGATTTATCAGAAGATATGGCAGATATACGCCGTCAGTGGAGTGCACAGAACATAAAATTTTCTGCTGTTTATTCGGGATATATGGGTAATAAAAACCAGTTGCAACAGCTGAAAAGTATTATGGAAAACTGCCTGGAAACCGATGCTGTAAAAATTATAGACCCGGCAATGGCTGACAACGGCAGGCTGTACCCAGGGCTTGATATTGAATTTGTAAATGAAGTAAAAAAACTGGTGGGGTCAGCAGATTATATTTTGCCCAATATAACAGAGGCATGTATGCTGACAGGGATTAAGTACAGGGAAAAATATACAGAGGACTATATAACACAACTGCTGGACGCGGTATCCCTGCTGGGCTGCAAAAATATTGTGCTGACAGGTGTTTCCTATAACAGTGACACCACAGGTATAGCCATATATGAAGACGGCCAATACAGCTATTACTGCCATGAAAAACTGGCAAAATCTTCCCCTGGCACCGGTGATGTGTTTGCCTCAGCTTTTACAGGCGCACTGATAAACGGGCACAGCACGAAAAAAAGTGCTGCCATTGCTGCTGATTTTGTGGTGGAATGTCTGAAAGAGACTGAAAAGCACCCCGGTCACAGCTATGGTCCGGTGTTCGAACCTGTGCTGGGAAAACTGATTGAAATGACTAAAAAAGATATATAAGGAGAATTGAAAATGAAAAACGAACTTTATATGCAGGCACGCAATCTTATGGAAGAATTTGGTGAAAAAGCCAATCTGAAAGCCGGAGATATTATGGTGGTTGGCTGTTCAACCAGTGAAATTATAGGGTCAAAAATCGGTACAAACTCCAGCCCTGAAACTGCCGAAACTGTTTTTCAGGCAATATACAGCTACACACAGGAAAAGGGTGTGTATCTTGCTGTGCAGTGCTGTGAACATCTGAACAGGGCTATTATAGTAGAACGCAAGGCTGTGCCTTTTGCAGATGTGGTAAATGTGGTTCCACAGCCAAAAGCAGGCGGCTCTTTTGCTACACGGGCTTATGCCCATTTTGAAGACCCTGTGGCAGTAGAGGAAATCAAAGCTGATGCAGGTATAGATATCGGTCTGACACTTATTGGTATGCATCTGAAAAAGGTTGCAGTACCTGTACGCTTGGAAAACAAAATGATAGGTGAAGCGCTGGTAGTGGCTGCCCGCACACGACCAAAATTTATTGGTGGTATAAGAGCTGTTTATAATCAACAGCTGTTATAAATAAATTATAATGGAGATATATCAATGAAGGAAAAGAACTCAAGCAAAAAACTGGTGATTGCAGCTATGTTGGCCGCTCTTACCTGTGTAGCCACCATGGTTATAAAAATACCGTCACCGCTTAACGGCTACATAAATTTAGGCGACTGCTTTGTACTGCTGGCCGGATGGACACTGCCTGTGTCTTATGGTTTTCTGTCTGCCGGCATAGGCAGTGCATTGGCTGATGTTTTCAGCGGATATGCCGCATACGCGCCTGCTACCTTTATCATCAAAGGTCTGATGGCCGTTGCAGCCGGCTACATTTTCAGAGCAATTTCAAAACACACAAATATTCTTGTGGCACGTATTATAAGCGGTATATCAGCCGAAGCAATTATGGTGGTGGGATATCTGCTATTCGAAAGTGTTTTATATGGATTTGGCCCATCGCTTGTAAATGTTGTGCCAAACTGTATTCAGGGAATTGCCGGGTTGCTGATAGGTACTGTGCTTATAAAAGTTACAGAGAATAAAATCAATCTGTAATTACGGAAAGAACCAAAAACCACCTGTGGTGTAAAATGCCACAGATGGTTTTGTTTTTATACTATTTTGGTTGTCCAGTCTTCCAGGTTCCACACATCAGTTACTATATCCTGATAAAATTCCGGTTCGTGGCTTACAAGGATAACTGTGCCTTTGAAATCTTTTATCGCATTTTTCAGGCTTTCCTTTGCTTCCACGTCAAGATGGTTTGTAGGTTCATCCAGTACCAGTAGATTCATTTCTTTCAACATAATGGCACACAGGCGTACCTTTGCATTTTCACCGCCTGACAGTACACGGCACTGTGTTTCAATATGCTGACTGGTAAGACCACAGCGTGCCAGGGCACCGCGTACACCGGCATTGGTCATAGACGGATACATATCCCAAATTTCATACAGGGCAGTTTTACTGCTGCCGATATGTTCCTGTTCAAAATAAGCAGGCTGTGCCAGATAGTCCAGTTCCACACTGCCGCCGAAAGCCGGAATAATGCCCAGCATTGTTTTCAAAAGGGTTGATTTCCCAAGACCGTTTACACCTTTGATAGCGATTTTCTGTCCTCTTTCCACTTCAAAATTCACCGGTTTTGTAAGTGCCGAATCATACCCGAGAACAAGGTCTGTGCCACGGATGACAACCTTGCCCGGTGCGCGTGAATATTTAAACTCAAAACTTGGCTTTGGCTTTTCCTTTGCCAGTTCAATAACTTCCATTTTATCCAGTTTGCGCTGACGGCTGCGTGCCAGTGTGCTGGTGGCAGCCCTGGCTTTATTGCGGGCAACAAAATCTTCCAGTTGGGCAATTTCTTTCTGCTGTTTTTCATAGGCCTGTTCCAGCTGGCGTTTTTTCAGCTCATACATAGCCACAAAGTCGTCGTATGTACCTTTGTAACGGGTAAGAACAGCATTTTCAACATGGTAAATAACATTGGTAACAGCGTTGAGAAAAGGCACATCGTGACTTACCAGCAGGAATGCATTTTCATAATTCTGCAGAAATGTGGTCAGCCAGCGGATGTGATTTTCATCCAGATAGTTGGTAGGTTCGTCCAGAATAAGTATTGTTGGGTTTTCCAGCAACAGTTTTGTCAGCAATACCTTTGTTCGCTGACCGCCGGAAAGCTGTGAAACATCTCTGTCCAGGCCTATTTCCCCCAGTCCAAGACCATTTGCAAATTCTTCTATGCGGCTGTCAATGGTATAAAAACCGCTGTGGTCAAGAATATCCTGAATTTCGCCCACATCTTCCATCAGCTGTGCCATTTCTTCGTCAGTACAATCAGCCATTTTATTGTACATTTCCAGCATATCTTCTTCCAGTTTATACATACGGCTGAAAGCTGTGCGCAATACATCACGGATGGTCATACCTTCTTTCAATACAGCGTGCTGGTCCAGATAACCCACAGTGGCGCGTTTTGCCCAGGTTACAGTACCTTCGTCAGGTTGACGCACCCCTGTAATAATGTTGAGAAATGTTGATTTGCCTTCCCCATTGGCCCCAACAAGGCCTATATGTTCCCCTTTTTTCATTCTGAAAGAGGCGTTGTCAAGAATCTGTCTTTCGCCAAAACCATGGCTGACATTCTGTACATTCAGCATTTTTATATTAATCCTTTCGGTTGTACTCTAAAATATTATTTTATCATAAATATATTTATATTATCAAGAAAAACAAAACCCACCAGAAGGTGGGTTTATATTTATGTGAGGAAAATCAGACACCATTTGTGTCAGTATCTGCCATAAACATTGGCAGACACAGCACAGCGCCCACTGCTACCAGTACATACACTGCCCTGGCCAGCAGACTGCCTGCACCAAAGAGAAATGCCACCAGGTCAAAATTCAAAAGTCCTACCAGCCCCCAGTTAAGGCCGCCGATAATAACAAGTATAAGACCGATTTTGCTTAACATATTTTTTCATCCTTTCGCTGTTTTGGTGTTAGTATAGACTTTGCTAATGAAAATATACTTATAAGCAAATTTTTGCCAAATTCTTTTGATATAACAGAATATGTGGTATACTGATTATATATGTAATTTTACAGAGGTAACTATGCTGAAATTTGTTATAGGCACTGCCGGTACAGGCAAAAGCCGATATATTGCCCAACAAATAGTTCAACTGGCACAGCAAGGAGAAAAATGCCTGTTGCTGATTCCTGAACAGTTTTCAAAAACCGCAGAAACAATGATATTTTCTGCACTGGATGACACACAGTCCAACAGCGTGGAAGTATTCAGTTTTACAGGACTGTTGCGAGATGTGAACACAAACCACACCAGACTGCTGACAACACCGCTGACCGATGCAGGCAAGGCGGTGCTGGCTCGCCGTGCTGTGGAAAATGTGAAAAAACAGCTGAATCTGTATTCCAGACAAAGCGGCAACTTTGGGTTCAGTTTTAACCTGGCAGCTACCTTTGACGATTTGAAGCGCAGTGGCATATCAGGGGAAATTTTTTACAGTCTGGCACAGACTGCCCCGGCAAAAAGCGGCAAGTTGAAAGAACTGGCACTGATTTATGCCGAATACTGCGGTCTGATGGACGAAAAGTTCAGCGACAGTGAAGACCTGCTGATAAAACTGGCAGAAATACTGCCTCACAGTTATACTCACGACACAAATATTTTTATAGACAGTTTTGAAAGTTTCAGCTTTGGTCAGATGCAGATTATCGGCAGGATGATGGCCCAGGCAAAACAGGTGTGCGTGGCACTGACCTGTGACAGCCTGTTTGACACCACCAACGGCACAGGAAATTTTTCCTTTGTGCAGAACACTGCCGCACAGCTGATAAGAATGGCAAAAAAGATGGACATTGCCATAGAAAAGCCTTTGGTAATGCTGGAAAACCATCGTTTTAAAAACAGTGACCTTATGGCAGTAGACCGGTTTTTACAGGACTGTGATGTGGAAAAAACTGAAAACAGACATGTATTTGTAACAGAATTTGAAAACCAGTACAGCGAAGTAGCTTTTGCGGCCGCCCAGATAAACCGTCTGGTACAGCAGGGATATGTGTACAATGACATTGCCCTGGTGTGTCCACAGCTGGATAAATACGAAAACCAGCTACAGGAAACTTTCCGGCTGGCCCAGATACCTTATTTTATAGATACAAACAGAATTATATCTTCATGTGCCCCTGTGGTACTGTTCAGAACTATTCTGGAAATAATGTCCAGAGGACTTGACAGCGAGACAATTATACCGCTGTTAAAAACAGGACTGACAAATTTTGATGATGACGCTATAGCAAACCTGGAAAACTACTTGTTTGTATGGCAGGATTATGATTTTGATTTCAGCACACCTTTCACACTTTCGCCCGGTGGTTTGAAGCCAGAAATAGAAGAAAGCGAAAAGCAGACGGTGGAAGATATGGATTTTATCCGCCGCAGTCTGTGGGATATATTCAGCTCCGTGTGGGATATAAAGGAAGCCACTGCAGGTGACCTGCTGAAAAAATGCTATACCATAGCCATTGAAATGGGCTGTGATGAAAAGCTGATGAGTGTGATAAGCAGCCTGAAAACCGAAGAAGACAAACAGTTGCTGAATCGCCAGTGGGACACAGCAATAGAATGTCTGGACCAGTTGTATGAAATAACAGGCTATGACATTATAAAAGCCGGTGATATACAGACACTGTTTTCACTGATTGTGGAAGGTGCCGAAATAGGCTTTGCACCACAGACTCAGGACTGTGTAATTATCACCGACCCTAAACGAATGAAACTGGACAGCGTGAAAGCGGTGTTCATATTAGGTGCTGCCCAGGATATTTTCCCTGCAATAGTCAGTGAAAACGGGCTGATTTCCACTTTTGACAGAGAATATCTGAAAGAAAACAACTATCCGCTGAAAAACAATTTTGAAAATCTGTTCAGCTTTGAAAATCTGTATTACTACAAAGCACTGACCAGTGCACAGGAATATCTGTTTATATCCTGTCCTAAAAAGAATATTGACACCAGACAGATACTCAGTGCACAGGTTGACTTGCTGAAAAACAGTCTGGGGCTGGAAAGCCGGTGGCTGCCGCTGGAAGATTATGCTGTAACAAAGGAATTTTTTGCAGATTATATCAGCCGGCAGGCAAATAATCTGACCAGGGACGGCTATGTGGATTTGCTGAAAAATATAGGTATTTCTGCTGCTTTCACAGGCAAAAAGGAATTTGAAATAAAAGACCTGTCACTGCTGGAAAGCCTGTTGGGAGACAGCATTACAGTGTCACCAACTCATGTGCAGAATTATTACCTGTGTGCATTTATGTATTTTATACAGCGAATTTTGAAGGTAAAGCCACTGGAAAAGGCCGAGTTTTCTTCCAGAATTGCAGGTGACTATCTTCACTTTATCGCACAGAATGTAATGGAAAAATACGGCGAAGATTATGGAAACACACCGTGGGAAGAGATAGAAAAAGACATTGCAGGTGCAGTGGATAAATTTATCAAGGAAAACTATCCGGTAGCTGTATATGATGATGTAAAGTTTACCGCCCAGTATGAAAACATGACAGAAAATGCAGCACAGCTGCTGAAATATATCCATACAGAACAACAGGAAAGCCTGTTTCACCCTATAGCTTTTGAAGAAAAGATAGGTATGGGTGGCAGAGTACCGCCACTGCGTGTGAAATCCGACAATGGCAAAAGCGTGAATGTTATTGGTGTGCGGGACAGAATAGATATCTACCGCGGCAATGAAAAGGACTATCTGCGAATTATCGACTATAAAACAGGCAACCAGAAATTTGACCTGGATGAAATTTACAACGGACTGTCCAGCCAGCTGCTTTTATATATGAACGCTTTGTTACAGGCTGGTTTTGGCAAAAAGGATAAAGAGCTGGAAGCTGGTGCTGTTGTGTATCAGCCATCAGATGCCAAGTTTAAATTTGACAAAGATGACGAAAAACTGTATACCGCTGTGGGTATGGCACTGTCCAACCCGGAAATCAGTGCAGCCTTTGATACAAAGCAGGACGGTCGCTTTGGCATTATCAGCGGTGATGAAAAACTGAAAGCCGGCAAAGACAGCAAAATCGTCAGTGAAAAAGGCTTTGATATTATTCTGGATTATGTAAAAGACAGTATTGCCAATATGGCAAAAGAAATATATGCAGGCAAATTTGACAGTCTGCCGTTGGAAACCGGTGAAAACATACTGCCATGCAGATATTGCCGGTTTAAATCAGTGTGCGGCAACACAGACCGCAAACGCCCTATGATAAAAAATGAATTCAACAAAATGGAACAGGAGGAAAAATAATGGCACCTAAATGGACAGACCAACAGCTGCAAGCCATACAGCCTGCCAACAGGCTGACTGTGTTGAGCGCCGCCGCAGGTAGTGGCAAAACCACTGTTCTGGTAGCCCGTGCCCTGAGCTTGCTGCTGGACAAAGAAAACCCTGTTTCTGCTGAAAAAATGCTGATTGTTACCTTTTCCAATGCATCTGCTGCTGAATTCAAAAAAAGAATTGAAAAAGGCATCAACGAAAAATTAAGGGAAAATCCAAATGACAATTATATCAAAATGCAGAAAGTGGCACTGCAAAAGGCAGATATTTCCACTATTCACTCATTTTGTATAAAACTGGTAAGGGAGAATTTTCAGAGTCTGGACATCAGCCCTGACTTTACCATCTGTGATGATGCACAAAGCAACCTGTTGCACAACACCGCCATTGATATGGCTATGAACTATGGCTATAATCAGCCTTTGTTCAAAGAACTGGTGTCTTTTTATGGCAAAAGCAGCAGCGACCGGCAGATAAGGGAATTTCTGCGCCAGATGGACTATTTTTTCTCTGCCCTGCCCCATCCACATACAGTGGCGCAGCAAATGGCAGAAAACTACGGAAACAATCTGAATATGGAAGACAGCGGCGGATATCACCAGCTGATTGACAGCCTGCAGCTGCAGGCAGATTATCTGGTGTATCTGGCCAGCCGTATGGATGAAATTTATCAAAACGCTGATTTCACAGGATACGAAGACGGCATAATGCAGATAAAAAACTATGCTGACCGCCTGTTATATGCCACAAAAAACACAGACCACCAGCAGATCAGAAATGCACTATCTGCCCCACTGCCAAAACTGGGCAGGGCAAAACCTGCCTGTGACGAAAGCAAGGCAATAAAAGACAATGTTTACAAAGAATTTTCATCTGTTGCCGAAAAAATGACTGATGTGGCACGGTATCTGGACAAAGACAGCTATTATGCCGATATCCTGTTTACTGAAAAATATGTGAAAATTCTCTTTGATGTTTATCTGAAATACCAGCAATACCTTATGGAAATCAAAAAAGAAAGGAAAGCCTATGAGTTTTCTGACTTTGAGCATTTCGCACTGGAACTGCTGCAAAACCGGGATGGCAGCCCCACACCACTGGCACTTTCACTTCGTGAAAACTATGAATACATTATGGAAGATGAGTTTCAGGACACCAGCTTTGTCCAGGATGCAATATTTACAATGATTGCCAGGGAAAACCAGGCAAATCTGTATGTTGTTGGTGATGTAAAACAGAGTATTTACGGTTTCCGTAAGGCCAGCCCGGAAATATTCCTGAACAAACGCCAGATAGGCCTGGATGATGAAACAATGGGCAACACCATTTTTCTGCCGCATAATTTCCGCAGCAGCTACACTGTGATCGAGGGTGTAAACTACATTTTCGCCCAGTTGATGAGCCGACTGGTAGGTGGTGTGGAATACGACGACAGTGAAAAACTGGCAACGCTGAAGGAAAACGATTTCACCTGTGGTATACAGCTGAATATTTATAGCGATAACGAAGCCGAAAATACTGCGCGCCATATCAGCCGAATGATTAAAGAGGGCTATGAAATAAACGATAACGGCACCAGACGCCCTGTAAAAAGCGGTGACTTCTGTATATTGATGCGAAACGCCAAACACTTTGGCGAATATAAGGCTGCACTGGAAAATATGGGGTTTGAAGCATTTGTTCGTGACGACCGGCTGATACTGAACAAACCGGAAGTACAGAATGTAATAAACCTGCTGAAAGTTATTTCCAATCCTTTACAGGAAGTTTACCTGACAGCCACCATGTTCGGTGATATGTTCGGCTTTACATTGGACGAAATACTGAAAATCCGCAGTGATAACTACCAGACAAATCTTTACAAAGCACTGGCATTGGCTGACAATCCAAAGGCCGGTCGTATGCTGGCATTGCTGAAAGATTTTGGCTATCTGGCAGGTGTATATTCAGCCGACAAACTGATAGACTATATATGCAAAAAAACAGGTTATTGGCAAAGACTGGCATTTTCCACTGACGGCAACGAAAAGCGTGAAAACATACGCTGGTTTATAGATTTTGCCAGAAACTGGGCAGTTTCACATCCAAGTGACCTGTCAGCCTTTCTTCGCTGGGTGGATATGTATATTGAAACCGGCAAAGGCAGTGCAACCGATTCACAGCAGAGCGAAAACGCCATTGCCATTATGACAATGCACACATCAAAAGGGCTGGAATTTCCTGTGGTATTTGTAACAGGGCTGACAACCAAATTCAACAAACAAGACAAAATAAAACGCCTGATGCTGGACACACAGTTGGGAATAGGTATGTATGCAAACCACGGTTTTGGCTATAACCATTCCACACTGAACATTGCCGCCATAAAAGACAGAATTGACGAAAACCTGGCCAGTGAAGAAATGCGACTGCTGTATGTTGCATTTACAAGAAGTAAAAATCTGCTGGTGCTTTCCGGCAGTTACAACCGTAGTTTTACAGCAAATTCTATGGCAAAAATAGTAGCCTGTGGCGGCGAAAATCCACATCCTGCTTTTGTGCGCAGTGCCACTTCACCTATGCACTGGGTGCTGGCAGCTTTCAGTGGGCACAGTGCCATTTCCGACCTGTACAGCTATGGCAGAGAAGATAAAAACATTCCACAGTCCATAGCTATTAATCTGTATGCAGACAGCCAAGAAGAAACAAGTACAGAAGAACAGACAGTGGAAAAGCTGGAAATAAAGGCCGATTCAGACAGGATAATGAAAAATCTGGATTATGTTTATCCATATATAGCCAGGACACAGCTGCCTATCAAAATGTCGGTAAGTGAAATAGCCAAATCTACCCCTATCACTCTGGCAAAACCTGATTTTATAAAAGAAGGTAAAGTGACTGCAGCTGAAAAGGGCACTGCAATGCACCTGTTTGCGCAACATGCTGATATTCTGCTGGCAAGAACCAACCTGGAAAACGAAATTGACAGGCTGGAAAAGGAAGGTAAAATAAACCGTGACCTGCTGAATATACCTGCCATAGAAAAATTTATTTTCAGCGATGTGGCCAATATGATTATCAACAGTGAAAAAGTTTATACAGAAAAAGATTTTCTGGTGTCTTACAGCGCCGCTGACGCCCTGGGTGATGACAGCTATCGGAATGACGAAATCATGATACAGGGTGTAATGGACTGTGTACTGCAAAACCGGGATGAAATAACAATCATTGACTATAAAACCGACTTTATACACAGCATCAGCCAACTGAAAAACAGATATGAAAAACAGCTGGAACTGTATCGCCACGGGGCAAAACAACTGTTTGGCACTGATAAAATAAAATGTATACTTTACTCTTTCCATCTGGATGAATATGTGGAGTTTTAATATGAATAACACAGCGAAAATAAAACATCATATGGATACACTGGCAAAAGGTTACAGGCGGTGGGTTGTACCGTTGCTGATGCTTATGTGGGACATCGGCTTTAAAACGGGCGGTGGCAGCACGGTGGAAAATGTATTCAATTCACTGATACGCCAACCGCAGTTTATAGCCACATCTTTCTGGGCGGTACTGTTGAGTATTGCAATGGACAGACGGGGCAAACTGATGCTGAACTGCCTGACAGATACCAGCCGGTCTGATATAATAAGCTATATAATGAAAGAGCACAGCCTGTTCAGCCTTTTGGTTTCATTTACACCGCTGATATATTTTGGCACAAAAGCTTTGGCAACAGTAACTGGTGGCGGTGTGTTTGATATAAGTTTTTTGCTTGATATCCACGGCCTGTTTACTCTGATTGCACTTTATGATGGTATCCGGGCAATAAAAGGCAATTTATTGATAAAGCAACAACTTGGCATATAAAAATAAAACTGCTATCTTCCGATAGCAGTTTTTCTTTTTATTCTACACTTTTCAGTGATTCAACCATTTCAACATTACGCAGGGTTTTGCGCATAAGCAGTATTACCAGTATGGTAAAAATCATAGTGATAACCGCTGCATACAGATAGCTGGTTGGCTGTACAATAGTTGGGAACATCACCATTTCCATATCAATAATATCCATTACAAATACCAGTTCCAGTTTGCCAAAAGGCAATCCCACTATCATACCTATCAGCGACAGTATAAACACCTCTTTGAATACATAGGAATAAACTTCCCCATTGTTGAACCCCAGAACTTTCAGTGTGGCAATTTCCCTGATACGTTCAGAAATATTTACTTCTGTCAGGTTCATAATTACCACCAGTGACAGTGAACCTGCCACAAGGGTAATAACCACAATAATAATATCCAGAGAGCCAAACATATTGTCAAAGGTGGAAATCATACCGGAGAAGTCAGACACATTTTCCACGCCCAGTGTTTTTTCGTATTTGTTCACAACTTCGGCGCTGTCCTGGGCTGTTACTGCCAGGGTATCAAATACCACGGTTTCCCCAAATATGTCTTCGTACATATCTTTGCTGATAAACAGGTAGTGCTGGGTATACATTTCACATATACCTGCCACTTCCACCTGTTTTTTTATACCGTGGGAAGATTCTATAGTTATAGTGTCACCCACTGAAACACCGCAGAGTTTTGCAAATTTTTCGCTGACTACCACACCTTTTTTTACAGACAACGGCTCCTGATTTTTGCGCCGGCGCAGGTCAAAGGCCTGTGGTATATCATCTTCTTCCATAATATGTACATTTATGGTGTTGTCCTTTTCTTCTGTATATGCCATTGAAGTGTAGGTTTTCATAGGCACTGCATATTCCACATTGTCATCTGCCAGCAGCAGACTGTGTATTTCTTCCAGCCTGTCGGTATCTTCCAGTGCAACTGTGGTGTTGTATGTGACAATATCCCCATACTGAATGGAAACAACCTGTGAAATAGACCCTTTGATGGCAAAACCCAGTACCAGCAGGCTGGTACAGCCTGCCACACCGATAACCGTCATAAAGAAACGGGATTTATATCGGATAATATTTCTGGCAGTAACCTTTGATGTAAAGGACATTCGTTTCCAGATAAAAGGTATTTTTTCCAAAAAGACCTTCTTCGCATTTTTCGGTGCTTTCGGACGCATCAGCCGGCTGGGGTTTTCTTTCAGTATGCCGCGTACAACTATATATGTAACCAGCATCATCAGCACTGTAAAGGACAGTACCCCCAGCACTGCAATGTATGGCGGCATTGTCAGCACCATATCAGGCAGGTCGTACATAAGGCGCCAGCAGAAATAAATAACTGTCGGGAACATGGCCATACCTATAGGAATAGCAACCACACTACCCATAAGACTGGCTGTCAGCGCATAGATTACATATTTGCTGATAATTTTCCCATTGGAAAAACCAAGTGCAGAAAAAACACCAATCTGCGAACGCTGTTCGTCCACCAGACGTTTCATTGTAGTCATACATACAAGAGCAGCCACCAGGAAAAACAGCATTGGGAACACCAGACCGATTTTCCACATCTGTGCAGCATTATTTTCAAACATATATGTGGAATAGTGCATTGAATGGTCAAGTATCATCCATTCAGCATCCGGCAGTTCTGCCAGTTGCTGCTTTGCTTTTTCCAGCTCAATTCTGGCTTTTTCGCTTTCTTCGTTCAGTTTTTTCTGGCCTTCTTCCAGGTCTTTTACACCTTTTTCATATTCAGCACGGCCTTTTTTCAATTCTGCCTGGGCAGATTCTATCATAGCCTTACCTGCTGCCATTTCTGCCTTACCTGCCTCAATTTCCTTGCGGCCTGCTTCCAGTTCTTTTTCGGCGGCTTCCATCTGCAGAATGGAAGCGTAAACACCTTCAATATCCCCACCCATCATATCATTGATAATGCCGGGGATTTCAGCCAATACCTTGTCACCCATCAGTTTTGAAATGGTTTCCAGGTCTGCAATAAATTTGGCTGCATCTGCAATGGCGGAATTGTTTTCTTCCATCTGTTTATTGAGAGAAGAAATCTTGGTTTCATTGGCAGTGATTTTAATATTGTTTGTGCCGATTTTTAATTTATTTGCTTCAATAGTTGCCTGATTGGCAGCTATTTTCATTTTATTGGCTGTAATCTGTTCCAGATTTCCTTCTGCTTCCAGCCGGGCATTTTCCTGTTCCAGAGTCTGATTTTCGCCGAAAAGATTGCTGTTTTCTGTTTCAAGGGCTGTATTTTCCAGCTTCAGACTGGTATTATCATCATTAAGAACAAGTATTTCCCCTGCCAGTGTCACGTTTTCCCGCGTTTTTTCAGTGATTATCCCCTGTTTTTCACTGATAACCTGGTCAATAGTAGAGCCCTGTTCAAAACCGCCCTGTGTCACAATGCCGTTCACCAGATTGTAAACGCTGTACATTGTTTTGACCATATTGACAGCTTCGCTGTAAGACATACCTGTCCGCTGTTCTATCTGCTTTTTGCCGTCAGCCAGCTGTTTTTCACCATCAGCAATTAACCGCTGTGCAGCAACCAGTTCTTTTTCACCTGTGGTAATCTGTGTCAGGTTTGCCTCTATCTGAGCCTCGCCCA
Source organism: Oscillospiraceae bacterium (assembly GCA_017436575.1). Taxonomy (GTDB): domain Bacteria; phylum Bacillota; class Clostridia; order Oscillospirales; family Ruminococcaceae; genus RGIG3102. The sequence goes on from JAFSCU010000001.1 coordinate 62,960, forward strand.
CCAGAATCTGTATGTAGGCATCTTCCAGTTTCTTTTTGCCGTCATCTATCTCTTTCTGGGCTTTTGCCAGTTCTTCTTCCATTTCCTTTTCGCCATCAGCAATCTGCTGGGTTACCTCAGCCATCACTTCGTCACGGCGGACTGTCTGCTGGTCTCTGATTACATCAGAATACAAATCATCCATTGTGTCTTCAACAAAAGTTTTGTAATCGTCATTGAAAACCATATAGTCCTTTGCACCGTTAAGAGTAAGGTAAACAGAGGTATAATAGTCAGCAGTAAGAGTGCCGCGTGGCACAAAAATAACAGTATCAAGAGTGAGATTGTCCAATGTGGATGTTTCACGGCTGGCGGCCATATACTGTGCAGAACGGGCCACACCCACTATTTTAAAATCTGTAACCGACAGTGATTCAGACAGGTCACCATCTTCCAGATAGGCATGTATTGTACTGCCTTCACCGAACACACTGGCAAAGGAGGCTGACCCCAGCGCCAGGGCTTCGCCCGGTTTTTCAGGCATACGACCGGACACCAGCTGAATTTTGTTCAGCCAGCTGTCTGCTTCCTGTATTCTGGTAACTACCGCAGAGTCACCGCGCTTTACATACACATCAACAAATCGTGTCGGATACACGCTGTCCACCTGTGGTGCCTTTTTCAGGGCATTTATATCCCTGTCATCAAAGCCATAGGATGAAAACAGCTGTACATCCATAAAATTGGTATCATCAAAGTATTTATCCACACTGTATCGCATTGTTGGTGCACTGGACATCAGCCCCACCATAAACGCAACACCGATAAGAACAATCAGCACGATGGTAATAAAGCGCTTTCGTGTTTTGGCTATAAGACGAAAGGTATCTTTATGAAACATCAGTATTCTATATCCTCCACATTTTTAGGGTTTGGGTTGATGGTTACACTTTCAATTTTGCCGCTGCGCACACGTATAATCTTCTGCCCCATATCAGCCAGTGCAGCGTTGTGGGTAATCATAACCACTGTCATCTTGCGCTGTACAGACATATCCTGCAGCACTTTCAGCACCTGCTTGCCTGTTACATAGTCAAGAGCACCTGTAGGTTCGTCACACAACAGAAGTTTCGGGTTTTTGGCAACAGCACGTGCAATGGCAACACGCTGCTGCTCACCACCGGAAAGCTGTGAAGGGAAATTGTTCCGGCGTTTATCAAGGCCAACCAGCGCCAGCACTTCACCGCCATCCAGTGGATTTTTACAAATCTGACGTGCCAGTTCCACATTTTCCAGAGCAGTAAGATTCTGCACCAGATTATAGAACTGGAAAACAAAGCCTATATCGTGGCGGCGATAGTCGGTAAGTTCTTTATCGCTGGAACGGGAAATATCACGGCCGTCAACTTCAATAGTACCGCTGGAAAGGGTATCCATACCACCCAGCAGGTTGAGAATAGTGGTTTTGCCGGCGCCGGAAGCCCCCAGTATAACCACAAATTCCCCCTGGTCAATAGTAAAATTGATGTTGTCCAAAGCTTTGATTTCCACTTCGCCCATCTGATATGTTTTACAAACATCTTTAAATTCAATAAAAGCCATTTAATCACTTCCATGTAAAAAAGTATATTTTTCTAATTTTATATTATATCATATTTTTGGTTCAAACAATATAGCATGTATAAATTTTCACGGAAATTTTATAAAATTGGAGGGATATGTAAAATCTGCAAATATCAAAACCGGCGGATATTCCAATCGATACAATAAAACATACGGGCATCGGTTTTAGCCGATGCCCGTTGTTTTATAAAGTTTTAAGCATTATCAGTTATTCTTCTCTCTTTTTTCTTTTAAGAATAATAATCACCATAAGTGCCAGTGCTGCAATACCGAACATTGCGGTATACATCATTACACCTGTGTTGTCACCAGTATCTGGTACGGATGGGTCTGGGATTTCTTCAATTTTGAAAGCCCAGTCAAGTGCACCTGCTACATCCTGGAACTCGTTGCCCATTTCCACAGGCACTTCCAGAGATACTGTCAGGTCAACTTCGCCGCCTTTTCTCAAGCTGCCAAGCAAAACCCAGTCTGTAAGACCATCAGTTTTATCAGCAGTAGCTTCGAAAAGTTTTTCATCACCTGTTACATTTACAACTTTCAGATTAAGCTGGCTCAGCAGTTTTTGATAAACTGCTTTGTCAATCATACCATCTGTATCATCGCCATTGCTCAGAACAGTGCCATCGGCAATATCTGTTGGGCCAAGAGCTTTGAAATAGATTTTGGTTGTGTAACCAGCTTTACCGTTGTTTACAACACGAACTGTCTGACTGATGGAATCACCAGGCATAAGGTTTTTAAAATCTGTAAACAGGTCTGTTGGTGAGTATTCAGTGCCTGGAGTAAAGATGAACTTTTCAGCTTCGCCTTCGTATGTAACCAGACCGGCAGCTGATGATGACAGGGCAAAACCTGCCATCATTGCTGTTGCCAGCACCAGAGAGAATAATCTTTTTGTAATCTTTTTCATATTATTCCCTCCTTATGCTACTGATGTAAGAACACCATTTTCTGCATTAACCAGTGTCCATGTCTGATTAACAGCATTGTCTGGTGTAGACTGAATAGACTGTGCAATCACTTCAATATGAAGAGTGTAGTTTTTGTCAGCACATGCCTGCAAAGGTCTGGCATCTGTAAACAGTATGCCTGTATTGCCACCTTCAGGAACATATGTCGTGTAATAGTAAAAGCCATCACTGCCTTTTACCCACACATCTGCAGCTACATTATCCTTAACATTCCATGTAATAGTATAGTCTGTACCAACATCAGGATTTTTTGGGTAAACATTACCTTCAGCATCCTGCCATGTAACGACTACTTTTGCACGGATAAAGGAATCTACTTTGCCTGTATTTTTGATTGTTACATTATTCTTTACCCTGCCATCAAATTCTTCATCTACTGTGATATCCGGAGTAACCGGTGTAAAAGTATTGACTACAGAATTTGTCTGTGTAAAGAGATAAGCAACTGTGCCGCCTATAGCCATAACAACTGTCAGAAGAAGACAGATTGTTACTAAAGAAAGCTTCTTTTTATTGTTTTTCATTTATCTGTCTCCTTTCTTAGTTGTTCTGACCAGCGCCTGCAAATTCGTTTTCTGCAAGTGCTGCTGCATCAAGCCATTTGTTATTGTCTTTTGCTTTGTTTGTGAATTTAACTGTATTTACAGTGTCATCTACAGCAACCACCTTGCTTGTTGCACCATTTGCTGACTGTTCGTCAATATGTGTAAGGTCATAACGGAAGCTCCATGCAGTATTTTCTGTTACTGTATATTCACCCAATGGAAGATTTTCAATAACAGCACTGCCTTCACCGGCAATAACAACTTCAAGCTCGATACCGTAATTGTTGTTGTCCACTACTGTGAATACAAAAGTATCATCTTCATTGTACAGTTCATCTGTCACATCTTTTGTGATGGTCAGGTTCAGCATTTTAAGTGTATTTGTTACTACAGCTTTTGCTGCTGTGTTATCTTTGAATGTACCTGTAGCGCCTGTGTAGGAAACATTATATTTTCCGCTTACAGCGTCTGCAACTTCAGTTACAGTATACTGTGCGCCTGCTGGCATATTCTGGAATACAACAGATTCACCGTTCTTCAGTGTGAATGAAACAGCACCGTTTTCATCAACTACTTCATTAACAGTTGTGTCACCTTTTTTGTATGTAAGGTACTGACCTGCTGTTGCGCCGCCGATCTCTACTTTGAAAGTAAATGTATCGTCCGGTGCAGTGATACCGTAAGGAACAACAACTTCTTTAGATACTGTCAAAGTGCCAGATTTAAGAGTATTTGTAAATACTACTTCTGTAAGATCACCTTTTACAATTGTACCTTCCGGATTTGTTGCAGTTGTTGTATACAGTTCTTTCTGTTCATCAGTCAGATTTTCTGTTACTTTGTATACACCAACCGGCAGATTGTTGAATACAGCTTTTTCGTAATGTCTGAGGATGATTGTAATATTGCCATCTTCATCAACTACAGCTGTTTTAGGAGTTGAAGTTGTAGTTGTATCAACAGAATAATGGATAACATCATCTTTCACTACATTGTTGATTTTTACTGTGAATTCAAATTCTTCTGTCCAATTCACTGCAATGCCTGATGGCATAGAAACAATTTTCTGTACAGAGAGTCTACCTGTGTTCATAGTATTTGTAAAAGCTGCAACAACTGGTGTAGTTGCTGTAACTGTGCCTTCAAATATGCCATTTACAGGTGTTGCTGTGTACTTATCAGAATTATAATTTTCTGTTACTGTTACAGCGCCTAGAGGGACCTGGTTGAATACAGCTTTCTGACCATGAGTCAATGTGATAAAGCCACCATCTGCAACTGTAAGTCCTGTTGAAACTGTTTCACCATCTTCAACAACATCGTAAGACAATGTGCCTGTACCAGCGAATTCTACTTTAAAAGTAAATACATCTGCAGGAACATTGATACCGTTAGGAACAACAACTGTCTTGCTGATTTCAAGCACACCATAATTGAGTGTATTTGTAAATTCAGCTTCAGCTACATTAGTAGTTGAGATTGTGCCTTCATCACCAACTTTAGCTGTCAAAGTGTAGGCCGCATCTGTTGCTTCTGTAACTTTATATGTTGTGCCTGATGGCAGACCTGCAAACTTGGCTGTCTGGCCATGTTTCAGTGTAAATGTGCCGCCGTTTGCAACTGTTCTAACTGTTGTTTCATCATCAACTGTGTAGTTCAGTTGTGTTGTACCGCCTCCATTTACATTAATAGTAAATGTAAATTCTTTAGCTGTATCAACATCTACGCCAGTACCTGTTACAACAGTTTTTGTAACATCCAGTCCGCCTGTCAACTGTGTGTTGATAAATGCCATTTCTGCTGCATTATCTGCTGTTATTGTAACAGAATCCATTCCGCCATCTTTACCGTTTACAGTTGTTGAGTAGTTTGGATTTGTTGTTTCTGTTACAGTTACTGTTTTCAGTGGAATATCTTTGATTATTGCATACTGGCCGTCTTTAAGTATAAGAGTGCCTGGTTCTACTATTGTACCTGTTGAAACAACAGCGTTGTTTGATGTCTGGTAAATTGTGTAGCTGTAAGAGCCGTCCACCAGATCTACAACACTTACAGTAAATTCAAATGCATCGTCCAGCTTAGTGAAGCCCTGTACGCCAACTACTTCTTTGGAAATCTTAAGATCACCAAGATGTTTAGTGTATATGTTGGTAAATTCTACTTCCGCAGTTGTTGCTGCAGTGATTGTACCTGTTGCTGTCCATACATCTGCACCCTGTGTGCCTTTTGTAACTGATGTTGTATAATCTGTATCTTCAGTTTCAACTACAGTGAATGCGCCCAGTGGCAGGTCACTGATAGTAACAGTCTGGCCTGCTTTCAGTGTTACTGTGCCACCGTCTCTGATTGTACCTGTTGTATTATCAGATTTAGTGTAGATATATTCTTTGGATGTATCTGTACCATAAATATCTACAGTAAATGTAAATGTATCATCAGGTAATGTATCTTTGTCATAAGCTTTGTCTACAACTTTACCTATTGTCAGGTGCCCTGTTTTAGGTTCATTTGTGAAGCTTACTTTAACTGTATCTATGGAAGCGATGTTGCCGTTTGCTGTGTGGCCTTCGCTACCATTTACTGTTGTTTTGTAAGCAGTATACTCAGTTTCTGCTACTGAATATGTGCTCTTTGGCAGACCTGTGATAACAGCTTTCTGACCATCTGTCAGTTTGAATGTTCCACCGCTTGCTATGTCTTTAGTTTCACCATTGATAGTGATTGATATTCCATAACCAAGACCATTGGAAACTTTGAATTCGAATTCAGACAGTGGGCCAGACTGGCCATTAACTTTATTTACAGTTTTGCTTACTTCCAGTGTACCGGAAAGAACATGAACGATAAATTCTTCGTCGGATGCACGGTATGTACAGCCAGGATGACTACATGTGCTGTGAACTACAGTATAATGTGTATTTTCAACACCTGTTATTACAACGCCATTTTCATTTGTGATAGTTACTGTTGCCTGAACAGCAATATCATCGGCAGAAGCGATAATGCCGTTGTCATTGCCTGTAAGTTCGGCAGCTGTCTGACATGTGATTGCAACTGCAGGTTTTGTACCATGCATTGTGATGGAAGCATCTGTTGAAAGCACGCCTGTTCTTGGGTTTTTCCAAACTTCGGCATTTGCTGTGTAGTTAACACCCACACCGTGAGTCAATGCGTCACCAAGCCAATCTTCACTGTCATTGAAAGTGATAATTGGGTCGTAAACGAATACTGTGGCTTCAACCGCAGTTGAATGTGTAAGAGTACCATATGTACCAGATGTAACAGTAGGTATGATCTTCCATGTAAGTTCATATATGGTGTCTTTGTCCAGTACAGGGTTCAGTGTCTGGCCATCTTCCAAGTCCCAGCTGCCTTCGTCAAGGGTTCCACCTGCAGGCACTGTAAATGTACCTACTGTATCGCCACCTTTTTCTTTTACTGTGAACTCCATATTAACATAGGCATTGTTTGCTCTGTTGAGAACATTTGCCAGTGTTTCTTTATCATATGTACCATCTGCGTTAGGGTTACGGCTTGTTACTGTTGCATTTTTAAACAGTGTATCAATATCAGCTGCATTTGTTCTGTAGATATGTTGATCTGCCCAGTCAATATCCACATCTTTAATGTCAACGTCAACTGTTGGCTGGTAGAATGTACCAACTGTTTCATCGTTTTTGTTGTTAACTACAGCAGAATCGTTTGTAATAACGCCGTTACCGCCAAGGAAGAAGTTGTTGGCTTTTACATCAAATGTAATAACCAGTTTTCTACCATAGAAAGTACCTGGATTAAGTGTTTTATCTGCAAGGTAATCGTCTTCGTCACGACCTGTGTCAGATACAAAGTTACCTGCAAAGTTAAAACCTGTAACGTCGAGTTTTCTTGTTTCAGGATTATAAGTGTAGCCTGATGTCAACTTTGTAGAAGAGTTAGCCCATGTAAACTCATCATCGTCATTAACACCTGTACATGCAACTGTTGTAACAGTTATATCGTCTGCTCCATCAGGAATGTTAAAGTATGCGGAAACAATATCTTCTACTGTTGCTTCTGCATCAAGGTCACTGGTTGTACCACCTTCGATACCATCACTGATCTGCTGGAAGATTGCATTAAGTTCAGCTGCATTGGAAGGAACAAGATAGTAGCTGGACCATACATCCACGCCATCAACTTCTTTTTTCTGACCTGTGGATGTATGAACAACCCCATTATCATCTGTATATGTAGTTAACGCAGGGCCATTATAAAGATCATAGGCATCAGGGTTGTTGCTGGACAACAGATGCATAAATCTGTTCATCAGCTGTGTATCGTTTGTACCCGGTGATGTGTAAGCAGGCAGGCTGCCTGATGGATTTACACTTGCACCATTTGCAACAGAAATCGCATAAATTTCTGTGTTATTAAAATCTTTGATGTTTTCAGCTGAAACAAGTGCAGCATCTGCCACTGCTTCTTCAAATCCCTGTGCGTTTGTAGGAGTACCATCTGTAAATACAATAACTACCTGTTTTCTTTCAGCACGAACAGCTTCACCAAGACCATTAATAAGTCTGTAAGCATGGTTAAGACCATAGTCTGTACGTGTAGCACCTTCCGGTTCAAGTGCTTCTACTCTATCTTTCATTGTCTGGGCGTTGTCGTCTGTAACAGTCTGATAATTCTGCACCACCTGGCTATAGTTAGGATTATAGTTATAATAGTTTGTATCCGGATATGTTTCATTACCTTCATCATTTATAGAATTACTTGCAAATTTTATAATAGCGATACAATGTTTATCATCTGCGTTATCAATATTGCTATTCTGTGTTTTTGTGGATTCAATCAACAGCTGTACAGCATCTTCAAGCGCATCCATACGAGGGGTACATGCTTCCTGTTTAGTAGTTTTTTCATAAATCTGGCTTGTTATTTCAGTACCATAGTCTCTGTTATAACCATGACCATTATTATGAGCCTTGGTATACCAACCCGTGCCGGTGTGTCCCCACCTAGTGTCGTCATTAAGACAATAATATACTCTTTCGTACTGATCGTTGATGGTATTATAATAATAATATTCTTTATTATTTGAATAATTATTATTGTAGTTTACGTATGTAACCTCACTGTCATGTGTATCGTTGTTACCTGTTATCTCTTCACCACAAACAAGACAGTATTCCATGGAACCGGATACGTCAAGAACCAGAGTAATGTCAACAGGCTGTGTTTTTGTAACAGGTCTTACCTGACCTTTTACATAACTTTCAAGTGTTATAGTGAATTCGTCTGTTGTTCCGTCTTTTAAAACAGCAGTTTTCTTCATTATCAGGTTGCCGCTGGCATCGGTAGTGATTGCAGGGTCTGCTTCCAGTAGCATAATGTCATCTGATAACAGCATAGGTACTGCGGCCAAACGGGCATATGTGGTTGCCTGTACTTCTGAATATGATACGATATCTTCATCATCCGATTCATAAGAAGGAATGTTCACAAATAATTCTTCTACTCCACCTGGCAGTTCATAGTCTTCAGGGTGCTGTCTACCTTCGTTTATAAGCAGGTCCAGTCTGTGAAGTACTATCTGTACCTTCTGTTCAAATGTGAAATCAGTGATAACTTCCGCAGGCAGAGAATCTCTGAAGCTGATAAATTCATCAAATGTATCAATTTCCAACAGTTTTTCGTATGAGTCTCCTACCAACTTATCGTATGTTGTAGGCAGATTATTGTAATGATCATCAAGTGCAATCAGTTTTTCGTCTGTAAGACTGTCAATGAATGCCTGATATTCTTCTTCAGTATACTGATTTGTAATATCAGCCCAGTCTTCCAGAGTTTCTGTTGCCATAAGGTCAGCATAAAGCTGGTCATAATCAGAAACACCACCGATATTTACAAATTCTTCTGGAATAAATGTATATCCACCTTCAGAAATAACATCTGAAAAGTCTGTATCATTACCATCGTAGTAGAAACGATAGAGTACATAGCCATTAGCATAAACAATTTTTTCAGCCAAAGAAATTGGATATCCATCAGTACCAGCAACATTCATTCCGCTAGCGCCATCTTCATGATAGTCATAAAGAGTAATGTTGCCTTCTGAATTAGCAATAATGGTTGCAGCTAATTCAGAGCCTGTTGCGTATGTTTCAGACAATTCTTCATCAACCCGGCCATTGTCTGTAATGAAATTCTTTATAAACTCTGTTTCAGAAAGACCTACTACAGACAAATTGTCAAAGGACATTTCAATGTTACCACCGGTATATAATTTTGCCTCTGACATATCTACCACGCCATCGTGAATATGATATACATGGTATTTATCGCCAACTGCAAGACCTGAAGCAAGGACAGCTGATTCTGGGAATGTAACTGTGATGCCACCTGTACCCGGCTGTGTTTCATTGCCGTCTGCATCCAGCAGTGTTACATCGTAGAACAGGCTGTTTTCACCGATAACATAGATACCATCGGCAAGACCTGTATCAGCTGTAGATACAGTAGATACAGACAGTGTGGCACCATCAGGAATATCGCCTGAAACAGATATACCTGAAGCATCTGTCAGAGAAGTAACAAGGTATACATCCTCAGCTTTTACATAATAAGAACTGCTGATAGCATTACCATCAGAATCTTTCCATCCTGCTGTGTCGATCCAGTACCATTTTGTTATTGCGCCTGTATAATCGATAACAAGGATTTCATACATTGCCTCGAATACACCACGGGACTTACCATTTGTTATTTCTGTATAATTAGATGTTTCGGAATATTTGCTGTACAATTTTACATTGTCGTTTGTAAATCCCACATCTTTATATATAGCTTTTTCTTTTACAGAAATTACCACATTTTCTTTTGCAATAAATCTATATGGTACTCTGCCTGCAAATACTGACCAATCATCTGTATCCAGAATAAAGTATTCGTTACCATCCGGATCTGTATATTTGCCTGTAATGGATGCATCTGTAAAATCAATTGATTCCACAGAATCATCTTCATCAGACATTGGTTTAAGTTTGTTTGCAATAACATAGTCATCTGGACGTGTTATAGGGTTACGATAAACATATACACCATTACCGGAAATATTACCTGTTGTATCAATCGCTGTCCAGTCGGCTGTATTTTCAGCCATTTCTTCCAGAGTTGATTTGAGAGAATTAATTTTTGCCAGCTGTTCATCTGTGAAGTAATCGAACAGACCATCATTCTGGACCATTTCACAAGCGGCTTCAAAGTCTTTCAGCAAACCAGCCTGAAGAATAAATTCACAAACTTCTTCCATTTCTTCTTCAGTTGGACCTGGAACAGGTGTTGGAGTTGGTGTAGGAGTAGATTCAATGTATTCTTTAAGATTTGCTACATTAACCAACACACGGCTGCTGCCTTGATTGAATAATGTCTTCAGATCTTCTCTTGAACCAAGATATTTTTCAACATAGTACAGTTTCAGACCTTCAATTTCAAAGCCTGTTGCATCACCATAGTCTTTAAATTCAATGATATCATCTTCGGTAAGACCTGTAATAGTCTCCGGTGTCATAGATGTATCGCCTGTGTAAACTATTACTTCAGCTGAAGTAAACACAGCTTTGTTGAAAGGTATGCCATATAATGCTGTTGCATCAGAAGACAAACCAATCGGTGACAGGCTGTTGAATGTCAGGGCAATATCATTACCATCGTATGTAAATGGGCCCTTTACGTCAACTGTGTTGTCACTGTTGATATGATATGCTTTATACTGTGCGCCTACAGGAATCTGAACGTTTTCTTTTTCAAATGTTACATCAATACCCTGTGTGGTTTTGTATTCACCACCTGGATATGTAAGGTCAACATCGTATGTCCAGTTGTCGCCACCCATAAGGGCATCTGCACCTTCGAGAACATCATTAACTTCTTCCGGTGCAACATCCAAAGTAAGACCTGATGGAATAATACCGGAAACTGTAATGCCATATTCTTCGTTTGTGTAGCTGTTTTCGCCAACTTCGGCAGAGATTGTAACAGCATCTGCTGATATAAACACATGACCACTGTGTTCAGAAATAGCCTGCTGTGCAAGGATTTCATTTGAACCTGTGTAGTCGTAGCGGTAGAACAGAAAATCAGCTTCTTCTGTTTTCAATGTATAAGCAGTGATAAGTTCAACCACTGTGCCTTCTTCAACCGGAATTTCAACGCCTGTTGCGCCGTTGTCCAGTGATTTGTAAGCTGGCAATGTAGTGCCATTTATAACAGCCAATGCGCCTGATGGTGCATTTGCTTCAAGAATAGCATCCCGTGGGAGTGATTCAAGAACAATCGCTGGAAGCGGAATAGGTGTAGGCTCTGTTGATGGTTCTGGAGATGGCTCTTCGGATGGCTGCACGCTTGGCTCTGGAGATGGTTCTTCAGATGGCTGTGTGTAGTCAACTTCTGATTCATCAAAAACAATGTCTTCAGCGGCCACAAACTGATATGGAGAAAGTGTAGTTTTCTGATTATCTGTCAACAGGGTATTATCATCTGGAACAGAAATTTCATAAACTATGAAAGATTCGCCAAAAAGATATTTGTCTTCTACATTTACTTTCATACCAGCAGCACCAGTTACTTTAACGCTGTTGCCTGCTTCATAAATGTTGTCATAAAGACAAACATTGTTATCCGCGAAATAAGCTGTGTATGTAGTTAAATCGCCATAGCTCATATCGCCGTTTTTTGTCAAATCAGCACTTTCAGAAGCACTGATTTTTACGTCATTGCCTTCTGTCGCAAAAACCGGCATTGGCCAGTTGGAAAACAGAGATGCAGTCATAACAAATGCAAGTACTAATGACAGTACTTTTTTCAATTTAATCATATACTTGCACCTCCATTAAAATTTCCAGCCGTATGACTTTGAACTTGTTGCTTTTGTGTAAAGATCTTCAGCATTTACAAATTCATAGCCGCCTGCAATTGCGTTTTTCAGGGCAGTTTTTCTGCCTGTGTATTCTACTTTATATCTTACTGTGCCGTCGGCCAGTTCGTAGTAGAAGTAAACATGTACTTTTTCGCCTTTTACATTTGAAGCTGTTTTGCTGTCCACATCATCGATGTGATTGCCATACAGTGTCAGATTGCGTGGTGAAATGTACATATCTTTATCCATTGAGCCAAAATCAACGATTGCTTTATCGTCTGTTTCAACTTCTGGTGTTTCTTCAACATCAGGAGTTGGTGTTGGCTGTGGAGTAGGTGTAACTTCAGGAGTTGGTTCTGGAGTTACTTCTGGTTCTGGTGTAGGCTGTGGGTCAGGTGTTACTTCAGGAGCAACATCTTCATTGCCTGCCAGGTCTGTTGCTGAAATAAAGCAGTAGTCCAGAACTGCATCATACAATTCAGGGCTTTCTGTTCTGCCCCAGTAATCGAATCTGTACACAACTGCGCCGTTTGAGAAACTGTAAGCTGTGATAAGGTCGATTTCTGTGCCTTCTGCAACATTAACTTCAATACCAGGTGCGCCATAGTAAAGGTCTTTGTAAATTTTTACAGATGTACCTTTAATTGTAGCTTTTTCACCGTAAACAAAAGTGTTTTCGGCTGTTTCGTTGTTATCTGGAATCAAAGTAAGTGTAATTTCTTCGTTTTCAGCTGCGAATGCTGATGTTGGAAGAACTGAGAACAGGGATAATGTCATAACAAATGACAGTACCAGTGAGAGTACCTTTTTCATTTTCATATTCCGTTTCCTCCTTTCTCTATTCTTCGCCGGCGACTACTGGCCAGCCCTGGGCTTCTAGTGCAGTTGCGCCGTTATTTTTTACCTGGACTGCCTGAGCAAGTACATATATCTCTGCATTGGCCTGCTGGTATTCGTTGCCCGCTTTTACACTGAAAACCACATTTTCCATCAGCGGAACTGTTTCCTCTTTGGCTTTAAGTGGTTTGTTGTAATAATACCAGGTGCCGTCAGCTTCGTCTCTGGCTGTCCAGTCTGTTGTGTTTGGTTTGATTTCAAGAAGGTTTGGATCTCCTTCTTTACCGTCTGCCAACACTATTGATTTTGTAATGTTTACACGAACCCATGCATCTTCTGCATACTGTTCGTTTTCAACAAGGACAATTTTGCTTACTGTCTGGCCAGGCATTACGCCTTCCACATAGAAGTCTTCCACTGTTTCTGTTTCGCCAGTTTCAGGGTCAACCACTACTTTTTCAACCAGGTCGATATCAATTTTGCCCATTGTTATAACATTGGTTGCTGTATCTTCTTTGGTGAAATATGCCAGTGTACTGCTGGCGATAAACACCGACAGACAACATACTACCAATGCTAAAGAAAATACTTTTTTCTTCATGTCTTTTTTTACCTTTCTTTGCACCGTTCCGCAGCCAGCGCAAGATTTGCCTTTTTTGTTGGCAAGACATACCCAAAGTGCCAAGTTGCTTTCAATTCAGCCCCTTGGGTATATCTTGCCAATAAATAGCAAGATATACGGTATATTAAGTATTAGTTAATATGAGATTAAGATTATGCTGCTGGAGTTGGAACTACACCATCAAAAGCATTCCATGCTTCGTCTGCATCTGCAAATGATGCTGCCTGAATAGCTTCTGCAACGATGTCCATATTAAATGGAACACCTGTGAAACCATACATATCTTCCAGTTCTGTAGGGATTCTAACTTCTGTGAAGAATGGTGTTGTGTCTTCGCCTGGTTTTACAATTTCTTTATAACGTGCAGAAAGTGTCCATGTTGCATTTTCTGGATCAATAACATTTTCCTGAACATCAGCTTCGTAGTCCCAGTTTTCTGTATCAATGTCTACAAGTTCCATAAACATATCCAGTGGGTCGCCGCCTTCTACGTGAGCCATAATATGACCAAGAACATATGGGTTGATTGTTACTTTGATACGAATGTATGCATCGTTAAGACCTACGTTGTGAACTGTTGGGTCTTTTGGAAGCACTGCGCCTGGGTACAGCAGACCTTCGTCGCTGCCATATGTGTTTGTATCTACACGGTCAGCTTCATTGTCGGCTATCCATGTATAGTCATCTGGATTGTATGTTACTGGTGCTTCATCCAGTTCGATGTCAACATTACCCATAACAAATGTGTTTGTTGCGTCATCTGTATCTGTGAAGTAAGCCAGTGTGCCACCGATCAGAGTTGTAAGTGCAAGAGCTACAACCATGATAAGTGCTACTATTTTTTTTCTGTTCATAGTTTTACCTCTTTGGTTTTAAGGTTCCTGCCGCCGTTATGACGACAGGGATTTTGGGTTTGATTATTCCTGTGGAGCTGTCTGTGCATCAAATGCATCAAATGCTTCCATTACATCGTCAAAGCCGTTAGCCTGGATAGCATCTGCATGAATGTCAATAACCAGATCTTCAAATGCTGCCATTTCGTCATTGTCAAATGCTGTAGGAACATTGATTTCTGTGAAGAGTGTAATGTATTCTTCTGGATCAAGAGCATCTGTGAAGTAGAATACGTATACTTTTTCATCGTTTGCAACAACATCTTTGAGATCACGTACATTGCCTTCGTTTGCGCCAAATGTACCGTCATCCAGTCTCCATGCAACGTCAACCTGTTTTGCCAGTTTCATTGTGTCAGCAAGACCTACTACGCTGGCCATGAATTCAGCTTCTGTAAAGTAGTTGAAAATAGCTGCATTGTTGTTGTGTTTCAGTGTTACTCTGATATATGCAGGCTGTGAACCAACGTTTGTAACTGTTGGGTCTTTGCAGATAGTAGAACCTGGTACCAGATCTTCGTATGTATTTTCCTGTTTTGTTCTTTCGTTTCCGTCAGCATCTACATAGCTGAAGAAACCATCTTCGTTTTCGCCTTCTTCAACTTCAGATTCCAGCAATGTGATTTCCACATCACCAACCGTGAATGTATTTTTTGCATCATCTGTGTCTGTCAGATAAGCGATTGTGCCTGCTACAGACATTGCTACTGTAAGAGCCAGTACAAGTACCATAGCTATAACTTTTCTAGCTTTTTTCATTTATGGATTTCTCCTTTTAAGATTTTTAATATTTAAGCATTGCTAAATATTATGGGTTTGTTGCACCAAATGTTGCATCCCAAGCAGCTTTTGCTGTTGCGAAATTTTCTTTCTGTACAGCATATGCTGTAAATTTAAGTTTTGGGCTGCCTGCGGCTTTGATTACTTCGATTTCAGTCTTAGTAAGATCTTCGCTTACTTCTACTTTATCATCAGCAAGGATGTAAAGAAGTTCATCTTCTGTTTCGCCTACAAGTGTGTCCTGTTCATACCAGTAAATATCAGGATAATTTGTTGCATCAAGAACAGTCCATTTGCCATCAATGCCAAATGTCACTTTTGATGTTGGCCATTTTTCAGTTTCAACCTTTACAAATACCCAGCAAGCTTCACTGCCTGCTTTAACTCTAACAAATGGGTCTTTTGGAAGATCTGTGCCTGGAATGATTTTATAGTTGTCAACAGATGTTGTTTCGTTTGCTTCAACTTTTTCTAAAAGGTCGTTTTCAGTTGCATCATATTTATGTTCTTTAAGATCAATATTGATGTCGCCAACTGTAAATGTGTTAACAACTTCGCCAGTTGATGCCTGCAGCCATGCGATAGTACCGCCAACTGTTGCACCAAACAGCATTACCACTGCCATAAGCAGTGCTATAGTTCTTTTTTTCATAAGAAATTATCTCCTTTCGGAAATTTAATTAGTTTTCCCATTCAGCTTCTGCTGCGTCCCATGCGTCTGCTGCTGTTTCAAAACCATCAGCCTGAACTGCATAAGCGTCAATTGTTACATCTTCAAATGTAGGATTCTGTGAATCATCTTCAAATACAGCTTCACCATCAATCATAAATTCGCCAAAAACAACTTTGCTTACTTCGTCTTCACGAGCATCAATGATTTCTTCATAGTAGTAAACATCTATTTCGCCATCAAGAGGAAGCCAACCATTTGCTTCCATCTGTTTTTCAATTGGTGCGTATGATGCACCATCTTCTTTTACTGCACCATCAGCAGCTTCAACATTAGCAAGACCATTTACAACTTTTACAAACACCCAACATGGCTGGCTCAGTTCTCTAACATAAACTGTTGGGTCTTTCAGATAGTCATGACCTGGAACCAGTGTGTAAGAGTTTGAGTTTGTTCTTGTAGGACTAGAATTTGAAGTATCACCATACTGGTCAACCAATTCTTCATCCAGACCAATCTGAACATTACCTACAGTAAATGTATTTTTTACATATTCTGTACCAGCTGTCAGATAAGCAACTGTTGCCGCTACTGTTGTGCAAACCAGCATTACTGCTGCCAGAAACAGAGCAACGATTTTTTTAGTTTTTTTCATTTTCTTTTTCCTTTCTGAAAAATATATTTATTCTAAGAATGTTGTGCACGGCTTGCCCGATATGAGAATGGTGCGCCCGCCTGTTTTTGCGTAGCTCTACTGTGCCCTGTTGAGTGCTATCCGTTCTGCGGAAACGGAGCAGAACTACGGCGGGCGGCATGCAAGCCATGCGGGTTTCCAGTTCGCAGTCACCGGTAAGGCGATGTAAAACATTTCTTATACAATTTTGGAGTGGGCGTGGAATCGCCCAGTAATGTCATTCCAAAGCGAAAGTATTGAGCGAGGAATCTTCATATTGGTACTATGTAAAACTATACTTTTTACAATATGCCAGAGCAAAGATCCTTCACTTCGTTCAGGATGACATATTGATAGTTTAACAGGTATGCGATTCTTTATATCTGTGGTGCTTTGAATGACAAGGTGGTAGATTGTGCCTTTAACGGGCGATTCGTGAATCGCCCCTACGCTTTTTCTTCCTCATCCTTGGCAAACAGGTCCGGAATAAAGGTCAACATAAGGATAAATGCTGCGGCAGCTATGGCTATGTATGAACCCGGAGGGCTTTGGATATAGCTGGCCACATAACCCAGATAAGGTATAGTAAATACCGGGCTGCCGATAATGTTTTTATAATGCACCAGTGTGCCGTCTTCGCTGTCATTGGCATCGCCTTTTGTGCGGTAACGGAGAACTGATGGGTCTTCTTCATCCGGTACCACGCCAACAATACGGTGTGTCGCCACCATATCTTCGCTGATCATAAAAGTGATAACATCACCTGCCTGCAACTGTGTGTAGTCAACCTCTTTAACATAAATTACAGAACCTGTGTGATATGCCGGCTCCATAGAGCCTGAAAGAACTGTAAACACTTTATAACCGGCAAATCGCATACCAACCAGCAGTATGGCTAACGCGGCAACCATCACCACTAAAAGTGTTGTAATCATATCCCATATTTTTGAAAACTTTTTTGTCATTTATTTACCTTCCTGAATTTCTGTATTTACTTTTATCCTCGTGGGTCAGCACATGATATTTTCGTTCACTGGTTTTCATCCAATCCAGCAACTGTGTGTATTCCCTGGTCATGTCGCGTGAAATATCTATCAATGCTATTGTTTCGTCATGGAAATATATATTCCCTTCATTTATCCCATCGGATTCCAGTTTGCAAACCAGGTTTTCAAACTGACCAGGGGTGCAATATTTAAACTGTTCAAATGTTTCTATTGTCAGCTGTGCCTGTTTAAGTGTTCTCCGCCAGATATACGGACCTTCAGGCGGTCTGATTGAATTATCTATCCAAAGAATCATATTGTCTCCTGTTTGTTGGTTTAAATTGCAGGCAGGAATTCAGCCATAATTTCGCTGTCTCCTGTGCGGTAAACTCTTATGCTGAAAGGGTTTTCCTGTGCCCACTGCGGATTTTCATCCGCCAGCTGTTTCCATTTTTCATAATGGTCTACTGTGCCTTTCATCAGCAGGTCTTCTGCTGCCTGTCTGGCTGTGATTGCATCTTCTATATTGTCATACCTGCCAAGATAGTACGGTTTTTTCTGAAAAACTATCTTTGCAGTGTATTTGCCTTTGATAAAGTAGACACCGCGGTGGCCTGTGGTGTTGTTTTTCTGTGTTTTGTCACTTTTTATCCTGTCGATAGATGTTCCTTCCACACGGGTTATAAGTGTCTGTAATTTTGCCCTGTGCTTTTCTCTTATACAACCACAGCTTTTTCTGTTGCCGTAAAGCAGTTCATTGTAGGAAACATCTATTTCTTTGCCACATTCATTGCATACACAATGCCAGATGACATTGCTTTTTTTATCCCTTTTATCTGTGGGGTGCAGTGCGGTGATGCTGCCAAAAATCTGCCCTGATATATCTTTATTATGGGCAGCCTTTTCTTTGTCACATCCACAGGAAGTTCTTTTACCAGTGTTAAGTAACGTTGCGGGATAATCTTTTTCTGTGCCACATTCACAGACACAGTGCCACCATATACCACCATTCTTTTTCTGAACTTCTGATTTACCTATAACAGTCAGCTTGCCAAAAACTTTACCTTTCAGGTCAGATGTTCTGTTTATAGTTTTGCCGCAACCGCAGGAAAGAGAACCGCCATATTTCAGATTTCGTTCCAGCACATATTTTTCAGTACCGCATTCACATCTGCACAGCCACTTTTTTTCACCGCTGTCAGTAACGACGAAACTGTCCAGCACTGTCCATCGGCCGAATTTCTCTCCTGTCAAAATAAAAACTCCTTTTATGCAAGACTAACATCCACATAATATACATTATGTGGAATAGATATTAAGGAATTTATCAGGTTGTATCGAGGCGAATCGATATGAAAATAAAAAAATACACCACAAAATCACACCCTCTCTGATTCAGTCATTTTTGCCTCAGAGGGTGTCTTTGTAGTGGTGTTATGAGAAATTTTATGTATACATCAATAATATAAATCTTGATTTATATTTGAATAAGTTGTAAAATATAGATAACTATAACAATTTATTTTTGAACTATTCCACATAATGTATATTATGTGGTTTTATATTATCAGACCTAACTTATCAATTTTACGGCGATGTTCGACAAAAGATGTCATAATATATATTCTGGTTGTTTCTATATTGCTGTGCCCCAAAACATCAGCCAGTTTGGCAATGTCTTTTTCAATGGTATAAAAAGTGCGTGCAAACAGTTTGCGCAGATTATGTGGAAAAACTTTTTCCTTTTTCACACCGGCTTTGCAACACAGTTTTTTCATTTTTCGCCATATATAGCTGCGGTCCAGCGGTGCTCCGGTTTTTGTAACAAAAATCGGGCCTTTTTTAATTTTTGCTTCTTTTATATAAACATTTAATAAGCGTTGCAGTTTTACAGGTATCAGTATTATTCGGTTTTTGCTTTTGCAATTTACAGTGGCTTTGCCCTGTCTGACTGCGTCTACGGTTATATATTTCAGTTCAGACACGCGGATACCTGTGCCACAGATGGTCTGCAAAATCATTTTAAGCTGGGTATTTTTACCACAGGCAGACAGCAGGTTCATATATTCTGTTTTTGTCAGTTCCTTTTCCTGTTCCAGATAAGTCTGTTTTTGCAGTTTAAGAACCTTTACCCTGCAGCTGCCAAAACCGAGAAACGCCAGAAAGCAGTTGACCGCCACCACCATTGAATTTACAGAGCGCACAGAATAGCCCTGTTCCACCAGATGCTGTTTGTAAGCTATAACTGTTTCCTTTGTCAGTGGTGTTCCGTCAACAAAACCAACAAATTTCAGGCAATCACGAATATATTTTTCAATTGTCTTGACGCTTTTTTCACAAATAAAAAGATATTCTTTAAAACGGTTCAAATCATCATAATCAACAGTGTTTTTCATAATAACCTCTCTTTCCTTTGCAATTAAAATGATTAAATAACTATACTACACATTGATTATTGAAACAATAAAACAGCCGTATTCAAAAAGAATAAGACTGTATATTTTTAATATTAATACTATCTTTTTAATTTTTTCTATAAAGTTTGACGAAAACAGTAGAATAATAGCTGATAAAAGTGTAAAATATTTATATTTAAACCAATCACAACAAAGGAGAAAAACAGGAAATGTTATTATTTTACCTGAACCTCATAGACAATGAGGAAGACCAAAGCAAGTTTCAGATGATATATGAAACATACAACAAAAGTATGCTGTTCAAGGCAACTGAAATTTTGAAAGACGAATATCTGGCTGAAGATGCAGTACAGGAAGCTTTTTTGCAGATATCCAGAAACATAAAAACCATTCGCACTGACTACCCTGGCGAAACAAAGAATTATGTAATAACCATTGTGCAGAACTGTGCCAAAAGAATAGCACAGAAAAATTCAAAATACGTTATCACTCCTGAAGAAAATACAATTGAAGAAATACTACCGGATTCCACAGACTATGAATTAAAAGCTGTGGATATTATTATATATGGAGAAATTAAAAAGGCACTGGCGATGCTTGACGAAAAATACATTACTCCTTTGACTTTACAGGAACAGGGCTATCGCATAGGTGAAATAGCAGATATGCTGGGTATTTCCCGGTCCGCTGTAAAAATGAGAATATCCCGTGCAAAGAAAATGATATACGAACTGGTGGTGACTAAAAGATGAGTGAACAGGTAAGTTTTGACAGTTTGCTGCGTATGGCAGTAAGAGAAACATATATGGAACAGGCAAATTCTATTCCGGCTGATGAAGAGCTGGATGAAATAATTCATCCTTCTGCTGAATATGAAAAGAAAATGCGGACTATGGTCCGCAGGGAAAACCGCAACGAAAAACTGATATATTTCCGCAAAATCACCGCAAAAGTGGCAGTGGTGGCCATGCTGTGTATTTCGCTGACATTTGGCAGTCTGATGACAGCCCAGGCTGTGCGCGAAAGTGTGGCAACCACCATACTGGAATGGCACGATAAGTTTACACGAATATTTATCAAAACAGATGCCGCCCCAACCCAACTGCCTGAAATCAGGTTTAACTATATACCGGAAGGGTTTGAGTTGGTGGAGGAGGAGAGTGTCAAAACATCTGAGGCAATGTTCTATACTTTCAGAAACAAGGATGATCAGTTTATAAAAATCTCAATTTGCACTTCGCAATTAACAGGTAATGACTTTTTAGATAATGAACATTCTGTTTATTTCTCAATAAATATTAACAATATAGATGGCGCATGGGTTTTTAATAATGAAGAAAATAAACTTTTTATTCCTATATCTAACCTATATTGTAGTATTGATAGTACCTTATCATTGAACATAATTATAAATATTTATAAAAACATAGTAATTTTGTGACCTTTTCTTACTTTACTGTATATATAGTGTACAGGCATTATGATAACATGAGGTAAAGTATATGAAAAAAAGAATTATTGCATTGGTTGCTACAATTATTATTGTACTG
>JAFSCU010000008.1 GCA_017436575.1 Oscillospiraceae bacterium
AGATCATCTCACGCATAATAATCTCCTCTGCACGATTGCGGATGCTGTTCATAGCTCCAACCCACGCCATCTGATCGTGCTGCTTCATGTGCTCCGTCACGTCCTCAGATTCCTTCATCTGCTCGATGATAAGTTCAAGGCGGCTCTGTGCCTGCTCATTCAAATCAGCCAGATATGTCCACAATTCGCCGCTAAGACACAGATCATTGAAGCGGATAGGGTTGTGTTCCTTGATGTAATCTCTGTGCATACGCCCCCACCGACCAATAGGTCTATTTTCCTCCGGTAAACGAATATCGGGAATATAGTAATCACCGCAACGGATATAGTTCAGTTCCTGCATCATATGTACCTCCAGTAAGACTCAAACATTCTGTTAAAGATAGAAAAAGGCGATACCTGGTTGTGAAAACCAAGTATCGCCAATTTTTCTTGTCGCACTCCTGTACGGCAGCTACCCTATGCCAGTAATGTTCTCATACTGTCTTATTGGAAACTACCTTGTGATACACTCTTTTGTTTTTTTGTTATTCTTCCCAATGACCTGAAACCATTTTCGCTCCCAGGGCGTATGCTTTGGCTTTTTCCATTGGCCACACTGTTTCGTGGCGTTTCAGCACTTCTTCAGGGTTAAACATTGTCCAGTTATATCTGTCATAGTCATTTACCTGTTTTGTTCTGCCGGATGTCATCACCTTTACAGGACCTACAAAGTTTTCAAAGTTTGCTTTGTATTTTTCCAGCATAGCTGTGTAACCGATTTTATCATAAAAATCTTCGTCAGCATTGCTGGTCATAATCAGCAGCACAGGTATTTTTCTTTCGCTGTAGTTTGGATTTTCCTTTTTATATGAAATGTACTGAAAAATCAGTCTTTCGTACAATGCACGGAAACCGGCAGACAGGTCGCCCAGATAGTTTGGAGAGCCGATAATCACCCCGTCAGCAGTTCTGATTTCTTCCAGCACTTCAGTAAGGCCGTCTTTGCACACACATTTGCCCAGATTTGCAGGCAGTTTACAGCCGAAACAGGAAATGCAACCGGTGAATTTTTCCAGCTTGTACAGGTCGATAACCTTTACCTGTGCATTTTCAATCTTTGCTCCCAGCGCGGCTTCGTTAATCAGCTGTGCGGTGTTGCCATTACTGCGTGGGCTGCCGTTAATTGCTATTATCTTTTTCATGATATCTCTCCTTTGAAACGTGGATTTATTTTATTCTATAATTTCTTTCAATACTGCATCTGCCATAGCTTTATAACCAGCGGCACTTGGGTGCAGGTGGTCACCGCTGTCATACAGTGGCAGCATATATTCAGGCTTTTCAGGGTCTGCCAGTGCTTTGTCAAAATCTATATATCCGTCAATCAGGTCTGTGGTACGAATCCAGTTATTGAACCGGTTTCTCATTTCTTCTCTGAAAGGCGCGTATGTGCGCCAGCCACCGATAGGCAGCAGTGTGCCTACATACACTTTATACCCAAACTGTCTTGCCTGGGCGATATATTTTTTTATACCCTCTATCAGCTGGTCCACAGTTGGCAGGTCGCTCATAGGACGGAAAGCATTTATATGGGTACCTACAGGATGGATAATATCGTTTATACCCTGCTGGATAATCACAGTATCTGCGCCGTCAGTAGGTACTTCGTGATGAAAACGTTTGTCACCTTTCAGTCCATAGGATTCATAGGTGATACAGCTGTATTCGCGCAGAATTCTTGTGCCACTGGCAGCACGGCGGATAATGGCGGTGTTTTCACAGCCTTCTGTCCGGCAACGCAGTGACAGATAGTCAGGCCAGTCCTGGGCTGTAATGGAGTCTCCGTAACAGACTACAGTCCTGTTTTTCTTTTCGGTAAACACAGAAACATTGCTCAGAAAATAGAAATAGTGGGTCTTTCTGGATATGTCAATATCCACCATTTCTGCTTCTGTCTGGTCACCCAGTGCATAGGAACCTGATGTGAATGGCCCTTTGGCAAAAACCATAGAGCGCATCTGTGTGAAATCAGCCATATAAAAACTTACAAAGAAAACTGTCTGTGGCATAACATTACATTCCACAGGGTCAGAAACAGCATTTTCACCAGCCGGAATCGTTACACTGTCCTGTCCGTTAAAAGTCAGTTTATAAAACTTGCCATAGATAAAAACGGTGGTTTTGGTTATTGTGATTGGCTCGGTGCCTGTATAGTTGTCAAAAGTAACGCGTACTGCATCACCGCCAAAGGCTGAATATATGGGGTAACGCAGGGTTATGTTCTTGCTGTAACTTTCGGGCCTGTTTTCTGCAATGGATACAGCATTACCCCATACAGAAGCCCAGTGTTTTTCTGTGTTTTTCACCCTAATTCTCCTTTTGGTATATCAAGCAGCTGGTCATAATAATACAGCATGCCTTCGGCTGATGTAAGCTGGGCATTTTCTATAAGTTCCAGCTGTCTGATAAGACTTTTGTAATTTTGGTACTGACTGGTAACGCCTCTCACCAGGTCATATTCTTCGTTGCAGCATTCATCGGTCATAAAAGCATCTGCTGTCAGTGTAACTGTTTTTTCCTGCTGAACAGGCTCTGAAATTACTTCTGTAATCAGCAATTCTTCTGCGTCAGTTTTCCGCATTGTAGCAACATTTCTGGTGGTGTATGTAAAAGTAAAAGTAAGTTCTGTTTCAGGTGCAATAATGCCCATATAATCCTCAATTGGTTGCATCTGCAGACTGTACCAGTAGTCTTTATCCAGACCCCATTCATCTCTTAAAATATGCAGATGATAGTTGAAATTAAAGAATCTGTGCCGCTTTTCGGTGATGATTTTTTCTTTTTTCACAGTCAGCAATTCCGGGCGGATATAGTCAGCATCTTCTGTTTTCAGGTGCAACAGATTTTTGTTTGTCTCTTTCTCCAGGGTAATTGTTTCACCATCATCTGTCAGTAAAACCACAAAACTGTCTGATATTTCATATTTGCCACTGCGTCCGTCAGACATTGTGAAACTGCCGTCATCTTTCAAAGTAAAAGTAACAGCCTCTTTATCAAAAAACTGAACCCACTGCCCATAATGGATAAGCTGATTATATTTTTCTCTTGCCTGTGTAAGTGATGAGTAATTTTTTACCTGCCCCTTTTCTTCGTCAGTCAGATGACGATACATTGACTCTGCCAGCAAAATATCTTCGCCGCTCTGGTCAGTTACTTCACCGATAGCATTTATCATTATTTCAGTTTGTTTTACATCCTGACTTTTAGGTGTACAGCCCGTAAAAGACAGGCATATAACTGCAGCCATAGCCAGTGCAATCAGTTTTTTCATATTGTTACCTCGTTGTAAAGTGTTTTTTTAATTATAGCATACAACAATATTTCAGCACAACAGAAAAAGACTGCTGATTGCAGTGGTCTGGAAACAAAAAAAGACCACCGATTTCTCGGTGGTCGTGGTCGGGATGACAGGATTCCCGCCTGCTTCGGCTGCGCCTTGCATGCTGACTGGCTTTCGCTGTCGCTCAAGCTCTCGCTGGCTACAAACAGTCCGCTGGACTGTTTGTTTAACGCCGCGACCTTCTCAGGTTCGAATCCTGCATAAAACAAAAAAAGACCAGTCATTTCTGACTGGTCAATGGTCGGGATGACAGGATTCGAACCTGCGGCATCCTGGTCCCAAACCAGGCGCTCTACCAAACTGAGCCACATCCCGTTGCTTGATTTCTCAAGTGCTAGATTAGTATACATCAGAAATCAGCAAATGTCAACACTTTTTTTGAATTTTTTAAAATATTTTTTCCAAAAATTTTTCAAGATCTTTTTGATTGCGGATAATTACCACTTTGTCTGCATATTTTTGACACATATTTTTATAGCCCTTCACCTTTTGTGGAGTCCTGCCGTCTTTCAGTATCCATCTGGCAAATTCAAGGTCAAATTTCTCGTTACAGCCCTGTGTCATATCCGGACGGGACTTGCCCCTGTATTTCAGATATCGTGCAAACGCACGCCAAAAACAGGTTAATCTGTTGAAATCAAAAAAGATTATCAGATCTGACTGTTCAAAACGCTGCCGCTGAATTATAGCCTTATAGTTACCATCTATTACCCAGCTGTTATTTTTCGCCATAAATTCTGACACAATGGCTATGCTGTCATCATTTGGTCTTACCTGCCAGCCCGGCATATGATACACAGTATCAAGATGCAGCACAGGTATCCCCAGTTTTTCGCCAAGTGTTCGGGCGGTGGTAGACTTGCCTGCACCTGAATAACCAATTATTGATATTTTCATATTCGCCTCCGCTGCCAGATATGATTTGCCAAGTATCATTTATAATATAATAAAAGAGCAGGGCTGTAAAGCCCTGCCCGATGATATTAATCAACTTTTTCAAACTGGTCAACGCCTACACCGCAAAGTGGACATTCAAAATCTTCCGGTAAATCTTCGAAGAGTGTGCCTGCTGGGATACCCAGTTCATCGTCACCTATTTCTTCGTCGTAAATCCAGCCACAAACAACGCAACCATATTTTGCCATAATCTAAATCTCCTTATAAAAATATTTGCCGTGAAACATGGCAGTTTCTAATGTGTAGTTTAGTACCAACCCATTGTTTTGTCAATAGGTTTCACGGAATTTTCATACTACTTTTAACGACAATTTAACATCAATTTTACCTGTATAAAAAATTTGTGAAAGTTCCATAAAATGAGGTATATTTTTTCTAAAAATTCAAAACAAAATAATAATTGTTTAACTTTTCCGCTAATGGTATACTAATAGAGTATTTGAAAATATTTTATTCAAGGGAGCGTAAAAAATGTTTAAAAAAGGATTCAGCAATGAACTGTATGTTGAAAAACAGGCCCATGAAATTAAAGAAAGAATAGCAAAATTTGACGGCAAACTTTATCTGGAGTTTGGTGGCAAACTGTTTGACGATTTTCACGCTTCCAGAGTTCTGCCGGGTTTTGAACCGGATGCAAAAATGAAATTGCTGCAGACACTCAGCGAAGACACAGAAATTATTTTCTGTATTTCTGCTGATGATATTGAAAAAACAAAGGTACGCGCTGACCTGGGTATTTCCTATGATATGGATATCCTGCGCCTGACAGACGAGTTCAAGGCTATGGGTATTACTGTAAATGGTGTTGTGCTGACCAGATACAATCACCAGCCAGCTGCAGATAATTTTATTACAAAATTGAGCAATCTTGGACTTAAAAGCTATAAACATTATTCCATTCCAAACTATCCACGCGATGTAAAAACCATTGTAAGTGATGAAGGCTATGGTAAAAACGATTTTGTTGAAACCACAAAACCATTGGTGGTTATTACAGCACCTGGCCCTGGCAGTGGCAAACTGGCAGTGTGTCTGTCACAGGTTTATCATGAACACAAACGCGGCCGCTATGCCGGCTATGCAAAGTTTGAAACATTCCCGGTGTGGAACTTGCCGCTGAAACACCCTGTGAACCTGGCTTATGAAGCCGCCACAGCTGACCTGATGGATGTTAATATGATAGACCCATTCCATCTGGAAGCATACGGTGAAACAACAGTAAACTACAATCGTGACGTAGAGGCTTTTCCAATAGTAAAAACCATTCTGAAAAACATTACAGGCGATGAAAACTTTTATCGTTCACCGACAGATATGGGTGTAAACATGGTAGGCAATGCTATCATTGATGACGAAGCATGCCGCTATGCTTCACAGCAGGAAATTATTTACAGATATTATACAGCACTGTGCGACAACAAACTGGGTAAAGTAGGACGGAATCAGGTGGAAAAACTGGAAAGCCTGATGAACCAGCTGAACCTTACACCATTTGACCGCCCTTGTGTAACACCTGCCAATGAAAAAGCCCATCAAAGCGGTCGGCATTCAGTTGCTTATGAACTGCAGGATGGCACAATTATCACAGGCAAAGCCAGTGATGTGATGAGCGCCACCAGCGCCGCCACAATCAATGCGCTGAAACACCTGGCCGGTATAAATGATGCTATCCATCTTATTCCAGCGGCAGTTCTGGTGCCTATTCTTGACCTGAAACGCAATGTACTGGGCTCAAAGGCTTCTGCACTGAAACTGGACGATGTGCTGCTGGCATTGACAGTGGCAAGCAACACAAACCCAACTGTACAGCTGGCATTGGCACAGCTGCCAAAACTGCGTGGCGCAGACCTGCATTCGTCAGTAATGTTGAGAACAGGCGACTCCTCCACACTGAAAAAACTGGGCGTAAGAACAACCTGCAACGATATTTTCCCTGAAAACAGCACATATTTCTAAAATAGAAATAGGACATCAGATGATGTCCTGTTTTTGTTTGCGCTGATGTGTGGTTTGTTTTAGTCTTCTGTTTCTGTGAACCGAATTATCAGTTGCATAAAAAGAGGGAAGCATACAGCCTCCCTGTCATTGTTCAGTATTATTTGGTTTTTCCATAAGCAGTTGATATGGCTCAATATCAAGTATTTCACTTATTCTGAATAAAATATCAAGAGATGGTGCTTTGGTTACATTTTCAGCTTCGATATGGCTGATGTGTGCTCTGGAAATATTTGCTTTCAATGCAAGACCTTCCTGGATGAGATTTTTCTTCTTTCTGTAATAAGCTACATTTTTACCGATTATTTTATAATAATTTTTCTTTTCCATAACCATACACCTCTATATTAATGCTAACTGAAAATTAGCTTAATATTGCTTGCTTATAGTTAGCAAATGGTATATAATTATTTTTAGAAAATTCTGGGGGATTTATATAAAGGCGAGCGAGAATGATTATGAAAGATAAAGATTTATATTATGATGCATATTATGCCCTTAGAGAGCGTGTGGTCAATGCTGTCAGTGAACTGGAAGAAATATTGGAAGAAATTGATATGATGCTGGGTGGTGACGATATAATGGAAACACAGTACCAGCTGGTGCAAAAGAAGATAGCAGATGACTATGCAGCACAGGTTTTTGACCGGGCAGCAAACGTTATAGGTAAAAGGAAAATGGCACAGTTGCTTAAATCAGAAGAAAAACAGGATATCAGATGATGTCCTGTTTTTGTTTGTAATCGGGTAATAGTCCGGGCATATATTGAAGAATATCGCGTAGGGGATGGCCTCCGGACATCCCGCGGCAAATAACTGTGAGGAAAATGCTTTATTTTCTGTTTTTGTAATCGGCGTCTATACTGCTTTTCCAGTTTTTGCCTACTGTTTTATGGGGTGCGGCACGTACAGCCTTTATTGTGTCACTGAGCACCTGGTAATTCAAAGCAGTGCCCCTGGCATCATTTTTGAAATCTGCAGCCATATCTTTGTCAATGCCAAAACTTTCTGCTGTTTCCATTGCGTCAATATTTGCCCCTAAAAACATAAATTCCCAGCCATATTTTTCTTTCTGTCTTTCCACCATCTGTTTGACTTTCTGATAATCATATCTGCGGCTGGCATTTTCCATACCATCAGTGGTGATTATAAACAGTGTTTTTTCAGGTCTGTCTTCTTCTCTGGCATATTTATGCACATTGCCGATATGGCGTATTGCTCCGCCTATGGCATCCAGCAGGGCGGTGCTGCCGCGGGCATAATATTCCCTGTCAGTCAGTGGATTTACCTTTTTTATATCCACTCTGTCGTGTATCACATCACTTTCATAGTCAAACAGTACTGTGGATACCACACACTGACCATCCTCTTTTTTCTGCTTTTCAATCAGGGAATTGAAACCTCCGATTGTGTCTTTTTCCAGGCCGGTCATAGAACCGCTTCTGTCCAGTATAAAAACTATTTCTGTAAAACCTTTTCTCATAAATAAAATACCTCCTTGTGTTTTCTGGTTACAGTATACACAGAAAATACAAAGAGGTGGTCACCTGCCAGGCGACATTTATGCGCCCAGTAAAGGTTGGTCAAAGGACCACAGGGCGTCGTTTATTTCAAATATGTTGTAGTTGCCTTTTACTATAAAATATTCAATTATTATATCAGCTTTGCTGGAATGTGTCAGGGCATATCCGGCTTTTTTCAAAAGCTGTTCGGTTTCGTCCAAAGTCAGCTCCAATGCAATGGCAAATGCCAGTGCAGTGGACTTTTTAGGTTTGTAATTCCTGTCATTTCGGATTTTTGAAAAATGTTTTCGGCTGATATTGGCTTTTTTATAACACTGTGCATCAGTCATACCTTTCTGGTCAATCAGTTTCAGCAAGGTCTGCGAAAAGCCTTCATCCAGTCTGTCAATATAGTCTTCCAGCGACAGCATTTTGTCTGTTGTCACAGATGGAGCCATAAAAGTGTCTTCATAACAGTCTGTATCCGACTTCATAGAGGCAGTTGCCATTAGCTTTCTGCGACGGAATATTTCCCTGCTGTCACTGTGTTTTGAGACATAATTGTCATCTATATAGCTTTCAATGTCGTTGTACAAATTACGGCTGATAGTATATGCCGCCCTGTCAAACAGCACCATATACACATCCATGTCATTTTCGCTTTTTTCCAGCCATGCGGTAATGGTTCTGATTGCCACATCAAAAGCGTTATCTTTCGGATAGCCATAAACACCTGAAGAAATCAGCGGGAAAGAAACACTTTCACAATGGTTTTCCTTTGCCAGTTCCAGGCTGGATATGTAACAGCTTTCCAGCCGCTGTTTTTCGCCACAGCTGCCGCCAAGCCATCTGGGGCCTACTGTATGTATAATATATCTGGCTTTCAGGTTATAACCCTTTGTTATTTTTGCACTGCCGGTGGCACAGCCGCCCAAAGTTTTGCATTCTTCCAGCAGGGCAGGACCTGCGGCTTTGTGTATCCGCCCATCCACACCGCTTCCGCCCAACAGAGAGTTTTTGGCAGCGTTTACAATGGCATCGGTTTCCATTAAGGTAATATCATTTCTTACTATGTATAAAGGCATATACATCACTCCTTTTTACCATTATACTATATTATTTCGGATAAATCCAATTTACATACAGCCGATGTTTATTGTATAATTAATATATTAAACAAAAACGGAGAATAAATATGAAAATACTTAATAAAATCGACCTGCACCTGCATATTGATGGTTCAGCAAAGCCTGAAACAGTTTATGAAATTACCCATAAATATGGTATTGAGCCTGAATGTAATATGACACTGGAAGAAATAACCAGATCAATGGTAGTGGCTGACGGTGAATACGACCCTGATTTTCTTACATTCCAGCCACCGCTGCGAGCAATGCAGACGGCAGAAGGATTGTCACGTATTACAGAAGAACTGGTAGACCAGCTGGAAAAAGACGGGCTGATTTATGCAGAACTGCGTTTTGCACCACAGTATCATCTGGAAAAAGGAATGAGCCAGGAAGACGCTGTACTGGCAGCTATTGATGGGCTGGAAAAAGGTCTGGCAAAATGTAAAACACTGAAAGCAGGGCTGATTCTCTGTGCGATGAATCACTGTGACCCGATGGATAACCATGATGCCAATATTGAAACAGTGCATCTTGCAAAAAAATATCTGGGCAAAGGGGTAGTAGGTGTTGACCTGGCAGGCTATGAAGAAAGAATGTCGGAGTATGCTGATATTTTTGAATTGGCAAAAACACTGGGTGTGCCTGCCACAACCCACAGCGAATTTACAGTTGCCGATGCCCTGAAATATGGCACCACAAGAATAGGCCATGGCTATCAGGCGGCACTGGTGCCTGAACTGACAGAAGAAGTGATTTCCAAAGGAGTAACACTGGAAATGTGCCCTGACAGCTCTCTTTCCAGCGATTATGGTCTTTATGGCGATGAAAGACACCCACTGTTTGTGCTGTTCCACAAAGGCGGCAGGGTAACAGTGAACACAGACAATATGACTGTGCTGAAAACAAATCTGGAATTTGAATACGACCTGTGCAGAAAAATGGGCTTTACCGATGAAGATATAGTAAAAATGAACAACTATGCTATCCGGGCCTGTTTTGCAGACGAAGAAACAAAGAAAGCACTGCTGGCAGTACAGCCACTGTAAACAAGTATAAAAACCGTGTGGCTTATACACACGGTTTTGCTTTTTGTATATCAATACATAAATAAGGTTTAATTGTTTACTGTTAATGCAAAATAACTGCATAAACTTTGATAAATGCTTGACAAACTGCTTTTGCGGTAGTAGTATATTAATGTATTATATGAATATCTTTAGATGTTTTATTGAAAGGAAGTTGAATATGAGAAAAGTTATGGACTTGTGTCTGGATATGCCTGATTTTGAAGAAGACCTTATCCGCACTGCCTGTCATTTTGTTTTACCTGAATTCAGGGAAGCATGGGGCGGTTACCGTGAAAACTTCAATGGTGGCATAGAACAGAAATTAGGACTTACACTGGCTGAAATGGACACTATTTTTGAAAACGAAGGCAGAGAAGCCTTTATGGAAAAAATTACAGCCGCAGCTCATGCCAACGCACCTACATTAGACAGCTTTATGGACCAAATGGACAAGCTGGGTGTGCGCTGGGGTATGACCTGCCACAACAGCCACGACAATGACAAAACAGCAGCTATCTGCAATCAGTACCCTGACAGACTGGGTGGTTTCTGCTTTGTAAACCCACTGGATGGCATGAAAGCAGTGCGTGAAGTGGAAAGAGGTATCAAGGAACTGGGTCTTAAAGCTGTATATATCACAGCATTCAGAACACATCTGCCTGCAAACGATAAACACTGCTATCCTATTTATGCCAAATGTGTTGAACTGGGCGTGCCTGTATTTATTTACTGCAGTATGAACCTTTCAGGTGCAGTGCCTTATGATATCGGCCACCCACGTTATATTGACGAAGTGGCACGTGATTTCCCAGAACTGCAGATTATGGCATCTGTATCAGGCTGGCCATGGACAATGGAATTTATCGGTCTGGCACTGCGTCATAAAAATGTTTATCTGAATATGGAAACACATAACCCAGCCCTTATCACTGTACAGGGTTCAGGCTATGAACCTTATGCTTATTGGCTGCCAAGAGTGCAGGATAAATTCTTCTTCTCATCAGACTGGAACAGCCAGGGCAAAACACTTGAATCTCTTATCGAAGGCGTTGAAAACTGGCCATTCAGTGATGAAATCAAAGAAAAAGTTCTGTGGAAAAATGCCGCAAGAATTTTTGGTGTTGAAATATAATTACTCGATGAGGCCTGCAATCGCAGGCCTTGTTTGTTTATGGAGGAAATATGCAAGAAAAATTTTCTGTCAACTGCGCTGTTTTTGACGGCGAAAAAATATACGAAAATGCAACAGTCACAGTGGAAAACGGTGTGATTGTTTCATTGCAGGAAGCCAGCGGCACACCTGAAAGTGATTTGTTCCTTATGCCGGGAATGATTGACGGCCATGTGCATATCAGCCATGATTCCCAGCTGGAAATGTTTGTTGAATGTGGAGAAACAACGGTGTGTGATGTTTCTGTATCACGCGAAATCAGGGAAAAGTCTGACAAGCTTAAAATACACACCTCTCATATTATGGCAAAAGGAGATGTGGAGGATGGCGCTGACCATGTGGAAAAAACCATTGCCGCCGGCGGTGATTTTGTAAAACTGTTTATAGAAATTCCACCTGCAATGGCACCGCGTACCATCCCGGCAGATATATTGGCTGATATTGTGAATACCGCCCACGCAAAAGGGCTGAAAGTTATTTCCCACGCCGCGTCAGTGCCGGCACAGCAGATGGCAATAGATGCAGGTGTGGATATACTGTTGCACACAGCTATGCGCACTGCCACACCACAGCGGCTGGTACAGCAGGCTAAAGATAAAAATCTGGCTTTTATGCCCACAATACTGATGATGAAAAAATTCACTATCGAACCTTTCAGGGATTATGAAGATATAGGGTTTGAATATGCCAGCAAGGCAGTGAAGCTTTTTTATGATATGGGTGTGCCTGTACTGGTGGGTACAGATGCCAATAATTCTACCTTTGTTCCGGCGGTAGAACACGGCAGTTCAATGTTTGTGGAAATGGAAATGCTGGCAGACTGTGGTATTCCTGCTATTGACGTGCTGAAAGGTGCCACATCCCTTAATGCAGATGTGTTTGGTCTTGAAGACCGAGGCAGAATTGCACCGGGTAAGGCAGCCGACTTTATTCTGGTCAAAGGTCGCCCGGATAAAAATATTTCAGATATACGAAAAATAGAAAAAGTTTACATCGATGGGAAGATTGTAAGATAATATTTAAAATTAATACCCCCTGCCGCATGGCAGGGGGTATTGGTTTAAAACCTTGTTTTATACGCTTTTTTCAGGTTGGCAAGAGCTGTCTCCATTTTTTCTCTGGTGGTGGCAATATTGATTCTTACAAAACCATTGCCGCCCGGGCCGTATTCTTCGCCCCAGTCTGCCCACAGCAGGGCATCATCCATAAAGAAGTGTTCTAATTCTTTGTCACTGAGTTTCAGTTTACGGCAATCCAGCCAGGCAACAAAAGTGCCTTCCAGCGGGCTTACGGTTATCAGTGGCATTTCTTTCAGTGTTTCTGTCAGCAGACAGTACATTTCTTTTGTGTGGGCGTTCATCTGCATCACCCAGTCCCAGCCTTCTTCTGTGTAGGCCGCTTTCAGCAGATTGTAGAAAAATGGGTCTATACTGCCAAAATGGTCGATGTCTTTCTGTGTGGAATACTTTTGGCGAAGATTATCATTGGGAATAACCATATTTGCCTGATTAACACCTGTCAGGTTGAAGGTTTTACCCAAAGAGGTACAGCTTATACCCATTACAGGGTCAATTTCAGCATAAGGTATTACTCTTTTGCCCTGTGTGGTCTCTGCAAATATTTCATCGCTGAACACCACCACATTGTATTTGTTGGCCAGCCGGGCGATTTTTTCCAGGTCATCTTTGTCAAATATCCTGCCTGTTGGATTATGTGGATTTACCAGCACCAGCATTTTGTTTTCCGGCTGGCTCATTTTGTTTTCCAGGTCTTCAAAATCCAGACTGTAAATACCGTTCTCTTCTTTCAGCGGATTGGATACTACTTTTCTGCCGTTTCTTACCATTGCCCTGTCAAAACGGCCGTAGGACGGGTGCTGTATAATCACACCGTCATCTTTTTCTGTAAAGGCTCTTATGGCGGTGGATAGTCCAAAGGTTGTGCCCAGTGTTGCCACAATATGGTCAGGGTTTACATCCCAGCCTCGTGTCAGCTTCATCCAATTACAGATTGCGCCTTTGTAATCACTGTCAGGCAGGGTAAAACCAAACAGACCGTTTGCTGCAAAATCAGCCACTGCCGCTGTTATAAAATCCGGCAGTGGATAATCCATTTCTGCACCGGACAGCATAACGCCTCCTGCCGGCATATCCTGTGCCCAGCTGCCTTTCATATTGCCATTGTTTTCGTGACTTGCCCATTTGTCAAAATTGTATTTCATAGTTATAACCACCTTGTTTTATTGATTAAAGTATACCTGTTTTTGTGTATGTTATCAATAATAAACTTGTTACAGAGATTTTTTATTGGTATAATTAATATTAAAGTTAATTTTACAGGGGATGCTTTTATGAAAAATCCTATTGCTAAGATGTATACAACAAAAGGTGTTATCACTATTGAACTTTATCCACAGTCTGCCCCAAATACTGTAAACAGTTTTATCTGGGCTGCCGGTGAAAAAATGTATAAAGACCGCCTTATCAAACGTGTGGTTCCCGGTTTTGTACTGCAGCCTTCTTACTGCTATTTTGATGATAAACGCTGTGACTATATGCTGGATGGTGAATTTGACTCAAACGGCATCCACAATGATATCAAAATGGAAAAATGGACTGTTGCTATGGCAGGCGATGGAGAAAAAGAAGCTCATGGCTGTGAATTTTTCATTACGCTGTCTGATGAAGCAGGTGAAAAATTACAGGATAAATTTGCTGCTTTCGGCAAAGTCATTGATGGATTTGAAGAAGTGCAGCGCCTGGAAAATGTGCCGCTGGTACAGGTTTATCCGGAAGGTGTAGGCGCTACCATCAAACAGCCGGTAGAAGACGAATTTATGCTGGATATTCAGGTGGAAACATTTGGAGTGGAATACCCACAGCCACAGATTAAATACTGGGTAAAATAAATAATATAAATACGGATTGCACACAAAGGGGACTAACACAAAAATAACACCTCTGATTTATTTTTAACGTACATCTAACATTATTAATGTTATACTGTATAAGTAAAAATATATCAAAATAATGGCAGTCCGGTGAATATATATCATAATTTGTTATTATTATTGCAAAGGAGATAAAAATGTTCGCAAAAGCCAATGAAGATGTTGGTCAAAACATTTCCCATCAGAACCTATATATAGGGCCAGTTTTTATTGTTTTGGCCACTGTTGTAGGCAAATTGTTTGAATCTATTAATTTGCCTGAAACCAATATAGCTATTGTATATCTTCTGGCAGTTGTTGCTATTTCTATTTTTACACAAAGCTATATTATCAGTATTCTCTATTCTTTCGGGGCAACATTATCTTTTAACTTCTTTTTTACTGAACCATATAATGCTTTCGCCATAGGTAATGTCAGCTATGTAATAACTTTTACAATTATGGTTACAGTTTCACTGATTATCACAATGATGACCCAAAGAATCAAAACCAGCGTTTCGGTAGCCAATCGGCGTGCAGAGGAAAACCGCAAACTGTATATAATGACCAACCGGGTTGCCGGTGCAGCGTCTATAGAAGAAATTATTGATATATCTATACAGAGTATAGGAGAACTGACAGAAACAAATATTCTGTGTGCATACACATCAGATATGTTGCATGAAAAATGTCGGATTGCACAGTATACCTTTGATGATAAACTCCGCGTGATTTCTTTGCCGGATTCCGAAAAAGTATCATTGAAACAGATTGATGATTATATGTTGGAACTGACCAACATAAGAAGTTGGAAAATATTTGCTGATGGTATTGTTTCGGCTGTGATTTATATGCCCCATGAACAGGCGCTTATGCTGGAAGAAAGCAAGCGCAGGGCACTTATGGTGGCTATTGAGAATCTTTCTCTGGCCATGGGTCGTGTTTATTCTGCTTTTAAGCAGGGGAGACTGCAGCAGGAAAATGAAAGAGAACGCTATCGCAGCAGTCTTTTGCGTGCTATTTCCCACGACTTGCGCACACCGTTGACAGGTATTATGGGTACCAGCGAAATGATTATGGGTATGACTCAGCCGGATGATATGCGATACGAACTGGCGGCAGAAATAATAGAAGACGCCGAATGGCTGCACTCGCTTATGGAAAACATACTTAACCTTACCCGTCTGGAGGACAGCCATCATTATCTGAAAAAACAACCGGAAGCAATAGAAGAAATCATAGCTGTGGTTGTAGAGCGCTTTGAAAAACGTGCCAAAGGCAGGGAGCTGGTTGTAAACATTCCAAACGAGCTTGTAATTGTGCCTGTAGATGCAAAACTTATTGTACAGGTGCTTATAAATCTGCTGGACAATGCATTGAAACATACAACATTGAATCAGGAAATATCACTGACGGTTGATAAACTGGACAACGCTGTGCGTTTTATTGTGGCAGACAGAGGCACAGGTATAAATGAAGAGGATATGCCATACA
Source organism: Oscillospiraceae bacterium (assembly GCA_017436575.1). Taxonomy (GTDB): domain Bacteria; phylum Bacillota; class Clostridia; order Oscillospirales; family Ruminococcaceae; genus RGIG3102. The sequence continues at coordinate 15,627 of JAFSCU010000008.1, forward strand.
TATTCCAGATGTATTACACATCCGGAAAGCAGTCATCAGATGCAAAAAAAGGCATGGGTCTGGGCCTGGCTATATGTAAATCGGTTGTAGAGGCCCATGGTGGCAAAATTTCAGCAGCCAACAGAGATGGCGGTGGGGCAGAGTTTTCCTTTACACTGCCAATGGAGGATACTAATAATGACTAACTATAAAGAAACAATCCTGATTGTCGAAGATGACTTTCAGATAAGAAACTTTATTTCTTATTCTTTAAGGAATGAAGGTTATATCTGCAAAATCGTTTCTACAGGCAGTCGGGCTATAAATACAATAGCAAATGAAACTGTGGACCTGGTTATTCTTGACCTGGGTCTGCCGGATATTGATGGCATTGATGTTATCAGAATGTTGCGTGAATGGTCAGAAATTCCTGTTATTGTGGTTTCTGCCCGTGACCAGGACAGGGAAAAAGCCTATGCCCTTGACCTGGGTGCAGACGATTATCTGACAAAGCCGTTTTCTTCCACTGAACTTCTGGCCAGAATCAGAGTGGCTGTGCGCCATATGAAACGCCGGGAGTCAGTGAAAAAACAGTCTGTTATACAGGTTGGCGGCCTGTCGGTTGATTTTGAAAAACGCATTGTCACTCTTGACGGAAATGAAATTCATCTCACACCTATGGAGTATTCATTGATGTCTCTGCTTATCAAAAACAGAGGCAAAGTGGTTACCACTGCCAGTGTGATCAAAGAACTGTGGGGTCCGGGTTATGGTCAGGATACTCAGGCTTTGCGTACACTTATGGCAGGTCTGCGCAGAAAGATCGAAGCAAATCCTGCAAAACCACGCTATATTATGACCGAAATCGGTGTGGGCTATCGTATGGTGGAAGAATAGTTCTGTTTTAATGCTGTTGTTTTTATAGAGTAAAGTGAAAAGAGGAAAAGGAAATGGATGCAGCTTACACTCACTCTATGATTGACATCAATATGTCTGTCAACCAGATAAAAGGCAGTCTTGTACAGATGGCAAAAAAATATGATGTAAATTATCACGAAATGGTTCTGATGTATCACCTGTATCGCAACGGTGACTGCACACAGAAACAGCTTTGTGATTATTACCTGTTACCAAAACAGACCGTAAACAATATTGTTATGGCTATGAAAGGGGCAGGTAATATTGACTGGTATTTTACTGCCACAAATAAAAAAGAAAAAGTATTGACCATAACAGAAAAAGGTATGGATTATATTTCCAGCCTGGTTTTGTCTATGAACAGCACGGAAGAAACCATTGAAAATATCATGGGTGCTGAAAAAATGTCAACTCTTGTGGAATTACTTGGTGAATACAACAGCATAATAAAGGCATCTATTGCCAGTTTATAAATCACTCACTTCTGAAAAACAGACAGTCTGTATAGACGGTCTGTTTTTGTTTGTTTATGAATAGTGATTAAATATGACTGTACATTTCGGTGGCGGTGAAAAAAGACTTTGCTTTCTGCCACAGTTCCACCGTTTTCAGCTTCAATCGGAATCTATCTGTTTCGTAAATTGTGCCGCTGGGGTTTTCCTCATATTCAGCGCCGGTTCCCAGGCTCATTTCTGGGTACAGTATACACCACCAGTTTTTTCCTTGTGCCTGGCCCAGGCGTATTGTCAGGGCGGTATACATACCCCGGGGCAATGTTTTGCCGTCTATGGTTGTGGTGTCAAAATATATCTGTTCCAGGCTGCAGCGGCTGGTGTAATCTGCACACAGGTTTTTCAGGGTGTTGTCGGTTATCTGCTGTATATATTCCAGATTTTCTTCTGTTTTAGCCACTGCCTGTTGAAAATTCTGTGCATCACAGTAAATTGCAGGCCACAGCTTTTCGGTGGCGTTTTTCACCTGGTTTTTTATATGTTGGCTGACAGTGCTGTCGTCCCGGGCTATTATGTGCAGACGCAGAGTGCTGTTTCTTATGTCTGCGGCCTGCCTGTCGCTGTCCAGTACAAAAACAAAAAACAGGCAGAATATCAGTGCGGCAAGTATGCTGCGTTCGCTTTTTTTCATAAAAATCTCCTTGCTTCAGAGTATTGTGATTGTATCATTGGTAAAATTTTCCCACTTATGCACAAAAAATATTGCAAAGTTGTCGCTGTTATGGTATCTTTTAACAGAACTTTGAAAATCCCGGTTTTCCCAGAAAAACAAAGGAAAAATGTGTTGACACACAGGGGTTGGTATGGTATAATCTTTTACGCAATAAAGTAGCAACAGCATGTGCTCACCTTGTCCTGCAACAGAGCGGGCGGGTCAATATTCAGAGTGTACGGGGGACAAATAGCGCTCTCCGCAAACTTATGTTTATTTAGCACGGGCTGTATGCTCGTGCTTTTTTAAATTTGCTTATATTAAAAATGGAGGTGCTTTATCATTAGTACAAAAAAAGAACTTGAAATCAATGAAGAAATCAGAGACAAAGAAGTGAGAGTTATCGGCGCAGACGGCAGCCAGATGGGCATTATGTCTTCCAGCGCAGCACTCAAACTGGCAGAAGATGCAAATCTTGACCTTGTAAAGATTGCTCCAACTGCAAACCCACCTGTATGCCGTGTTATGGACTACGGTAAATATCGTTTCGAACAGGCTAAAAAGGAAAAGGAAAACAGAAAGAACCAGAAAGTTGTGGAAACAAAAGAAGTTCGTCTGTCACTGAACATTGATACAAATGACTTTAACACAAAAGTAAATCAGGCAAACAAGTTCCTTAAAAACGGTGATAAAGTTAAAGCAAGCATCCGTTTCAGAGGCCGTGAAATGGCTCATTCCAAAGCAGGTCTTGATGTAATGGCACGCTTTGGCGAAGCTGTAGAAGGCGGCGTTATCGAAAAACAGGCAAAGCTCGAAGGCAGAAGCATGCAGATGGTTATTGCCCCAGCAACAAAGAAATAAACAGGAGGATTTTATCCAATGAAGTACAAAATTAAAACACACACAGGCGCTAAAAAAAGATTTAAGCTGACAAAAAATGGCAAAATCAAAAGAGGTAAAGCTTTTAGAAGCCATATTCTGACAAAAATGTCAACTAAGAGAAAAAGAAACCTTAGAAAAGGTGGCTACACAGATAAAACAAACACAGCTACAATCAAAAAGCTGCTGCCATACGCTTAATTTGTGTAAATTTGTTAACTAAGATTGATATTAAAGGAGAAAGAATAGAATGGCTCGTATTAAAGGCGCGATGATGACTCGCAAAAGAAGAAATAAAACACTGAAACTTGCTAAAGGCTATTATGGTGCAAAATCCAAACACTTCAAAATGGCTAAACAGCAGGTTATGAAAAGCGGTAACTACGCTTTCGCTGGCAGAAAACAGAAAAAGAGAGATTTCCGCAGACTGTGGATCACACGTATCTCCGCTGCAGTTAAAATGCACGGCATGAACTACTCTACATTCATGAACGGCCTGAAAAAAGCAGGTGTTACACTGAACAGAAAAATGCTGTCTGAAATGGCTATCCATGATGCAGCTGCATTCGCTTCACTGGTAGAAGTAGCAAAAAAAGCTCTGTAATATATTAAATCACGCCTTGGCACAAAACGTGTCAGGGCGTAATTCGCGTTATAAACCCCTTTTTCCAAGGGGCTTTTTGGCGTGTTTGCGGTTTGTCCACAGGGATAAACCGCAGATATATTGTACATAATTCTTTATATATAAGGCTTTTTTACTTAACGAAAAAACGCTGCTTTGGGCAAAATTTTTTACCGTATGTAGAAGATTTTGCCGGGCGCAGAAAGGTAAAAAATATGATTAATCTTATTGAAAGCAAGGATAACCCAAAAATCAAAAATGCACTGAAAATTGCAAACGATGCTTCTTTTCGCAGAAAAAACGGTGTATTTTTTGCTGCTACTTCCAAAGTTGTGCTGGATATCATCGATGCAGGTTTTGCACATCAGGCGGTGTTTGTGCTGGCGGAAGAATATGGTAAATTTGCGGACAGACTGCCTGATAAAAATGTGTACACAGTGTCCCGGCCGGTGGCTGACAAACTCAGCGAGGGCAAGACAGAAGACGGTGTGTGGGCTGTTTTTGAAATGAAATCAGCAGACGAAGATGCCATTTTCGCAGCAGATAAACTGCTGGTATTACAGGATGTGCAGGACCCTAACAATATGGGGGCGATTATGCGTACCGCTCTTGGTTTTGGTTATGAAAATGTGGTGGTATCTTCAAAATGCGCCGATGTTTACTCCCGCAAGGTTATCCGTACATCAATGACTGCCAGTGTAAAGGTAAATGTGCTGAAAGTGGCAGATATGGTGGCTTTCACACAGAAACTCAATGCAAAAGGCTTTACAACAGTTGCGGCCTGTCTTGATGGTGCCAGTGATCTGGGTACAGTGAAAACCAGCCTTCCAGTGGCGCTTTATATAGGCAATGAAGGTCAGGGATTGTCCCGCGATGTGATTGAAAACTGTAAAATCAGGCTGAAAATTCCAATGAGAGACAGAATTGAATCACTGAATGCTGCAGTTTCTGCTGCGGTGCTTATGTGGGAGCTGAGATAATGAAACAGCTGTATGATATATGGTTCAGCCATATAATGGGTGTAAACTGTATCAACGGCCAGCAGGTTGCTGCCTGTGGGCTGGGACCGCGGTTTTTTTACAACTGCCGCAGTGATCTGAAACAGTTTAATCTGTTTACTGAAAGACAGCTGGAAACAGCCGCAAAAACATCTGTGGAAGATGTGCAGGAAATATATGAAATTCATTTGAAAAATGATATAAAGTCTGTGAATTACTGTGATACAGAGTTTCCGTCCAGACTGAAAGAAATTCCCAACGCACCGCTGGTTCTCTTTTATAAAGGGGATTTGTCGCTGCTGAAGGCTGATTGCACAGTGGGTATTATCGGCAGTCGCCGATGCAATGCTGAAGGTGAAAAAGCCTGCAGTATGATAAGCAAAGATGTGGCAAAGGCCGGTGCGGTAGTGGTCAGCGGTCTGGCACAGGGAGTGGACAGCATCGCCCATAAAAGCTGTGTTTCTGCCGGAGGCAGGACGGTGGCTTTTCTGGGAGTTCCGCTGAATGAATACTTCCCGAAAACAAATAAAAGTTTTCAGGATAAACTGTGTGCAGAACATCTGGTGGTCAGCGAATACTACTGCACATATCATTATTACAGTTCAAACTTTATATTCAGAAACAGACTTATAGCTGCTGCCTCTGACGCACTGTGCGTGGTGCAGGCAAAGGAAAGAAGCGGAAGCCTTGCCACTGTAAACAGGGCAAAAGAATATGACAAACCGGTGTTTGCCCTGCCTGGCAGTATTTTCAGCCCGGCATATACCGGGTCAAACAAACTATTGGTGGACGGAACTGCATTTGCGCTGACAAAGGGCAGCCAGATACTGGAGTATCTGGGTTTTACCGCAAAGGATGAAGAAGCCATACAGGCTGAAACATTGCCGGATTACTCCGGACTTGACGAAACTGCAATAACAGTTTTACAGGTTATGGACGGGGCTATGAACGCCAATATGATAATCCGCGCCAGTGGTCTGAAAGCTGCTGTTGTAAAAGCAACGCTGACCTCCCTTGAAATAGACGGGTGGGTGCATAGAACAGACAGCGGCGAATATATACGCACAAAATAAGCATACTTTAATGGCGAAAGCTATTTTAAATACAAGGAGAAAGACATGTCAAATCTTGTTATTGTGGAATCACCTGCAAAAGCAAAGACAATAAAAAAATATCTTGGTGAAGACTACAATGTTATCGCATCAATGGGCCATATCCGTGACCTGCCAAAAGGTCAGATTGCCATTGACTTTGACAACAATTTCAAACCGAGATATATAAATATTCCAGGTAAAAGCAAACTTATCAAGGAACTGAAAGAACTGGCATCAGCCAGCGATATGGTTTATCTGGCAACTGACCCGGACCGCGAAGGTGAAGCTATTTCCTGGCATCTGGCACATATACTGAAGCTGGATACACAGCAGCAGAATCGTGTTACCTTTGGTGAAATCACCAAAAAAGGCATTACAGAAGGTATGGCCAACAAACGCACTATTGATATGGACCTTATCAATGCCCAGCAGGCCAGAAGAATACTGGACAGAATTGTGGGTTATAAACTTTCCCCATTCCTGTGGAAAAAGGTAAAAGGCGGTCTGTCTGCAGGCCGTGTGCAATCAGTTGCGGTAAAACTGATTGTGGACAGACACAGAGAGATTGAAGCGTTTATACCTCAGGAATACTGGAACATTGATGCAGTGCTGTCACCTGCAGATTCTGCAAAAAAATTCCGTGCCAGATACTGGGGCACTGACGGCAAAAAAGTAACTGTTGCCAATCAGCAGCAGGCCATGGAAATCAAAACAGAATGTGAAAATTCTGATTTTATCATAGAAAAAATCACAAAAGGTGAAAGAAAGCGTGTTCCGGCCCCTCCATTCACTACTTCATCACTGCAGCAGGAGGCCAGCCGCCGACTGGGTTTTACAGCCAGCAGAACAATGCGCGCGGCACAGACACTGTATGAAGGTGTGGAAGTGGCAGGCTTTGGCACACTGGGTCTTATCACCTATATGAGAACAGACTCCCTGCGTATTTCCGATGAAGCATATTTTACAGCAAAAGGCTTTATCAGCGAAAAATATGGAGACAAGTATGTTCCGTCTTATCGCAGAAACTATAAATCAAAAAACAATGCACAGGACGCTCACGAGGCAATCCGCCCTACAAATGTGAATATCACACCGGAAATTGCTTACGGCAGCCTGTCAGGTGATGTGGCAAAACTGTACAAACTTATCTGGGAACGCTTTACAGCCAGCCAGATGGCAGACTGCATACAGGAAACTGTTTCAGTGGATATTTCCTGTCTGAATCATCTGTATAAAGCTACAGGCTACACTGTTCTTTTTGACGGTTTTACAGCACTGTATGAAGAACAGACAGATGAAAAGAAAGAAAAAGAAACAGCACTGCCACCGCTGGAAAAAGACACAAAACTGAAACTGCGTGAAATGGATGCAGAACAGAAATTCACACAGCCGCCGTCAGAATATGCAGAGGCTACACTTATCAAGGCACTGGAAGAAAACGGCATTGGCCGCCCATCCACCTATGCACCTATCATATCCACAATTATTGACCGCGGATATGTGGAACGCAGTGCGAAAAAACTGGTTCCTACTGCGCTGGGCATTACTGTGAATGATGTGCTGGCTACCCAGTTTACAGACATTGTAGATGTTAAATTCTCTGCAAATATGGAAAACAACCTGGATAAAATTGAAGAAGGCAGCACTGAATGGACACAGGTAATCAGAGAGTTTTACGATATTTTCTCTGCTGACCTTGAAAAAGCCGAACAGGAAATGGATGGCCAGAAGGTGAAAGTGCCTGAGGTTATGACAGACGAAATCTGCGAACTGTGTGGCAAACCTATGGTTATCAAAACAGGCCGCTATGGCAAATTTATGGCTTGCAGTGGCTTCCCGGAATGTACAAATACCAAAAAAATTGTAAAGCACGCAAAAGGTGCCTGTCCAAAATGCGGCGGCAGAATTCTTCAGCTGACCAGCAAACGTGGCAGAATTTTCTATGCCTGTGAAAATGGCACAGACTGCGGTTTTATGTCATGGGAAGAACCTACAGACAAAAACTGCGAAGTTTGCGGCAGTACAATGTTTAAAAAATCAGCAAAAGGTGCACAGCCTCACTGTATAAAAGAAGGCTGTCCAAATGCCAGTGTGGCCCCGCCGGCTGCAAGAGGCAGAAAGAAAAAGACAGAAAAATAGTATGGATAAAAAAGTAAAAATTTTGGGGGCAGGTCTTGCCGGCTGTGAAGCAGCATATTTTCTGGCACAGCGCGGTGTACAGGTAACACTGTATGAACAGAAACCAGTAAAATTTTCCCCTGCACATAAAAATGAAAACTTTGCTGAACTGGTGTGTTCCAACAGCCTGAAAAGCATGAGAGAAGACTCCTGTCAGGGTATGCTGAAAAACGAAATGAAGCATTTTGGTTCTATCGTTCTGCAGGCTGCCTATGAATGTGCAGTGCCTGCAGGTGGTGCTTTGGCTGTAGACAGAGATATTTTCAGCGAAATAATTACACAAAAAGTTAAAAATCATCCAAATATTACAATTTGTTATGAAGAAGTAACGGATATTGACACAGATGAACTGACAATCGTGGCCACAGGCCCTCTGACCGAAGGCGCACTGTACGACAAAATAAAGTCAATGTGTGGTGCCGGCATGTCTTTCTATGATGCGGCAGCTCCTATTGTAATGGCAGACAGCATTGATATGAACAAAGTTTTTGCTGCCAGCCGTTATGGCAAAGGTGATGATGACTATCTGAACTGTCCATTCAACAAGGAAGAATATGAAGCTTTCTATGAAGCGCTGGTAAACGCAGAGCGTGCACCGCTGAAAAGCTTTGAGGACGACCTGACAGTTTACGAAGGCTGTATGCCGGTGGAAGTTATGGCAGGACGCGGCGCTGACACACTGCGATATGGACCAATGAGACCTGTGGGACTGCGTGACCCACGCACCGGCCATCGCCCATGGGCAAATGTTCAGCTGAGATGTGAAAACCGGGAAAAAACAATGTACAACCTGGTTGGCTTTCAGACAAATCTCAAATGGGGTGAACAGAAAAGGGTTTTCGGTATGATTCCGGGTCTGGAAAACGCACAGTTTGTGCGCTATGGTGTGATGCACCGTAACAGCTTTATAAATTCACCTGCCGTACTGAACAACACACTGAACCTGAAAGAATACCCAAATGTATATTTTGCAGGTCAGATTACAGGTATGGAAGGCTATACAGAAAGCAGTATGTGCGGCCTGCTGGCAGGGTACTTTGTGTGGTGTAAACTTACAGGTGCACAGCCACAGATTCCTGCACTGACAACCATCAGCGGCGCATTGCTGAACTACATCACCACACCTAACAAGGATTTTCAGCCGATGGGTGCCAATATGGGTATACTGCCACCGCTGGAAAACCATATCCGCGATAAGCGTGAAAGATATATGGCTCTGTCAGTAAGAGGCAAGGCAGCTATTGAAGAAATTGATATGGCATATTAAGGAAGTTTTACTATGAAAAGTATTAAACCAGGACGCTTTAATTCCGGCCAGAATATTGTAGGTACCATTATCGGAATTATATTTGTAATATTCTGGACAATAAGTGCGGTTTCAATGGGCGCACCGATCATATTTCCGGTTTTTGGCGGGGGTATGCTGATTATGCTTGTACTGGAACTGGTAAAAAGTATTCATAATTTTACCAATAAAAACAGATATTCTGAATTTGATATTGTGGACAGTACAGAAGAACCGGATCCATGGAATCAGAGATACAGTCAGGCTTATGACTATACAGAACCCGAATACAATTATGATGTACAGGATGGCGAAAGCACAATCTATTGCCCATACTGTGGTGTGAAATTGGCACCAGACTTTGAATATTGCCCTAAATGTGGCAAAAAATTACCTTTTTAAATCGACTACTGATGTTTACATAACTCTCTATTGAAAGGAGAAACTGAAATGAAAATTATTCTTGATGTTTTTGGCGGCGACCACGCCCCATTGGAACCGCTTAAAGGTGCAGCAATGGCTGTAAAAGAAATGGGTGTTGAAATCCTGGCAGTTGGCGATATTGCCAAAATGGAAGAATGCTGTAAAGAAAACAACATTGACCTGACAGGTATTACATTCAAACAGGCAGATGATATTTTTGATATTCACGAAGACCCAATGTCTATCGTAAAGAAAAGAACCAACACTTCTCTCCATGTTGCTTTCAAAGCACTGGCAGACGGTGAAGGTGATGCAATGGTTTCCGGCGGTTCATCAGGCGCTGTTCTTATGGGTTCCACATTTATCGTAAAAAGACTTAAAGGCTGTAAACGACCTGCCCTGGGTGCAGTTGTGCCAGGTCAGCATCCGGATGGCTTTATGCTTATAGACAGCGGCGCAAACAACGAAGTAAGACCGGAAATGCTGGATCAGTTTGCTGTTATGGGTTCTGTTTATATGGAAAAAGTTATGGGCAGAACACCGGCCCGTGTAGGTCTGCTGAACAATGGCGCAGAAGAAACAAAAGGCCCTGAAGTACAGCGTGCAGCCCATGCACTTATGGCAAAAAATCCACACATAAACTTTGTGGGCAATATTGAAGGCCGCGATGTTCTTATAGACCACTGTGATGTTTTGGTTGCAGACGGTTTCTCCGGCAACATTGCACTGAAATCCGTTGAAGGCTGTGCAGGCTTTATGTATGGCATGATGAAAACAATGTTCAAAACAAGCCTGAAAACAAAAATTGCAGCTCTGCTGCTGAAAGACCAGCTGGGGGCATTCAAATCCAAAATGGACTACCGTTTCTACGGCGGTGGCGTTGTAATGGGTGTTACAAAACCTGTTATCAAAGCACATGGTGCATCTGATGCGCTGGCATTCAAAAATGTTATCAGACAGGCCAAACTCTGTGCAGAATTTGACGTACCTGGCATTGTTGCAGAAAAACTTGCCAGTCTGGAGGAAAAAGAATAATGAAACAGCTGGAAAAAAATATCGGCTATCATTTCAGAGATAAAAACCTTTTGAAAACTGCGGTTACACATTCATCTTACGCCAACGAAAACCGCGGTGGACTTGCCTATAATGAAAGACTGGAATTTCTGGGCGATGCAGTGCTGCAGTTGATTACCAGCGAAAAACTGTTTACTGAAAACCCTGATATGCCGGAAGGCCGTATGTCAAAACAGCGTGCCGCACTTGTGTGTGAAGATGCGCTGGCAGGTTATTCCAACCAGCTGCATATAGGCGATTTTATGCTGTTGGGCAAAGGCGAAGAAACCACTGGTGGCCGCCACAGACCATCCATTCTGGCAGACGCATTTGAAGCTATTACAGGTGCTATTTTCCTGGATGGCGGTATGGACAATGCCAAAAAGTTTGTACGCCGTTTCCTTGATGATGCACATCTTTCACTGAAAGATTACAAAACACTGCTGCAGGAAATTATCCAGAAAAACCCTGGTGAAAGACTTAGCTATGTGGTTACAGGCGAAAGTGGCCCTGACCATGACAAAGTGTTCAATGTGGAAGTGCATCTGAACAGTAACGTAATCGGCAAAGGCACAGGCAAAAGCAAAAAACAGGCCGAACAGGCTGCTGCAAAAGAGGCTCTGGCACTTATGGGCTTTAAGGATTAGTTTGTTTTTTACGGGAGGCGAAACGCCTCCCCTACAGAGGATGTGGGATATCCTGCGAAACCGTAGGGGGCGGGTTTCACGTCCCGGAAATACAGTACATAGAAAGGACAGTTATGACAAAGCATAAGAATTTATCAATATTTGTGCCACATGAAGGCTGTCCAAACCAGTGCAGCTTCTGTGACCAGAAAAAAATCAGCGGCACACAGAATCCGCCTTCTCCACAGGAAGTTGCACAGTTGTGTGATGAATTTCTGCCACACACAAAAGAGGAAGGCGAAAACTATGAAATTGCCTTTTTCGGTGGCAGTTTCACAGCCATTGACAGGGAGTATATGCTGTCACTTTTACAGGCGGCATATCCTTTTGTCCGGCGGGGCAGGGCAGCAGGTATACGCTGTTCCACACGCCCCGATGCCATCACACCTGAAATACTGGATATACTTAAAGCATACGGAGTTACTTCCATAGAACTGGGTGCCCAGAGTATGCAGGATGATGTGCTGAAAATGAATCTGCGCGGCCATACAGTGCAGGATGTTTTTGATGCATCTGTACTTATAAAGCAGTACGGTTTCTCACTGGGGCTGCAGATGATGCCCGGGCTGTACGGCTGCCGGGACTATATGGCGTATGCTGTGGATACAGCAGAAAAATTTATACAGATAATGCCGGACACTGTCCGCATTTATCCCACACTTATCCTGAAAGACACTTTGCTTGAAAAGCTTTACCAAAACCGTATGTACACACCTTTGACTGTGGACCAGGCGGTGGAAATATGTGCAGTTTTAGTAAAGATGTTCAATGAAAAAAACATCAGGATTATAAAACTGGGGCTTCATGCCGACACTTGCATGGAACTGGGTCTGGTGGCAGGTCCTTATCATCCTGCGCTTAAAGAACTAGTGCAAAGCAGAATGTTCCTGGACCGATTTATGGCAGATTTTTCCGCAAAGCCGGTGGGAAATTATACTGTGCTGGTAAATCCCAGACAGCGTTCCCAGGCTACCGGGCAGAAAAAGACAAATATTATCGCTTTGAAACAGGCCGGTTACAATGTAACCATAAAAGAAGACAACACCATCAGATATGATGACTATATAATTTTGGAAGGGGAAAAACAGTGTATTTAAAAGCTATTGAGCTTCACGGCTTTAAATCTTTTCCGGAAAAAACTAAAATTGAATTTGAAAAAGGTATGTCCGGCGTTGTAGGACCAAACGGTTCCGGCAAAAGTAATATTTCCGACGCTATACGCTGGGTTCTGGGTGAAACCCGTTCCAGTCAGCTGCGTGCTGCAGGCAAAATGGAAGATATTATTTTTGGCGGTACACAGAAACGCAGCCCTATGGGGTTTGCATCTGTAAGCCTTATTCTGGACAATACTGACGGCGCATTTGATGTGGAAAGTGACGAAGTTGCAGTAATGAGAAAATATTACCGTGGCGGCGACAGCGAATACTACATCAATGGTGCAAGAGTGAGACTGCGCGACATTCAGGAACTGTTCTTTGATACAGGTCTTGGCAAAAACGGCTATTCTGTTGTAGGTCAGGGCAAGGTAAGCGAAATTGTTACATCCAAACCTGAAGGCAGACGAGAAATTTTTGAAGAGGCTTCAGGTATTGCCAAATTCCGTTTTAAAAAGAACGAAGCAGAGAAGAAACTGCAGTCTGCAGAAGGCAATATCACCAGACTTTCAGATATCCTTATGGGGCTGGAAGAACGTGTGGAACCACTGCGAAAAGAAAGTGAAAAAGCAAAAGAATACTTACAGCTGGAAGCAAAGAAAAAAGAACTGGAAATTTCACTGTGGATTGACACAGTGGATAAATCCAAAGAACTTATCCGCGCACAGCAGCGCAGACTGGAAATTTTCACAGACGATTACAACAATGTGAATTCCAGACTGGAAGAAACTGAAAAATATATTGAAGAAAGATACCTGTATGCCAACAATCTGCTGGTAAAACAGGATGAAAATATTACTGCCATCAGACAGGCTGAAAGTGAAATCGGTCAGTTTGTCAGTGAAAAAGCTGTTGCAGAAAGTGAGAAAAACTTTACAGCAAACCAGATAATCAGTCTGGAAACTGACCTGGCGGATTTTGAAAATGAAGGTCTGGCTGACAGCGGTGAAAAGCAGCGTCTGGAAGAAAAAATCAGCAGTATTTCTGCTGAAATTGATACAAACCAGAAAAAACAGGCATCTTTCCAGATGCAGCTGGACGCCCTGGCAATGCAGGCAGTACAGTCCGGTGATGAAAAAAGCAAGCTGGCTGTGCAGATGAATGCTGTAAACATCCGCCTGCAGGATGAAAGAATTGAAATGGGGTCTATCGACAGCACAAACCAGGCCGTAAAAGACAACCTTTCGTTGGCAAAGGAAAACCTGGCAAAAGCACAGGAATATGCACAGCAGAGCAAAAAGCAGGCCGATGATGTAAAAGAGTTTATCGAGCTGACCAACGAAACAATCACAAGAAATATGAATATCCGTGGCGGTCTGGTGATGAAGAAAAATTCAGCACAGACAAAACTGGATACAGCCATCAAACAGGCAGATGACAATATCTCTGCCCAGCGCCAGGCACAGGAAAGGGTGCGAATCCTTACTGAAATGGAAAACAGTATGGAAGGCTTTCAGCATTCTGTAAAACAGGTGCTGAAACGCAGTAAAGAAGGCGGTCTTGGTGGTGTTCACGGCAGTGTGGCACAGCTTATCAGTGTAGAAAAAGGCTATGAAACAGCTATTGAAATTGCACTGGGCTATGCCTTGCAGAATATTGTGGTGGAAAATGAAGCTGCAGCAAAAAGAGGTATTGAGTACCTGAAAAGCACAAATGGCGGCCGTGCCACATTCCTGCCACTGGATACTGTAAAACCTGCTAATTTCAACGAAAAACTGCCTGAATGGGCAAGAACAGGTGACAGCGTTATAAAAGCAGATGGCAGATATGCAAATATTATTTCCAGCCTGCTGGGCAGAACTGTGATAGTGGAAGACATCAACTCTGCGTCATCACTGGCCAGAAAACTGAATTACAGATACAGAATTGTTACACTGGACGGCCAGGTGGTTAACGCCGGCGGTTCATTTACAGGCGGTTCTGTAAGCAAAAGTGCAGGTCTGTTTACAAGAAAAACAGAAATACAGGCTCTTAAAACCAAAATGGACAAACTGGCAGAAGATTATAAACTGCTGGACAAAAACAGACTGGCAGCCCAGGATGCTATGGACAAAATCAACAGCCAGATTGAAGGCTGTGACGGTGAAGTAGCAAACCTGACAAATGAAAAAGTCAATGCTGAAATCGAATATGCCCGTCTGGAACAGGTTTTTACATCCTATCAGAACAATGTGGAAAACCTGGAAAATGATATAGATAATTATTCCAGAACACTGGAAAACAACAACAAACGCAAACTGCAGCTGGCACAGCTTATTGCACAGGATGAAAAACAGATTCTTGATTTGCAGACACAGCTGGACAGTCTGGGCGCCCAGGACGAAGAAAGCCTGAAAAAACAGGCGGAACTTACTGCTGTTATCCAGCAGATCAAACTGGATGTGGTTACACTGGATGGTCGTCTTTCTCTGGAAAAGAACAACCTGACACAGCTGGAAAACAGTCTGGCAGGCAGAGAAAGCAGAAAGGAAAAAATCCTTTCAGATATAGCCGGTTACAAAATGCTTATTGCAGAAAAAGACAGTCTTGTTGAAAAAATTACAGACAGCATTGCCCGGTTAAGACGGCAGATAGCCGACAAAGAAACAGAAAACCAGCTGTTTACACAGCAACGTCTGGAAATTGAAGCTGAAAGAGTGCAGCTGAACAACGATAATAAAGCATTGCTGTCACAGCGTGAAGACCTGTCCAACCAGATTACAAAGGTAACTGACAGAATTGCATCAATGGAAACAGCCTATGATGACATAATTGCCAAACTCTGGGAAGAATATGAACTGACAGTGTGGACTGCCAGAGATTACTGCGTGGAAATCACTGACGAAGCTGAAATGAAAAAACAGCTTACATTTACAAAAAATGCCATCAGAAGACTGGGCAGTGTAAACACTTCAGCCATTGAAGAATATAAAGAAGTCAGCGAAAGATATACATATCTTAAAGCTCAGCTGGAAGACCTTAACCAGAGCAGAGCCCAGCTGACAAAACTTATCAGTTCACTGAACGCTGAAATGAAAGCACTGTTTACCCAGAGTTTTGATATTATCAATGAAAACTTTGGCCGCATATTTGCCGAACTTTTTGGCGGCGGCAGTGCAAGACTGGAACTTACAGATACAGAAGATGTACTTAACAGCGGTATTGAAATTATAGTAAGTCCTCCTGGTAAAGTTATCAAAAGCCTCAATGCCCTTTCAGGTGGTGAACAGGCCCTGGTGGCCATTTCCATTTATTTTGCTATTCTGGCACACAATCCGTCCCCATTCTGTGTACTGGACGAAATCGAGGCAGCCCTTGACGATGTGAATGTAACCAGATATGCAAACTATCTTAAACGTATCTGTGACAAAACACAGTTTATTGTTATTACACACCGTCGCGGTACTATGGAAGCCGCAGATGTCCTTTACGGCGTAACCATGCAGGAAGACGGTATTTCCAAGCTGTTGAAGCTGGATGTAAACAACCTTTCACCAGCAATTCTTAATTAAAGGAGAACCATTATGGGTTTGTTTGACAAATTGAAAAACGGTCTGAAAAAGACAAAAGGCGGTGTTTTCGGTTCTATAACAAAGGCACTGTCCAATTCAGAAATTGATGATGATATGTATGAAGACCTGCTGGACCAGCTTATTCTGGCAGATGTCGGCTATGAAACCAGCCAGTATCTGGTAGACCAGCTGGAAGCAAAGGTAAAAAGAGATAAAATCACCACAGGCCGGCAGGCACTGGAAACTATGAAACAGACTATTGTTGAATTGCTGTCTGCTGACAGGGAAATGGATTATTCCAAAAAACCTACAGTTATCCTGATTATCGGTGTAAACGGCGTGGGCAAAACCACTTCCATCGGCAAACTGGCAAACCTGTACAAACAGCAGGGCAATAAAGTTCTGCTGGCAGCAGGTGATACATTCCGTGCTGCTGCAGCCAGCCAGCTGAATGAATGGGCAAACCGTGCAGGTGTAGATATTGTAATGCACGGTGAAGGTGCTGACCCTGCATCTGTAGTATTTGATGCGGTGCAGAAAGCAACAAACGAAAATTACGACATTGTTATCTGTGACACTGCAGGCCGTCTGCACAACAAGAAAAACCTTATGGCAGAACTTTCAAAAATCCGCCGCGTTGTTACAAAGGCAAACAGCGAAGCAGGTGTGGAAACACTGCTGGTGCTGGAAGCTGTTACAGGTCAGAACGCAATCAGCCAGGCAAAAGAATTTATCTCTGCTGCTGATGCAACAGGTATTGTGCTGACAAAGCTGGACGGCACAGCCAAAGGCGGCAGTGTTATTTCCATTAAACGTAATCTGGGTGTGCCGGTGCGCTTTATTGGCGTAGGCGAAGGCATGGATGACCTGATGGTTTTTGACCCACAGGCTTTTGCCGACACACTGGTAAGCCTGGAAGAAAGCGAGGAAGAATAATGATTTTTGCTGCTGCTACAAACAATGCCAAAAAACTGAAAGAAATAAAAAGAATCCTCAATGCCCTGGGACACGATGCAAAGACTCTTAAAGAACTGGGTATCGAAATTGAAATAGAAGAAAACGGCACTACTTTTGCAGAAAATGCAGTTATAAAAGCAAAAGCCATTGCAGATATCTGCAAAATGCCTACAATCAGTGATGATTCCGGCCTGGAAGTGGATTTTCTGAATGGTGCACCGGGCGTTTATACAGCACGATATGCAGGTGAAAACGCCACAGATGATGAAAATATAGACAAACTGCTGACTGCTCTTTCAGGTGTTCCACAGGAAAACAGAGGCGCTGCCTTTGTTTCCAGTGTATGCCTGTATGTACCGGTGGAAAATGGCGAAGATATTTCTGTTGTCTGCACAGGTAAATGCGAAGGCTGGATTGGCTATGAACGAATTGGTGATGGCGGTTTTGGCTATGACCCAATCTTTATGGTGGGTAATGCCAGCTATTCCGAAATGAGTGCAGATGAAAAGGATGCCATTTCTCACCGCGGCAAAGCACTGCGCCTTCTGGGGGAAGAAATAGCTGAAATGCAGTTTTAATTTGATAAGAAAATCTTATCAATCTTTCGCATATAAAATTCGTTAGAATTTTATTGTACTTTTCTGCGAGAAAAGTACCAAAAGCGTGGGGAGTTGCGATTCTCCCCACACCCCTCAACGCGGAATATGTACCATATTGCCTTACATACAGCAGTGCTACTGCGTGCAGTTTCGCACGCAACGCACACGAGTTTTATGTGTATGACGGCAAATACATATTTTATATGAGGAGAGGAGTTGCACCCTCTCCATTACACCTTTCCCGAAATATAAATATTAACCAAAAATTTACAAAACATTTAATTTATATACAAGATTATAAAGGAGAAAATATGATTACATCTAAACAGAGAGCATTTCTGCGTGGCCAGGCTCAGCCACTTAACGCCATTTATCAGATTGGTAAAACAGGCTTTACAGAAGAAAGTGTACGCGGCATCGAAGAAGCACTGAATGCACGTGAACTTATTAAAATTCATGTTCTGGAAAACTGCATGTATTCAGCAAAAGAAGCAGGTGCACTGCTGGCAGAAGAACTGGGCTGTGAATGTGTACAGACTATCGGTTCCAAAATTGTTCTGTTCAAACAGAAAGACAAAGATTCAAAATTTGACCTTAAAAACCTGACAACACTGTAATTTTTCGTTATGGATATTTTATTGTTCGGCGGCTCCTTTGACCCTGTTCACAATGGTCATGAAAATATATTGCGTGCCGCCCTGGATTATAAACATTTTGACAAAATCATAATTATGCCTATTGGCTCACCTGGTCACAAACCCAGTTGCAAAGCACCTTTTGCTGCAAGAAAGCATCTGGTGGAACTGGCATTTGGTGACATTGGTGTGGAAATGGAAGTGTCTGACTTTGAAGGCAACAGCCGTGAAAAAAGTTACAGCTATATCACTGTTGATTATCTGAAAAATCAGTACCCTGATGGTAAAATTTATTTTATTATCGGTGCAGACAGCGCCATAAATATGCATAAATGGATGAAATGGGAATATCTGGCACAGAAAGTGACCTTTCTGGTTTTTGACAGGGAAGAAGGGGAAAACCGGCAGCTTTTGCAGTCGGTGGAAACCATCAGACAGTATTCTCCAGACACTGTTATTATCAAAAATAAAGTATTCCCGGTGTCCTCCACTCAGATACGCACTCTGGCGGCAGATGGTGGGGATATAACAGGGCTGGTAGACAGCAAGGTGCAGCCGGTTATAGAAAAGTACAGCCTGTATTCTGCTGATTTTTACCGGAAAAATATAGGTACAGCCAGGTTGCTTATACCTCTTATGCTGCGTGAAAACCGTGCAAAGCACACTTTCAATGTGGCAAAACTGGCTGTGGAACTGGCTGAAATGTACGGGGTGGATATACAAAAAGCCCAGCTTTCGGCCCTGCTGCACGATATTATGAAGCAGCAGCCCGAAGACATTATGTTGCACCGTGCCCGCCAAAGTGATATAATTGAAAAAATAGACCGCAAACCTATGCTTGTTTTACATGGTTTTGCGGCGGCAGATTTTGCCCGCAGGGAAATGGGTATTGAAGACCGGGAAATACTTATGGCAATTAAAAGCCATACCTGTGGCAGGCGGAATATGACTGATCTGGAAAAGATTATATATCTGGCAGATATGCTTAGTGAAGAAAGAAATTTTCCTGAAAAAGAACCTCTCCTGGCTCTGGCAAGACAGAATCTGGATATTGCTATGGAACAGGCCCTGAAAGACAGCATAAACTGGCTGAAAGAAAAGGGCGGCGCCATAGATACAGACAGTTATGAGGCACTGGAATATTTTACTGCACTTAACAACGGAGGTAAAAACAATGGCTGAAAAAAAACAACGCCGTGTTACAGAAAGTGAAAAAAGAAGACACAGAAAAGCTGTAAAAAGAAACCGTTTTCTGGCAAAACTGGGTATTTTTGCCCTTGTTGTGTGTCTGGTGGTGTTTGGTGTAAATAAATTCATCAGCAGCAGATACCAGACAGGTGAACAGATTGATAACGACATCAAAACTGCCGATGACCTGAAAGATAAAGTTGTAAATGTACTGGTGTGTGGCATAGACTACGAACGGGGCCGTGACCTGGGTATGACAGACGTTATTATGTATGTTACCCTGGATGTGGAAGGCAACAAAGTTTCTGCCATGCAGATTCCACGCGATGTGTACATAGGTGACGATGTAAAAACAGGCGGCACCAAGAAAATCAATGGTGTTTATGCCCACGGTGACGAAGAAAACCAGATTATGAACCTGGTAAAAGCCATCAACGACAAGCTGGAACTGAAAGTAGACCATTATGTAACTCTGGATATGGATGCACTGGTTGAAATGGTAAACTGGATTGACTGGGGCTTTGAAATGTATGTGCCTTGCGAAATTGTGTTGGAAGACAAGGCTACAGGCAATACAAAAGTTTTGATAAAAGAACCGGGCTGGTATACACTTACAGGTGAAGAAGTACAGCTGATTGTAAGAAACAGAAACTATAGAAGTGCAGACACACAGCGTGCGGAAGTACAGCGTTATTTCTATGCTTCCCTTATCAAAAACTTTACTGAAAACCTGACTGTAAGCGACTTTATCAAGGTTATGAACCGTTTTACACAGTATCTTACAACAGATATGCACTGGACAAAAATTGCATCTATGGCAAAATTCGGTTTCTCTGTTGACTTTAATGATATGACACTTATCAAGCCTGCAACACACGGCTACAATGTAATATATGAAGGTAAAACAAAAGAACTGAACATCCAGCACTTTGTAAAGGAAGACCTGGCTGAAACACTGAATACCTATTTCAGACCATACCAGGACCCTGTATCTGCAGACCAGCTGGAAATCCCTGGTGCACCGCCAAAAGGTGAAGTGACAAGAGACTGGGGTGTGGTGGCTGCGTCTACCACAACTATCGGTGCCCTGCTGGCCGGCGCACAGCAGTAACTGAACAAACTTATTATTGATTTAAAACTGAAAAAGTTTTAAAATATATATTATCTTTTTATATGCAATAAAAAGGGATAGCCGGGCATTAGCGGCCCGGAAATAAAATCTACAAGGAGGAAATATGAAAGGTTTAGAACTATCCACAGCTATCGCTAAAATTTTGGACGCAAAGAAAGCACACGATGTGAAAGTGCTAAAAATTGAAGACCTGACAATCGTTACAGACTATATTGTTATCGCAACAGGTACTTCTACAACACAGGTAAAAGCCCTGGCTGACGAGGTAGAATACCAGCTAGAAACACAGCACGGTATGCGCCCTTCAAGAGTAGAAGGCTACGAGTCTAAAAACTGGATATTGATGGATTACGACACCGTTATTGTACATGTTTTCCACCCTGAAGCAAGAAATTACTACAGTCTGGACAAACTGTGGGCAGACGGCGAAGAAATCGAACTGGATCTTATTGAAGATTAATTTATTTTGTGCATTGCACATTAAACGGAGAAAAAGATGAAATACGATTTTAAAGCTACAGAAGCCAAATGGCAGAAAATCTGGGACGAACAAAAAACATTTAAAACAAAAGACGATAAAACAATGCCTAAATTCTATGGCCTGATTGAGTTTCCATACCCATCAGGTGCAGGTCTGCACGTAGGTCACCCACGTTCCTACACAGCCATGGATATTATTTCAAGATATAAAAGAATGACAGGTCACAATGTAATGTATACAATGGGCTGGGACGCTTTCGGTCTGCCTACTGAAAACTTTGCAATGAAAAACCACATTCACCCTGAAATCGTTACAAAAAACAATGTTGCACGTTTTAAAGCACAGCTGAAAAGCCTGGGTCTTTCTTTTGACTGGGACAGAGAAATCAACACAACAGACAAAGATTACTACAAATGGACACAGTGGATTTTCCTGCAGATGTTCAAACACGGTCTTGCTTACAAAAAGGAAATGAATGTAAACTGGTGTACAGGCTGTAAGGTTGTACTGGCCAATGAAGAAGTTGTAAACGGTGTTTGCGAACGCTGTGGCAGTGATGTTGTACACAAAACAAAAAGCCAGTGGGTGCTGAAAATTACAGAATATGCAGACAAACTCATCGATGACCTGGATACTGTAAACTTTATTCCACCTGTTGTTGCACAGCAGAAAAACTGGATTGGCCGTTCAAAAGGCGCACAGGTTAAGTTCAACACAACTGAAGGTCATGTGCTGGAAATTTACACAACACGCCCAGACACTATTTTTGGTGCCACATATATGGTTATCGCTCCTGAACATCCATTTATCGAAGAATGGAAAGATGTTCTGGAAAACTATGATGAAGTGGTGGCATACCGTGAAGCTGCAGCAAGAAAGAGCGACATGGAAAGAACAGAACTGTCCAAAGAAAAGACAGGTGTTATGTTGAATGGCGTTAAAGCAATCAATCCACTGACAGAAAAAGAAATTCCTATCTTTATATCTGACTATGTTCTGGCAACATACGGCACAGGTGCCATTATGGCTGTTCCAGGTCACGATGCACGCGACTGGGAATTTGCAAAAAAATTCGGTTGTCCAATCGTTGAAGTTGTAAAAGGCGGCAACGTTGACGAAGCAGCATTTACAGATTGTGACACAGGTGTTATGGTAAACAGCGGCCTGCTGGACGGTATGTCTGTGGAAGAAGCAAAAGTTGCTATCGTTAAATATCTGGAAGAAAAAGGTATTGGTGTAGAAAAAACAAACTACAAACTCCGTGACTGGATTTTCTCACGTCAGAGATACTGGGGCGAACCAATCCCAATGATTTACTGCGAAGACTGTGGCTGGGTACCACTGCCTGAAGAACAGCTGCCTCTGGAACTGCCTGAACTGGAAGATTTTGAACCAACAGGCGAAGGCGAAAGCCCTCTGGCACGTTGCACAGAATGGGTAAATACAACATGTCCACACTGCGGCAAACCTGCAAAACGTGAAACAGACACAATGCCACAGTGGGCAGGTTCATCATGGTACTTCCTGCGTTACATCGACCCACACAACAACGATGCCCTGGCAGCAAAAGAAGAAATGGACTACTGGATGCCTGTTGACTGGTACAACGGCGGTATGGAACATACAACACTCCATCTGCTGTACTCACGTTTCTGGCATAAATTCCTTTATGATATCGGTGTGGCACCAACTGCTGAACCATACGCAAAGAGAACTTCCCACGGTATGATTCTGGGTGAAAACGGCGAAAAAATGTCCAAATCCCGCGGCAATGTTGTTAACCCTGATGACATCGTAAATGAATACGGTGCCGATACATTCCGTCTTTACGAAATGTTTATGGGTGACTTCCAGAAAGCAGCACCTTGGTCCAACAGCTCTATCAAAGGCTGTGCAAGATTCCTTGACAGAGTATGGAACCTGCAGGATATTGTGGTTGAAGGCGATGAATACTCCAAAGACCTGGAAACAACATTCCACAAACTTATCAAAAAAGTTGGCGAAGACATTATGTCACTGGGCTTTAATACAGCTATCGCTGCAATGATGGGTGCACTGAACGAAATTGCAGAAAAAGGCAGCATCACAAAAGGCGAACTGAAAACATTTATTCTGTTGCTGAACCCATTTGCACCACATATGACAGATGAAATGTGGCAGTGTCAGGGCTTTGAAGGCATTGCTTCAGTAGCAAAATGGCCTGAATATGACCCAGCTAAATGTGTGGAATCCACTGTTGAGCTTCCTGTACAGGTTAACGGTAAACTGAGAGGTAAAATCACAGTTACACTGGATGCAGCAAAAGATGATGTTATCTCTATGGCTATGGAATCCGTTGCTTCTTATGTTGAAGGCAAGGCTGTTGTAAAACAGATTTTTGTACCTGGCAGAATGGTAAACATTGTAGTTAAAGGCTGATAAATAATAATTATTCCGGGAATAATTGAAGGTTATTCCCGGAATTATATACCAATGATTATACAGGATAACAAAAATCAATTTTTTACCATCAGAAAATAAAGTTTTTATTGACAAGTGGTATGTTTATCTGTATAATTATTTTGTGACTGTGAAAGCAGTACTTTTACAGTTAAATCAAGAGCTAAAAAGCGTAAGGGAGTGAAAATAGATGTCAGAAATTAGAGTAAAAGATAATGAATCTCTGGATTCAGCACTTCGTCGCTTTAAGCGTTCATGTGCAAAATCAGGCGTTCTTGCTGAAGTTCGCAAACGTGAACATTACGAAAAACCATCCGTAAAACGCAAGAAAAAAGCTGAAGCAGCTCGTAAACGTAAATATAAATAATTGAGCGGCTTGTGATTTTATAACTTTTAGCGGACTGTTACAGTCCGCTTTTTGTTTGCAATTTTTAATATATACACTTTATTACCATAAAAAACACGGATTCCTTTTTGGAATCCGTGTTTTGTTTTAATCAATAACCACACCTGTGTCATAGCTTTTGTTGCCTATATCTTCCAGCAGGTCGCTCAATGTGTATATGCCTTTGAAATATTCCAGCCCTACGTTGATACATTCGGCCGCCAGATAATCGGCACGTAACAGCAGATTGTCCAGTGTTTCCACACTGTGCAGCCCTGCGGCCTCGTTTTTCCAGAAGCCGAAATCAGGTATTTCCCTGTTGCAAGGCTGCATGTGGCTCATTACAAAGCCGTCAGAAAAGCCCAGGGCTTTTTCCACCAGATATGCCAGAGGAAATTTTCCTTTGGCAGGTGAATAAAAGAATTTTTTTATAAATCTGAAATCCTTGAAAGCCTGTGTATATTCTCCACGAGGGTATTTGTGGTCTTCATAAGTGGCATCCACAGCCTTTTTGAACAGCAATGTTATCTGGTTCATAGTGGCCTTATCCAGTTCAGGGCAATACCGGTCCACATCTGCGGCGGCTTCACCGGTGGCTGCCAGGCTCAGCTTGCTGTCCAGTGCGCTTTCAAAATAACCGTGACCGGCAGAAATATTAAAAGGTGAACCATACAGCTGGGTAATATAATTTACAAACGGATGTATGGTGGAATCCAGCGAATAATGACACAGGAACCCCAGACAGTAGTCTTTCTGTGCATCTGTCTGTGCAAATCTGAACAGGTTTTTCAGAAACAACCCTGTCTTTTCGCTGTGCATAGTGTGCCCCAGACCAGCCAGGTCATACTTTCGCATAGGGTTGTACATCTGATAACAGAACAGAGGGTCTGGGCCATTGGCACCCATAATAAAACTGTTCAGATTTCTTGGCACATACCCGGCTATTTTCATTGCATTTCTTGCATTGTGCTGATGTGCATAATTATCTGCCATAATTCAGCCTTTCTGTAAAACTAATTTTTTGTGGTTTCCTTTGCTTTAGGAAAAACAAAGAAGAAAAGAATTGCCCCTGCGATAAATATCAGCAGAACGCTGAGAACACCCCAAGGGGAAGCCTGCCGGCTGACAGCGTCCAGAACTTCTGCAGGTGCTGTGGAGTCAATGCCCATTTTGTCCATAATTCTCTGCTGTGCAAAAGCTGTGGACCAGCCGAAAAGGGTAGGCCCCATTATTGCGGAAAACTTACCGAAAATATCATAGAAACCGAAAAACTCGCCACTGCGGTCTTTGTCAGGAATCAGTTTGCCGTACATACTGCGGCTGAGTGACTGTATGCCGCCCTGGCTGGTGGCAATCAGTACTGCCAACACCCAGAACTGCCATGCACTGCGTAAAAAGAAACCGAATACGCAGATAAACATATACATACAGATGCCAAAGCCTATCATGGTTCTGGTGCCCAGCTTTTCGCTGAGTTTTATGTACATCAGTGCAAAAGGCAGACCCAGCACCTGTGTCAGCAGCAGTGCCAGCATCATCTGTGTGGAGTCTATGCCCAGTGAAGAACCATAGATGGTAGACATGTGGATAATGGTGTTTACACCGTCAATGTAGAAAAAGTACGCCAGCAGGAAAACAAACATTTTTTTGTTTGCAAAGATTTCTTTTACAGTGTTGCCCAGCCCTTTCATAGCGTCGCCGATAGCGCCTTTGTGATAGTCTACACCGTTTTTCTGCTTCACATTTTTAAACAGTGGAATGGAAAACACTGCCCACCACACAGCAGTAAGTGCAAATGCCACTGTCAGACAGGTGGTCATTGGGATACCCATCAGGTTCATCACCAGAAAGATTACCAGCGGTATTGTGCTGCCGCCAATGTAACCCATACCATAGCCCATTGTGGAAACCCGGTCCATTTTTTCATCAGTGGTAACATCTGTCAGGAATGAATCGTAATAAACATTTGCCCCGGCATGGCCGATACTGCATATTATGTAAAGTGCAAGAATAATCAGCCCTGTTTTTTCACTGCCTGCCGCGGTGGAAACATCCATCTGCGGTGTAAATGCCAGCAGTGCACAGGCAGCTACACCGGTGGCCATAAAGCCGAAAAACAGCTTTTTACGCATGCCTTTAAAATCACCCAATGCACCCAGCAATGGCGCCAGCAGGGCGCATATCAGCATTGCAAGGCTGGTGCCATAACCCCACCTGTTGATGGCTGCTGTACTGTTGGCACTGATTGTGTCGTAAAAAATAGGAAGAATAGTTACAATGATTACACTTTCGGCACTGTTGGCCCAGTCGTACATCATCCAGCTTTTTTCCTCTCTGGTAAATCCTTTCAGAAATTTCATAATATCTCTCCTCTGATAAAGGTTTATACAATCATATTTTATCATTATTGTTATAAATAATCAAATTGTAATTGGCTGAAAGCAATTTTACCAAATTTACAGTTTACATTTATACTTCTGGTCAATAGCAATTTTATATGAAAACAGTTATTATAAAAGTAGAAATACATTTATATCGCGAAAGGAGATATTTATGAAAAACCGTATCAACGAAATTCTTGAAGGAAAAAGAAAATATTTTACTGACCTTGCCGACTATATCTGGGCAAATCCGGAACTGGCTTACAGAGAATACAAATCAGCCAAGGCACTGAAAGATGCCATGGTTGAATGTGGTTTTGAAGTTACAGAAAATCTGGCAGGTATCGAAACTGCTTTCAAAGGTCAGTTTGGCTCTGGTCACCCTGTAATCGGCTTCCTGGGCGAATTTGACGCATTGGCCGGTCTGTCACAGGAATCTCTCAACCCTGAAAAATGCCCTATCATTCCAGGTGCACCTGGCCACGGCTGCGGTCATAATGCCATAGGCACAGGCTGTCTGGCTGCTGCAGTTGCAATGAAAGAGCTTATGGAAGAATATAAACTGCCAGGCACAGTTATTGTTTATGGCTGTCCTGCAGAAGAACAGGGCTGTGGCAAATCCTTTATGACCAGGGAAGGCGTTTTCAGTGAACTGGACGTGGCAATGGCACCACATCCAAGTGATACAAACAACATTATGGGTGTATCAATGCTGGCAAACATTCAGGCTGAATTTACATTCTACGGTCAGGCTGCCCACGCTGCTGCAAACCCAGACAAAGGACGCAGTGCTCTTGATGCTGCTGACCTGATGATTGTTGGCGTGCAGTTTTTGCGTGAACACATTGTTCAGGAAGCAAGAATCCACCATGCATATATTGATGCCGGCGGTACTTCTCCTAATGTAGTGCAGGCACAGGCAAAACTGCTGTTCTACATTCGCGCACCAAAAGGCTATCAGGTAAAAGAAATTTTTGCACGCGTACAGGATGTTGCAAAAGGTGCGGCAATTATGACAGGCACAACATGGAAATGTGAAATCAAATCCGGTATGACAGACCTGCTGAACAACGATGTGCTGGGTAATGTGGCTGCAGAAGCCTGGGCAGAAGTGGGCGAAACACAGTTTAGCGAAAAAGCATACGAAGTGGCAAAACTGTTGGCGCCTGCAGTGGGCAATCCGGAAGCAAAAGATGTGCTGGATAAATCTGTACCTAAATATGTGCGCATCCCTGTTGCAATGCCTGGTTCCACAGACGTTGGCGATGTTTCCTATGTGGTACCAACTGTTATGTATATGTATGCCGCTGAAACAAAAGGCACACCTGGTCATTCCTGGCAGCTGGTGGCACAGTCCGGCACAGAACTGATGCATGACGGTATGATGCACAATGCCAAGGTTATGGCTTTGACAGGCATGAAACTGCTGCAGAACCCTGAACTTGTTAAACAGGCAAAAGAAGAATTTGATTCTTACGGCGTTGAATATGACTGTCTGATTCCTGCTGATGTACAGCCGGAAGCACAGGCTGAATAAAACTTGGTTTGAATTAGATGAAGGCCATTGGATTATCCAATGGCCTTTGTTGCGTTTAATGGTAAAATATTACGGTTTTATATAGCTTTTTGATAGTATATTGTGCTATAATAAAATAAATATGCACAGTATTATTTACTATTGTAAAAAAACAATGCACCGCATACAGCGGTGCAGGAATTTATGATTATTTTATCAGGTCTTCGGCAGTTTTCACTGTGTTCAGCAAACCTTGTGCGTGCTTTGGATATACGTTGACAATGCTTTCACTGGTCATTTCAAAGGCATCGCCCTTGGCTTTTACCAGATTTTTGTCTGTCAGCAGCAGGTTTATATCTGCACTGGTTTTTTCCATGGCGCTTAATGTATAGCTTTCAAACAGTGTTGATGAAACGTTGAACATACTCAGGCTGTTTTTCTTTTCTGACCGGTACAGCTTTCTGAACATTCTGTAAACAGAAAGCATCAGATAGTCGCTTACCTTTGTGGTCAGTTCCTTGTTGCCGGCTTTGGCCAGCATATCGTACACAACATTCAGTGAGGAAGAAATCAGTCTTTTGTTCATCGCTGGCAATACGCTGCCGGAATAGTGGCTGTCTTTTACGGTTTCAGCACCTTCCAGGTCGTCCACTGTCAGTACAGCACCGCTTCTGTCCGGGCTTCTGCCCAGAATATAGTCACTGGATACATTGTAGTAATCACACAGCTTGATAAGAAAATCAAGACCGCATTCTCTCAGCCCTTTTTCATAATGGCTCAACAAAGCCTGGCTGATACCCAGATCGGCTGCTGCCTGTTTCTGTGTAATGCCTTTCTCTTTGCGTAATAAAGTTATAATTCTGCTGAAGCTGTTCATGATTTTTCCTCTTTGTTTAAATTACTGTCTGTAAATTATACCCCAGAAAAAACATATTGTAAATAGCAATTTTAGACTAAAAATAACAAAATATATAACAAATTTCACATAAATGGAGGACCCTCAAAATGAGAAGTTATAAACTGCATCTTATACGTCATGGCCTTACAGAAGGCAATCTGCTGGGCCAGTATCTTGGCAGCGGCACTGATTCACCGCTGTGTCAGTCAGGTATTGAAAGACTGGAAATGCTGAGAGAAAAATTTACATACCCATGGCCTGAAAAGCTTTATGTAAGCCCTATGAAAAGAACTGTACAGACAGCGGAAATCATTTACCCTGACCACGATTATACAATAGTGGCCGACCTGCGTGAATGTCATTTCGGCGAATTTGAAGGCCGCACATTCCAGGAGCTGATGGTAATTGACCCTAATTTTGCAAAATGGCTGGACCCAAACAGTGGCTATCAGCCAGAAGGCGGCGAAGCCAGTGCTGATTTTGCCGAAAGGGTTGTGCTGGCACTGGACCAGATTTTTATGGATATGATGAGAAACGGCATTCACGAAGCATCTGCTGTTACTCACGGCGGTGTTATAGTTCTGCTTTTGTCTATGCTGGCTTTCCCACGCAAAAATCCTGGTGAATGGACAACTGACAACGGCTGTGGCTTTACAATATCCACTACACCTGAAATGTGGACACGCGACCGTGCAGTTGAAGTAACACAGATTCTGCCTGTCGGTTATGATTTTTCAGAAAGTCAGCTGAACCGGTTCAGAAAAAACAAAGGCCCTGAAGACGAAGAATAATAATTGAGGTGTTTTATGAACAGAAAACCTGTTGTGTACATCGCTGGCCCTGAATGCTTTTATGAAAATGGGGTACAGCTGGCAAAAGAGGCTCTGGCATTGTGTGAAAAATATGGGTTTGAAGGTATTTCTCCTGCAATGGGGCATCCTTTAGGCGATGAAATTGATTTTTCAAAAGGAAAAGCCCACGCTGCCAGACAGATTTTCAACAACAATATCAGGTTTATCAATCACTGTGACCTGGTTATAGCAAATGTAAACAATTTCCGCGGATGGGAACCGGATGGCGGCACCTGCTTTGAACTGGGTTATGCATATACACAGGGCAAAAAGCTGTACGGTTTTATGGCGGACACACGTCCTTGTTATGAAAAATACATTGGCAACATACATTATGATGCTCCGTTCTGGCGCGATGACAATGGTGCTTTCTTTGAAAGCGGTGCCTGCAATCTTATGATAAGCGGCCCGGCACAGATTATCAGGGGCACTTTTGAAGACGCAATCAAAAAAGCGGCAAAAGACTTTGGTTTGCAGGAGGCGGAATAATGTTTATAGATAAAAATGGAGTTGTGCGCATGCCAAAGGCTTATCTGGCAGGCACAGAAATATTCTACCCTGACAGTAAGGAAACACAGAAAAAATATCACGCCCTATGTGAAAAATACGGTTTTATCGGCTTTTATCCGGAAGATGAGGCACCTGAAGATGAATACGCTGAATATGTGAAAAAAGACGATAGCCTTCACGAAATGGAAATGCAGCTGTTTACCCATGACCTGAACCACATAAAACGCACAGACATCATTATCGCCAATCTGAATGATTACCGCGGTAACGAGCCGGACAGTGGCACTGCTGTTGAATGCGGTCTTGCATGGGGGTATGGTCACCGCTGCTTTGCCTTTATTGACGATGCACGACCTATGAAAGAGCGTTTCAAGGGTGTGAAAAAAGTCAGGGAAGACGGCACAGTGACTGATAAAGACGGTGCAAAGCTGGAAGATTTTGACAGTCCGCTGAACCTTATGTTCTGCGATTTTACAATTTTTGAAGGCAATTTTGAAGATGCACTGAAAGGTATAAGAAAAATCTTCAATGAAGAACTGATTGCCGCAGGCTATCAGCCTTTTGAAGTAAAATAAATTTGACGAGGTATATGAATGTCAGTATTCAAACCCCATTACATATTTGAAAAAACAACAAAAATCACCCCGCATTTTCTGAAAGAACTGGGGATAACCAATCTTTTGCTGGATGTGGACAACACTCTTACCACCCACAATAACCCAGAGCCTTCTCCCGGCATTGAAGAATGGCTGGCAGAAATGAAGGTAAGCGGTATCAATATGGTGATTATTTCCAATAACAATAAAGAAAGAGTACGGCCTTTTGCTGCACGTCTTGGCCTGCCTTTCACCAGTATGGCCTGCAAGCCACTGCCTTTTGGTTATAAAAAAGGTATGAAAATGTTGGGCGGCAATAAAAATAATACTGCTATGGTAGGCGACCAGATTTTTACCGACGTTATGGGTGCAAATCTGTCCGGTATGAAATGCCTTATGGTGCTGGCTATACTGGAAGAAGACGGTGCAGGTTTTAAATTTAAACGCAAGCTGGAAAAAGGCTTTGTGGAAAAATATCTCAATCAGCAGGGAGGGGCACTGTAATGGCACTTTTTGGCCCTGCAGGTCTTGCAGACAGCTTTAAAACCAAAGGTTACAAAAAATCCATACAGGTGGCGGATTATCTGTCGGAATACGGCCTTACCGCTTTTGAATATCAGGCAGGCCGTGGTGTGAAAATAGGCACAGATGCGGCGAAACAGCTGGGCGGAGTGCTGGCAGATAAAAATATACAGGTGTCCATACACGCACCGTACTTTATATCAATGTCTTCTGTTGAAGAAGAAAAACGTCTGAACAGTGTGAATTATATACTGCAGAGTGCCACTGCCCTTAATGCAATGGGTGGCCGCAGGGTTATATTTCATTCCGGTTCCTGTGGCAAAATAACAAGACGGGAAGCCTTGGACAAAGCTATGAACACTATGGGGCTGATGATGCAGGCTATTGATGACAATGGTCTGGGGCATATGACACTCTGCCCGGAAACAATGGGCAAGGTAAATCAGCTGGGAAGTCTGGACGAGGTGCTGGCGCTGTGCAGCGTGGATAAAAGAATTCTGCCGTGTATAGATTTCGGTCATCTTAACGCCCGTGATGGTGGCATTATAAAAGGCAAAGATGATTATCTGAGAATTATTGACAGAATGGCGGAAAAACTGAAAGATGACCGCTTTATGTATTTTCACTCACATTTTTCAAAAATAGAGTACACCGCAGGTGGCGAAAAACGCCATCTTACATTCCGGGATACAGTCTGGGGACCTGAGTTTGAACCGCTGATGGATGTGGTGTATGAAAACAATCTTTCTCCTGTGTTTATCTGCGAAAGCGCAGGCACACAGACAGAGGATGCCCGGACAATGAAGCTTTATTATGAAGCGAAAAAATGTAAATAAGCAGATGGCCACTGCTTAATATAAACGTAAAAAAGGAGTTGCAACTCAAATGAACAGAATTGAAAGATTTATTGAACTGGCAAGTAAAAATCCAGAGTTCGAAGGTGCTATTGTTACCAGCAGCCAGAACCGTTTTTACATGCTGAACATGCATTCTTCTGCAGGTACTATACTGATGCTGAAAGATGCAGCTTATTTTATCATTGATTTCCGCTATATTGAACTGGCACAGAAGTCAGTTAAAAATGCGCAGGTTATCATGCAGACAAAACTTTATGACCAGATTAATGAACTGCTGGCAAAACACGGTGTTAAAAAACTGTGGATTGAAGAAAGCATGTCTGTTGGTGTGATGAACACAATGAAGGCAAACCTGAATGCTGAAATTGTAACAGACAGCCCAATGACAAAAATCATCAATGAAATGCGCCAGATTAAATCCAGAGAAGAACTGGAAATCATCAAAACAGGTCAGGCAATTACTGATGCAGGTTTTTCCCATATGCTGACACAGCTGGCAGCAGGCAAAAAAGAAAGAGACCTTGCTATCGAACTGGAAACATTTATGCGCAAACAGGGTGCTTCCGGCATCGCTTTCAGCACTATCCTGGTTTCAGGCAAAAATTCATCTCTGCCACACGGTGTTCCAAGTGAAAAACTGCTGGAAAAAGGCGATTTTGTTACTATGGACTTTGGTGCTGCATACGGCGGCTACTGCACAGATATGACCAGAACTGTTGCCATCGGTCATGCAACTGATGAAATGAAACATGTTTACAATACAGTCCTGGAAGCACAGCTGATGGCACTGAAAGAAATCAAAGCAGGTAAAGTTTGCCACGATATTGACAAAATTGCCCGTGACCATATTTATGCAAACGGATATGAAGGACGTTTCGGTCACAGCCTGGGCCACAGCTTTGGTATTGATGTACACGAAACACCTGGTTTTGCCATAGGCAATACAACAGTACTGCAGCCTGGTATGATGCTGTCTGTTGAACCTGGTATCTATCTGCCAGATAAATTCGGCGTTCGTATCGAAGATACTATCTATGTAACAGAAGACGGCTGTGAAAATATTACACACAGTCCAAAAGAACTGATTATCCTTTAATTTAAAGTATATTATAAAAATTTACTATTGAAATATTGCACAATATATTGTAAAATGTTATGGTGTAAAAAAATAATATAGTTATTTTTAAAATTAATGATATAAACTATTTGGAGGTAATATTATGATTACAGCAGGCGATTTCAGAAATGGTCTGACATTTGAAATCAACGGTCAGCCACACATTATCGTTGAATTCCAGCACGTTAAACCAGGTAAAGGTGCAGCTTTTGTTAGAACAAAATATAAAAACCTTATCACAGGTGCAATCAGAGAAGAAAGCTTTAACCCAACAGCTAAATTCTCTCCAGCTCGCGTTGACAGAGCAGAAATGCAGTATCTGTACAACGACGGCGAAGTTTACTATGTAATGGACGTAGAAACATTTGACCAGATCACTCTGCCAATGGAAGACAACAAAGATGCTTTCAAATTCGTAAGAGAAAACACAAACGTTAGAGTTCTTTCTTACAACGGCAGCGTATTCGGTGTTGAACCAGATAACTTTGTAGTTCTGGAAGTTACAGAAACAGAACCAGGCCTGAAAGGTAACACAGCTACAAACACACTGAAACCAGCAACAGTAGAAACAGGTGCTGAAGTTAGAGTTCCACTGTTTATCGAACAGGGCGAACTTATCGAAATCGATACAAGAGATGGTTCTTACATGGGCCGTGCTAAATCTTACGACAAATAATTTGTCTATATAAACATTCACAGAAACGGAGAATAATACTATGATGTCTCTTACAGAAAAACTGGCATATATCCAGGGCCTCTGCGAAGGTCTTGCACTTGATGAAACAACAAAAGAAGGCAAAGTTCTGCTGGCTGTTGTAGAACTGCTGGACGACCTGACAGATACAGTTTCTCAGCTGGACAACGATGTTGACCAGATTTTTGATGAACTGGATGCTATCGATGAAGACCTGTCAGATGTAGAAGATGCTCTGCTTTATGACGATGAAGACGAAGATGATGACGATGATTGCTGCTGTGGCGGCCATGGTCACCACCATCACGGCGACCACGAATGTAAATGTGGTCACCACCATCATGACGATGAAGACGAAGATGACGATGAATGGGATGACGACGAAGATCTGACAGACCTTTTTGACGAAGAAAACCCACTTTATGAAATCACTTGTCCAAAATGTGGCGAAATCGTATGTATGGACGAAGATATGCTCTTCAGCCCAGACTGTGCATGTCCAAACTGCGGCACAAGCTTCGAAATCGAATTCGATGAAGAATGTGACTGCGAAGAATGTGCAGAAGAAGACGAAGAATAATTCTCAATACCAAAAGCCTTGCTGATTGCAAGGCTTTTATTTTTGGTTATATTAATAATTTTTCCGGCATAGTATTTATAAAAAATGTGCGGAGATTTTATTATGCAGGACAAACTTTTTATTGACCTGGGTGGAGAAAGAGCTGTGGCCATAGGTCGTTATGTGGCACAGACAGGTGCCACTGTGCGACGGGCAGCCGCCGTTTTCGGTATATCCAAAAGCACCGCCCACAAAGACCTGGCTGTCAGGCTGAAAAATGAAAACTATACACTGTACTGTCAGGTGGCCCGGGTGCTGGCAAAAAACAAACAGGAAAGGCATATCCGTGGCGGGCTTGCTACCAGGGAAAAATATCTTTGCATAGCCAGAAAAAATGATGTTTGTCAGGAATAATACGTCTTGAGTTAATACATATTCATTAAAATTGTATATTTAAACTTGATTATTAAGTTTTATAGTAGTATACTGTGAATATGTATTAATCGAGGAGAGAGAAAAATGATTGACAACAAAAAACTTTTTTCAATAGTAGACAACCTGGCAGAGGTTATTGCACAGGCAAATGACGATGTATGGCAGGCTGCTGAAGTTTATTTCAAAGAATACAAATCTGCACAGGTTCTTTCCGAAACTGCTGAAAAATTTGGTTTTACAACAGAAATGGGTGTAAGCGGGATACCAACTGCTTTTGTATGTAAATGGGGTGAAAAAGGCCCTAAAATCGGTATTCTGGCAGAATATGATGCACTGGATGCACTGAGCCAGAAGGAAGGTGTAACAGAAAAATGCCCGGCAGATGGCAGACCTGAAGGCTTTCCTGGCCATGGCTGTGGACATAACAGTCTGGGTGCAGGTGCACTGGGGGCTTCCATTGCATTGAAACAGTACTGTGAAGCAGAAGGTGTAGACGCACAGATTTACTTCTTCGGTTGCCCTGGTGAAGAAAACGGCAGCGGTAAGGTGTTTATGGCCCGTGACGGTCTGTTTGATGATATGGACATCTGCATTACATGGCACCCTGGTACCACAAACTCCATTACAGGTGATGGCTCCCTGGCAAATATCAGTATCAAATACAAATTCTATGGCGTGGCCAGCCACGCTGCAGCAGTGCCACATCTGGGACGCAGTGCCCTTGATGCCTGTGAACTGATGAATGTGGGCGTAAACTATCTCCGTGAACATATTATTCCAGAGGCAAGAGTACATTATTCCTACCTTGATGCAGGCGGAAAAGCACCTAATGTTGTTCAGGATTATGCATGCACATATTACTTTGTCCGTGCGCCAAAAGCCAAGACAGCTTTTGAAATCACCGACAGAGTTGACGATATTGCCCGCGGTGCAGCTCTTATGACAGGTACAAAACTGGAAATTATACATATGGACGGTCTGTCTGACTATATTCCTAACGAAACATTGGGCAACCTTATGTATGAAGCATTCTGTGAAGTTGGCACACCTGACTACACAGAAGAAGAAATTGCAATGGCAAAGGCATATACAGATACATTTGATGCCGTAGGTCTGGAAAGCGCCAGAAAACAGGCTGCAAAAGAAGCAGGTGTAGATGTTTCCGTTTATGAAAATATGTATCTGGACAAAAACATTGCCCCTTACAATCATCAGCCTGAAAAAGCTATGCCAGGTTCCACAGATGTGGGCGATGTAAGCTATTGCGCACCTACAGCACAGTTCTCTGCTGCCACAGTTGCTGTTGGCACACCTGGTCACTCCTGGCAGATGACAGGTCAGGGTGCTGTAAGCTATTGTCATAAAGGTACAGTGAATGCCGCAAAAGTACTGGCATTGACAGCTCTTAAAGCTATTGACAACCCTGAAATTATGGAAAAAGCCAAGGCAGAACACAAAAAGAACTGTCCGGACGGCTATATCTGTCCTACAGACCCTGCATTTATGCCGGACCTGGAAGGTTAACATAAAAATTTATCCCCCGATGTATTTCGGGGGATTTTTTTAGTTAAGCTGATAGCTTCCACTACGTAAGAAAAACAGAGGGCAAGGTTTTTATACCCTGCCCTTTATTTATAATATAATTATTTGTTTTCTTTAAGCTTTGCAGCTTCTGCCATTTCTTTTTTGAACAGATAGTTGTCTACTTTTTCTGTCATTTCAGGTGGAACAACTTTTGCAAATGGGAATACATCAGCGTTAATCATTTCTTCAGCATAGTCCTGAACAAATTTTGTTGTTCTTTCCAGTGCTTTTGGATACAGCCAGTCGATAATGTCATTTCTGTCGTGGATGTAACCTGCACCCTGTGTACCAAAACGGATAAAGCTTGTGGATGGAACACCGTTGTCAGCAAAAGGAACACCATCAGATGAGTAGATGTCCTGTTTTGTGATAACTGCATAACCTTTGCGTCTCATAAAGGAATCACAGTAGTTTGCTGCTTCTTTGCTGGCCAGTACCAGTGCCTGGTCTGCACCCAGCACGCTGCCGCCTACGTCAACGTTAATCATATAAACATGGTCTTTCAGTTCGTCTTTATGTGTTTTAACCCATGCTTTTGAACCCAGCAGGCCCATTTCTTCACTGCCGTACCAGTTGAACTGCAGTGTTCTTCTTGGTGGGTTTGCAACAAAGTGACGGAGAATTTCCATATTGATTACGCTGCCTGCACCATTGTCATAAACACCTGTGGAGAATTCAACAGAGTCGAAATGTGCGCCAAAGGAAACGATTTCGTCAGCTTTGTCTGTACCTGGAACAGTTGCAACAACGTTGTGGCTGGTTCTTGTTACAAATTCGCCTTTAACTGTCAGTTTAACTTTTGTTGCGCCTTCTTTTACCATTTCAAAGGCATCTTTGATACGGATGCTTGCAGCTGGCAGATTGCCGAATGCACGCAGTGTATCTCTTGTGGAACGCTGCAGCAGGTCGCTGTTTTCTTCTGTATCCAGCATTGTACCTGTCATGGAGATAAAGCCAACTGCACCTGATTTCAGGATTTTTCTGAACAGGTCCAGTCTTACAATACCATTAACCAGAATGATTTTGCCTTTTGAGTTTGCAATATCAACATCTGTCATGTTTTCGGCATAGTAGAATGGTGCTTCGATGCCTTCATCAGGTGTGTTTTCACTGAATCTGTATGCTCTTACAACATATTTCTTATTATAAGGTTCCAGAACTTCCAGTTCAGCCTTTTCCTGAACATAATCTTCGATTTCAAATGGTTCGATGTCAGCTTTGATGCCCATTGCTTCAACTTCTTCTTTCAGAATCTGTGCAGCTTTCAGTTCTTCAGCACTGCCGCCAACGCGAACAAAACCGATTTTTTTAAGTAATTCAAACTGTTTACTCATAGTAAAGTCCTCTCTTTTGTAAGTTTTTACAATTTAATTGCTATTATATCACATCTTTTGTAATTTGTCACATATTTGTCAAATGTAACTATTTTGACATATTCTTAATTAAATAAACATAATTGTGAAATCCGCTAAATATAAAATAGTTTAATATTGAAATTTTAATTGTTTTTTCAAAAGGATTGATAATAATTTAACTTTTTTAAAAAATATGATATTTGCAATTTTTTATTGAATGTGATAAATTTATGAACATCACAAAAGACCTTTGTGAAAATCGTAACAAAGCGCGGTCAAAGTACTGAAAATTTTTGTTGCAGATGTTCAAAAAGGTTTTTAAAAGACAAGTATATTTTATATAAGGAGAGACAAAGATGAAAAAATTACTTGCATTGGCACTTAGCTTAGTAATGGCTTTTTCACTGGTAGCTTGCGGCGGCGAAGCCGGCGGCAATGAAGAAGTTGAACTCCTTCCAGTACAGCCAGAAACAATCAAAATTCTTGCTCAGTCTACAAGAGAAGCAGAAGTTAACATTCTGCGTGACCAGCTTGGTAAAGCTGGCTTTGTAATCGAAGTTGATATGCAGCCTGACTACGCTTCAGTATCAGCAGCTCGTGACAAAGGCGATTACGACATTTGTATTTCAGGTTGGTCAACAGGTACAGGTAACCTGGACTATGCTGTTCGTGGTATCCTGCACTCAACAGGTGACTACAACTATTCACCAGTTATTGACGAAGAAGTTGACAGACTGATTGACCTTGGTGCTTCACAGACACAGGCACAGGCTGTTCAGACATACCTCGATCTGGAAACACGTCTTATCGACGAAATGGCTTACATGATTCCTCTCTACTCACCAAAATCTGTTGTTGCTTACAACAAAGATGTTGTTAATGTAGAAAATCTGAAAATGTACAAATCTTCCGGTCCACTGTGGTGGGAATACAGATACAATGATGAATCCCTCAACGAAACAAGACCTCTTGTTTTCACACAGAATAACGCTGTAATGTCTACACTTGACCCAGTTCAGGGTAATGACGCTTCCATGGGTTCAGCAGCATCAGCTAACTATGCTAAACTGCTTGCACTGGATGTTGACGACAGCTTTAAAGTTGAAGGTTCTGCATCTTATGCTTACGCTATCGGCGAAGGCAACAGCGAATTCTACTTCCTGCTTCGTGATGACCTCTACTTCGGTACAACAGAAAACGGCGAAGTTGTAAACACAGGCGTTAGAGCCGGTGGTGAAGACGTTGTTTACTCACTGGAAAGAGCTTCAAACAAAAACTCTGTTCCATCACACAAAACATTTACACTCCACAACCACCTTGCAAAAATCGAAGTTCTGACAGACCTTAACGAACTGTCTACAAAACTTGATTCTGACTCTGGCAAACCAGTTCTGGAAACACTCCAGGCAGGTATCAACGGCGAAATCGCAGCTCTCGTTGCAAAAGACGAAGATGCAGATAACGCAGCTGGCAAATACCAGGTTGTAAAAATCACAACAACAGAACCATTCCCACAGGTTCTCAACTTCCTCTGCCACTCATCTGCAGGTATCGTATGTAAAGAACAGGTTGAAAAATACAACGCTAAATACATGAAAGACGGTAAATTTGACGTTGATAACTTCGACATCTCCAAAGACGTTGCATACGGCGACTTCGCAGCATTCAAAAATGGCGACACAGGTATGCTCTGGTGCTCAGGCCCATTCGTTATGACAAAAGTTGACGACTACGGTGCAACATTTGTTGCTAACCCTGGCTACAAAGCTGAAGCAGAAGACAGACCAGCTATCAAAACTTACTACCTCAAATTCATCATGGACCCAGCAGCAGCAGCTTCTGCATTCCGTGCAGGCGAAATCGACGTTCTGTCTTCAGTAGATGCTAACATGGTTGCTACACTCCAGGCTGATGAAAAATTTGAAGTTCGTATCAAAGATGCTAACTCCACATACTACTGCTACGTTAATATGAGAGAAGGCAGCAAATTCCAGAACGTTGACCTGAGAAAAGCTGTTCTCTATGCAATCAACCAGCAGGACTTCGTAGATTACAAAGACGGTATGGTTAACAAAGTTTACTCTGTAGTTGACACATTCCTCCACGGCGGTGACACACCAAGAGTTCTTGAACAGGATCTTGTAAAAGCTAACAAACACCTTGCAGCTTACCAGGCAACACTTGCTGAATAATCTACAGTATTATTACAAATAATTAAAGGCTACCTTCGGGTAGCCTTTTTTATATACTGACATTATTGCTGCAGTCTGTTATAATAGTATATAAAGAAAGCAGGTGGTATAATGCTGTACAATGCAAAAAATGGGCAGGTAAATATTGGCAGTTCAGTTATGGACTATATAAAATTCGGTAAAGGGGAAAAGAATATTATTATGATTCCCGGTCTGGGTGACGGGCTGAAAACTGTGAAAGGTATGGCATTACCTATGGCTGTTATGTACAGGCAGTTTGCAAAGGATTTTACTGTATGGGTATTCAGCCGCAAACAGCCGTTGGAACCTGATGCCAACACCCGTACAATGGCAACTGATTTGCGGGTTGCAATGGATATTCTGGGCATAGACAGTGCCCATATACTTGGTGTGTCCCAGGGTGGTATGATAGCACAGTGGCTGGCAATAGATTTTTCGCAGAAAGTATGCAGTCTGGCACTGGTAGTAACAATGGCAAAGCAGAATGAAACTGTGCAGTCTGTGGTAGCCAGCTGGATTGAAATGTCACAGAAAGATGATTTCAACACATTGACCATCGACAATTTTGAAAAAAGCTATACAGATAGCTATCTTAAAAAATACAGACTGTTTTATCCGCTTATAGTTCCTTTTATGAAACCAAAGGACAAACAGAGATTTCTCATACAGGCAAAATCCTGTCTGAATCATAATACATGGGACTATATTGATAAAATCACCGTGCCTACACTTATTGTGGCAGGTGGAAAGGATAAAATAGTTACCTGCAATGCTTCACAGGAGATGGCTGAAAAGATTGGTGGCAGCCAACTGATTGTATATGATAACTTTGGACATTCGGTATATGAAGAAGCAAAGGATTTCAATGACAAAATCCTGAATTTTTTTGTAAAACATCTATAATTATTAATATAAAATATACAATAGTACAAAATGAGATTATATAGGGATGTTTTATATTGACAATGACGGATGTTATTGTTAAAATAAAGCGTACTAAAAGGGAGTAGCTTACGCTATGCGTACATTGCTGCGTCATTTCGGCATTTTTTGCCCGCACTATGTTTAAAAAGCGAGACTTTTACTGAAAAGTAATAGTCTTGCTTTGATTTTTGAGAGGTTTTAAATGAAAACATTAGTTATAGCTTTATTTGCACTGACCTATGTGCTTATGCTGTCAGTGCCAAAGTATCGCCATCTGGCAGCGTTGGCAACAGCAGGCGTGTATGTTGCCCTGGGTGTAGTGGCACCTGCAGAGGCCTTTACTGCTGTTGACTGGAATGTTATCCTGATGCTGGCAGGCACAATGGGTACAGTTTACCTGTGCATCGAGTCACAGATGCCTGCCGCAGCGGCTGATATTCTGGTAAACAAACTTAAAAAGGTAAAACTTATCTTTGTTGCACTGGCACTTTTTTCAGGTTTTGTATCTGCCTTTATTGATAATGTTGCCACTGTTCTGATGGTTGCACCTATCGCACTGGCCATTGCAAAAAAATTCAATATTTCGCCTGTACAGACTGTGCTGACAGTTGCTGTTTCTTCAAACCTTCAGGGGGCAGCCACATTGGTAGGTGATACCACAAGTATCCTGCTGGGCGGTTATGCCAATATGGACTTTATGGATTTCTTCTTTATGGATGGCAAACTTGGTATGTTCTGGATTGTTCAGGCCGGTGCTGTTGCCACCATACCTGTTCTTTTCTATATTTTCAGAGACGAAACCCGTGTTGTTGACAGAAGTACAGTTACAAAAATTACAAATATGTTTCCAACATATACATTGTTGGCTACAGTTGGATGTCTGGTTGCAGCATC
Organism: Oscillospiraceae bacterium; assembly: GCA_017436575.1. Classification (GTDB taxonomy): domain Bacteria; phylum Bacillota; class Clostridia; order Oscillospirales; family Ruminococcaceae; genus RGIG3102. The sequence continues at coordinate 57,273 of JAFSCU010000008.1, forward strand.
ATTTATTCCAAACAAACCTAATATTACAAATGGTGTAATATGTGTTGTTTTCTGTATTATTACAGTGGCACAGGAATTCTGGCTTAACCGAGACAGAGAAAAAATCAAAGATACTGTTGTAAATATTGATTTTCAGACACTTATGTTGCTTTCAGGGCTGTTTATTGTTATCCAGGGCATAACAAATGTAGGTCTTATCAATGATATTTCCAACCTGTTTGTTGCTGTTGCCGGAGATAACGTGTTCTTTATCTATACAATCCTGGTATGGTTCTCTGTGCTTGTTTCCGCATTTATTGACAATATTCCTTATGTTGCCACAATGTTGCCTGTAGTTTCTGTTCTTTCAGCTTCTTTGGGCATTGACCCGACTGTGCTGTATTTTGGTCTGCTGGCAGGTGCAACATTGGGTGGCAATATCACACCTGTTGGTGCGTCAGCAAACATTGCTGCCGGTGGTATACTGCGAAAAGAAGGTTTTGAGGTATCTGCAAAGGAATTTATGTCTATTGGTGTGCCGTTTACACTTTGTGCTGTACTTACAGGTTATGTACTTATCTGGCTTATTTACGCATAATAAATTTATAAATGACACCTCTGCCTTTGCAGAGGTGTTTTTTATGATTATTAATTTGCATAAAATAACATTTTTATGTATAATTAAAAAATAAAATATAAAATCAGTGAGGTACAGATATGAAAATATGGTGTATTGAAGATGATATAAATATAAACAATCTGGTGGTTTATGCACTGGAATCATCAGGTTATGATGTGCAGGGCTTTGTGAATTTTTATGAATTTGATATTGCTATGAAAAATGAAAAGCCGGACCTGATAATTCTGGATGTGATGCTGCCTGACAAAGACGGTATGGAAATACTGCAGGGGCTGCGCGAAAAACCATCTACCAGCGATATTCCGGTTATTATGCTGACTGCCAAAACAGCAGAAAGCGACAAAGTGCGTGCACTTGATATGGGGGCAGATGACTATGTGCCAAAACCTTTTGGTGTAATGGAACTTATCAGCCGTGTACGCGCTGTGCTGCGCCGTGTCACACCTAAAAATACGGAAGAACTGATTGTCTGCCACAATGTTTCTGTGTCACCTTCACGGCACCGTGTTGATGTGGATGGCGTAACAATAGAATTGACACTGAAAGAGTATAATCTGCTGTATCTGCTGGTTTCCAATCAGGGTCAGGTATTCAGCCGTAAACAGTTGATGGACAAAGTGTGGGGCGACAGCTATGTAGGTGAAAGCCGTACAATTGATATGCATATAAAAACCTTGCGTCAGAAACTGGAAGCAGGGGGAGATATTATAAAAACTGTTCGTGGTGTAGGTTACAAAGCAGAATAATGGTGTGAATTATGCAAAACAGAATTCTTAAAAATACAGTTATCAGCTGTCTGTTTGTTGTTATACTGTCTGTTTATTCCTGTTTTCTGCTTTATACAAGCAATCTGCAGGAAACTATGAACCAGCAGGCGTATTCGCAGACCATGCTGCTGATGCATATTCTGGAAACATCAAAGGAAGACCCTGTTTCTGCCATTAAAAAAATAGAAAGCGAAATATACGGCCGTATTACATTTGTAGATGAATCCGGCAAGGTAGTGTATGACTCTGATTACGAAATAGCACAGCTGGAAAGCCACAGCGACCGACAGGAAATTATCAAGGCAAGAACAGAAGGCATAGCCATAAATCAGCGTATGTCCAACACCAGCAACAAGCGGATGTATTACTGTGCCGCCTATGTAAAGGATATAGGGGTTGTACGCGTAGGGATTACTTCCGCCATTGAAGTGGATGATGTGCTTAAAAATACCAGCCCTATTTTATGGGGATTTATAATTGTGTTTATGGCAGGTATTCTTGTGCTTTCTGCCATGACAACCAGCCGCATTGTAGACACAATTGAAAAATATGACATTGAAACAGGCGAGGGAGAAATATATGAAGAACTTTCTCCTTTTGTACAGAAAATCAAAAGTCAGAACGATATTATCAAACGGCAGGTTCAGACGTTGACTGACGAAAAGATAAAACTACAGAGCATCTTTATGAACATCAAAGAAGGTATACTGGTGTGCGACAGCCGTATGCGCATTGTACAGACCAACAATGAAGTTAGAAAGATATTTGGCTTTGATGAATATCAGTCTGTTTTCTCCAGGGCTGTTAAAATGCCACGGTTGGTGGCTGCTATGGAAAAAGCACTGGCAGGTGAAACCACACAGATGACCTTTGAATGGCAGGGCAGATGGTATCAGAGTATCACCAGCCAGAACAATTATCATAATGAAAAAGGTGCTATACTTATTGTGCTGGATATTACACAGCAGGTGGAAAGCGAGCAGAACCGCCGCCGGTTTACCGATAATGTTACACACGAACTGAAAACACCGCTGACCAGCATCATAGGTTACAGTCAGCTGATTACCAACGATATTGCCCGACCTGATGATGTGAAAAAATTTGTTGCGATTATTGAACAGAACGCCCAGAACCTGATGGATATGATAAACGACATAATGAAAATATCCAGTCTGGAAACCCGGGAAGGTTTTGCAAAAACAGTTCTTTCACTGGACGAAATTGTGAACAGGACAATTATTCAGGAAAAACTGGCAGCCGAAAGCAGAAATATTACAATTAATTCCGATGTGGAAAAAATGCAGATTATTGCCGATGAAAGCCAGATGTATCAGCTGGCAGGCAATCTTGTGTCAAATGCCATAAAGTATAACGTAGATGGCGGCAGTGTGGATGTTCGACTTTTCAGACAGGGCAATATGGCTGTACTTGTGGTAAAGGACAGCGGTATAGGTATACCGGCTGACCAACAGGACAAGGTTTTTGAACGTTTTTATGTGGTGGATAAATCCAGAAACAAAAAGATATCTTCCACTGGGCTGGGGCTTTCTATTGTAAAGCATATTGTAAAAGCCCATGACGGCCATATAGAGCTGGTTTCGCAGCCGGGAAAAGGTTCACAGTTTACCGTAAAACTGCCGATAGAATAGGAAAAAGGACTGCATATGCAGTCCTTTTTAGATATATGGGGAAACAAAACGCTTATTTTTGAACGGAAAGCCGATAGATTCTCCTACGCAGACAGAAAAATTGCAATATGTACATTGCGCAACCCTTGCTTGCGTGACAAAATATCAGTTTTCTTGTACTATTTTTACAGAAAGGATGTGCTGTAATGTACGATATAAGTAAAAATCTGAAAAAACTGCGACAGCAGAGAAACTGGACACAGCAGCAGATGGCAGATGTGCTGTTTGTTACCAGACAGGCGGTTTCCAACTGGGAAACAGGAAAAAATATGCCTGATCTGGCTACATTGCAGATTATAGCTGAAAAACTTGATATCAGCACAGATGAAATACTTTATGGTAAAAATCAGACTTATGAAAAGATGAAGAAAGACACCAATAAAATAAAAAAGCTGCTGCTTTTTATTGGGGCTGTGTATATCAGTTCTGTGTTGATGGTATTACTTACAATTATTTATGATCTGAATCCAGATGTAATTTTAACAGGTTTAACCCATTATATGCTTATTGTGCGACCAGTGCTGGCCTTTGCCATGGGAATATTTATTTATCAGAATCTTAAATATAACGGAAGAATTAAAAAAAGTTTTCCTGAAAAGCATAAGAAATCTGTACATATATTTACAAATATAACCTTACTTGTCCAGATAGCAATGGCTCTGGCAATAACAGCTGACACTGTTTGGTTTTACTTTAACGGCAGAGATTTTCTGCCTGATGCTGTAATGGGTTGGTGTGCCTTTATGATGTCTGGGCTGGGAATTTATGCATTTATATTTTTTGTTGCGGTTGGCATACTGCATGAAGCCACAGTTTGATATTTATAGTCTCCGGCAGGTTCTGCCGGAGTTTTGTTTTACAGGGGAAAAACATGGGATGAAATGGCTTTTCTTTTCCTTACAATAAAAATGTGGGGAAAAGGAGGAGAAAATGGGAAGAAACTTGGATTTTGAAGGAAAGATGAAAAAACTGCTGAAAAGCCAGATGGGCACAGAACACCGACAGGGCATGGACTTTTTGCCGGCTGAAGGGCCCTGCACATGGATGAACGCAGTGTGCCTGTCACTTGCTGCCAAAGCGGTGAAAGGGGATATTTCTGCCATAAAATACATAAATGAAATCTGCAAGAAAGAAGAAATACAGGACAAGGGGCCTCTGTCCATAACTGTAAAGGTGGTTGAATAATGGAAATATCTGTCAGTACAAAACAGAAACAGTTTATAGACGCTGACAGTGATGAAGTGCTGTTTGGCGGTGGGGCAGGTGGTGGCAAAAGCTATGCCCAGGTTATAGACGCACTGGTTTATGCGGTAAAATACCCAGGGTCAAAACAGTTGATACTTCGCCGCACCTATCCGGAACTGGACAAAAGTATTATCCGCACCACGCTGGCACTGTATCCGAAAGATATTTACAGGTATATTTCATCTTCCCACACAGGTCAGTTTACCAATGGCAGCGTTATTGACTTTGGTTACTGTGACAGCGAAACAGATGTTTATCGCTATCAGTCCTCAGAATTTGATGTAATCCGTTTCGATGAACTGACTCATTTCACAAAAGAAATGTATATTTATCTTATCAGCCGTCTGAGAGGGGTGAACGGATACCCAAAACAAATGAAAAGCACCACTAACCCGGGCGGAATAGGGCACAAATGGGTGAAAGAAAGGTTTATAGATGTGGGGCGGCCAAATATTGTACGCAGTTTCAATGGTCAGACCAGAATTTTTATACCATCGCTTGTAAGCGACAACAGTTTTCTAATGGAAAAGGATAAAAGCTATTTGAAAAGGCTGGAAAATCTGTCAGAGAAAGACAGGAAAGCACTGTTGCACGGACAGTGGGATATTTTTGAAGGGCAGTATTTCAGCGAGTGGAGCAGGGATATACATGTTATACAGCCTTTTGAAATACCACCGCATTGGAAAAAATACGCAGCTATGGACTATGGCCTGGATATGCTGGCGGTATATTTTATCGCAGTGGATGATGCGGGCAATGCTTATGTATACAACGAAATTTATCAGCCGAACCTGATTATAAGCTCTGCAGCAGAATTGATAAAAAGCCGTATGACACAGCCGTTTCAGGCTTTTTATGCGCCGCCGGATTTGTGGAATCGCCGCCAGGACTCCGGCAGCAGTGTGGCGGCAATATTTGCACAGCATGGTATTTTGTTGACAAAATCAGTTAATGACAGGCAGACTGGCTGGTATGCAGTAAAGGAATATCTGTATATTGGTCAGGACGAAATGGGAAAACCAACTGCCAGACTGAAAATTTTTTCAAATTGTCTTAATCTTATACGCACCTTGCCGGCTCTTGTCCATGATGCAAAAAATGTAAATGATGTGTCTGGCACACCTCACGAGTACACTCATGGACCTGATGCTCTGAGATATTTTTGCGTGATGCACTGCAACCGGCAAAAAGAGGTGGAAAAAGAAACTGTGGAATATCCGCAGGAACTGTTTCAGTTTACAAATATTTAGATATTTGCAGTTGACAGCAAAGGGATATATATTGTAAAAATTCATTTTTCCTTCACACACAACGACAATAATATGGTATAATTAAATATTATAAAATTTCTAAAAGGCAGATATATGAAAAAAGAAAGATTAATTTATATTATTACCATTATTTTATCCGCGCTTTATATTTTCTTTGGCAACAAAGCTGCAAATGTGAACAAGGTGGATTATTCCAGTGGAAATCCCGGTGGTACACCTATCAAAATACAGGTTACAAAGGTTGTGGACCCAAACTATGCCGACGTGATTTATCCTGAATATGTTACAGAGGACAGGGTAATTCTTTTTGAAGGTAAAATCCTGTCTGGCTATCGCAAAGGTGAAATTGTCACAGCCATACAGTCTATTGACAGTATGTATGCTGTTCCACCAAGGGAAGTGGCGGAAGGTGACAAGGTCATTATTTATAAAAACCAGAATGGCAATGCTCCTGACATAAGATATATGTTTGCAGAATATCACAGGGTGGATTTTGTGATTGTGCTGTGGATTGTATTTTTTGTGCTTCTGCTGGCTCTTGGCAGAAAAAATGGGGTAAAGACACTGATTTCACTGGCTTTTACAGTGCTGAGTATTTTTTATGTTTTTGTTCCGGCTGTTCTGAATGGCGGTAATATATACTCATGGTCTGTTTCCACCTGTATATATATTATTCTTATGACATTGTTGATTATCAGCGGTTTTTCAAAGAAAAGTCTAGCGGCTATGATTGGCTGTTCCAGCGGTGTGCTGGTGGCGGGTATACTGGCTGTTATAACAAATTCAGTGTGCAAGCTGACAGGCCTTACCACAGAAGACTCGATGTATCTGCTGCTGTTGAATCCTGACAACCCTATAGACCTGAAAGCCATTATTTTTGCAGGCATTATACTGGGTGCGGTTGGTGCCATTATGGACGTATCCATGTCGCTTTCATCCTCACTGGCTGAAATGAAAGAACAGGCGGGGCATATGACTGCGGCACAGATTACACGCAGTGGTATGGTGGTAGGCCGTGACATTATGGGCACTATGGCGAATACACTTATTCTTGCATACATCGGTTCATCTCTTTCTGTTACATTGCTGCTGGCGGCATACAACAGCGCCACACCACTGCTGATGTTTAACTCTGAAATGATACTGGTGGAACTGTTGCAGGCTGTGGCCGGCTCTCTGGGGATATTGCTGACAATACCTCTTACCAGTGCTGTCTGCGGTGTGCTTTACCGGTCTGATGACAAAAAAACACAATATAAACCTGAATAGGACCAAAGGGCGACAAATACTTGTTGCCCTTTTGAATTATGTATATTTTCATAGTTATAACCCAATTTATTCACAATTTTAACATTTTTATATCGTATTTTATAAATAAAGACAGATTATTGAATATCTATCCCAAAAACAGTATAATATATTAAAAAGCAGATATTTCCCGGAAGGAGGAATTGATATGCTGTTTGGAATCAATACTACATATATATGGCTGGCAGTGGCGGTGGCACTGGCACTGCTGGAAATGGCCACTACATCCCTGGTTTCTATATGGTTTGTAATGGGCAGCCTGTTTGCTTTTGGGTTAAGTTTCATAACTGACAGTGTGATGGCGCAGATGGTGGTGTTTATAGTTGTCAGTGGGACGGCTCTGGCCTTTACACGCCCGCTGGTAAAAAAACATATTCACAAATCCACGGTGCCTACCAACGCAGATATGATTATCGGTAAAACAGCCCTGGTTACACAGCCTATAACTGCCGATAAGAAAGGCAGGGTTACAGTTGATGGCCAGTCCTGGCTGGCACAGTCAGATGTGCCACTGGCGGTGGGTGAACATGTAATTGTAGAAAAAATTGCAGGTGTTACACTTTATGTGTCCCCACAGACAGTCAAAATAAGTTAATAATACAGAAGACAAAGTTCTGTCTGCATTATATATAGTAAAGGAGAAAAGTTATGCCTATACCAATGATTATTTTATTTGTTCTTATTATTATTTTACTTGCTACCAACATCGTTATTGTTCCACAGGCAGCACAGTTTGTTGTTGAACGTCTGGGTGTTTACAGCGCAACCTGGAACGCAGGTATCCATGTGAAAATTCCGTTTATCGACAGAATTGCAAAGCGTGTATCCCTGAAAGAACAGGTGGTAGATTTTGCACCACAGCCTGTTATCACACGAGACAACGTTACAATGCAGATAGACACAGTTGTGTTTTTCCAGGTTACAGACTCCAAACTGTACACATACGGTGTGGAAAGACCTATTTCCGCCATTGAAAACCTGACAGCCACAACCCTGCGTAACATCATTGGTGAACTGGAACTGGACCACACTCTCACATCCCGTGATGTTATCAACAGCCAGATTACATCCCTGCTGGACGAAGCAACTGACCGCTGGGGTATCAAAGTAAACCGTGTTGAACTGAAAAACATTATTCCTCCGCACGAAATTCAGGACGCAATGGAAAAACAGATGAAAGCTGAACGCCAGCGCCGTGAAGCTATCCTGCGTGCAGAAGGTGAAAAACGCAGTGCTATCCTGGTGGCAGAAGGCGAAAAAGAATCTGCTATCCTGCGTGCAGACGCTATCAAAGAACAGAAAATCAGAGAAGCTGCCGGTGAAGCCGAAGCTATCCTGACAGTTCAGCGCGCTATGGCAGAATCTATCCGTATGCTGAACGAAGCTGACCCAAGCCAGAAAGTTCTGACTCTCCGCAGCCTTGAAACTCTGCAGAAAGTTGCAGACGGCAAATCTACAAAACTGATTATCCCAAGTGAAATTGCAAATCTGGGCGGTCTGGTAGCCAGTGTAAAAGAACTGGCAAGCGACACAGAAAAAGCTGAATAGTTAATAAAATATACAGGCGTGGTTACCACGCCTGTTTTTGTTTAAATTACAGAATAGTCACAAATGTTTAATTGTTTATATGGCTGTGGTATAATGGTGGCAAAGCAAGGAGGCGGAATATGAAAAAACTGATTGTTATACTGGCTATGATATTGGCCTTTACTGCCTGTGGACAGACGAATACAGAGAACAGTGAACCGGAGCCATCTGTATCGCCATCACCTGAAGCAGAGTTTGTTACCGTTGATTCTGCGATTAATATACTCAGTGTTGAAAAAATTAAAATACTGAAAAGCCAGGGTGTTACCGCTACTGTTATAGGTAAAACTGGTGAAGATAAAACCTATATATGTCTGGAAAAAGATGAAAACCAACTGATGATAGAATACGACTACAATAACCCTGTCACGGTGAATTACTGGGGTGGGAATATTATTGTGGTGCAGCCTGATGGTCTGGAATACTATTCCATTGATAATTTCCACTATGTGGATACCTTTACTGTAACAGATTTTACAGGCAGACTTATCGATGCCATTCCCCATGGGCATGGCTTTATGGCGGCCTATGTAGACGGTAAAGAATATGGCTTTGCAAAATTCAAAGCCAGTGGCGGCTTTATGTATAAACTGCCATTGGAACTTGAAAATCCCTTTGTGGACAGCGAAGGTAAAATAGTCGGAAAAACCTTTCTTACATATATAGACAAAAACCAGTATTATACAGACCAGTCACAGAAACAGCTGTTGTTTGCAATTGGCGGAATTAAGGATATGTCAGCAGAAAATAACAGTTTTATTTATGATTTGTCAGACAATACTGCACATTATTTCAAGGTTATTGGCAGTGATACCGATGATAACGGCGGTGTGTATATGATTGCTGCTGCTGATAAATATTCTGGCCATGAAATAGGTGACGATATACCGGCAAAGGTATTCAGACTGTATAATGGTGACCCAACAGGTTATATTGAATTTGATGCAGGTTTGCTGATGGGTGGATTTTTTGACTTTGACGGGGTGGAAGTGGCACACCCTGATGAAAATAAGGTAGAGTTCCGCTCACTGAACAGCGACCATATTATTACCGCAGACTTTGCAAAAAGAAAAGTAAGCAGCACCATATCAAAACAGATGATTGAAAATGGTCTGGAAAGATTATATTCCAATTCTGCTGACGGCAGATACAGCCTGTGGAAAGGAAATGGTGAAGGCGGCGGAGATGTAGTAATCAATTCCATATATCTGGTGGAAAATGCAACAGGTGATGTGAAATATATCGATACAATCGGCGGTATGTATGGTGGCAGTGAAAGTGCTGGCTTTTTCTCCAATGGGGATGTGTACACCATTGGTCTGGACGAATTCAAAGTATTTACCACAGATATGTCACAGCAGGGACCTGTTTTTGAAATGAGCAAAAATTTCCCATTGGGTGATGATGCTGTGGAGAAAGGCGGTTTCCGCCATCTGCTTTCCGCCCGCCGCGACCCTGCCACACAGTCCTGGGTGGTACTGTATAACGAAGCACCTTATCAGGCTGATGCAAATGACTGGTATATGGATGGCGATTTAGGATATAATTTCTATAAATCCACATACAAAGTTGGCATTCTTGACCCTCAGGGCAATCTGACCAAAGTATATGATACAGGCGAATATGTAATGACCTATGCTTTCAGACAGATAAAAATGCATATGGAAACCGGAGATATACTGTATTTCAGTGTACTGCACAAAGGTACAAACCCACATCTGGAAGGAAAAATAGACCTGAAAACAGGTGAATATACCTGTATCAGCGGTGGTTACAATGAGTGGAAATAACTGAATATTGCAAAAGAAGACAAGGCAATTTGCCTTGTCTTTTTTTGTTTGCGGGAAAAACAGGGGAATTTTATGGGAAAAAGACGGGATGAACAGGCTGATATACAGGGGTAAGATAAAAGCGTAATCCACACAGGTGGAAATAATCAAAGGAGGTAGAAATATGGAAAACAAAGAAATGGACTGGAAACTGGAAGAAGAAACACAGCAGCCAGTGAAAGAAAAAACACAGGAAAGCAAAATTGACAAAACTGCACTGGCTGATTTTATTCTTTCAAAAATTCCGGAAGAATTGGTAGAAATGCTGGAAGAAGGCGAAAGCCCCCAGACACTGATTACCCTGTGGGAAAACAGAATGCTGAAAAAAGAAAATCAGGCACTGAAAAACCGCCTGGCAAAAGCAGGCGGCAAACCACTGAAACTGGCCAGCGAAGGCGGCGAAACTGAAAAAGACCCATTTGTTGCAGGTTTTATTCAGGCAATGGACAACTACTAAACAGAAAAGGAGAAATGAAAAATGGCAACAAATCTTTTTACTCTCAACAGTGAAGTGCCTATGACAGCTTTCACCCGTGAAAGTCTGGTGGCAGGCAGACTGTGCAATGACTATGATTTTTCAGGTGCAAAAACCGTAAGAGTCCTTACACCTATCACTGTTGCAATGAACACTTACAAACGCACAGGCACAAACAGATACGGCACACCGTCAGAAATGCAGGATATTATTCAGGATATGACACTGACCCAGGACCGCAGTTTTGCCATCACAATTGACAAAGGCAATGACGCTGACCAGAATTTTGCAAAAAATGCCGGCAAAATGCTGATGCTGCAGATTCAGGAACGCGCAGTGCCGGAATTTGACACTTATGTACTGAACAAGCTGGCAACAAAAGCAGGGTTTGTGGTGGGTGATGCACAGCCGCTGACAAAGGATAATATCTGTGACCGAATCAGCAATGCCACTGCACAGCTGGATGACAAGGAAGTGCCTGCATACGACAGAATGCTGTTTGTTTCCACAAACACATACCGACTGCTGAAACATTCCCCGGAATTTATGGCTGTACAGGAACTGGGCAAGGAAGCGCTGACAAAAGGTGTGGTAGGTATGTATGACAATATGCAGGTTATCAAAGTACCTGCTCCACGCTGGCCTGCCAATGTGAACTTTATGATTGTTCACAAAAATGCTGCCACAGCACCTGTAAAAATCAGCGAAACAAAACTGCATAAAGACCCACCGGGTATTTCCGGTCATCTGCTGGAAGGCAGGGAATACTATGACTGCTTTGTTTTCGGTCAGCGTGCCTGGGGTGTGTATGCAGAGATTGACACAGCAGAAGGCAAAGGCATTGTCTGTGCATCGCCTGCCATTGCTTCAAGCGGTGCCCTTACCTCAGAAACATCAGGTGTAAAATTTTACTATACCATTGACGGTTCTGATCCTCGTTATTCATCCACGGCGATGCAGGGGTCCAGTGCCTATGCTTCTTCAGGTACAACTGTAAAAGCATACTGTACAAAAACAGGCTGCTATGATTCAGCTGTAACAGAACATAAATTTTAATTGAAATAAAATAATAATTCCCCACAAGGCGGCTGGAAACAGTCGCCTTAATAAAAAGAAAGGATAAATATGACAGCATACGAAATAATTGGCAAAGGCTTTGCGCTTGCCGGGGAATATCTGGATATGTTTCCTGATAAACAACTGGCCATAACCTGGCTGAATATATCACTGGCGGAAAGCCTGGTGGCAGAAAACCATATCCGACAGTATAAAAACACTGAACAGCTGTCACGGCCGGTTGTGGTGAAAAACCTGTCTGATAATGTGGATTTTGATATTGGCCTGTGCAGTATAGCACTGCCTTATGGTCTGGCCAGCTATCTGTCAGCCGACAGGGAGGATAGTTATATGTCTGCTATTTTCAGAAACAGGTTTGTCACCGCATTGCAAAATGTGTCGAAAGCCAGGGAAAGTACAATATCTGATTTATATGGAGGTGCATAGTGAAAAAAGAGCCTTATGGAAAAAAGCGGAATAAAAATATATATGTTTACAACCGTTTCAAAGGTGTGGACTATGCCCATGCCCCTGCAAATATTTCACCACAGCGATGTGTGGATGGGATAAACATGGTGCGCAGTGAAGTAGGCAAAGTGACCAAACGCACCGGCTTTGAATATGACAGCCATGTATGGAAAGAAAAAATAAACGGCATACATTTTTTGCAGAAAGATGATGAAAGAGTGTGCCTTATACATTGCGGTACAAGATTTTATCTCAATGACAGGGTGATTTATTCACAGGCGGCAGATAGCTTCAGCCAGGCGGTCCAGCTGAAAGACAGCCTTTACATTCTGGACGGTAAAAGTTTTATGGTTTTTGATGGCAGTAAAATCAGCAATGTAAAAGATAATCCTTTTGTTCCGCTGACCTGCACAGGACGCAGCCCCAAAGGCGGCGGCAAAAACTGGCAGCAGCCAAATATGCTTACTGACAAAAGGACCGAAGGCTTTGTTTCTGACGGTGAATCCACTGTGTATATACTGTCACAGCGGTATATATCTGATGACAACGTGACAGTGAGAATAGAAAATGACAATGGCACGCAGACAGATATGACTGAGAACCATGGTTTCACCGTTGACAGGGTGGCAGGTACAGTCACATTTGAGACACCGCCACCGCTTTCAAAAAACACAGGAAAGGATAATGTATACATCACATATTCAAAATCCACAGGGGCTGACAGGAATATTCTGGATAAATGCAGGGTAATCACTGTTTTTGGTGCAGGAGGAAAGCCGGACACGCTGTTTTTATCCGGTCATCCGGACTATCCCGGCCGAGAGTGGTTTTCTCAAAGGGATAACCCACGGCTTTTCAGTGTGGGCAACACAGACCTGGCAGGCAGTGACAATTCCCCTGTAATAGGTTATACGGTGAAAAACAGCAGTTTGTTTGTACACAGGAAAGACAACGAAAGAGGGCTTAATATTATTGTGCGCCAGTGCAATGGCGGCGACGAGAAATACTTTTCATACCCTGTCAGCGACAGTTTACAGGGGCCTTCTGCGGTGGCGGCTGACACCTTTGTAAATATGGCCAACGATGCACTGTTCCTGACAGAAAAGGGTATCTATGCCATTACACAAAAAGACACGGGTCAGGACCATTATACCCAGCTGCGCAGTCTGTTTATAAACAGGAAACTGCTGGCCAACAAGGCACTTTCAAAGGCGGTGGCTACCGCCTATAACGATTTTTATGTACTGGCAGTAGGCAATGAAATCTTTTTGCTGGACACATTGCAGAAAAGTTATGAAGAAGACAAGGAGTATTCAAACTATCAGTATGAATGTTATCACTGGAAGATAGAGCCACAGGTAAGGCTGCTGTTTGTGCAGGATGGCAGGCTGTGCTTTGCCACAGAAGACGGCAGAATAGGCAGGTTTTACACCGACTATGACAATCCTGAAAGTTTCAATGATAACGGCAAAGCCATAAAAGCTGTGTGGCAGACAGGTAATTTTACAGGAGATATGACCCACAGAAATAAAAATATCTTTTGGTTGTGGGTGGTATGTGCCACCGCCCTGCGAACAGGCGTCAGGGTGCAGGCACAGATAAAGGGTGTATGGACAGACCTGTTCAGCGATATGACTACAGGACGATTTTTTCAGTGGTCTGCAATACAGTGGTCAAAATTCACCTGGTCCACCGACAAAACACCAAAGCTGATGAAACGCACAGTAAGAATAAGAAATGTGGACAAAACAGCATTCAGGCTGGAAAACAGCGAACTAAATGAACCTTTTGGCCTTTATGAACTGGGGTTTGAATATACGACAGGGTCTTATTACAGATAAGGAGGTACAATGAAACTTAGGAAAATTACAGAGGCAGACTTGCAGGGTGTAGGTGTAATAGGTATGGAAGACACACCGAATCTGTCCGCCCTTGAAATGCAGAAAAAGGTGGAAGAAGTGGTAAGGGAAGTGGTAATACCGGCAATAAATGCAAATGTAGATGCCACAGCTTCAAAAGAAGACCTGAGAATGGCAGTGTTCAATGCAGGTGCTGGTGATATGCAGGCACAGGGGTATGACAGTGATCTTGACGGTGTGGTAAACCGGGCAGACAACGGATTTTTCACATATATGCACACAAGGTCAGGCAGTACCCACAGTCTGACAGGCAGTGGCGACAATATTAAGTTTTTGTCAGCTGCCGGTTATTCAGAAGGTGACGGCTTTACGATAAACGGCGTTAAGGTAACAGCACAGCTGATAAACGGTGAAAGCCTGCCTGACGGATTTTTTAAAAGCGGTATGGTGGTTAACTGTTTCCGAAATGGTGATAACATAAATTTTAATGGAGGTGGAGCAGGCAATATACTGAATTTCAAGATAGTGGGTGGTACCAGCCAGCCTGTTTCACCGGCAGAAAACACTATCTGGGTAAATACGGCAGCGGCTATCAGCGGATATACTCTCGGCAGCGCCCGGATACCTTCCGGTACAGCACGGGAAGGCTGGGTGCATATCACTGCCCGGGCAGCAGGTTCTGATTCGATGAATATATTGAAAAAGAACTGTATCTATATGAAACTGACCAATATATATCAGTATGAAAACGGTAAATGGAACAGAAAAGAGGCCTATATCAGCCGGCAGGGGCAATCACATACATATGGAAGTGGGGCTGGGGCCATTCACAGGCACAGGCTGGCAGAAAACCACAGTGAAAGACCGCACTGGCAACTATGTCTGGAAAATCAACAATCAGTTGAAGCCTGATGAAATATTTATCCTGGGCAAAGATGTGATTGTGATGGAAGACGGTGGTTATGACTGGTATATACAGGACAGAAGGGATGACAAAATTACCCTGTTGCAAAGAGAAAATGACCTGCTGAAGCGGCAGCTGGACCAGTATGAACAGCTGATTGTACGCATAGAGTCAATTCTGGATGCACTGTAAGTTATGACAGACAAATCTGATAAATATAATGATAACAAAGCCAGATATCTTGCTGCCCTTGCGGTGCAGAATATGCATAACAAAAACCTGGGTGTACCATACATCCATGTAATCGAAAACAACAGAATGATTAAAAACAATATTGACTTCTGGATTGAGAAAATACAGACAAGGGGGAGTATATGACAATAGAAATTACAGTACTGGTCAGCACTCTTGCCGCAGTGTCAGGTATGGTGCTGGGAGTGGTGTCTGCACGCAGGGCGACCCGGGCGGATATAACCAGACAATCTAGGGAAACTGCCACTATAATATCGGAAATAGGCTATGTAAAAGCCGGCATTGATGATATAAAGCGAGTGCAGGAAAAACAGGATGAAAGGCATTACAGCCTTATGGCCAGGGTGACAAAACTGGAAGCAACCCTGACGACACATATTATGTAAAGGAGAAGATATGAACGCAGAACTTATATTGGAATACATTGACCCACAGCTGGTTATAGTTGTGCCTATGTTATGGGGCATTGGTATGGCTGTAAAGAAAAGCAGTATCAAAAACAGATTTATACCTGTGTTGCTGTTGTTTTGTGCCTGGGCAGTAGTGATGCTGCATCTGATGAGCACCAGGCTGATTCTGGACAGCCGGTCGGTGTCTGCTATGCTGTTTGCGGTGGTAACACAGGGCAGTGTAGTGTGGCTGGCGGCCTGGCTGGGATATGAAAGCCTGCTGAAAGACAGGGAGGAAAACAGATGACAGATTTTATTACAGGCCTTTTACTGGGTGGTCTGCTGGTGTTTTGCCTGATGGAATTCAGACGATGGAAAAGCATTGTTGCACATCAGGTGTCTGCCACAGTAAAGCAGGACGGCAACACCCAGTGGCAGAATCTTATTAACTATAACGGCAGTGAAAGGGGGCAGATGAACATTGAAAATTAATACGGACCTGTCAGGTATAATGCAGCGGTACCGCAGATGTACCGATTACAATTTACAGACAGATTATTATACTAAAACAGCACTTCATCAGGATTTTTATATAGGCGACCAGTGGAAAGGGGTAAATGCCCCTGACCTGGACAAGCCTGTGCTGAATTTTATACGCAGGGTGTGTTCGTTTCTGGCAGCTATGGTGGCCAGCCAGGATATACAGGTTTTTGTAAATCCTTATGTACATACCGAAGAAAATACACGCGTTGCCGACATTATGAACATAGCACTGCAGCAGGTTGTTGAAACCAGCAAACTGAATGTAATGGCCAGAAAAGCAGTGCTGGACGGTCTGGTGACGGGAGACGGCTGGCTGTACTGGTATAGCGATAACGGCACTGTAAAGTGCGATTTGCTGAAAGGTACAAATGTGCTGTTTGCCAACCCCTATGTGCCGGATGTGCAAAAACAGCCATTTGTACTTATAGAACACCGTGAATATCTGGACACTGTAATTGAAACAGCCAGAGAAAACGGACAGAATATTCAGCATATTCAGCCGGATAAAGACTGCACGGCAGGATTGCCGATGGTTACACTTATTACCCAGCTGTATAAACAGGATGGAAAGGTGTGGTACACACAGGTAACAAAAGACTGTATAATCACGCCTCCTGTATGTCTGGGTGGCAGTTTGTATCCAATAGCGAAATTCACCTGGGATGTGCGAACAGACAGCTATCACGGCATCGGGGTTGTGGAGAATCTGATTCCAAATCAGATTGCAGTAAACAAACTGTGGGCAATGGCGCTGCTGCACCAGAAGACAATGGCTTTTCCGAAAATATTTTTTGATAAAACCAAGCTGGATAAATGGACAAACAGGGTGGGCGCAGCCATAGGCGTGATAGGAAATCCGCACGATGCAGTGGCAACCTCTTTCAAAGCCAACGATATGTCAAATCAGCTGATGGACCTGGTGGAAAAGACAATAGCCTATACAAAAGAATTTATGGGAGCAAACGACACTTCGCTGGGTAATGTAAATCCTGAAAACACATCGGCCATACTGGCAGTGCAACGCTCGGCAACTATTCCTCTGGAAAACCAGAAACTTGCATTCAGTGATTTTCTGGAAAACTGCGTGATGATTATTATGGATATTATCCGCACACAATGGGGCGAAAGGTATTTGCAACTGCCGGCAGAAAGCACAGGCACAATGGAAAAATTCGATTATTCAGCCATAGATGTCAGTCAGCTTTCATGGATGGTACAGGCGGATATCTCTACTCCCTGGAGTGAAAGTGTACAGATGCAGACTCTTGAAAAACTGTATGCCAAACAGATTCTTACAGATGCTTATGATTATGTACAGGCTATTCCGTCTTCACAGCTGAAAAATAAACAGCAGATACTGAAAAAGATTAAAGAGAAAATCAGTTGAAAATGGTAATAGAAACCAAAAATGTCATTCTGAACGTAAAAGACCATAAGTGTGGCCACTGCGTCCGGAATGACATTTTATTATGTGGGTATCATTGAAATGAAAATAAATTATGTGTTTTCATCATCATAGAAAAACTGCCGCTGTCTTTTCTGCTTTTCTTCCAGTTCTTTCTGCCGTTTTTCCTCTTCTTTGGCTTTGTAATCTTTGCTGGCCTGCCATACACAGGCGATACCGGCCAGCACCATCAGCACACCTACCACAAACAGTGACCAGCTGATAAGCTGCCACTGGCCAAAAGGTGCAATGATAAAAGCGTTTTTTATATTTCTTACCCCTAAATACAGGGCCATAAGTGCAACCAATGCAAACATAATATTCCTCGTGTATTGTTTTTTATAATTTTCAATAAAATAATTGTACAACAATTTCACTAAAAAACAAAGTAAATATTGAAAAATTTTTAAATATTGTATATACTTATTATATGATAAATACAGAAAACTGTATAATTTGACCTAATGTTAAGGAGACAATTATGGAAATAGCATACACAGGACAGACTTATTACGATATCGATCTTGCAGGCAGAACAGAACGCCTGATTATTGCACCTGTACATCCAACACTTCACATCGCCAGCTTTGTTCTGCTGGGCGACACAGAACTGACAAATTATTGCGCCGGTGTTCTGGCAGATAAAATCAAAGATGTAGATTATGATTATATTGTAGTGCCGGAAGCAAAAGTTCTTCCATTGGCACAGGCTGTTTGCACAAAACTGGGCGAAAAAGATTTTGTTGTTTTCAGAAAAGGCAAAAAAGCATATATGCTGGATGCAATCGAAACAGAAGTTAAATCTATTACAACAGCAGCTGTTCAGAAAATGGTTGTGGATATCAGAGACGCTGAAAAAATCCGCGGTAAAAAAGTGTTGCTGATGGATGATGTTGTTTCCACAGGCGGCACATTCAAAGCTATGGAAGTTCTGCTGGAAAAAATCGGTGATATTGAAGTTGTAGGTTACGCTGCAGTTCTCCGTGAAGGCACAGATTTCCCTAATGACAAACTGTATTACCTCAATGAACTGCCAATTTTTGTTGGTTAATTGAATATGAAATTGTAAACAGGGGCTGTTGCCCCTGTTTTTTGTTTAAATTTACAAAATATACTGTTATTTCACATTTATTTGAATACCTATTGACAAATATACATAAAATACTTACAATTAATTTTAGTATGTAATGAATTGTTAGACTTATGCTATTTTAAAACAAGGCATTAAATTAACACAAATCTAATATCATACTGGCGTTGTATGTACTGCTGTAACTGCCTTTTTCAAAGGCAGTGTAACAAACCTTTTGCGGGGTAGTATAATTGACGCTGGCTACGTAAAGACGTAGAATATTACCGCAAAGGGGTTCTGAATATGGACAATAACATTATTATCAGCCTTAAAGACATTGTTGTAGATTTTGACGGTGAAACTATCCTGAACGGCCTGTCACTTGATATCCACGACAAGGAATTTGTTACACTGCTGGGGCCATCCGGCTGTGGCAAGACAACTACCTTGCGTATCATTGGCGGTTTCCAGACACCGAAATCCGGCAGTGTTTTTTTTGATGGCAAAGACATCGCAGACTTGCCTCCATACAAGAGGGAAGTAAACACTGTTTTCCAGAAATACGCTCTGTTCTCTCATCTGAACGTATTTGAAAACATCGCATTCGGCCTGCGCCTTAAAAAGCTGCCAGACCAGGAAATCAAATCCCGTGTTCTGGAAATGCTGGAAATCGTAGGTCTGAAAAACTTTGCAAGACGAGATATCAATACTCTTTCCGGCGGTCAGCAGCAGCGTGTTGCTATCGCCCGCGCATTGGTTAATCAGCCAAAGGTTCTTCTGCTGGACGAACCTCTGGGGGCCCTTGACCTTAAACTGCGTAAAGAGATGCAGATAGAGCTGAAAAGAATTCAGCAGGCTCTTGAAATCACATTCATTTATGTTACACATGACCAGGAAGAAGCTCTTACCATGTCTGATACCGTTGTTGTTATGAAAGGCGGTATTATTCAGCAGATTGGTACACCGCAGGATATTTACAACGAACCTGTAAATGCCTTCGTTGCTGATTTTATCGGTGAAAGTAACATTCTGGACGGTATTATGGTCCGTGACTTCCTGGTGGAAATCAACGGCACACAGTTTACCTGTGTTGACAAAGGCTTCAAACCAAACGAACTGGTTAATGTAGTTATCCGTCCTGAAGACATCGAAGTTGTTCCTGCTATCCAGGGCCAGCTGTCCGGCGTAGTAAAAAGCGTTGTGTTCAAAGGTGTTCATTATGAAATCACTGTTGAACAGGGTGGCTTTGACTGGATTATTCACTCCACACAGAAACAGAATGTGGGTGAACTTATCGGTATGAACATCGGTCCTGAAGAAATCCATATTATGAAGAGAATGAGGGACTAAACTATGAAAACAAAATACATCAGTGCGCCATATCTTTTATGGATGGCAATATTTATCTTTGCCCCTTTGTGCCTTGTAGTGTATTTTGCATTCACAGACAAACGGGGAAACTTTACTTTTGAAAATATGAGCGCTTTGTCAACATATGCTCCTGTTTTTCTGCGCAGTATCATACTTGCCGGTGTAGCCACAGTGGTGTGTCTGGTTATGGCATATCCTGTCAGCTATTTTATGTCACGTATGAAAGCCAACCGTCAGAAAGTTATGATGATGGTTATTATGCTGCCTATGTGGATGAACTTCCTTCTGAGAACATACGCATGGATGAGCCTTCTGGAAAGAAATGGCCTTATCAATAAATTCTTCGGTCTGTTTGGTATGGGCCCTTTCAATATGATAAATACCAACGGTGCTGTAATTCTGGGCATGGTTTACAACTACCTGCCTTTTATGATTCTGCCACTGTATTCCACAATGGTAAAAATAGACCATTCCCTGGTAGAGGCTGCACAGGACCTGGGCGGCAATCTGTACCACGTGCTGACAAAAGTGCTGTTGCCACTGTCACTGCCTGGCATTACCACAGGTATCACAATGGTGTTTGTTCCGTCCTGTTCCACATTCGTTATTTCCAGAATGCTGGGTGGCGACTCTGCCTTTATGATTGGTGACCTTATTGACCTGCAATTTTTAGGCAACAGCTACAACCCGCATCTGGGTTCTGCAATGAGCCTTGTGCTGATGGTGCTGGTACTGCTGTGTATGTCTGTTACAAACGGCTTTGCCGATGATGATTCGGAGGGTCTGCTGTGATGAAAATACTGAAAAAACTTTACTGGGTGTTTGTACTGGCATTTCTGTATATGCCGATATTTGTAATGATTGCTTTTTCATTTAACCAGTCCAAAAGCCGTACAGTGTGGACAGGCTTTACACTGAAATGGTATGTGGAACTGTTTAAAAATGAAGCTATTATCAAAGCGTTTTTCACCACTCTCATTGTTGCGGTTATTGCTGCTACAGTGGCCACGGTGCTGGGCACTATTGCTGCTGTAGGCATAGATGCAATGAAAAACTGGGAAAAGTCATTGGTTATAAACATCAGCTATATGCCTGTTGTAAACCCTGATATTATCACAGGTATTTCTTTGCTGCTGCTGTTCAATGTGTTCAGACAGTGGTTTGACTTTGATTTCGGTATGGGCACACTGATTATATCCCATATCACATTCAATGTGCCGTATGTTATTCTGTCTGTTATGCCGAAACTGAAACAGATGGACTATCGTGTATATGAAGCTGCCCTTGACCTGGGCTGCAATCCTACACAGGCTTTCTTTAAAGTTGTAGTGCCGGAAATTATGCCAGGTATCATATCAGGCTTCCTTATGGCACTTACTTTCTCAATTGATGACTTTATTATTTCTTACTTCAACTCCGGTCACGCACAGACACTGCCTGTTGCAATTTATGCAATGGCGCGCCGCCGTGTAAGCCCGGAAATGTACGCCCTTTCTACTATTATGTTCCTGGTAATCCTGACAGTTCTGTTTGCTGTTAATATCAAGAGCATTAAAGATGAAAAGAAAGTAACGAGGTAAAATAAGTGAAAAAAGTTTTTAGTTTAATTGTTGCTTTGTGCCTTGTGCTGACTATGGCTCTGCCTGCTTTTGCAGCAAATGATGTAATATTGATTGCACCAAAGCCGGACAGTAAAAAGCTGGAAGCTGCACAGCTGGCAGAAGACTATGACTGGAAACAGCTGGACGGTCAGGGCATCACCCTGAATGTGTTCAACTGGGGCGAGTATATGTCTCTGGGGCAGGACGGTGCAATGCATGTAAATAAAGAATTTGAAGCCCTGACAGGCATCAAGGTAAACTATCAGACCTTTGATAACAACGAAGGTATGTATACAAAGCTGAAAAGCGGCGGTGCAATCTATGATGTGGTTATACCATCAGACTATATGATTGCAAAAATGATTAAGGAAGATATGCTGCAGCCTCTGGACTGGAGCCTTATCCCTAACGCCACTATTCATATCAGCGAAAAATATATGGACCTGGAATACGACCCTGGTAATGTGTATTCAGTTCCATATACATGGGGTACAGTAGGCATCATTTACAATTCCACACTGGTAAACGAAGTGCCTGACAGCTGGAATGACCTGTGGAATGAAGAATATTCTAATGATATTCTTATGTTCGGTAACAGCCGTGATGCTTTTGCCATTGCACTGCTGAAAAACGGCCGTTCCCTTAACCCAAAAACACTGGATGATGTGGAAGTGGCTATGGAAGACCTGATAGCACAGAAAGGTGTTGTACAGGCTTATGTAAACGATGAAATCTTTGACAAGATGTGTGGCGGCGAAGCAGCCCTGGCACCTTATTATGCTGGCGATGCGCTGACAATGATGGAAGAAAACCCGGACCTGGGCTTTGTAATTCCAAAGGAAGGCACCAACCTTTTCACAGATGCAGCCGTTATTCCAAAGGATTCACAGAATGTGCTGGCAGCCCATATGTATATCAACTTCCTCAACGAAGTTGAAGTGGCACTTGCCAATGCTGAATATATCTATTATCCTACCCCTCATATGGGTGCTTATGAAGAGCTGGATGAAGAATTGAAAGGAAATCCTGTTGCATATCCGTCAGATGATGTACTGGCAAATACAGAGGTTTTCACAATTCTGGATGATGAAATCAGCACAGCGATGGATACAGCCTGGAGCGACAT
Organism: Oscillospiraceae bacterium; assembly: GCA_017436575.1. Taxonomy (GTDB): domain Bacteria; phylum Bacillota; class Clostridia; order Oscillospirales; family Ruminococcaceae; genus RGIG3102. The sequence goes on from JAFSCU010000008.1 coordinate 80,147, forward strand.
CCGCTCTTTCAACCAGGCATCAAACGACCTGTTTGCACCTACTGTTTTTCTTATCCTTGTAATTGCAACTGTTGCAATCAATGTTATCCGCAGCCGACGGATTAAAAAGAGAATAGAATACTAAAAAATTCCCCTGGTCTTATAAAGGCCAGGGGATGTTTTTATATGATAAAATTATTGCTTGGCATTCTGAACTATGATTAATCTTTTACCATTCTGTAAAATATGCCTTTTCCGCTGGGGGTGGTCAGTTCATATTCATCACCTGCTATAACAAAACCGGCCTTTTCATAACAGCGTATTGCACGGCTGTTCCAGGTTCTTACCTGCAGTCCCAATGGCTTGTCCGGGTTTAAACTTCTGGCAATATCACAGCATATTTCCAGCATCTGTGTGCCGTACCCTTTATTGCACAGCTGTGGTTTAACTGCGATGCCTATGGAAAATTTATTGTTTCTTTCAATCAGGTTTACATATCCCACAAAAATATCACCGTCATAAAATGCATAATAGTTTCTGGCGTTATCAGGGTTGAATATACCCGATTTTTCTGTTGGTTTTACATTGTAAATTGCATATTCACCGGGGTACTGCCACCGGCAGATTTGAAATTTTTCATATTCTGTCAAAGTATTGTGAAAAGTCAGCATTTTCTCTCCATAAATAAAACAGCCGGATGGCTGTTTTAAAGTAAAATCATATATCCAATCATACACCACACCACACCGGCGAGAAAACCTACAGCCACATCGGTAGGATAGTGTACTCCGCCTATAACCCTGATTACAGCCAGACATACACTGAAAAACAGCAATATGCCGCCCAGGACAGGGGATATCAAAAAAGCAGTTACGGCTATTTCTGTCATACTGAAAACATGGCGGCTGGGGAAACTGTTGCCTCTGGTGTCTTTTTTTATGATTGGTGCAATATCCAGTGTTTCGTATGGGCGTGGGCGGTTTATCATCCTGCGTACCACAGTCAGCAATATAAAGCCACTGCCCGGCACAGCCACTGCACAGACACATCTGCAGAAATCAGTAAAAAACAAATAGATAACCATCAGCGGATATAATGCATATCCGGTATATGTCAGCAGCCTGTTTACTGCCAGCAGTGCTTTTTGGGGCTTCTGGCTGCGGAAAGGCCTGCTTATTTTGTCATACTGTGTTTTAGTCATACCCACGCTCCTTGTAATTTTAAATATATTTTAATTGATACATCTTTCCTTGTCAAACCTGTGAAATTTTCACATTACAATTATGTCACAAATATTTAAAAAAAGATAAGTATATGGTATGATAAAGGATAAGATTTTGTTGTTTTTTGTGGAGGTAACCCATGAAAAAATTTATATACATTATGTGCGCTTTTATTCTGGCTTTTTCTCTGGCAGCCTGTGCACCAGATGGCATGCCAACGGAAGATGACTCCCTGCCGGCTATTGATATTGTAGAGCGCAGTGAGTTGTTGGATATGGTGACGGTGGACCATCTGTTCAGTGAAAAGGACAAACAGCTTATGGCAGATATGGGAATCACTGTATCAATGTCCCGTTTTGAACTGGATTCAGACAGCACAGCTGGTTTCTTGCTGGAATTTGTTGACAGACAGAACAACAAAGGCATCGTTTCCTGCAGTGCGGAAATAGACTACACTATGCTGCCGGATGGCAGTTTTGAAAATATCCGCTTTTACTGGGGCGGACTGACAAAGGCAGACAAAGGCCTGATAATCACAACACCACACACATTCTATGTCTGGCAACCAGACAGTGCTGACAACAAGTTGATCAGCAAAAAACTGGAATTTCTGCAGGAAAACAACGGCTATATTGTCCACACAGCCTATGGCTTTGGCAGATATGCGGTTATGTACACCACTGCCGATCAGGAAGGTGTAGTGATTTATGATGCAAATGGAACTGAAATTGTACATATTACTGACAATGTAAAAGATCTGCATATACGCGGCTTGCTGTCTGACCGAACAGAAGAAATGGTGGCTGATATGCCGTTCAGTTTTGCTGACAGTTTTGCTGGCGGTTTTGTAAATGAAAATCTCTATATGATTTTTCATGATGGTACAGCGGGTGTTGTTGACTGCGAAAAACAGATGCTGGTCACTACACTGGTGAAAACTGGCTATGACCTTACAGCTGACAATACAACCTATGAATGCTGGCTGGAAAACAATATTGACACAAAACATCAGATTGATTATGACTATATTGCCCTGAAAAAAGAAAATGGCATAATTACCTCCAGTGTAATTATGGATACAAAGGATGTTTATCCGACAAAATATATGGGTAACCGACTATATGTGGATGATAATGGCAATCTTGTCAGCTATAATGAACTGTCTGGTCTGCAGTTTACAATGAATTTTGACAGTGGTAACAGTGAAACAGAGTATGTAATCACACAGCAGATGCTGGGGGAAAAACTGGCACAGTCAAAGGATGGCAGATATTCAATCTATGAATACGGCAGGCACTCCAACAAAAACTATTGGGTAAGCTACCGGGCTATTAAAGATAATAAAACAGGCCAAATTAAATTTTTAAGCGACTATTATGCAAAAAACTACACAGATATTTCTCTGGAAACCGGCTTTTTCTCCAATGGTGAAATCTATCTGATGTATAATTTTGATTTTGAAATTTACAACCCTGAAAATGTGGACAATGGTCCGGTATTCAGTCTTGGTCAGAAGTTCCCTTTGGGTATAGAAGGAGAAAATGGTTATAAAAAGAACACCCTGTGGGCGGTGCGCCGTGACCCTGTAGACAAAACCTTTATAGTTGTACACGACCATCTTGGTTCGGACAGATGGTACAGTGAAGAGAGTCTTTATGGCAGTGAGTGTTTTAAAGACACCTATGATGTGGCGCTGCTGGACAAAGAGGGCAACATAATCAAAACCTTTGCTACCCAAATGTCTGTGCCCGTCAACACAAATGTGCTGAATATTTCACTTTCCGGTGATATTCTCACTATGGAAAATGTGGACAGAGAAACCGGCAAGACCATTCAGAAAGCCACACTGAACATAAAAACAGGCAAATATAAAAAAGTTCTGTAATTTTCACATTTTCAGCAGGAAAAATTTGGCTGTTCTTGTAGAAATACAGCAGAAAATATTATATAATTAAAGAGTTATAGATTATTGCTTAAATATATAATTCAGGAGTAACCAAGTGAAATTTAACTTTGAAAATATAAAAAACACCTTTGCAGGGTTCAATATTTATCAGAAAGCGGCTGCAGTTGTGCTGACACTGGCAGTGCCGTTGTTTATCGGTATGGGTGTCGCCACCATTTCCACAGGTGGCGGTACAGACAGCGGTGCATCTTCATCACTGCCGTCTTCATCCATGGTGTCACAGGCACCATCTTCATCCAGTATGGCTTCCTCATCATCTGTTTCCAAAGAGGCTGTGGCGGTTACACTGCTGCCATCATCAGTTGAAGAAGACCTGGAAGTACAGGTTGTAGGTCCTGACGGCAACATGATTGTTGGCCCTGAATTCAAGCTGATTGTAAAAGGCACAAAAAACGGCTACAACAAAACATGGAAAGTAAACGACGGCTTTCTGCGACTGACAAAGCTGCCAAGCGGTGACTACACTGTTACCATTGAAGATATGGATGGCTATATTATGCCTGACCGGGCAGTAAAAATTACAGTTGCCAAAAAAGTAGCCTACAAGGAAGTGGATGTTTCAGATAAAGTTGTTGATGAAAGCAAGGTAGACGTTTCCAAAGAAGACGCCGCCTATGACGACCAGGCATCAAAACCTGTTTCCACACCTCCACCTATCAAAGATACAGTGGAATATGTGGCATCTTCCAAGAAAACAGAGAAAAAAGAAGTAGAAGTAATCACCATCAAATACAAACCTGAAAAGGTACTGGAAGACGGCACTATGGTAAATCATGCCGGCGTTTCCAGCGGTTTGTATCCTGTATATGATGAAGACGGCTATCTTATCGGCGCATATAAATATGAAGCAAAGGCTACTGTATCAGAAATCGGTGTGTTGCCGGCTCAGCTGCTGACTTTCCACGCCTTTGCACTGGAAAACAGTCTGGGCAATACAGGTGTAATGCCTGTGGATGAAACACAGTCCACACCTGAAAGCACACCTGCTGCTGATCCGACACCGGAGCCAACTCCGACACCGACTCCAGAACCTACACCTACACCGACACCGGAGCCTACACCAACTCCTACTCCGGAACCAACACCTACCCCAACAGCAGAACCAACTGCCGAACCTACTCCAGAGCCTACTGCTGAACCAACAGCCACACCAAGTGCAGAACCTACAGTTCAGCCTACTGCTACACCATCTGTGCCATCTTCCAGTGAAGATTCATCATCAGACGCTCCATCATCCTCTGATGCACCATCCTCATCAGATGCATCATCATCTTCAGGTGCATCATCAGATAACAGCAGCTCATCAGGCTCATCTTCAAACTCTGCATCAGGTTCATCTTCTGCATCCGGTTCTTCATCAGCTTCCGGCTCATCTTCAGCAGTTGAAAAGGTGAAGGTAGAAGTGAAAATTTTTGATGACAAAGGCGAACCTGTAAAAGACAGCCTGGGCAATACACTGGTAAAACTGGCAACAACAGAAGTTAAAACAAAAGAAAAGAAAGATGTTACTACCTATTACGGCTGGCAGACTATCAGCGGTGCCAAATATTATTACGACAAAAATGGTGAAAAGGTAACAGGTACCCAGACAATCCAGGGTATTACATATTACTTTGACAAAGACGGCAAAATGGGCAGTCGTATCGGTATAGATATTTCCAAATATCAGCCATCTATCAACTGGCAGACTGTAAAAGATTCCGGCATTGAATTTGTAATCATCCGTGCAGGTTACCGTGGTTACGGCACAGGTGCTCTTGTAGAAGACCCTTACTTTAAACAGCATATCCAGGGCGCCACATCTGTGGGGCTGAAAGTGGGTGTTTATGTGTTCTCACAGGCTATCACCACACAGGAAGCTGTAGAAGAAGCCTCACTGGCCCTTAGTCTGGTAAAAGGCTATAACATTAAGTATCCTATCTTCTTTGACACAGAATACTCTACATCAGCCAAAACCGGCCGTGCAGACCATCTGTCACAGACACAGCGTACCACCATTGCAAAAGCTTTCTGCGAAACTATTGAAAACGCAGGCTACAATGCAGGTATATACGCCAGCAAGACATGGTTCTACTATCAGCTGGACTATTCACAGATTTCACAGTACGATATCTGGGTGGCACACTATGCTTCTGCCACAGACTTTAAATATCGCTATGACATTTGGCAGTACACAGGCACAGGTACCTGTGCAGGTGTAGGCGGTCTGGTAGACCTGAATATCGGCTATACAGCCTATTGATGATAAAAGTCACCCCTATGGGTGACTTTTCTTTTTGCAAAAAAATAAGAGCAAAACCATTAGGTTTTGCTCTTTTCTGCTTTATTCATTTAATCGTAAATATAAATATTTACTTCGTTTTTCCAGTTAAGACTGCTTTCTTTATAGGTTTCATAGAACAGGTCTACACCTACAGTGCCATCCATCACGGCTGTGCCTGTGTCTGTTGCTATTGCCCAGCCATAAACAAATTTGCCGTCAGGGCTGGCAATATACATTTTAGTGCCGTAAGGTATGATATTGGGGTTTACAGCCACTGTGCCATAATACAGCCCCAGCCCGGATGCACCTTTACCTCTGGCTGAATAGTAGCCGGTGGCAGATGTGTTTATCATACGGCTGTAACCTGTAGGTACATTGTTTACCACGCTTACCCCTGCAGGTGCCTGCAGATTGGAAACCGGCACGCCTTTGCCGTATTTCAGCACCAGTTTGTTTACAGGTTTTTTTACCACTTCCACTTTGCTTACCAGCGCCAGGTGCAGTTCACCGTCTACATATCTTTCGCGGTATGTCACCAGGTTTTTGCCGTTGGAACCTTCGCGCAGTGTATACTGTCTTTTCGGAAAGCGGAAAGTAAGACTGCTGGATTTATATGTTGTTTCATAAGGAATGGTTTCTTCATACTGGTTGTCTACATAAGTTACACGGTAAACCCTGATGGAGTCCCCTTCCTTTATCTGTGTGTGCAGGCTTGGCATAGTATAGTCGTGTTCGCCCAGCACGATACCGGCGTTGGCCAGACAGTTGGCCACAGTGCCTTCGGTAATGGTTGCTTTTACGGTTGTGCCGTCTACAGTGATAGGTACAACAAAGCTGTGTTTGATAGTCAGGTCGCGGTAGTTGCCGTTGTATGAAGTATACAGTACTTTGTCTGTGTCTTCCAGTGTTACGTTGGCAAGTTCCAGCACCTTATCCTGCTGTGAAAATGTGGTAATCATCACCACATCATCTTTTTCGCTGTCAGAAATTCGGACGATACTTGTAAAAAAGAATAAAGCAGTTGTTGAAGCACACAAAATCAGAACAGCCAGACTTGTGAAAAAAATCTTGGCGCTGTTCTCTTTGAGAATGTCCCAAAGCTTCTTTTTTTCTTTCTTCATAAAATCTCCTTTTTGTATTTTTGCCTTTAAGGCTATGAATATTTTACCACTAAAACAGCGTGTTTTATGGTAAAAAATGAAGTCGAATAAAAGGTCTTTTAAGCATAAATACGAAAACATTATAGCATCTTTTGTTTAAAATGTCAAAATTTTGTTTTTCTATATTTTTTTAAGCAAAAAAATCAGAGCATTTCTGCTCTGATTTTCAAGTGATTTTATTCTTTTTCAAATCTGACAAATCTTAAAAAGGTTTCCTCATTTTCTGTCACAATATCAAAAATTATCCTGTAATTTCCGTAAGATTTATGAGCGATATCTCCGTCATCCCAGTCGGGACCGAACAGTTCAAAATGGCTGACTACCTGTGTACTGTCGTCAGAAAAATCGCTGTATATATACTCACCCGGATAATAGACCATCAGTCCCCAGCCGAATCCTGTGGTAAACAGCAGGTTATTGTCTGATACTCTTGTTGAAAAACCGTTTACATTTTCAGTTATATCCCAGTCTATGCCAAAAACCTGATGCATTATCTTTCGGCTGGCATCAAGATTTATCACCAATGATTCATCCTCTGTCAGTGGTGTTGCATCATGATAGCAGAAATCCGGCTGGTCTTTATAATAGAAACAGCTGAAAACAAACTGCAAATAGTTGAAATCAGCTTCTTCAGGTGATTTTTTGCTATTAAGACTGCGGCACAGATAATCTGTCATCACATTGGCGTCCAGCAGCAGGCTTTCATCAGGTATGGCATTTTCAGGTTGTGTGTCGCTACATCCTGTGAAAATACATACAGACATCAGCATACATAATATCAGAGATAAAAATCTTTTCATAATATCATCCTTTTATCACTGCCAGAATCAGCAGTGCGCATATAATAAAACCGATTGCTTTTTTCATATTATACCACCTGTATTTTGAATGTAAATAGATTTTAACATATGTGAAGCAAGTCTACAACAAATGTGACAGAATGCTTATTTTAAATTTACAATGTTATAATAAATGTCATTTTTCTTTGCCGGTATTGTCAGCAATAAGGGTGGATACGTTGTATATATGCTCCATTTCACCATCGGCAATGGCTGCCAGATCTGCCATAATGTATCCGGGATAGTAATAAACCCTGTCATAATATTCAATATTGGTAAATGGCTGATGGCTTGTATGATTTTTTCCTGTTATCAGGTCGTACCATTTATTTGTGGTAAGTTGGAAAAACAGATATTTTTCACCGTTTTCCATTTTTATTTCTTTACACAGCACACCTTCGATTCTTCTGCCTTTGCAGTGAACATAATATTTGTTTCCATCAGCAATCCATTCTTCCCAGCCATCAGGAATCCGGGTGTCAATGGTTATGTTGTTTTCGTAAAGTATGGGATATTCGATATGTTGCAAACCTATTGCCGCTACGGCCGACAGCACGGCAAATGTTAACAGTATGGTTGCAGTTGCTACAATGCCAAATATGTGTTTTGCCCTGATTTGTTTTTTCACTTTTTTCAGGCTTTGGGCAAAGGCTTCGTTGTTTTCACAATTAGTTACAGTGTAGTTTCCTTCGGCTTTCATTGAATTGTAATACTGTCTGCAGTCATCACAGTTTTCAATGTGCTGGCTGACAGCAGCTTTGCTTTGTTCACTACATAAATCGTCAATATACATCGGCATCAGGTCTTTTATAATTTCACAGGGATAATTCATCGTATTCTCTCCTTTATCATAGTTTTTGCACGATAATATGTAACTCTTGCCCAGGTTTCACTCTTTCCGAAAAGAGTGCCTATCCGATTAAATGATAAATCAGCAAAAGTACGCAACCGGAAAACCTCTTTATAGGGTTCTTTAAGATTATGCAAGACTTTGTGAATTTCATAAGCAGTCTGGCTGTCAGCCATCTGTTTTTCTATATTTATATCTGCCACAAAGTCATAGCTGTCTATACTGTCACTTTTCTGTTCCTTTTTCAGATTGGTATAATAGGTGTTTTTGGCTATCTGGCACAGCCAACTGGAAATTTTCGACTGACCTTTGAAACTGTCTATATTTTTCAGCGCCTTGAAAAACGTTTCCTGGGTCAGTTCTTCAGCTGTATGCTCATCACCGCACAGTGACAACGCAAATTTGTATACATAGGAAAAATACTGGGCGTACACCTGGTCAAAGTCTTCCATATTCTCACCTCCTTGTCATCTATAAGACTACTGAAATAATAAATCGTTACAGATTTTCGAAAAATATATAAAAAAGACAAAATGCCATTCAGGGTTTTGAATGACATTTTTTATTTAAATATTATATTCTATATGTACTGTTTTGTCTTTTTCCCTGTAAACTCTTGGCACGCGCTTGGATACACTGCACATAATTTCATAAGGAATTGTGCAAATTTTTGCGGCTACTTTGTCTATACTGTTTTCGCCGCTACCGCCCCAAACAGTCACTTCATCACCGATTTTTACATCGCTGTCAGTAACATCAATCATCATCTGGTCCATACAGATATTTCCGATTACAGGATAATATCTGTCGCCGATTTTCACTCTGTGACCTGTAAAACTGAGTATACGGTTTACGCCGTCAGCATATCCGGCAGCCAGTGTGGCAACCTTTGTATCCTGTGTGGCTGTCCAGTTCAAACCATAGCTTACAGTCTGGCCGGCCTTTACTGTTTTAATATGGGTAACTACAGTTTTAAGTGACATTGCCGGTTTCAGCTGCGGAAAAATCACAGCCTCTGACGGGTTTATGCCATACAGTATAATGCCTGCCCTCATTGTGTTGAAACTGCCATTGAGCTTTCTGGCAATGCCTGCAGAGTTCTGCCCGTGAAGATGTTTCAGGTTAAAGCCCCAGCTTTCCATCAGTCGTGCTGTGTCGCTGAACAGTTCTGTCTGTTTCTGTGTCATCACCAGAGATTTTTCGTCCAGGCTGTCAGCGGCAGGGAAGTGGCTGAACATACCTGTGAATTTCAGATTGTGGAAATTCAGCAACCCTCTGATATCGCTGTATGCTTTTTCCTTGTCGCTTATCAGGTCAAAGCCCAGTCTGCCCATACCGGTATCCAGTTTTATATGACATTCGATAGGGTACAGTGCCTGGTCATTCAGCGCTTTTGCATATTCCAGACTGAAAACTGTCTGTGTCAGGTTATTCTTGAAAAGTTCGTATGCTTTGTTTGGCTCTGTATATCCCAGAATAAGCACAGGTTTTGTAATGCCTGCATTGCGCAGTTCCATAGCTTCGCTGAAACTGGAAACACAAAAGCCGAATGTATCCATTTCACTGTAAACCTTTGCCAGATATTTTGCACCATGACCATAGGCGTCTGCTTTTACTACTGTGTAGAAAGGTCTGTCCAGTGTATATTTTATCAGTTCATAATTGCTTTTTATGGCATCAATGTCAATTTCAGCCCAGCAATGTTTTTCTTTAAGTTCCATTTCTTCTCCGTTATATTTTCTTTTTTGGTCCCCAGCCGTCCAGGTCTTTTTTCTGGAAAGCATTCAGGCTTTTTGCCCTGAAAGAAGGATCGGTTTTACATTTTTCTGTTATAAAGTCTTTCATATTCTGGCGGTTTGTCACACCGTCAGCAGGGCAGGCAGATTTTACTACAGGCATCTTCATCTGGTTTACAGCTGCCACTACATCGCTTTCCACAGCCAGTGCCATAGGACGAATCATTGTTACATCCTTTCTTGAAAGATAGGTAACAGGACTGAATGTGCCTATTCTGCCTTCGTTCCACAGATTCATATAAAATGTTTCTATTGCATCGTCCAGATGATGCCCCAGGGCTATTTTGTTACAACCCAGTTCCTTTGCCACATCATGCAATGCACCGCGTCTCATTCTGGCACACAGACTGCAAGGGTTTTCCTCTTTTCTCTGGTCGAAAATTATCGGACCTATATCAGTGCGTTTTATCACATATTCTATGCCTTTTTCTCGGAACAGTTCTTCCAATCGGGAATAATCGGTCGGTTTTGAATAAAACTGTGGGTCCAGTGTAACTGCCACCAGGTCAAATTTTATATCTATGTATTTCTGCAGCTGTGCCAGTGCCAGTGTCAGCGCCACACTGTCTTTGCCGCCGGATACACCTACACACACTTTGTCGCCATCCTGCAGCATATCGTACTGTACAATGGCCTTGCGCATCAGGCCACATAATCTCTGAAAATAGTTTGCCATAAAACCCTCTTATAGTGTATAATAAATAATTAATGGATATACCACAAAATACTTTATTTGCTTATTATAAACATAAGTATATGCTTTTTCAATAAATAAAACAAGATAATTTTGTACATTATTTCTGTGAAAAATGAATTTGCCATTTGAGAAAAAGCGAGGAAAATATATGAAAAATAGAGAAAACAAGAGTTATCTTTGATTTCGTTAAAATATTTGCAAAAAATCGTTGACTTTGAGGCCCCTTTTTGGTATATTATTAGTGCACCCGAAAGGGTCTTTTAATTTGTTAAAAAATCAGTTATAAAAAATTTATCAGGGGGATACTATGAGTACTTTTCTTCAGAAACCAGAAACAGTAGAACGCAAATGGTACATCATCGATGCTGCAGGCAAACCACTTGGCCGTACTGCTGTAGTTGCTGCTGACCTGCTCAGAGGCAAAAACAAAGTTACATTTACTCCAAACGTAGACTGTGGCGACCACGTTATCATCATCAACTGTGATAAAGCTGTTCTCACAGGTTCTAAACTGGACAACAAATTCCACCACCACCACACAGGTTGGATTGGCGGTATGAAATCCGTTAACTACCGCACACTGATGGCAACAAAAGCTGACAAAGCTATGATGCTGGCAGTTAAAGGCATGCTCCCAGGCAACAAACTGGGCGACAAAGCACTGACAAGACTGCGTGTATACAAAGGCGCTGAACACAACAACGCTGCTCAGAAACCAGAAGTTTTTGAATTCTAATTTTAGGGGGATAAAATAATGTACGAAACAAAAGCATATTTTTATGGCACAGGCCGTCGTAAATCTTCCGTAGCAAGAGTTAGAGTTTACAGCGGTAACGGCAACATCACAATCAACGGCAGAGACATCGACGATTACTTCGGTCTTGAAACACTGAAACTCATCGTTCGTCAGCCAATCACACTGACAGAAACAGCAGACAAATTTGACATCGTTGTTAACGTAAACGGCGGTGGCGTTTCCGGTCAGGCTGGTGCTATCAGACACGGCCTTTCCAGAGCTCTGCTCCAGTATGACGAAAACCTTCGTCCAGCACTGAAAAAAGCAGGCTTCCTGACACGTGACCCACGTATGAAAGAAAGAAAAAAATACGGTCTCAAAGCTGCTCGTCGTGCACCACAGTTCTCCAAACGTTAATTTTTGGATTACAGAGATTAATTTACAGCTCCTCGCAAGAGGGGCTGTTTTTTTGTGAATTTTTATATTACAAAAACGTAACTTTGCATATGATGTATTGAATTAGTTTGTGAAAAACTATATAATATACTTATATAAATTTTGGTTAAATAACCGGGAGATTGAACTATGAAAAAATTTTTAGCACTGCTTTTGGCAGCACTTACACTTACAGCTGTTTTCACAGGCTGTGTTCCGGCACCTGGCGGTGAAGGTGGCGACCAGCCGGAAGTTGTAGAACCAACCCCTACACCTATTCCTTTCACACCGGATACATGGACAGGTCTGAAAGCTGATAAAGCTTACAGTGACACACGCGCTGTTGCCATTATGATAAACAACATTTCAGCAGCACGTCCACAGCGTGGTATTTCACAGGCAAGTATCCTGTTTGAAAGTAAAGTTGAAGGCGGTATCACCCGTTTGATGGCTATCTTTAAAGACCACACAGAAATCGAAGGCGATGTAGGTCCTGTTCGTTCAGGCCGTGACCAGTTCCTTCAGTGGGCTATGCCTATGCAGGCACTTTATTGCCATATCGGCCGCAGCGGCATCACACAGACATATATTGATTCCTTTAATTACAATGATATGGACCTTGACGGTCAGAACAGGGTATTTACTTACAGACGCGACCGCCCAGGTTACAAAATTGAACACACTTCTTATACAAACACAGAAAAACTGCAGGCAGCTATTGACAAATACGGCTATAATATGGACAAAACCTATGGCAGCACAGTTTTCAACTTTGTAAAATACGATGAAAATGATGGCTGGAGAGAACTTGGCGGAAAATTGATAGATGATATTTCCATCGTTCACTCTGAAGTATATCGCACATACTTTGCATACAATGCAGATGCTAAAAAATATATGATGAGTATGTACAATGGTACAAAAGGAACAAGAGAACAGACTATTGATGAAAACAACGGTCAGCAGCTGGGCTTTGAAAACGTAATCGTTGCATTTGCAGATATTTCCAAATATCCATACCCAGGTGGCGGTGCATACGACCCTAACTACCAGAAAGTTGACCTTAGCTATGGCGGTCTGGGTTACTACTTCTCCAACGGCAGAATGGAACAGATTCGATGGTTCAAAGGCGGCGCAACAGACCCACTGGTTTTCACAGATATGGACGAAAATCCACTGTACCTTAACTGTGGCAAAACATATATCGGTTTTGTGGATCTGGATGAATATGAAAGATTTGAATATGCAGGTCCTGAAGAAGAAATTGTTGAAGGTGAAATCGACAACACACAGGCTGATGCAGGCGAAGTGGAATTTGAATAAACAATATAAAAAGCTGTGTCGAAAGACACAGCTTTTGCTTTTTACAATATCTTGTCGGTCTGTTCTGCGGCAAGTTTTCTGAATGTAATCATTTCTTTGTCCAGCTCATCCCTTATTTCTTTCAGGTTGGCCACAGTCAGCTTTTTGTTTTCAACAGTCTGTACACCGTTTATCCACACGCTGTCTACATTGGACGGATTGGCACTGTAAACAATGGCAGAATAGGCATCATACATTGGAAACATATTTACACTGTCAGTTTCTATCAGCACCAGGTCGGCTTTTTTACCTGTTTCTATGCTGCCGGTAATATGGTCAGTCCCCAGTGCCCTTGCACCGCCTATGGTGACCAGCGCCACAATTTCCCTGGCGGTAAATGCACCTCTGTCGTGATTGGCGGTTTTGTGGGCACGGGTAACCATACCCAGCTGGGTAATCAGGTCTATTGTGTTGCCACTGGAGGCACCGTCAGTGCCAAGAGAGACGGTCACACCCTGTGCCAGCATTTCTTTCAACGGCATAATTCCTTTGCCGGCCTTTGTGTTTGAACCTACACAGTGTGCTACCTTTACACCGTTTTCTTTGAACAGTTTCACATCACTTTCGGTTGTGTGGATGCAGTGCACTGCCAGCAGCCTGTCAGTCAGCAGACCTATGGAATCCAGAAATTCCACAGGGGTCATATTGTATTCCTGACGGAAATAATCCATTTCATAGTCCATTTCACTGACATGGGTGCTGATAAGCACATCGTGCTTTTCGGCTATTGCCTGGGCTTTTTTCAGTGCTTCAGCACTGTTTGTGTTGGTGGCATGTGGTGCAATGGCCGGTGTAATCAACGGATTGGCGTTTTTCCATTTACCGATAAACCAGTCGCTGTATTCCAGACCGCCGTAAGGTTTGTCAGAATTGCAGTGTGCAAAATCCAGTATGGTTTCTGCCAGAGTACCACGCATATTCATTTTTACCATAGCCTGTGCCACCCGGTCTTCATAAAAGTACATATCAAAAACCTGTGTCACGCCGCCCAGCATCATCTCAGCAGCAGCGTACCGGCTGGACAGATATACCAGCCTTTCGGTCATGGCGGCAGATTCCAGTGGAAACAGGAAACGGCGCAGTCTGTCAGGGCAGTCATCACCCAGACCGCGGAAGGGAATCATAGCCATGTGGCAGTGGGTATTTACCATACCCGGCATCAGTATACCGCCTTTTCCGTCAATTATCCTGTCTACAGATGCGGTAGTATCATTTATGGCTGTAATAGTATCGCCTTCAAAGGCTACACTGCCATTTTCGTATACATTGAAATCTGCATCCATTGTCAGCAGGGTTACATTTTCTATTCTTGTTTTCATATCATCACTCTTTTTTCATATTTTATTCAAGTATATCACATAAAACAGCCGTGTTCAATTTGTATACATAAGTTAATCAAAACAATTTGAAATACTTTTATATATGATATATAATTAAATATTATGATGAAGTGAGAGGTAAATATGATTAAAGCGGTTTTATTTGACCTGGACGGCACATTGCTGCCTATGGACCAGGATGTGTTTATAAAAACCTTTTCCGGTCTGCTGATGAAAAAAATGGTAAAATTAAAAGGCTATGACCCAAAACAGTTTTCCACAGGTATATGGTCAGCCATTGGACGGATAGGAAAAAACGACGGGGAAATAACCAATGAAGAACTGTGGTGGAATGTATACTGCTCAATAATGGGCCGGCAGGCAAAAGAAGATGAAAAAATCTTCCTTGATTTTTATGAAAATGAATTTCAGAAAACAGCAAAAGTGTGTGGCTGCGACAAAAGAGCAGCTGAAATAATCAGTCTTGTAAAAGAAAAAGGTTTACGCCCGATTCTTGCAACCAATCCACTGTTCCCACGCCCTGCAACTGCCAGCCGTATCCGCTGGGCAGGTATGCAGCCGGAAGATTTTGAACTGTTTACTACTTTTGAAGATTACAGTTACTGCAAGCCAAATCTTGATTATTACCGCCAGATTATGGAAAAAACAGGCCTTGAACCCAGTGAATGTGTAATGGTTGGCAATGATGTGGAAGAGGATATGGCAGCAGAAAAACTGGGAATGAAAGTATTTCTGCTGACAGACTGTATTATCAACAAAAACAACGAAGACATTTCCCGCTGGCCAAATGGTGATTTTGACCGGTTGAAAGAATTTATAAAAGAATTATAAAAAACAAAACCCTCCCTTGCCGGATGGCAGGGGAGGGGATTTTTATATGATTATTCGCCGTCACGCTGTTTCAGGTAATCAGCAACCCCTGTCTGGTACAGGTTTTCGCCATAACAGTCAATAACAACTGTCAGTGGCATATCTTTTACTTCCAGACGGCGCAGTGCTTCTGCACCCAGGTCTTCGTATGCTACGATTTCGCTTTTCACTACGCTCTGGCTCAGCAGTGCGCCTGCACCGCCTATGGCACCAAAGTATACAGCTCCGTATTCTTTCATGGCGTTGATAACATCATCATTGCGTTTGCCTTTGCCAATCATACCTGTCAGACCGCATTCTTTGATAAGGTATGGTGAATATGCATCCATTCGATAGCTGGTTGTAGGGCCGCAGCTGCCCAGTGCCTGGCCTGGTTTTGCAGGTGTTGGACCTACAAAGTAGATTGTTGCATCTTTCAGATCTGCCGGCAGTTTTTCGCCTCTCTGGTGGGCTTCCACCAGTCTTTTGTGACCGGCATCGCGGCTGGTGTAGATAACACCGCTCAGCAGCACTTCGTCACCGCTGTGCAGGTCTTTCAGTTTTTCCTGTGTCAATGGGGTAGTAATATATTTTTTCATAACTATATCTCCTTTGACTTATGTCTTGTAACATGGCAGTTGATGTTTACAGCACATGGCATACCGGCAATATGTGTAGGCATTGCCAGAATGTTTACGCCCAGTGCAGTTGTTCTGCCGCCAAAGCCCTGTGGGCCGATGCCCAGTGCGTTGATTTCTTTCAGCAGGTCAGCTTCCAGTTCAGCATAGAATGGGTCTGGGTTGATTTCATCCACATTTTTCAGCAAAGCTTTTTTTGCCATCAGTGCGGCTTTGTCGAATGTACCGCCGATGCCTACGCCAACTACAATTGGTGGGCATGGGTTAGGGCCTGCGTTGCGAACTGTGTCAACAACAAATTTTTTCACACCTTCAATACCGTCAGCCGGTACCAGCATTTTGATTGCAGACATATTTTCACTGCCAAAGCCTTTTGGTGCCACTGTGATTTTCAGACCGTCGCCTTTTACTATTTCATAGTAAATCATAGCAGGTGTGTTGTCACCTGTGTTTACACGGCGCAGAGGGTCCGCTACACAGCTTTTACGCAGATAGCCATCGGCATAGCCCTGTCTTACACCTTCGTTGATAGCATCTTCAATGCTGCCTTCAACATAAACTTCCTGACCTATTTCGATAAATACACAGGCCAGACCGGTGTCCTGACAAATGGCAATCTGGTTTTTGGCAGCCAGCTGATAGTTGTCAATCAGCAGGTTCAGTGTGTTTTTTGCAGGCAGATAGTCTTCAACTTCGATAGCCATATCTATCGCCTTGCAAACGTCCTGTGGCAGGTTGATGTTTGCGTCAATGCACAGCTCCCTTACCACCTTTGTGATTTCGTCCCGGTGAACTATTCTCATGGTAAAATATCCTTTCTGATTAAATAAATTCCTTACACGCTTTTTCTTATATATATTAAGCTTTGATTTTATTGTAATATCAATAAAACAAGATGTCAATTGATTTTACTTTTATTAGACATTTACATAAAAAAGGTGTATAATATATATGCAATTTTATGAAAGCAAAGGCTTTATGTTTGTAATAAATTTAGTTTATATAGAGGTGTACCTATGCAGAACAGTATTTTAGTTACTCTTATCAACGCTGTTTTGAACAGAACAGATAAAGAGCATGTAATCATTGCTATTGATGGCCCAAGCGCTACAGGCAAAACAACATTTGCAAAAAACATCAAAAAACATTTTGACTGCAATGTTTTCCATATGGACGATTTCTTCCTGCCGGATGAAAAGAAAACAGAAGAAAGACTGGCTACACCGGGCGGCAATGTGGACTGGGAAAGATTCAAAGAACAGGTGCTGGACAAAATCCGGACAAATGAACCTTTCACTTACGACATTTACCACTGCGGTACAGGCGATGTGACAAAGTCAAAAGTTATCACACCTAAACGTCTGAACATTGTGGAAGGTGTTTATGCAATGCATCCTGAACTGAGAGAAGCATACGAATATGAACTTTTCTTTGATGTGGCACGTCCAAAACAGCTGGACAGAATCAAAAAACGTTCCAGCGAAAAAATGCTGAAACGTTTTAAAGAAGAATGGATTCCACTGGAAGATTTGTATTTCAAAACCTTCAATACAAAGAAAGAAGCAGACTTCTGCTTTGATACTACAAGAGCATTTTAAATTGCAAAAAGCACTCTGAAAAGAGTGCTTTTTTTGTTGCTATTTTTCTGCCAGCTGTGTCAGCGTATCACCGGCAATGCGGTACACTGTCCAGTCTTCCATAGGCTGTGCACCCAATGAAAGATAAAAATCTATACTTGGTTTATTCCAGTCCAGGCACCACCACTCCAGCCTGCCGCAGCCTCTTTCAACTGCAATTTCAGCCAGTTTTTTCAAAAGTGCCTTACCGTGTCCTTTGCCTCTGTGTTCAGGTTTAACATATAAATCTTCCAGATAGATACCGCTTCGGCCAAAAAAGGTGGAAAAATTATGGAAAAACAGAGCAAAGCCGGTTTCCACTCCATCTTCCATAGAAAAAATAACTTCTGCTTTGTTCTTTTCAAACAGCCATTGTTCCAATAATTCTTCGGTTGCTACCACTTCATCCAGCATCTTTTCATAGTCAGCCAGTTCTTTTATAAAGTATAAAATCAGCGGCACATCTTTTCTTTCAGCAAATCTGAATTCCATACCGTTCTCCTTATATTTCGTATTCTGTCAACGATGCATTGTCTGGAGAGTAGGTGGAGAATGTTTCGTTTTCCATATCTTCAAAGTAGGTGCGAATCATTCTGCACACACCTCCGTGGCATACCACCAGCACATTCTTATCAGGGTAGTTTTTCTTTATATCGTCCAGTCCGTTGTACACCCTCTGCGCCAGCTGCATCATAGACTCGCCGCCCGGATGCCTGAAACAGAATTTCCTTTTGCCGGCCAGAAAACCGGGATGTTTTCTGTCCACGCCTTCGTATTCACCGAAATCCTGTTCTATAAATCTTTCATCCACCACTACAGGAATGTTGTATCTGTCGGCCACAGCCTGTGCGGTCTGTCTGGCCCTTATCATAGGGGAAGATACTATCAGGTCTATGTTTTTGCCATTGGCATTGTCAGCCAGCTTTTCTGCCTGCTGCAACCCCAGTTCTGTCAGTGGAATATCAGTCCTGCCACATACTTTGTTTTCGGCATTCCACTGTGTCTGTCCGTGGCGTGCCACATATATTTTCATATTCAGCCTCCTGTGTTTTATAAGGCAAGTATAACATAAATAGCAAAACAAAAAAAGTCATTCTGAAACTATAAATTCAGAATGACTTTCAGTTTTATTCTGTTGTCATAACAGTACCCATAAAAACAGGTATGTTTGTACTGCTCTCCACAATCATATATACAAAAGGTCTGTCCAGTATCACCACTTTCAGATCATCTGGTGGCGCTGCTGCACCTTCGCTTTGTGACACCAGTGTAATTGCTGCAGCCTTTGTGCCTTTGTCATCAAGTGAAAGGACGGTTTTGTGTATCACACTGCTTACATACAGGTTGTACTGTGCACTGCCCAGCTTTGTGAAATCTGCAGTGGCAGGGTCAAAGAAACTGCCCAGACCGGCTGCTGTCAGTATATCCTTCATTTCGGCCTCATATTCTGCATCAAATTGGGGAGTGCCCACCTCAACAGTACAGCTTTGTATATTCAGCAGTTTTGTCAGCTTTTCACCTGTCAGGTTTTTTACATAATCGACAATATCAGTGTTTTCATCAGGCAACAGTGCCACAAACCTGTATTTTCCACCTTTATAATCTTTTGTAAAACCTATGGTGTTTTCGTCTTCTATATATCTGTTTTCCTGGCTGTACATCATTTTTACAGTCTGATGTGCACCGCTATATGCAGTAAATGTTCTTTCGTGAACCTGGCTTTTTTTATATTCTTCTTCCCATTTTCCGTCAAAAGACAGGGCATTCAGCAGATACATCACTGTTCCGGCAGGTATGTTTTCCAATATCTTGTCTATCTGTCCGTCTGTGTGTTCTTTTGCAAAGTTGTTTATATCTTTTACAGTGCTGTCGTCAAAAGGTGCACAATAAACACCGGCACCGTAATAATTTTTGTTTTTATCCAAAAAATCTTCGTTTGCAGTAAAACCATTGTCTCTGAACCATATTGCGTTTGCCATATCCAGCTTTGTTTTTGCGCTTTGGGGCATATTTGTGGAAAAAGCTGCCAGATATCTGTTCAGGTTTTCCATATCTGTGCCGGTCAGTTTTTCAAACTCTGCCAG
Source organism: Oscillospiraceae bacterium (assembly GCA_017436575.1). Classification (GTDB taxonomy): domain Bacteria; phylum Bacillota; class Clostridia; order Oscillospirales; family Ruminococcaceae; genus RGIG3102. The sequence continues at coordinate 99,980 of JAFSCU010000008.1, forward strand.
GGTTTTGCCATCAGCGCCGTTGGCTGTCATAGCCAGTGCATACAGCAGACTGACAGGGGATATAAGGCTGTTGTTTTCTCCGGCAGTTCGGCTGAAAATTTCTGCAGAAAAATTCATCACATTTGCCGACAGGTCTTCCACCTGACTGAAAGATAACTTTTCCGCAGGCTCTGCAGGTTTTGACAGCTGCTGTGAATTGCCGCCGGCCGAACAGGCAGAAATATGTAAACACATACATATACACAGTAAAAGACTGATAACTTTTTTCATTGTCATACCTCCTTTGCCTATAATACGAATTATATCGGAAAAATATTGCAAAAAAGGCGGACAGATGTCCGCCTTTGATTTTTGATTATTAAGCTTTGCCCACTGAACCGAACAGTTCCATTTTTTCTTTAACTGTTGCTTTGATTGCTTCAAAACCAGGAGCCAAAAGTTTTCTTGGGTCATAGCCTTTGCCCTGCTGGTCTTTGCCTGCTTCGATGTATTCTCTTGTAGCAGCAGCAAATGACAGCTGACATTCTGTGTTTACATTGATTTTTGCAACGCCCAGAGCAATGGATTTCTGAATCATTTCAGCTGGGATACCTGTACCGCCGTGAAGAACCAGTGGCATACCGTCTGTTGCATTCATGATTTTTTCCAGAGCTTCAAAGTCAAGACCCTGCCAGTTTGCTGGGTATTTGCCGTGAATATTGCCGATACCTGCAGCCAGGAAGTCGATACCCAGACCTGCAATCATTGCACATTCCTGTGCGTCTGCAACTTCGCCTTTGCCTGTTACGCCGTCTTCTTCACCGCCGATAGAGCCAACTTCTGCTTCTACAGAAATGCCTTTTGCGTGTGCCATAGCCACGATTTCTTTAGTTTTTGCAATGTTTTCTTCGATGCCGTAGTGGCTGCCGTCAAACATAACTGATGTAAAGCCTGCTTCGATACATTTCTGTGCACCTTCGTATGTGCCGTGGTCCAGATGCAGTGCAACAGGAACTGTGATATTCAGTTCTTCCACCATAGCTTTTACCATAGCGGCAACTGTTTTGAAACCTGTCATATATTTACCTGCGCCTTCAGAAACACCCAGAATAACAGGGCTGTTGCATTCCTGTGCTGTCAGCAGAACTGCTTTTGTCCATTCAAGGTTATTGATGTTGAACTGACCAACTGCATAACCTTCTTTTCTTGCTTTGATAAGCATATCTCTTGCATTTACAAGCATAGTATATCTCCTTTGTTAAAAAAATGTCTATCTATTGATTATATAATATCACTTCCGTGATTATTTTTCAAGGTTAAATCTTGCATAATGAAAAATATATTGCTGTGCTATGCCTTCCATTCCTTTTATACAGTCAGGCAGACCATCAGGAAACATCTGTGCCAGTGCGCGGTTTATCCACACATCTTTTGGAAAACTTTCATACTTTTCGCAGGAAAACAGCAATACACAGTCTGCCACTTTTGGCCCCACACCCTTTATCTGCATTATATACTTCTGGGCGGCAGTATAGTCCATTTCTTTAAGTGAATTTTCGTCCACTTCCCCTGAAAGTATTTTTTCTACAGCATCATAAATATATTTTGAACGGAATCCCATTCGCAGTTCATTGTACTGCTCCACTGTAACATCTTTCAGCTGGCTGGGGGTAGGGAAGGCGTACATATCTCCCACCTTTGTACCATAGGTGACCGCCATAGCATCAACTATTTTTTTGATGCGGGGAATATTGTTGTTCCGGCTGATGATAAAAGTCAGCAGTGTTTCAAAAAATGGCTGATTCAGCACCCTGATGCCAGGGGCGTATTCTATGGCTTTTTTCATTGTTTCATCTGCAGAAAACTGTTTTTTCAGCCGGCTGTAATCTATATCAAGACCCAGATAATGATACATATAGCTGCCAAATCTGTCAAAGTTTTCCACAGGGGAAAGGCATTGCACATACATATCATCCTTTTCCATCCAAATCCGGCACGGATATTCACCTGCAAACCCCTGCCACTTTTCGTCTTTAAAGTCCCAGCGGAAACACTGGCCGCAGTTGAATGTCCGCTGCAGATCATAATCTGTAACAGCAGTGAAAACAACTGTATTCTTGTCATATATATACTTCATATTCATACTTTTTACCTTATTTTGCATATTTTGTATGTATTATACCATATTTTTACATACTGTGCAAAATATGGAACAGATGATTATGATTAAATCAAGACATAAAAAGCCAAAATTTATATATAAAGTTTGGTATAAATAACAGTTGACTTGTACCGTTATTACTAAAAGTTTTAAACAGGGTTTTCAACACCCTGTTGAAAACTCTGCTGTTTCAACAATGAAAAACAGTTGAAAAACCCTTATTTTTAAAGACTTTTCAACCTTTTCAACAGAGTTTTCAACATTTGACAGTTTTCAACAGGTTAACAAACTGTAATTTTTACTTTACTGTAAATCGGTAAAAATGGGAAAATTGTATAAATTCACAGATTATTAACAATTTGGAGGAAAAATGAAAGGTCTGCACCATAGTGTAATTGAGATAAAAGATACGCAGCACAGGGACATTGAAAAAATACTGGTCTTTTTAAAGCCTGACCGGAACAAAATCGATGTGGACACAGCCACACAGGACGCCAGGGATATATTGCAGAAGGTAAAATTCCGACACAAACTTTACAAACACATCCCACATATAAAAGCAGGGTTGGTACGGTCTGCTCTGGTTATTGTCTTGCTGAC
>JAFSCU010000002.1 GCA_017436575.1 Oscillospiraceae bacterium
CTACTCCGGCAGCACCTGTAAAACCTGGCAAACAGCCTGACCTTGGCAGTCCATTCGGCATTGACGAGCTGTATGAAGCAAACCTGATGACCGTACTCATAGCAGTTAATGACAGTGCTCTGACCGAAAGCTATTTTCTTGGTACTACATACTACGATGGTACATTCCTTGTAGATGGCAGTATTGCAAAACTGAATACATACATATACGATTCCGGTGCTGCAAGTTACAACGGCTGGTATAACGGTTACACATTTTATGTAAATCATTTTGACCGCCCTGTACAGACTGTATACATCGAAGACTTTGACGGCGACCAGCATTATCCATACCAGATGGACCTTGCAACATATTTTATGAATGATGAAGAAGTAAAATTCAAAGGTAAAAAAGGCAACGACTATATTTACCGGATAAACACATATCCATCACAATATCTGGTTACAGTTGACGGCAAAACAAAAGCCATTAAAGAAATCGAATTTGACGGTGACAAAGTAGTTTATAAATATGGTGAAAGAGTACCTGGTCAGGACCTGCTGGATGCTTGGTATGGCGGTCTGAAAGCTATCACAGTATATGCCGATATTTATGATGGAAGTCAGATGCAGCATATGGAACGTACATTCTACATTCCACTTAACTGGGAACTGGAAATATCCAGCCTTGGTGGAGATTTAAATGTATATTTCAACAAAAACTACACAGAACCATATGTTTATCCAGGTGATGGCGTAAGCTGTGAACTTTATGTTACAAACGCTGTAGGATAAAATCTATATATAATGTGAAATAAAGACTTGCAAAATATTATTAATGTAATTATACATACACTTCTGTCAACTGTATTTAATATGTGTGAATAAAACCTGCATTCAACAGTCAAGGAATTACAGAATTTTACACTTAAAAGGAGATTCCAATGTACAGACTACTTTTATATAAAGGGAGCTTGCCGATTATTGCAGCCATTTTCCTGTTAGCAGTTTTATGCTGTTTCCTGATGACAGGCTGCCATGCCCCTGATACACCTGAACCTGCAGACAATTTACCTGCAGGTACAATGGTGATGGACTATTATTGCAAAGCAACTGCAGATGCAGGTGGTTACTCAGAAATGGTGCTTTCCACTACAGATGACAGCAATACATTGCAACTGTCTGTATATACCAAGACTGATGAAACAGCAAGTGAACAGTGTACTGAATATTTTGTTCCTTATAAAACAGCATTGGAGTGTTATACCCTGATTGAATCAGAATCTCTAAAACAATGGAGTCACATTAGCGACACTGTCAGCACAGATGGTACTCTGATTGTATTTAAATTCTATGACAATGGCAGTTACATACGTGTCAGCAGTGATAATATGCCTGAAAATGGTGAAATTGTACTGAATCGCATATCAAATACTATGATGAAATATATCACTATAGAAAATTATGTAGATAGTTCACAGATTGAGGTATGATATGAAAAGGAAAATTATATATTTAACAGCACTGTTTGCTTTATGTATGATTCTTTCCTCCTGTGGTCTGGTAAAAATAACTTCTGTCAATTCATCAGATTTATCCCCACAGCCATCTGCTATACCAACACCAGAAATAAAACAGGACAGATACACAGTCAGCTTTGACAAAGACGAAATATTTCTCGATGAAATTTACAGGCGGGCAGCTGAACATATTGACCCTTATATAGAGCAAGCTGTGAAATTGATGAATTCTGTCAGAGAAGACCGGATATCATTTAAAGTTATAGACTACGATTATAGCAAAAGACCTAAAGCAAGAGACACTATCAAAAATAATTTATCCTTGAAAGTTTATGATGAAATGGTAGAAAAAGCCTATTCTTTTGAAGACTATTGTTTTGACAGTAATTCTTTCAGTGATGATTTGTTCAACATAGCCGTGACTGCAAATGACGCCGTAAGATTGGATTATCCTTATCTTTTACTTTACTGTGATATGAAAATCAGTGGTAACAAATATCATTCATCCTATTATCTACCGGGAGATTGGATAAATAAAAGTTGCAGTGACAAAGAATTGATTAAGTCACAGGTCAGATTATATGATTGCATTGTTGAGCGAATTCTCAACAAAATGCCTGAAAACCTGACCAACCAGGAAAAAATCCGGTACTTTGTTTTTGTCATTTCAGCTGCTGTAAGTTACGATACCGAATATGAAACATATGGCAACAATTATCAGGCCTATGATGCGCTTGTCAATGGTAAAGCACTGTGTGAAGGATATTCACTGGCTTTTTATTATCTGTGTCAGCAGAGTGGTATTTCCTGCTGGTATTGCCTTGGTGAAGCTCCATATGAATTGGGATATCACGCTTGGAATATGGTTGAAACAGAAGAAGGGCCCATATATATTGATATAACATGGTATGATACAGAAGATTTAGGGGAAAACTACAGAAACGGCAAAACAACCTATCTTTTTATGTCACAGGAAGACTATGATTATTATGGCTATATAGAAAAAAGCAAAAGGTAAAGATTGAATTATATTTTATATAAACTATACAATATCTATGACATTATAAAACAAAAAAGAGAAGATACACATTTGTGTATCTTCTTTTCTTTACTGGCTCCCTGCCCAAAAATATATCCGAAACTTCGATTTCTTTTAAAGTGACCTCTTTAGTGTCACTTTTGTAGTTAAATGTAAATACTATTTTGTCATCATAAAGAAAGATTTTGTTTACAAATGTATCCACCAATACTCTTCTGTGTTCAAGCTTTTCAGGATTAAGTGTTCTCAGTCTGTAAAGCCAGTTGCGGATGTATTCCGGTTTAAGCATCGGCTTTTTGAAACTCAGTTCTGTTATCTGCTGCTCAAGATTTTTCTTCTGCTGTTCCAGTTCTTCAAGACGTTGTTTTGTGGATTCTGTAAATATACCCATCTGTATTGCATTCAGCAGATTATCCAATGATTTCTTTACACTTTCAAGCTGTTTTTCGTACACAGGTATTTCCTTGTTGTCTTCTTCCTGTATTTTCATAACCATACTGATTATGGATTCTATGGTATTATCGTCAAATATGATTTTGGTTATTTCCCTGATAACAATATCTTCAATCCACTCTTTTCGCACAGTTTTCTTTTTGCAGTTGTTTTTCTTCTTTTTAACTGCCATACACTTGTAATAATGATACTTTATCTTTCCTCTTCCTGTACCGCTTTCGCCGCACATATATGTACCACAGTGGCCACACACCAGCTTTGATGACAGTATGTATTCTTCCTCTGCCTTGAAATGGGCAGGGGCTTTTTTGTTCCTTTCGTGTCTCATTTGTACCCTCTCAAATAAGTCTTTTTCTATTATAGGCGGTATAGCTTCATAGTTGATATGACCATGAAAACTGTATTCACCGATATATTTTCTGTTTTTAAGTATTGAGCTTACAGAACTGTATGTCATATCTGTCCCTTTGCTGTTCTTGATATGATTTTTATTCAGCCAGTCACGGATTTCAGTCTTTGATTCTCCCCTGTCATATCTCTGGAATATCTCCACCACAAAAGGTGCTGTTACAGCGTCTATCCGAAAACACTGATTGTCATCTATGTAATAGCCAACAGGAATCATACCGCCATTGAACTTGCCTTTAATCAGATTCTCTGTATGACCTCTTACTACCTTTTCAGATAGTTCTGCAGAATAGTATTCCGCAATACCTTCAAGTACAGATTCAAGGATTATGCCTTCTGAGCCTTCCGAAATAGATTCAGTTGCAGAAAGCACTTTGATACCGTTTTTCTTCAGCTGATTTTTGTATCTTGCGCTGTCATATCTGTTACGGGCAAAGCGATCCAGCTTCCATACAATTACAACATCAAACAGCTTTTTCTGACTGTCATTTATCATTCGCTGAAACTCAGGACGATTATCCGTTTTGGCTGAATATGCTCTGTCTATGTAATGCTGAAGAACAGTAAACCCAGACCTTTCTGCAAAAGCAACACATTCTCGCAGCTGTCCTTCTATTGATTCTTCCCTTTGATTGTCGGAAGAGTATCTTGCATATATTACTGCCTTGATAGTTATCACTCCTTTCTTTTAATAATGTAATATATTTAATAAATTATGGGAAATGTGCAAATTCTGATTTTTCATATTTGACTGTGCCGCCGTTAAAGACGGCACATATCATTTATGCTACTGTGTATTTTCGGGTATGGAAAGTTCATCTTCCAAAATATCACAGAGCATATCTTCATAAAAGGTACGGGCCATAAGTTCTATGACAAAATCAGGGTAGTCTGACGTATTTACAAATTTTCTTGGTCTTGCCATAGGCAATTATCTCCTTTATCTGTTCCCTGTCTTTATTGATAATTATCTGTAATGTTTCTTAAGCAATTTCATCTTCATCATCCTTTCTTTGCTTCTAATATACAGAAAACAGAATTATTTTGCGAAGGTACGAAATTTTGAATTGCAGAGTTGACAGTGTGAGCCAAAAACATCGATTTTTGGCACATAAATACAGCATCTTGAATTTTTGTGCCAAAACAGGCCGATTTTGGCACATTTTTTGCGTTCTTGCCCTGAAAAGTTCCTGCCCGGCAGCACCTTGCCCGACGTATTGTTTGCACAGCTTCCGCTGCACAAGCATATCATTCAGGACGCTATTCAATTGTAATTTGAGAGATAATTTTTACCCCCTCACATGTAGTCAGCGAAAAATACCAAAATGTTAAAAATATTACTGTTTTACGCTAAAATTTCACATTTTCATATATTTCGCCTTTCCATCTGCCAAGATGATATGTGTAATAACCTGAGCAAAATAAAAAGCCGGACATCAAGAACCAAGGGTTTATTACTCCCTTAATTCCCAATGTCCGGCCATTTGGTAACTCGTTGGGTGCATCAGCACCACGGATCCGTTGCTCGGTACAAAGTGTACACATATTTTATTTTCAGTTAGTTTTTAAACAGCTTTAACAACCATTAGTTGTATTATATTGTAAAATTCACAGTTTGTCAAGATTATATAGAGTGAAAAGCGACAGTATAAAATTTTCGTTTGAAATTCTCTATGTTTTATTAATTAGATATCTTCTTTTTTTAGTGGCTCCCCAAGTTGGACCCTCTGCAGCAGGCAGCCGCAGGCTAACCAACAACCATTCAGGTTGTTGGTTGCGACTTCATGTTTTACAGTAATACAAGTTATTCTGTCGCCGCCCTGTTCTCGTCCAATCTGCTGTACGCTTAAAAAATCAATTAGCAACGGCATAGTTGGACTCGCCCTTTGGGCCACGGAACTAAAAACATGGATGGTTAACCTTTTCGACCTGCGGATGATTTGCAAGGAAATCCACAACCTTCTTCGTGTTCTCTGCGTGTCGTTCGAGGCGAAGTGACAGAGTTTCAATGCCCTGCAGAAGCAGGAATGCCGCAAAAGGAGAGATGGATGCGCCGGTATCACGAAGCAGGATTGCACGGATGTAGGTAACAAATGCTGCTGGACCTACTGCCTTAACAAAGGATACTCCGTGATAGCTGGGGTTGGGATCGGCGATTGCGGTATACTTGCCGCTTGCCGCCCAATCAAATTTACCGGAGTCAACAATGATACCGCCAAGCGTTGTACCGTGACCACCGAGAAACTTTGTTGCGGAATGGACTACAATATCTGTATCGTGCTCAATAGGACGGATGAGATAATAATCCTTTGTTTCTAATATCCGGGTTTGATATCAGTAATCAACTTTTGAATAGGTGTTATCATAATTTCTAATATTGATATGTCTATATTATTATCGGAAAATACAGTCTGTTCTTATACCTATTTATTTTAAACACACCTAATCATAAACACAAAAAGTAAGCGGAGAGAGTGAAATACACTCTCTCCGTTTTTTATGCATCCACAGTTGAGATACCGATAGTCATTTCTTCCAATGCATCCAGTAATACTGTTAAAGTATCAAGTGAGGTAAAAATTTGGACATTATGTTGAACAGCCCGACGGCGTATGGACGCACCGTCAGGGTCATGAACACCGGATGACATCGGTCTGGTATTTACCACATAGCTTATATGGCCTGACTGTATTGATTCAATAATTTCATTGCTGCCTTCGCTGAGCTTGCTGCGCTGTCTTGTCCTTATACCGTGCTTTTTCAGGAACAGCGCTGTGCCTGATGTGGCTTCTATATTGAAGCCCATATCATAAAACCTGCGTATCAAAGGCAATGCTTCAGCCTTGTCTTCATCTGCCAGAGTTACAAGCACAGTACCATAGCGACGCATTTTTACACCTGAAGCAATCAATGCTTTGTACATAGCACGGTGAAGTTTTTTATCATAGCCTATTGCTTCGCCTGTGGATTTCATTTCCGGAGAAAGATATATATCCATACCTTTAAGCTTGGAAAAGGAAAACACAGGAGCTTTGACATAGTATCGCGATGTTTCTTTTGGATATACCGATACTATTCCCTGTTCTTTCAAAGATTTGCCTAACATAACCATTGTAGCTATGTCAGCAAGAAAATAGCCTGTGGCTTTTGAAAGGAATGGCACAGTTCTTGAAGAACGGGGATTTACTTCGATAATATACACACTTTCATCTTTATCCACGATAAACTGAATATTAAACAGACCTTTTATGCCTATACCCAATCCCAACTTTTCAGTATATCCAATAATAGTATCCTTGACTTTCTGTGAAATGCTGAATGACGGATATACGCTGATCGAGTCACCGGAATGGACGCCGGTTTTTTCAATCAATTCCATAATACCCGGCACAAATACCTGCCTGCCGTCACAGACAGCATCAACTTCTATTTCTTTACCGTATATGTATTTATCGATAAGAACCGGCCTGTCGTCATCAATTTCCACAGCAGTTTTTAAGTACTGTACAAGGTTGTCTTTGTCAGCAACTATCTGCATTGCCCTGCCGCCAAGGACAAAGCTTGGACGCACAAGAACAGGGAAACCTATTTTTTCAGCTGCAGCGATGCCGTCCGATATATTTGTGACAGCTTTGCCTTTTGGCTGTGGTATGTTAAGTTTTTCCAGAAGTTTTTCAAACAAATCCCTATTTTCCGCCAGTGCTATGGCTTGCCGGTCTGTGCCTATTATTGTTACTCCCTGTCTCTGTAAAGGCTCTGCAAGATTGATAGCGGTTTGACCGCCAAAAGTTGCTATAACCCCAACAGGCTGTTCAAGCTGTACAATATTCATAACATCTTCCACACAAAGAGGTTCAAAATACAGTTTGTCTGCACAGGTGTAATCTGTTGACACGGTTTCAGGATTATTATTGATGATTATTGCCTCATAGCCTGCAGAACGGATTGTCTGCACAGCATGTACTGTGGAATAATCGAATTCTACCCCTTGGCCTATACGTATAGGCCCGGAACCGAGAACAATTATTTTTTCTCTGTCTGTTACTACAGACTCATTTTCATCTTCATATGTAGAGTAAAAATATGGTACATAGCTGTCAAACTCTGATGCGCATGTATCAATCATTTTGTACACAGGCAAAATACCGTTCAGTTTTCTGAGATGAAAAACACCTTTTTCACTTATGTTCCACAGCTTTGCAATAGAACTGTCTGCAAAACCCATTCTTTTTGCTGACCGCAATATCGCTATATCTCCTGGCCAATTTTTAAGCATTACTTCCATATCTGTGATGTTTTTCAGTTTTGTAATAAAAAATTGGTCTATTGAGGACAGCTTTGCAATTTTGGCCACAGTATAATCCCTTCTCAGAAGTTCTGTCACAGCAAAAATTCTGTCATCTGTACCCTGTGTAATATATGACATAAGATTTTCATCAGTATATTCACTAAATTTTTTACTATACAGATGACTATGTCCTGTCTCCAGAGAACGGACTGCTTTAAGCAAACTTTCCTCAAATGTGCGCCCTATTGACATAACCTCGCCTGTGGCTTTCATCTGCGTATCCAGAGAATTGTCAGCTTCGGCAAATTTATCAAATGGGAAACGGGGCATTTTACATACCACATAGTCAAGAGCAGGTTCAAAAGCCGCGGGAGTATTTGCAAGAAAAATTTCGTCCAAAGTCATCCCTATACCTATTTTGGCAGATACTCTGGCTATCGGATAACCACTGGCCTTGGAAGCCAGCGCTGATGAACGGGAAACACGTGGATTAACCTCTATCAGATAATATTGAAATGAATATGGGTCAAGGGCAAACTGCACATTACAGCCTCCTTCTATTTTCAAGGCACGGATAATTTTCAGAGCACTGTCTCGCAGCATATGGTATTCTTTATTGGTAAGTGTCTGTGACGGGCAGACAACAATAGAATCACCTGTGTGGATGCCAACAGGATCAAGATTTTCCATATTGCATATTGTGACAGCTGTATCGTTACTGTCGCGCATAACCTCATATTCGATTTCCTTGTACCCTTTTATACTTTTTTCGATAAGCACCTGGTGCACCGGAGAAAGTTCAAGGGCATTTATAATAAGAGGAACAAGTTCTTCCTCGTTATCAGCAAAACCGCCACCTGTACCGCCCAAGGTATAAGCAGGGCGCAAAATAACCGGATAGCCGATTTTTTTGGCTGTATTTACAGCTTCTTCCACTGATATTGCAATATCAGACGGCAATACAGGTTCTCCTAATTGTTGACAAAGTTCTTTAAACAGTTCTCTGTCTTCAGCTTTTTCTATACTTGTTATCTTTGTTCCCAGCAGTTCTACACCACATTCCTGCAATACACCGGCTTTTTCCAGCTGCATAGCAAGATTAAGCCCTGTCTGACCGCCAATACCCGGAAGAATTGCATCCGGGCGTTCATATCTCACAATTCTTGCCACATATTCCAATGTAAGCGGTTCCATATATACTTTATCCGCTATAGAAGTATCAGTCATTATTGTGGCTGGGTTGGAGTTACAAAGTATAACTTCATAGCCCTCTTCCTTAAGGGCCAGACAAGCCTGTGTGCCCGCATAGTCAAACTCTGCAGCCTGCCCTATTACAATAGGACCTGAGCCTATTACCATTATTTTTTTGATATCAGTTCTTTTTGGCATTTTTGTTTTCCTCCATCAGACTGATAAATTTATCAAACAGATAGCCGCTGTCCTGAGGTCCCGGTGCGCTTTCAGGATGATACTGGACGCTAAAAACTCTGTCATCTTTACATTCTATACCTTCCACTGTACCGTCCAGCAAATTTATATGTGTTATTTTCAGAAGTGTGTCTTTCAGGCTATTTGTGTCAACAGCATAAGAGTGATTCTGGGAGGTAATTTCTATTCTGCCATTAGCAACATTTTTTACCGGGTGATTGCCACCTCTGTGACCAAATTTCATTTTATATGTTTGTGCACCATAAGCCAGTGCGATAATCTGATGTCCAAGGCATATGCCAAATATCGGATACCTGCCCAACAGATTTTTAATTGTTTCTATGGTCTGAGGAACATCAGTAGGGTCACCGGGGCCATTTGAAATAAATATACCGTCAGGGTTATACATTTTTATTTCCTCTGCTGAAGTATTCCATGGAACAACAGTAACCTTGCATCCTCTTTTATTCAGGTTACGTACAATGTTCAGCTTCATACCGCAATCTACAGCAACAACATGATATTTTTTATCCTGTACATCTGAAATCCACGGTTTTTTACTGCTTACTGTCGAAACAGCATCTGCAGGAACGGAAGTATTATTCAATATTTTCAACCCGTTTTTTAAGGATGTGTATATATCAGTAATAAGCACCTTGCAGCTGCCATGGTTTCTTATATACCTTGTTAATTTTCTGGTGTCCACACCCCATATTCCGGGTATGCCATTTCTGACCATAACCTGTGCCAATGTTTCACGGCTTCTGAAATTTGAAGGAATATCGTTGTATTCCTTCACAATAAGGCAACCCAGAGACGGACGTTGTGTTTCATAATCATTGTCAGCCATTCCATAGTTGCCTATCAGAGGATATGTCATTACTACTGCCTGATATGTATATGAAGGATCTGACAATATTTCCTGGTAGCCTACCATAGAAGTGTTGAATACCAGTTCACATACTCTGTCCGTCGTAGCACCAAACCCATAGCCGTAATACTCCTGCCCGGTTTCCAGAA
>JAFSCU010000009.1 GCA_017436575.1 Oscillospiraceae bacterium
CGGAAACTATGGATATACATAGGGGCATACCTCACATATCCGTCCGAAGTGGAACAAAGTATGTATATATTCTCTGAAACCTGTGCCAGAATACGCCATTTGGGTTCTTTTCTGCTCTGAGGGTACTGGTTTGGAACCATAAACGCATCTGTGAGAGGATAGCATTTTCAATACATTTAGCCCGATAGGTAGAAAACCTGGTATTCTTTTCATAGTTAAAACTTTGTACAGCTTTTATAAGACCTATTGTTCCAATGCTTATCAGGTCTTCGTTATCCTGTGGATTGGCATAGTATTTTTTCGCAACATGTGCCACAAGACGTAAATTGTGCCGTATCAGTCTGTCTCTGGCTGCATTGTCTCCTTTGTGGTATTTTTCAAACTCTTCTTTTTCTTCCTTTTGTGTAAGTGGTTTTGGCAATGTGCGGCTTTCCAGATGTAATGAAAGAAACAGCATTGACGAAAGCACCAGTGAAAAAAGAGCTGTGAACATATATCCTCCTGTTAGATTTTATATAATTCTATTAAGGAGTAGAATAAAAAATAACCTGGGATTATTTCCCAGGTTATTCTGATTAAAGAATTACAGGCACAGGTTTATCTATTTCCAGACTGTCAGCAGTTACTTTACAACTGTAAGCCAATATCTGCACACCTGCCGACTGTGCCTCTTTCAGTGCCTGACAAAACCGTGGCTGTGTGTCATAATTTGGTGAAAAAGACAGTACACCTTCCATCTGTATTACAAAGAACACTGCTGCCCTGTAACCATTCTGCACCGCATCAACAAGGCCTTTTATATGTTTTATACCTCTTTCTGTAGGAGCATCGGGGAAACGGACACAGTTATCTTCTTCCAACGTAACACCTTTTACTTCGACAAATATTTTATCCTTTTCTGTTTCGATATAGCAGTCAAATCTGGAATCTTTGTAGGTCTTTTCTCTTTTTACAACTGCATCCGGACATTTATCCTTTACCCACCGGGCAAAAACATTGTTGGGCGCCTGGCTGTCCATATTGATTATTCTGTGGCCTTTAACAACTGCAACAAGGTCATATATGGTTTTTCTGTTGGGATTATCTGATTTTTCAAGAAAAACAGTACACCCCGGCACCAGCAGTTCTTTGCAGCGGCCGGTATTTTTCACATGGACTGTATGTTCCGTGCCATCTATATTAACTTTTGCAATAAATCTGTTTGGGCGGCTGACAAAGCTGCCACTGACGATGTTTGAATATTTCATAGTGTGAATTTTTGGGAAAGTATTGTCTTACAGAGATTATATGTTAAAAGCCTGTATAACTGCCTGTGCAGTGCCATAGGCGGCTTTATATATATCTGTATTGCCATAAAGAGTGGAAAATTCTGCAGGGTTAATCATAAAACCATATTCCATCAGTACAGACTGACAAATATCTGTTCTGGTTACATAATAATAACCATTGAACGCACCACGGTTAAGCCTGCCAGTTGATGCTGTTACATTATTTGCCAATGCCTGTGCAAGATTCTTGCTCTGATGTGTGAAATAATAGCATTCACTGCCACGAGCCTTTGAAGAGTTGTAAGAATAGTCCATACTGTTATGATGAATTGCAATAAACATATCAGGTTTTAAATCCCTGACCATATTCCTGCGGTCATCAAGAGTCGGAAAAGTATCGTCTTCCCTGGTCATCAGTACTGTGGCACCTTTGGACTGAAGTATTGCCTTTGTTGCCTGGGCAACAGCCAGATTCAAATCTTTTTCCAGAGGACCATTTGTAGATGCCACTCCCAGTGCACCACTGTCTTTTCCGCCATGGCCTGCATCCAGCATAACTGTAATGCCTTCCAGTGGTTTATCGCTGTCTTTAAGCTGTGGTGTGTGTTTAAGATAAAGTTTTACAGTTCCTTCCTCTGATCTTATATCATATCCCCACAAAGGATATGATTGATTTAAAATAAAGTCAAACTGTGTGTAGTTTTCTGTCTGTGTAACAGTGTAATCATCGTAAAAAGCTGTTTTTGGAAATGGTATCTCTTCGATAACCGTATCCATAAATACAACAGTCAGTTTATCCGGTGAAAAGCTGTGGGTTACGCCTGGCATATTGTTTACAGAAAAATGCAGTATCCGGTCACCGTTTTCCAGTTTTTCCTGATTTACAGCATTTATAACAGGATTTTCATAAACTGTGTAACCGTCTGTCTTTTCTTTTTTGGACGGTTTATAATCCAGTGTGATTTCATCAAGTATTTCTACTTTTTCTGATGGGATATATCCACCGTTTGTCAGTTTATATGCGTAAGTTTTTACACCGCCACGCGCTGCCTCTACAGATTCTGCTACTATAAGTTTTGTGCCGGAATCAAGACCTGCTATGATAGATGAATCATCTTCAGGGTCTGACAATATGCTGGTCAGCTGTGAGGTTGTACGAATAATCCTGCCCCGGTTAAGTTTTTCACTTTCATCCCATAGCAGTTCTTTTTTCACTGTGTTGCCTGTGGATTTGTACACCTTGCGTGTAACTGTAAAGGATTTACTGCCAACACCATCGGAAACTGTGACAGGATTTTCTCCCTCAATAAGTTCCAGATATACACCAAAAGTGCCATCAGGCCGGCTAGCATACTCTGTGCCATTGATATTTACAGTACCCTGTGCACCGGTACCGGTAATAAATATACCTGAATAATATGTGGTTACGTCCTTTGTAGGATATGTTACTGTAAAGTCCTGTGAAACAGACAGATTGAACAGTGGCAGACTATCGTTTTTAGCCAGTGCGTATTCCAAACCAGTATGTTTTTCATAGTCTCCGTTATAAAGCGAAACCACAGCACCATCAAGACTGCCAAAGTTGGTTGCAACAAAAATATCACTTTCCAGTGACGAGGTGTTGTAATGTAACATTACTGTTTGCTGTGTGGTTGATTTGAAAAGGTTGTATTGGCTGTAATCCATTTCAGTACAGATATAGCCGTCTATTTCAGGCATGCCAGCTGTCTGTGATAACAATGAATTACCACACATCATAAAAAGGTTACATTTTTTCGGCAGCTGTGCAGATATCTGCTGTAAAAATTCCGGGCTGCCATTATAATTTTTCAGTACAACTGCAGGCAATGCATAATTTTTACCAAGTGTTTTAACTGCTGTCAGTATATTATCGTCTGATAATCCCCGGCAATCAACCATAACATACAGCTGCACTTTTTCTTCAGTCAGGGATTTTTTCAGTTGCTTTATAAAATCCTGCTTTTCATATGCAGAATTTCCCTGATATACCCCTGTGAACCCTTCTGCATCAACTAAACTTTCAGTACCATGGTTAAAAGGCAAAATAACAGTATTCATCCCATTTGAAAGAATATAGTTAAAAGCCGCTTCAGACGAATATTCAGATGACCGACAATAAGAAAATTCAAATTCGGTAGCTATGAAAGGTTGGTTCTTTATAGAAAATCTTCTGTCTGAATTGAATACAAAAACAGTTGCAGCAAGCATAAATATCACTGTAACTGCCGTGTACAAAAACGCCATTCTTCTTCTTTTTTTCATGTTATCACCTCTTTTATACGATTTTAACAGGAAAATGTGAAATAATCTTCACTGAAAAGTGAAAACAAAATGACATTACTGTCACTATTCTATATTTTATGCTTATCTGCCGTTTTTATAGGTCTGTACAGATATTTCCTGTTTCAGAAAATCTATATGATAAATAGAACTGTCCCCTGCTTCGTACAGCCAGTCGATTACTTTATTTGGTGTAACCTTGATAACAACCTCTGTATCAACTGTGGAATACATTTCATAGCTTTCAGGATGATGCTTTTTCATAAGCTGTGCAAACTTTTCGTTTTCTTTATCCAGTGGATGACCACAAAGCTGTGCTGTGCCCTCTATCTGTGTGGCATTTTTTACCAGAGCAACTTTTGGGTTATTTAACAGCTGTGTATATTTATCAAATTTTTTATCAGTCTGCATCCAGATAGCATCGTCAAAAACAAGACAAGTCATTGTGCTGGCCATTGGATAATCATTGTGGCAGGTGGCCATTACCATATAGCAGGTTTCACCCAGTCTTTCAAAAAATTCTTTTTTCTTTGTTTCAAAACTCATATTCATTTACCTCGTTTAATATGAATTTATTTTATCATTTAAAAAATTGGTTGTAAATAGCGGTTGAGATTTTATAGCCATGATGATAAAATAAAGATATAAATTACCAAAAGGAGCGTAAAATATTATGAAAAGAATTATCGGTCACCGCGGCTGGGCTTCACTGACACCTGAAAACACCATCCACGGTTTTAAAATGGCACTGGAAGACGACAGAGTATGGGCCATTGAATGCGATGTTCATCTGACAAAAGATAACAAAATAGTTGTTGCACATGACCCTATGCTGGGCAGAACCTGTGACGGCAAAGGTTGGATAGCCGACCATACATATGAAGAACTGCTGCAGTACGACTTTGGCGGCTGGTTCGGCGAAGAATTCAAAGATACAAAAATCATGCTGTATTCAGACCTGCTGAAACTGATTGACGGCAAAAAGAGACTGGTGTGTGAAATCAAATCTCAGTATGGCCAGAACGATGCAATAGTTCCATTTATTCTGGAAGAAAGCAAAGGTGTTCCAAAAGAAATGCTGTGCTTTAAATCTTTTGACCACAGAATTATGAAAAAACTGGCTGATGCCGGTTGTGAATATGACCTGGGTCTGCTGTTTATGGACAAGGCTTATGGCATTGTGGAAGAATGTAAAGCCTGTGGCTGTAACTTTATTTCTATGCTGTACTACAATTATGACCAGGAAATTTTTGACGAACTGAAAGAAGCCGGAATCGACTGCTATGCATGGACTGTTGATACAATTGAAAATGCTGATTTTATGTATAAATGCAACAATCACGAAGTAGCTATCATCACAAACAAACCACAGCTGTTCTTTGAATATTAATTATGTTATTTCTTACCTCCAACGGACTTACAAGTGATAAACTGAAGGCAGAGTTTATTTCTGTTATTGACAACAAAGGCAAAAAATGCGCTATCATACCTACTGCAATGGAAAAAGATAAGGATCATCAGCAGTGGCTGGAAGAAACAAAAGCAAGTCTTGCACAATATGGACTGGACTGCGATTATTTCTATTTTGGTCAGGATGAAAATGAAAAACTGGCTGACTATGATGTAATTTACATCTGTGGCGGCAATGTTTTTTATCTGATGCAGATGATAAAACAATGTTGTGCCGAAGATATTCTGCGCAAAACTGCACTGGAAAAGGTAGTTGTAGGAGTATCAGCCGGCAGCCTGATAATGCAGAAAGACCTGGAGCTTATCCGCGACCTTATTCCAAGGATGAACAAGCGTGTAAAGCTTAAAGACTTAACAGCGCTTGATATCACCAATAATATTGAACATTTACCGCATAAAACCCGTTATATTGGCATTATTGATGCTTTTGAAAAACGCGTAAAGACTTATGAGCGCAAAACCGGGCATAAAGTGATATGTCTTGAAGATGGTCAGGGTATAATTATTGATGGTGATACCCACAGAATAATCGTATAGCAAAAAAGAGATTGGAAAAATCCAATCTCTTTTTTAATTTATGCAAGATAAATTTTCATTGCTTCATACAGGAAATCTGCACAGCCCGGGGCTATTTTTTCATAGTATTCTTTGAATCTTTCGTCCTGGGTGTACATAAGACACAGGTTAAGATGAGCTTCTTTATTATAGAAATTCCAGTAATAACCCAGCCACTCTTTGTGCAATGCACAGGCTTTCTGAGCTGTTTCTGATGCAGGATCGCCTTTTTCAACTGCAATTTTCAATGTTTTATTAAGCAGTTCATTCAACTCTTCCAGACTGTTCCAGTTATCCAGAGACATATCCAGTATTTTTTTATTTGTGTCATCCACTGCTTTGTCGCCATATTTTCTGCGTGCTTCTGCACCATATTTTTCTTCATTTTTATCTACAATGTTCTGTTTGAACGCCGCAAATTTTTCTTTGTCTGACATTGTGGTTTCTCCTTTTAATGAAAGTATTGTTTTGTTTACATTGTCTATTAACCGGTTTATTTTAGCTTTTTGATTTTCAAGTTTTACAAGATGGCTTTCAAGGGCGGTTACTGGATCAAACTCATCTGAATTTAAAATGTTTTTAATATCATCCAGTTCCATATCAAAACTGCGATAAAACATAATCTGCTGTAATTTGTCAACCTGTTGTGAACTGTAATATCGATAGCCGTTTTCCCCTTTTTCCCGTGGTAACAGCAAGCCTATCTCTTCGTAGTATCGCAATGTTCTGCTGGAAACACCCGCCAGCTTTGACAGCTGGGAAATAGAATATTTCATAATAATCACCTTTTAACATAAAAACCTGTATACATGTATTACAATTACAAGTATACAGGTTTACGTTACGTCAATGTCAATATGTTTTTCAAATAATTTCTGCTTTTTGTTTGCAGATTATATTCATTAATTTTGTGCCAGCCATAACACCGATATAAAGGCCTGCTATATTGTATACAAGTGTAAGTGTACAAGGCATAATATTGGCAATATCCAATGTAATAAATGATGTAAAAAAGCGATGTAAAGCACCACCCGGGCAGCAACAGTATATCACCGGTGTAAGTATTACAAGATAGTCCGTTTTACCCTGACGGTGAACAATCCCAACCAGAATACTTGCCATAAATGCTGCTATTATTGAACCTATAAAAATCAAACCTTTAAGATTGAAATAATTGAAAGGAATTGCGCATATAAAGGCTGTTGGAAAAATATATACCATACGCTGAATTTTTATATGGCGGGACAATGCAAGAAAACAGCAGACACCGGCACCGAAAAATGTATTCTGCAAAAAAGTGGCTGTGTTGTTTACTGGAAATGTAACTGCAGCTGAGTCAATACCTGTAAGCAAAATTGTAAGCAATATTCCTATTGTAAGACAGAAAGAAGACATTGCACCGACAAAAGCTTTTGTTTTGCCTGTTTCTGAAGGAATCATAAACAGACCGTCCATAAACATAGCACCGGATGCTACAGGAAGAAAAACACTTTTTATAACAGTTACTGCATTGGTTGAAGCAGCAAAAACAAATCTGTCCACAGCAACCACTGCCATTGCTGCTGCAAAAACACCAATCCCACGGCACAGATATTCCGGCAGTTTAATTTTCTGGCAAAGAATAACACCTATGCCCAATACAACACCGCAACAGGCACATATAAGCATATCGCTTGCCGGCAGCATATTTTTAGCTGCCCAACAAAGAGCAAATAAAAAATATATGACTAATAATGAAAAATCATTATATTTGGTTTTATCCATAGTATTCTCCGATTAAAGTATTACTTTAATATTAATGTCTGTGTCAGATTTTGTCAATTAACAAAGATATAGATTTTAAGGCTGTAATATGTTATATTAGTAAAAAAAGATTAAGGATTTTAAATTGAAACAGATATATATAACCAAAAACGAAAAAAGTATATCTGCATTTTTGCAGGATAGCTATCCCCTTTTGAAAACAGGAACACTGAACAAGTTTTTACGAGCAAACAAAATAAAAGTAAACGGCAAAAAAGTACCGCT
Organism: Oscillospiraceae bacterium; assembly: GCA_017436575.1. Lineage (GTDB taxonomy): Bacteria > Bacillota > Clostridia > Oscillospirales > Ruminococcaceae > RGIG3102. The sequence continues at coordinate 7,623 of JAFSCU010000009.1, forward strand.
GAACACACCACTGAAAAAAGGTGATGTGATAAACCTTTATATCGAGGATACATATTTTGAAAAGCCTGATAAAAACAACGCTTTTAAATTCAGCAGTAAAAATCTGGAAATCATTTTTGAAGATGATAACCTGCTGATAGTCAATAAACAGGCGGGTATAGCTGTAATTGATGACAACTGGCAAAATTATGACACTTTGATTAACAGGGTTAAAAACCATTATTTTACAAATAACATTGATTGTTCCCCTGCACTGTGTCACCGCTTGGATACAGGTACCAGTGGCCTGGTTATGCTGGCAAAAAATGATGATTTTTTACAGTTTATGCTGGAAATGTTCAAGGATAAAGAACTGGAAAAAGAGTATGTATGTGTTGTAAAAGGCATACCTGAAAAGAAAAGCGGACTTTACAATGCTTACCTTACAAAAAATGCAAAAGATGCCTATGTTACTGTAACGCCAAAGGCCAGAAACAATCGGTCAAAACCTATCTCAACCCATATTACCTTACTGGAAAGCTATGGGGATTACTCATTGCTGAAAATCGGGCTTATCACCGGCAGGACACATCAGATTCGCGCTCATCTGGCGTATCTGAATATGCCTATTCTCGGTGACAGCCGATATGGAATAAATAATCTTAACAGGCAGCTGAAGATGAAATATCAGGCATTATGCAGCCGAAAAATCAAATTTGGCACAATAACAGATGAAAGATACAATTATCTGTCTGGAAAGGAATTTATATGTCCTGATCCATGGTTTGTAGACAGCTTTAATAAAAGAGAGTTCAAATAAGTACTCTGATTATCCTATTATTCATCACAAAAAAAACCGACCTTAATAAAGGTCGGATTTTTTATTTTGAATTAATGTGCCTGACAAACAGTTACAAAACCATTGTCAATAGTAGATGTTTTATAGTAACCAACCTGCTGGTCAGGACAGTTTGCATTGGCAATATTGCCAGTGATTGGGCAATAGTTATGCTGCTGTACACCTTTTGCCACTGCAAAACTCTTCTTTGGAAGATTCTGCTGGCAGATGTTCATAACATTGCGCCATGCAGTTGTAGGTGCGTGTGTACCATAGTTTACAGTAAGTGTGGCAGGATTATCGTAACCCATCCATACCGCTGTTGAATAATATGGTGTAACGCCGATAAACCAGTGGTCTTTATCATCTGTGGCTGTACCTGTTTTACCAACAGCATCCATATATTTAGGTGCAAGACCTGCACCTGTACCGTAGGTAAGAACATTTTTCATCATACGGTTCATAATATATGCTGTGTCTTCAGACAGTGCCTGTACAGATGTAACCTTTGTTTCAAGGATAACTTCACCATCGCTGTCTTCAACAGTTGTGTAACAGTATGGTTCGATATATCTGCCTTCGTTACCGAAGATAGCATAGGCTGCTGCCATTTCCAGTGGTGAAATACCTTCTGACAGACCGCCAAGGGCCAGTGGTGCATAGGCCATATCTTTTTCCTGCAATGAAGAAATGCCAACAGAGTTTACCAGGAAATCATAAGATGTTTCAACACCCATAAGCATAAGTGTTCTTACAGCGATTGTATTCCAGGATTTAGCCAGTGCATAGCAAACAGGTGTCAGCTGCATTGTATATTTACCATCATAGTTTCTTGGCCACTGTCTTTTCTGACCAGGGTTCTTTTCATCATCTATTTCTGAAATATAGTCATCGAAAAGTGCTGTGGAGAAATGGATATAGTCATATTCAAGGGCTGGACCGTAAGCACCGATAGGTTTCATTGTGGAACCAGTCTGACGCAGTGCGTCAACAGCACGGTTGAGAACACGGTCTTCAGTTTTTTCACCGATACCGCCAACTACACCAACAATTCTGCCTTCGTAGTCAACTGAAACCATTGCAGCCTGTGGTGTCTGTGTTACTTTTTCACCGGCAGCATTTGTATATGTGTTTTCTTTTGTTGGGAAAAGTGTTCTGCCGTTTGAACCCGGTTCGTTCAGCATTACCTGTTCCATTGCAGACTGAACAGTAGGGTCTACTGTCGAGTAAATTTTCAGACCGTCTTCCTGTACCATTGAAGATGCTTCACTGCGGGAAATGGAATATTTTTCCATCAGGTCTTCGATAACCTGGTCAATAACCATATCTGTGAAGTAACTGTTTACAAAGGATTTTGAACGGATTTCCTGGTTCAGTACCAGTTCTTCTGCCAGTGCTGCTTCGTAATCTTCTGTGGAAATTTTACCCTGCTGATGCATAAAGTACAGAATGTCATCTCGTCTGTCAATATTATTTTCAGGGTGACTGTATGGATTGTATACCGATGGGTTTTTGGTGATACCAGCAATAGAAGCTGCTTCGGCAATGGTAAGCTCGCTTACATCTTTACCAAAATAGTTGTTGGCACCTGCCTGAACACCTGCCCAGTTGTGTGAAAGGCGGAGTGTATTCAGATATGCTTCCAGAATTTCATCTTTGGAATACTGTTTTTCCAGTGCGAAGGCACGGTAGATTTCTCTCAGTTTTCTGAATGCACCTTCGATACCACTGCCGCTGTCATCCATTGTGATGTTTTTTACCAGCTGCTGTGTAATTGTGGATGCACCACGCTTTGAAGAGAACAGTTTGATAGGTGTATATTCGTTGATCATAGCAGCAACTGTACCCACAATATCAACACCATGATGTTCGTAGAAATCTTTATCTTCTACGGCAATGTATGCATCAATAACATGCTGTGGAATATCTTCCAGATCTACCCAGATACGGTTTTCACTGCCGTCGAGACGCTGATATTCTTCGTATTCGCCTGTTTCAGAGTCCTGATAATAAATGATACTTGTCAGTGACAGCTGAAGGTTTGTAAGGTTAAGGTCTTTTGCATCATCCCGTGTAACATTAACCAGATACATTGTAAGTGCCACCAGCACTGCACTGCCTACCATTACACCAAGACAGATAAGATAGCCAAAAACAACAGCAATGCGTTTCCAAAGCGGTTTATCACTCTTTTTCTTTGCTTTCTTTGGCTTTGGCTGTTTTGGTTCCTGTGATTTATCTACAGATTTTACAACTTTCTTTTTGGTTTCTGCCTTTTTTGCCACCGGCTTTTTATCGCCGCCAGCAGAGGATTTATTGTAAATTTTAATAATAATCCCTCCTGTTCGTAATATGTATTATTTCCACCAAACAGTCAACACTCTTTTACAGAGGTGCTATTTATGAAGAAAATATTTTTTGTTTTATGTACATTATTTTGTACAGCTTTGATTTCTGTAAGCATATACACTATGAAAAACACTGATGTACAGCCCATTGACCAGCCCACACAGACCGCATATATAGTGAAAGAATACGGCGGAAAGGTGGCAGTGTTTAACCCCGATGAAACCCAGCCTATGGCTGTTTACGAGGTATATGTGCATCTGCTGCCAGAAAATGACATAGAGCTGCTGCGAAAAGGTATACCGGTGGACGACGATTATACCCTGCTGAAAACCCTGGAAAATTTCGGGCTGTAAGGCACACACTTACTCATAGTAATACTTATACAAACTATATTATACTTTTTTCGCTATAAAATTTCAACCTTAAATTAATAACAATTCAGTCACAAAATTTATGCACGCCTACTAATAGATATTTTTTTATCTATATTGCACATATTATAAACATTTTATTAATAAATAATTTACAGTTTATGCAGAGATAGAATATTGCTCATATATCGAATATATGCTATAATTTAATGGATAATGGACATAGTAAAGGAGTGTATAATATGTCAGTTTTAGATTATCCTTTTGATTCTGCATATATTCTTCAGAAGAAGAAAAGCATAAAAAAAGAACTTTTGGCAAACAACAAATTCATCGATAAAAAAGTGGCTATCCTCAGTGGCAGTACTATCGGTGAAATTAAAAATATACTGGAACTGTTCCTTCTGAACTACGGCATCAAACCTGAATTCAAAGTAGGCGGCTACAACCGCTATTTTGAAGACCTGATGTTTGATGACGGCAGCCTGAAAGAATTTGGTCCTGATTTTATCTATATTCACACATCAAACAAAAACATTGAAAATCTGCCTGTTCCACAGGATACCGCACAGCAGGTACAGGAAAAACTGGAAAAAGAATTTGCAAGATATAAAACAGTTGTGGAAAAAGCACTGTCCTTTGGTGCAGTGGTTATTGTAAACAACTTTGAAATGCCATTCTACCGTATGTACGGCAACAAAGATGCTGTGGCTGTACAGGGTGTGGTAAACTTTACAACACGTCTAAACCTGATGATAGCAGATTACATTGCCACAAAAGACAATGTGTATCTCAACGACATCAACTACCTGTCTTCCCTGGTTGGTCTGGACAACTGGCACAACCTGGAAAACTGGTACCTGTACAAATACGCACTGTCTGTTGACCAGATTCCACAGTTGGCTTTCAGTGTGGCAAAAATCATCAAATCTGCACTGGGTAAAAACAAAAAAAGCGTTGTGCTGGACCTGGACAATACACTGTGGGGCGGCATTATCGGTGATGACGGTGTGGAAGGTATCGCAATCGGCAATGAACAGCCTGCAGGCATGAGCTATACAGAATTCCAGTCTTATCTGAAAAAACTGACCGGTCTGGGCATTATGCTGAATGTTTGTTCCAAAAACGAAGAAGCAATTGCTAAACAGGGCTTTACAGACAGAAAAGAAGCACCTCTGTCAGTGGATGACTTTATCTGCTTCAAAGCAAACTGGGAACCAAAATCAATCAATATTGCAAATATCGCAAAAGAAATAAACATCGGCGAAGACAGCCTAGTATTTATTGATGACAACCCTGCAGAAAGAGAAATTGTACGTCAGTCACTGCCAACAGTAACAGTACCTGAAGTAAAGAGCCCTGAAGATTACATAAAAGCAATAGACAGAGCAGGTTTCTTTGAAATCACATCTTTCACCAAAGATGATGCAAAGAGAAACGAAATGTACAAACAGAACGCACAGAGAGCAGCCGCAGAAAGCAGTTTTACTGATTATACAGATTATCTGCTGTCACTGAATATGACAGGCGAAATCGGTGCTTTCAGCACAGCACACTGTGAAAGAATCACACAGCTTATCAACAAGACAAACCAGTTTAACTTTACAACACGCAGATATGCGCAGAGTGAAGTGGAAGCGATTATTGAAGATAAGATAAACTATATTTCCGCCTATGCAAAACTGGTGGACAAGTTCGGTGACAATGGCATTACAGCCTGCTTTATTGCATCAGTGGAAGGCACAAATGCAAACATTGACCTGTGGGTAATGAGCTGCCGCGTATTCAAGAGACATTTTGAATATGCTATGCTGGACTATGTAGTAGGCAAATGTAAGGAAATGGGTGTGAAAACAATCACAGCCAGCTGGCTGAGAACAGCGAAGAATGTAATTATCAAGGATTTCTATGAATCTGTTGGCTTTGAAGTGACAATGGATACAGAAGACGAAAAGAGATACATCTACAATATTCCTGATGATTACGAAGTTAAAAACAAAGTTATTGAAATGGAAACAGTATAAGGAGAAATAAATTATGAACAGAACAGAAATTATGGCAAAACTGAACGAAATCTTCTGTGACGTATTTGATGATGAAGACATCGTGCTGACAGATGCTACAAACTCTGACGACATTGAAGACTGGGACAGCCTGGAACAGATTAACCTGCTGGTTGCAATCGAAAAACAGTTCAGCATCAAATTCTCTCTGGCAGACGTTGCAGACCTGGAAAATGTAGGCGCAATGGTTGACCTGATTGAAAGAATGGTTGGTTAATTTACATTATACAACAGTAAAGGCACTGCAAGCAGTGCCTTTTTTGTGTTTTATTTGCTTGTTTTAAAACTCTTTCATTTCAAGAAATACCATATCATTGTCTGTTGCAACGCCGCCATAAAAGCAATTGGTATGTCTTCCCTCTTTTACCCAATGGTTTGTTACCATTTTTGATGTAAACGGCATATCAAGAGAAACAATTTCTTCAATATCAAACCATTTAAGCTGACCTTCGTTTGAGGTTTTGATTACACTGTCATCTTTAAGCTGTGCAAAAAAATAGTAGTTCTGGCGCAATTCTTCCAGTTTGTTGTAAATGGTCAGATAGCGAAGCTCTATCTTTTCCAGCATATCCGGGGTTATGCCCAGTTCTTCTTTCAGTTCTCGCATTGCACAGGCATAAGCATCGTTAAGTTCCCGTGGTTCAAAATGACCGCCGGCAGAGCCTATCCATTTGTCATTTACCACTCTAGAGCCTTGTCGGAACAAAAGAAGTATTCTGTCGTCGTGTGTAAGATATACACTTGTCATATTGCGCAGTCTGCCGATTGGATTCATAATAATCTCCTGTTGTATTAATTGATTTAATTATATTATTCTTTTCTTTTAAAATCAATAGATCTGTAAAACTTGTTAATCTATTATAAATATGTTATACTATTTAATTAGAAAACTTATTAAAAGAGGTTAGTATGAACAGTTATAAATTCAGCGATTTGTCTGTAGGTATGAGTGAAAAGTTCACAGTTACAATCACAGAAGAAATGATGAATAAATTTATAGAAATCACAGGCGATGTAAGCCCTATTCATGTAAGTGCAGAATACGCAAAGGAACATGGCTTTGCCACAAGAGTGTGCCACGGCATGCTGTTTGGCAGTATGTTTTCCACTATGGCCGGTGTATATCTGCCGGGTGAACACTGCCTGCTGCACAGTGTGGAAACTAAATTTTCACTGCCTGTATACCCTGGCGATGTGCTGACAGTTACAGGCAAAATCAGCGAAATCAATGATACATTCAAAACTGTATTTGTAAAGGGCACAATTACAAATCAGAACGGCAAGAAAGTGTGCAAGGCGAATATTCAGCTGGGGGTAAGAGAATGAGCGTTTATCTGATTACAGGTGCAACAAGCGATTTAGGTTTTGAACTGATTAAAACTGTGGCAAAAGATGGTGACAAATTTCTTCTGCAGGGTTTTGGTGATGAAAGCGCACTGAAAGCTTTCTGCGAAGAAAACAAAATCGATTACACATATTATGATGTAAATCTTTCTGACAGTGTTGCCACTGACAAATTTGTGGAAGATATCAAATCCACAGGACTTACACCGACACATTTTGTTCACCTGCCTGCCCTGCGTGTAGTAAATACAAAGTTCAAAAGTTTTGACGAAGAAAGATTTATGGCAGATATGAATGTGCAGGTTATGAGTGCTGTAAAAATCTGCAAATATATTATGCCAAAAATGGCAAAAGCTAAATTTGGCAGGGTGCTGTTTATGGCAACCAGCTATGTGCTGGCTAATCCACCTAAAAACACAGGTGCATATATTATGGCCAAAAATGCTATAGTTGGGCTGATGAAAAGTCTGGCAAGCGACTATGTTTCCAACGGCATTACAGTAAACAGCGTAAGCCCAAGTATGATTGAAACAAAATTCCTGGCAGAAACCAGCCACCTGATTGTGGAAGCCGCCGCCAACGACCACCCTATGAAACGCAATGCGCAGGTAAATGACGTGGTACCTGCAATGGCTTTCCTTTTAAGTGAAGAAGCAAGATTTATCACAGGTGTAAACCTGCCTGTTACAGGAGGTAGTGTAATTGAGTAACAATATAAGACGTGTACCGCTGGCTGAAAAAGAACTGATTGTAGATTTTCTCAATGAAAACTGGGGTTCAAAACATCCCCTTGTAAATAATGAACAGCTGTTTAACTATTATTTCCTTGATGGAGATATGACAAACTTTTATGTGTCTGAAGATGAAAAAGGTGTGGCTGCCCTGTGTGGTTACATCAACTGCAGCAACGGCGAAAATCCGGATATATGGGTTTCTATCTGGTGTGCAAGAAAAGGCAAAAACGGTCAGGGTCTGGCGCTGATGGGCGCGATGAAAGAACTGACAGGCGCACAGGTGATGAGCTGTAACAATATCAGAGAAAACACAATGCCTTTCTATACTTTCCTGGGCTATCACCCTGACAAGATGAAGCATTACTACCGCTTGGCTGACAGAAGCGAATATAAAATGGCAGTAGTAAATGAAAAAATTATTCCTGAAAGCGTGAAAAAAGAAGGCGTATGGCTGGAAGAAATGAAAGATATTGCACAGGTGGAAGCCACTTTTGCAATACCTGCACACTGTCGCCCACGCAAAGACTACTGGTATATTGATAAAAGATATTTCAAATACCCTCATTACGAATACAAAGTATTTGCTGTACACAGCTGTGAAAATGTGCCTGCACTGGTGGTTTTCAGGGTAAATGAAAGTGACGAAGGCTATGTATTGCGACTGGTTGACTACATTGGTGATAAAAAAGACTTCTGTCTGCTGTCCGGTTTTGTGGATGAACTGATGCAGAAATATGACTGTGAATACTGCGATATGTACTGCTGGGGTGTTGATGGCGAAGATGCAGGTTTTGTACTGCGTGTAGCTGATGAAAACATTATTCCAAACTATCTGAATACATTGCTGCAGAAAAACATTGACTATTTCTTCTTTACCAGTGATACAGAAAATTTTATGATGTTTAAAGCTGATGGCGACCAGGACAGAAAAAACCTGGGATAATAATTCGTAAATATCAAGAAAATGGGAGAGCATCGCTCTCCCCTTTTTACATTATAAAAAATGTACAAAATATATAAGAGCCGCTGATATTTCAACGGCTCTTTATGTCTAATCACTACTGTTTTAGTGGGCTGTTATAAATGTCCTTTTATGCTTTATACGGTGCTTTTTTGTTGTCGACATATAACTTTCTTTACAATTATACATCTTGGTTTTGTTTTATTTCTTTTCTTTATTCATTACACATATCTTTAAACAATCTATTGTGATCCTGTCACTTTTACGATACGACAATATTTCTTACCTTCTTTACGATATTACTTTATTGTGACTGTTTCTTTTCATCGATATGCTTCGTTTTTTATTAAGCATCCTGCATTTTGTAAGCATAGAACATCTGCAGAAAATTTCAGATTAATTTCTATTTCTCCGTATATTTTTTAATATCCTCATATCCCTTCTGATTTCCGATACCCTGTGTATCTTCTTTTCATTTTATGATACTTTTCGAATATTTTTTAATATCACTATAGTTTCATCTGATTTTGTTTTAATGTCTTTTATATGACTTTCTTTACAATCATATTTTCTTTGGCATTTTTTGTTTTTATTTTCTGCTCTTGCCAGGAACAGCATTTACTTAATGTGCCATCGGCCCCACATCCTTTTCTTGACTATATATTACCATATCGCCACACAGTTGTCAACTGTTAAAAATTTATTTAATTAAGTTTTATGTGATTTTTAATACTTTTAATTAAATATAGTGTAAGTATTTTTTAGTATTTCATTTTTTAATTAAGTTTTTCTTGATTTTAAAGTTTAGATTCAAAGCTTATTAAATTAATTTATATTAAATTTTTCTTAATTTTATTAAATATCAAAAAAGTACCATTTCCCTGTGAAAATGGTACTTTTTTATTATCTGTTATGTTTGTATTCAATATATTCGTCGTATGTCATCATCTTATCGATAATAGAACCGTCCGGCTGAATTTCAATAATTCTGTTGGCAATAGTCTGAATAAACTGGTGGTCATGGCTGGCAAAAAGTACAGTGCCTTTAAAATCAACCAGGCCGTTATTTACTGCTGTAATGGATTCCAGGTCCAGATGGTTTGTAGGCTGGTCCAGCATGATTACATTTGCCTCTTTCATCATCATACGGGACAGCATACATCTTACTTTTTCACCACCGGAAAGAACATTTACCTTTTTGAAAACATCGTCGCCGGAAAACAGCATTCTGCCCAGGAAGCCGCGGAGATAGCTGTCTGTCTGGTCTTTTGAATACTGGCGCAGCCAGTCGATGATAGTATCATCAATACCTTCAAAAAAAGCAATATTGTCTTTTGGGAAATAGCTGCGGGAAGTGGAAACACCCCATTTGATAAAGCCTGAATCAGGTTCCATTTCGCCGTTGAGAATTTTAAACAATGCTGTCTGACCGGCTTCGTTATCACCTACCAGAGCAATTTTGTCAAGGCGGTTGATATAGAAAGAAATATTGTCCAGAACTTTGATACCGTCAATAGTTTTGGAAAGTTCTCTTACTTCCAGAACATCTTTACCTACTTCCCTGTCCTGTACAAAGCCAACAAACGGATATTTACGGCTGGATGCAGGCATTTCTTCCAGCTGGATATTATCAAGAATTTTCTTTCTTGATGTAGCCTGTTTTGATTTTGATTTATTTGCAGAGAAACGGCGGATAAATTCTTCCAACTGTTTGATTTTTTCTTCTTTTTTCTTGTTCTGGTTGCGGATAAGCTGGTTCATCAGCTGGCTGGATTCATACCAGAAGTCATAGTTGCCGGCATACATTTTTACTTTGTTGTAGTCAATATCAACTGTGTGTGTACATACGGCATTAAGGAAATGGCGGTCGTGGGATACAACCAGTACTGTGCCGGGAAATTCAATAATAAATTCTTCCAGCCATGCAATAGCATCAATATCCAGGTCGTTTGTAGGTTCGTCCAGCAGGATAATACTTGGTTTGCCGAAAAGGGCTTTTGCCAGCAGAACTTTAACCTTGTCACGACCTTTCAGGTTTTTCATCTGCATATAGTGGTATTCTTTATCCACACCCAGACCGTTGAGCAGCTGCAGAACTTCGGTTTCTGCTTCCCAGCCGTCCAGTTCGGCAAATTCGCCTTCAAGCTGTGCAGCGCGTTCACCATCTTCTTCAGAAAAGTCAGGTTTTGCATAAAGTTCGTCTTTTTCTTTCATAATTTCATACAGTCGAGGGTTGCCCATAATAACTGTTTCCATTACATAATATTCGTCGAACTTGAAATGGTCCTGTTCCAGAACTGACATACGGGCGTTTTTATCCAGGAAAATTTCGCCTTTTGTAGGTTCACGGAGACCGGAAATAAATTTAAGCAAAGTACTTTTACCAGCACCGTTTGCGCCGATGATGCCATAACAGTTGCCCTGTGTAAAAGTAAGGTTTACATCTTTGAATAAAGTTTGCCCATCAAATTCGTGGGTTAAATCTTTAATTGTAAGCATTAATTACTCTCTTTCTTTTCAAGTGGGTTTAAATTGCGTAACTATATAATTATATCATAATATTATATCTATAACAATTGGCTAAACTGTATAATTAATATCAGTTGCCTGGTTGCGTATATCGTCAATAATCTGTTTTATTGTTGTAAGTGCTTTTTCGAGGTCTTGGTAAGTATCCGGACCGGAAGTAGACACACGCAGAAAATATCTGCCACCTGCATCCCCTGTGAGAAAGCGTTCAGAACCATACACCTTTACCCCCGCTTTTAATGCAACAGATTCAAAGGCCACACTGCTGATGCCCTGTGGCAATTCAAGCCATTGATAATAGGAGTTCATGTTGGATACCGGAAAATATTTTGCATATATTTCATTGCGCTTTTGGGTCAGCAAAATATGTTCTGCCAATGACTTTTCATAAACACAGCTGTTAATAGCATATGCCGCAATCTGTGCAGAAAACCAGTCCACAGTCAGATTGCAATTATAATTGGCCTGTTCCAGCTTTGAACGAAATTTTTCATCATAACAAATATAGCCTGTTTTGATACCGGGACTGATTGCTTTGTTAAGCTCTGTAAGATAGATTGCATTGTCAGACACCATATTGTATATAGGCTGCGGCTTGTTTTCTATCAGAAATGCATAACAATCGTCCTCAATCAGTATCAGATTATAACCGTCAATCAGCTCTGCTATCTCTTTTCGCCTGTTCAGTGGCATACAGGTGGCCTGCGGATTGGAGCAAGACGGCGACAAGTATATTCCCTTTACATTATTGGTATTTAGAATTTTCTTCAATTCTGCAACATCCATACCATATTCATCACTTGGAACAGTCAGCAAAACAATGTGTAGCATATTGGCAAGTGCAAGAAAGTTGGGATATGTATACTGGTCAACTATAATTCTATCCCCTGCTTCAAAAATACCGGCCAGAATTAGTGTAAGAGAATTCTGGCTGCCGTTTGTGATAAGTATTTCCCCTGTTGATTTTATATTGAAATTATCCAACCATTTTCTTGCTGCATGCAGCTGATAGTCAGTACTGGCAGGGTTGGCAAAACGGATATTGTCTGCAAATGATTTATCTTGTGTAATTTCATTTATAATGAGTTTTAACTGTTTTATATTTGGCTGTGGAGAAACTGTAATGCCCACATTGATAATATTCTTTTCTGTATTAGTTTCTACCACAGACTTGATGGAATTGATTGATGAATTTACAAAAGTGCCTTTTCCTGTCACTGCATACAGCAGACCGCGTTTTTCACACAGGGTGTAGGCACGGGTTATAGTGTTGAGACTGACATCAAGGTAGTCTGCCAGTTCTCTCTGGGGCGGCAGTTTTGTGCCCACAGGCAATACACCGCTGGCTATATCCTTTTCCATAAGTTCTGCAAGAGAAGTATAGATAGGATACTTCAGTTTTTCCCTATCCGGCTTCCATGTAAGTATATAATTTTCAAACGAGTTTACAGGCATCAGTACACTCTCCTCTATCCAATATTGTATTGATAACAATTTTATCATTGAATTGATTGTATTACAATATTATAATATACTTAAAATGTAATCAATACAATTATGAAAGCGAGGATTATTATGTCTTACTCACCTAAACTGACATCTAATTTCAATGATACAAAAAACAGAAGCAATATAGTTTCCTGTTCCGGTATGTGCTCTTTCTGTACAGAAGACTGTATGGGCACCTGCGAACTGGGACTTGCCGCTGTAAGAGGCAGCCAGACTGTTTACCCAACAAACACAGGGGCAAACCAGGTTGCCAGTGAAAAGGACTATCCTATTGACTATTCACACTTTAACATCAATGGTCACTGCTTTGGTACACACGGTGTAAGACCAAATTATGAAGACGCTACAATCTACAACGTAAAACTGGAACGCAGATACGGCCGTGACAATGAAGTAAAAATTGCACTGCCATTTATGCTGCCAGCTGTTATCAAACTAAACTGGAAAGATTATTTTGCAGGTGCTGCCATGGCCGGTGTATGTGCTGTAATCGGCGAAGGTTGCCCAAGCAAAGACCCTAACCTGGAATATACAGACGGCAAAATAACAAAATTTGAAATGCTGGGCGAAATGTTTGATGCTTTCAACAAATATTATCGCGGTTATGGCCAGATTATCCTGCAGTGTAATGTAGAAGACGATATGCAGGGCCTGCCTGAATACGCTATCAAAAACCACGGTTGCCAGGCCATTGAATTCAAATTCGGCCAGAGTGCAAAAGGTGTACAGCCTGCAAGAATCTGCAAAGGCGGCTATGAAGAAGCACTGAAAAAACAGGCCAGCGGTCTGATTGTAAGACCTGACCCATCAACACCTGAAATGAAAAAGAAATTTGAAGAAGGCTGCTGCCCTAACTTCTATGCCTATGACAGACTGCCACTTTGGGATACCAAATTTATGGTAAAACGCGTTAAGGAACTGAAAGAAATGGGTCTGAAAAACGTTTACTTCAAAATGGCAGGTTATGACCCTAAAGACCTGGAAACTGTATTGCGCATTGCTGCCATGGCAGGTGTTGATATGGTTACATTTGACGGTGCCGGCGGCGGCAGCGGTTACAGCCCAAACAAAATGATGAATGAATGGGCATACCCAACTGTATGTATGGAAGTGGCTGTGGCTGACATTGTAAACAAGCTGGAAGATGAAGGTCTGGAAATGCCTGCTATTACAATTACTGGTGGTATCGCAACAGAAGACCAGGCATATAAAGCCATTGCTCTGGGTGACGGACATATTACAGCTATCGGTCTGTGCCGTGCATCAATGGCAGCTGCAATGAGCGGTAAAAAAATCGGCGATATGATTAAAGCCGGTGATGTGCCAGCAAGATATAAACAGTATGGCAATACAGTACAGGAAATCTTTGCTGACCTGGCCGACCTGAGATATATCTATGGCAAAGAAGCAGATAACTTCCCTACAGGTGCAATCGGCGTATTTTCTTACCTTAACAAAATGGCATTCGGTCTGCAGCATTTTGCAGCACTGAACAGAAAGTTTGATATTGAACTGGCTGATTCTTCTGACCTGATTCCACTTACAAGAGATGCAAGAGACCTGCTGAACGGCGAATGGTTTGATTTTTAATTGAAAACTTCAATAAAAAATGAGAGTGTTTTTACACTCTCATTTTTGTTTAATCAAAACTCCTGCCGGTAAATCTGCTGTGCCCATGATTGACTGCTGTTTAATTTAAGATAGTTTTTGAAATAATCCTTTTCCATCAGGGTAAAATTGCAAAGGACAGCTGTATCTTCTGATTCCATAGAATATACAGCCATAAAGTAAATTCCTTCGTGTACTGTATACCAGTAACCCATATTGCTTTCTATCATAAAATTAAGATTTTTATAATCATCTATCAGCAATGCAGACAGGCTGTCAGTATTTTTAAACTGACCATAAGCGGAACAGATTACTTTTACGGCGCTGTCCATATAATCACCGCCGGCAAAAAAGTCACCTATAATTGACCAAGAAGACAGGTCTACACAAACCCCATTGTTGCCTGTAACTGTAGAAAAGCTGCCCATAGGATTTTTTGAAAAACCGTCTTTCAGATTATAGTATTCGGCAGTTATTCCCTGCACATCATTGGCTACATCGATTTTTTCAGCAATAACAGGAAGTTTACTGTCAGAAATAATCTGATTGACCATATCTTCACCCAGTGGCAGTTTATTGACCTTTGGGGTGGAAGAACAGGCTGTTGTAAATATCATAAGAACTGCAAGAGCAAATGCAATAATTCTTTTCATTATTTATCTCCTAAAAAATATCATATATTTCATCGCTTACATCCGGTTTGCGGCCTTTTGTAAGAATTTCAATTTCGTTAATCAGATTGTCCTGAGTACCGCTGACCATTCTCACCTTTACAAACACTTTGTCAGTATACTGTGTGTCCATAACCTTTGCCCCGTTGTTCTGACAGATGTTCATCAGTTTGTCGTACAACGGATAATCTATTTCGACAGACAGGTCAACACACAGGCTGTAAGACAGTATTTCTGCCGATGCAACTGCCGCCTGTGCCGCCTGTGTATATGCGCGGACAAGACCGCCTGTGCCCAGCAGAGTACCGCCAAAATAGCGAACAACAACTATGATTACATCTTCCAGACCGCTGTGGCGCAGAACTTCAAGTATAGGCATACCTGCGGTTTTCTGTGGTTCGCCATCATCGGACTGGCGCTCTATTTTTTCATCTTTTATTATATACGCATAACAGGCATGACGGGCGTCATAATGTTTTTTTCTTATAGACGCCAGGAAAGCCTGTGCATCGGCCTCTGTTTTTGCATGGGAAATATAGCCGATAAATTCGCTTTTCTTTTCATATATTGTATCGTGGCTGGGTGCGCCAACGGTTTTGTAATCTGCCATAAAAACTCCTTGAATTTTTATTTTATAACGGGCGGTCGAAGACGCCTGCCCCTGCGATAAATGCACTTTTATTTTACCATAAAAAAACAGGGCGGTACAAGTACCGCCCATAAGTTTTGCAATTAATATTAGTCAACAATACCAAATTTCTTTTTGAATCTGTCAACACGACCGCCTGCATCTACAATTTTCTGTTTACCTGTGTAGAATGGGTGGCATTTTGAACATACGTCAACAGAGATGTTTTTCTTTGTTGATCTTGTTTTGATTACGTTACCACAAGCACAAGTGATTGTAGCTTCTTCATAATGTGGATGGATGCCTTCTCTCATCTTGTTCACCTCATTTTCATTTTGTCGGGGTTTCCGTCCCCGAGTGTTCAATAGTTACCCATAAATATTACCACATCTTGTACATAAATGCAAGTATTTTTTTATGGAATTTACAAGAATTTTCTGCCAGACAAACATAGCGGGACGGTTAACCCGTCCCCTACGTATTAATGTATAATTATGCCAGAACAGCTTTGATAACTGTGTCGATATCAGCTTTGATAGCTGTTGCTTCTTCCAGGTCTTTACCTTTGATTGAGTAGTAAACCTTGATTTTTGGTTCTGTACCTGATGGACGTACGATAACCTGGTGGCCACCTTCAAGCAGGTAGATAAGAATGTTTGCATTTGGCAGGTCAATATGCCATTCTTCACCTGTCAGTTCATCTTTATGTGTAAGAGTTTTATAGTCTTCTCTTGCAACAACTGGAAGTGAACCAAGTTTTGCCAGTGGTTTATCACGCAGACCCTGCATGATGTCTTTCATTTTATCCATACCGGACAGGCCTTCAAATTCATAGGAATCAACTTTGTTCAGGTAGTAGCCGAATTTTGCATAGATATCCTGAAGAGCTTTGTTGATGGAAGAACCGATTGAGCGGTAGTAAGCAGCCATTTCGCTGATAAGCAGTGTTGCAACAACAGCGTCTTTATCACGAACAGCAGAACCTACCAGGTAGCCGTAGCTTTCTTCAAAACCAAGGATAAATCTTTCTTCTTCACCTTTTTCTTCCAGTTTTTTGATTTCTGTACCGATGTATTTGAAACCTGTCAGAACGTTGATTGTTTCAACACCATGGGAAGCTGCAACTGCATCAGCCAGTGAAGATGAAACGATGGATTTAACCATAATTGGATTTTCTGGCAGTGTACCCAGTTCTTTTCTTGTTTTTGCGATGTAGTCTGTCAGCAGGATACCAACCTGGTTGCCTGTCAGCAGTACATATTCGTCATTTTCTTTTACTGCGATACCTACGCGGTCAGCGTCAGGGTCTGTTGCGATAAGTACGTCGCCGTCCAGTTCTTTTACTCTGTCCAGACCCAGCTGCATAGCTTCTCTGATTTCTGGATTTGGATATGGGCATGTTGGGAAGTTACCATCCGGCAGGCGCTGTTCTTCAACGATTGTGATATCTTTCAGACCTGCTTTTGCCAGAACTGTTGTTACAGGAACCAGACCGGAACCGTTAAGTGGTGTGTAAACCATCTTCATTGGTTCTTTTACAAAAATGTCTTTTCTCATCATCTGGCCAAGACACCAGTCATAGTAAGCCTGTTTAACTTCTTCTGATACATATTCGATTTTGCCTTCAGCTTTAGCCTGTTCAAAATCAGCTTTTTTGATGTCAGCAAAAATATCCAGTTTATTGATTTCAGCCAGAACTTTGTCTGCAGATTCGCTTGTCATCTGACAGCCGTCTGGGCCATATACTTTATAGCCGTTGTATTTTGCAGGGTTATGGGAAGCTGTAATCATAATACCTGCATCAGATTTATGTGCTCTTGTAGCAAATGAAAGCATTGGTACTGGTGCCAGTGCATCGTAAAGGTAAACTTTTACACTGTTTGCAGCCAGAATCTGTGCAGCAACCTGTGCAAATTCGTCTGAACGGATACGGGAGTCGTAAGAAATAGTAACTACTGGGTTTTCGTTTTCGCTTTTCAGGAAGTTAGCCAGACCCTGTGTAGCTTTACCTACTGTGTAGATGTTCATTCTGTTTGTGCCTGCGCCCAGAACGCCACGAAGACCTGCTGTACCGAATTCAAGGTTGAGAAGGAATCTTTCTTTGATAGCTTCGTCATTGCCATTGATTTCTTTCAGTTCAGCCTGCAGATAATCTTCGCCTACTGCTTCACACCAGCGCAGATATTCTTTATTGTACATAATAAAAATGCCTCCATTTTTCTAAAAATTAACAAATTTAACACAGCATTTGAAAAATAAAATTTCAAACGCAAATATACACTTTAAGAATAACATAATTCTGCTTTTCTATCAATTATTTTTAATAATAAAAATGCTCCTGTTTATTGGTTAAAATGCCAATAGAATTATATAATTCCTATTATAAATAGTCGGTTATTGCATATTTTATACAATTATTGTATTATAAACTTAATAAACAGATATCGGGGTGAAGATATGTTCAGTAAAATATACAGCTTTGGCGTAATGGGCATAGACGGCTATGTGGTTACGGTGGAAACACATATTTCCGGTGGTCTGCCGGGTTTTGAAATAGTGGGACTGCCGGACAACGCTGTAAAAGAAGCCAAGGAACGAGTGCGAAGTGCCATAAAGAACAACCATATCTCCTACCCTTCCAGCCGAATTACAGTAAATCTGGCGCCTTCTGACATAAAGAAAACCGGGGCAATATACGACCTGCCTGTTTTGCTGGGCATTTTGTCAGCCAAAGGTGATGTGGACAAAATAAGCGATAAATATGCCTTTGCGGGGCAGCTGTCACTTGATGGCACTTTACGAGGTGTACCGGGTATACTGCCAATGGCTATAAAGGCAAAAGAAGAAGGTTTTACCCACTTTTTTGTGCCGTCAGACAATGCAAACGAAGCCGCTGTAGTAGACGGGCTGAATGTATTCGGTATTGACCATATATCACAGCTGATAGGATATTTCAACGGCGAAACAGTATTAAAAGAACATATTTACCAACCTGTGGAAAATCCGGAAGAACTGCTGGATTTTGCTGATGTTAAAGGACAGGAAGAAGCCAAAAGAGCACTGGAAATAGCGGCTGCAGGCGGACACAATATACTGATGGTTGGCCCACCCGGCAGCGGTAAAAGTATGCTGGCAAAAAGAATGCCGTCAATATTGCCGCCGCTGACAAAAGAAGAGGCCATACAGACAACCAAACTGTATTCCATCAGCGGTCTGATTTCCAAAAATGGCGGACTTATCACCAAAAGGCCTTTCCGCAGCCCACACCACACTGTATCTGCCCCTGCCCTGACCGGCGGAGGCACCAGTGCAAGACCAGGTGAAATATCACTGGCAAACAATGGTGTTCTTTTTCTTGATGAATTTCCGCAGTTTCATAAAGATGTGCTGGAAAGTTTAAGGGCACCGCTGGAAGACAATGTGGTAACAATCAGCCGTGTAAGTTATACACAGACTTATCCAAGCAATATTATGCTGGTGGCGGCAATGAACCCCTGCCCTTGCGGTTATTACGGCACTGAAAACCACACCTGCACCTGTTCGGATACTCGCAGACAGCGGTATATGAACAGGATAAGCGGACCGATGATGGACAGAATAGACCTGCATGTACATCTGGAAGATGTGAGCTGGGACCAGTTGACCACCAGTGAAAAAGCAGAAAGCAGCAGCGAAATACTGGAAAGAGTAATAGCTGCAAGAAAATTGCAGGCAGAAAGATACAAAGGACTGGACTTTGATACCAACAGCAATATACCATCAAAATATATGGGTAAATTCTGTCAGGTTACAGCAAAAGGTACACAGATACTTAAAAAAGTTTTTGATAATATGAATTTATCTGCACGCTCCTATGACAAAGTGCTGAAAGTTGCACGCACCATAGCTGACCTGGATGGCGAAGAAATTATAAACGAAATGCATATTCTTGAAGCTGTGCAGTACAGGGATATGGACAGAGAGATATAAAGGAGAGAATTTATGACTTTTGAACCTGTTGAAATAATTCTGAAAGATGGAAGAACGGCTGTATTACGTACAGCGCAGATAGCTGATGCGGCTGAAATGCTGGCTTTCAGAATAAAAAGCCTGGGACAGACTGATTATCTGATGCAGTACCCTGAAGAAATGGCCGACTATACCATTGAAAAACAATTGAATTTTATAAACCGAATGATTGAAAGCCCAAACGACAAGATGTTCACTGTTATCGTTGACGGAAAAATTGCAGGCACAGGGCAGGTATCTTTCAACAACCGAATCAAAACCAGACACAAGGCTGGCATAGGCATCGCCCTGCTTAAAGAATACTGGGGGCTGGGTATAGGCAGTGCAATTTTTACAGAAATAATAAAAACAGCCCAAAGCCGTGCCGGTGTCGAACTGCTGGAACTGAATGTTATTGAGGGCAATGAAAGAGCTATTGCTTTGTATAGAAAATTCGGCTTTGAAATTGTAGCTGAAATTCCCGATGCTATCCGTCTTAAAGACGGCACAAAACTGAAAGAAATAACAATGCAGAAAAGATTATAGGAGATTTGTTATGGCTTTCTGGAAAAAGAAAAAAGGAGAACAGGAAAAAGAAACTGTATTGCAGCAGGATTTAAGCAAAAAAGATGAAACCAAAGGGTTGGTTTTCACGATGGTGCTGCTGTTTGAAGACACTGTGCCAATTTCTGAAAAAGATAAAATGACAGAAATTTTCAGCCGTCACTTAGGCGGTGCAGAGTGTTTTTCCTACGACGGAGAAAAAATGGCCGCTTTTACCCTGCAAAGCTATACAGGAGAAGTAAAAGAAGGCCGAATGCCTGTTTCCCTGCTGACTACAGGCTGTATACCATTGAAAGAAGATATGTTTGACCGGTTTACAAGAAGCCAGTTCTGGCACTGTAAAAACCGGGATGAAATATTGGACAAATGCAAATATCAATTGATTGCCACAGATTTTCTGGCTGCAACTCTGGAATATAAAGAACGTGCAGAATTGGAAATGAAATACCTGTATGCACTGATGGAAGCTTATCCTGAATGCAAAGCTGTGTATTTTACCAACAGCGGCACTATGTTCAGCCGTGAAGATATACTGGCTTATGACGGAGATGAAGAATATAGATTTATACATTTTGGTGTAAATATCAGATTCTTCAGAATACAAGGCACAGAAGATTTTATAGTAGACACCACAGGTATGGCTCCTCTGTTTTTACCTGACCTGCAATACCATTTCCACAATATAAATCCTGACTGGGTTATAAACCACGCATGGAACCTGCTGTGCTATATATTTTCAAATGGTGATGTAATAAAAAGCGGAGACAGCGTTGACGGTATTACAGACGGACATATGGATATGAATATCCAGTGGAAGTGCAATTATGAAGAAGCCCTTATCCAGCCTGCACGCCATGTGCTGGATATAAATATGGCAGAATATGCCAGCGGAAAAAGAAATAATTAAAAAGGAGATAAATCATGTTTAGAGATTTGGTAAGAATCAAACAGCAGATGCCGATGGAAGAATGCATTGAACTGCTGAAAAGCGAAACAAGAGGTGTGCTCAGCGTTTTGGGTGATGACGATTATCCTTACGGCGCACCAATCAATCATTTTTATGACGAAGAAAGCGGAAAAATATATTTCCATATCGGCAGTCAGCGCAGCCACCGAACAGATTCCATAAAAAAACATGACAAAGTTTCATTTTGTGTATACGACAAAGGCTGGAGAAAAGAAGGTGAATGGGCACTGAATGTAAAAAGCGTGATTGTTTTCGGTCGAATTGCAATAGTTGAAGACAAAGAAAGAATAATTGATATCACATCAAAACTGACACGCAAATTCACCCTTGATGAAGAATATCTGAAAAAAGAACTTGAAAACAATCTGCACAGGACCTGGCTGTTGGAACTTACACCAGAACACATCAGCGGTAAATTTGTAAACGAATCTTAAAAAATTTGTTTTAACACAATTTATATATTAAATTTTCAAAATTTCAACATATTTTACAAATATAATGTACTTGACAGCAAAAGATGTAATCCGACAATAGTCTTTAATTTATATAACTGTCACAGGAGGACACTATGAAAAAATTATTAAGTATTATTATTGCAATGGTTCTGGCGGCCTCTTTCTTTACAGGCTGTGTTGATGGTGGCGATCCTGAAAGCAATGTTGAACCAACACCTACACCAACTGTTTCACCATCTGCAAAACCTGTTGCTGACGATGAAGAAGACCCTAACTACCCTACTGTTCTGGCTATGTGGAAAGACATGGACGGCTACTGGGTTGATGAAGATGGAGATTATCTGTTCTTTACACTGGATGAAAATGGTAAAGCTGTGCTGTATAGCTATGATGACGGCAAGCTGGACGGTTTTATGAAAGCAACTGCTGTAATGTCTTCAAACAAAACATCCTATTATATTGCAGTTGACCTGCCTGCTGTAAGCAATAATGACAAACTGCCTGGCCTTGTACAGAAAGAATCTGCAAAAAGCTTTATGATTGAACTGGGCGGATATGGTGACGGATATGTGGAACTGGCAGAAGATGACGGCGAATTTGACTATGAAATCTTTGTAAAAGTTGGAGAAAATCTGGACAACCTGAAAGATGCTATCAAACAGGCTGAAAAACTGGAAAAAGATGACTAAACAGGCTTATCTATAATAATTCAAGGCATAGCTTTCACGGGCTATGCCTTTATACATAGGTTTTATTGAGGTAATAAATATGAAAAAGAACAAAATAATTTCATTGGCATTCTGTCTTGCCGGTTGTTGTTTCGTCGCCGGCGTATTAAACCACATAATAAACACAGGTGAAGGTATACTCTCATCATCCCTACTTGCTGCCGGATGTTTTTGTATGGCATTTGCCTTCCATAAAAACAAATAAAAGGTCGTGTATCAGCTGATACACGACCTATATTTTATCTGTTATACTCTGTTCATTGGCAGTTTTGCCACAAATTCTTTGCAAATTTCTATTTCTTCTTCACCATAACCCAGTGCAAGTGCTGCCAGTGGTGTATGTTTTTCAGGAATACCCAGTTCAGCCATAAGGTCTGCATCTTTCTGCAAGCCGGCAGTAACACCATAAAGATATATATTACCCAATCCCAGGTCTGTTGCCATAAGAGACATCATTTCAACCACACAGGCTGCATTCTGGTCACCAATGCCAGGTGCCGGTGATGGCGGACAGGAAACGATAATAAGTACAGGTGCGTTGTATGTGCCATTCAGTTTTGACAGCGCATCTTTATCTGTAACCACTGTCAATGCCGGTGTACACATTTTTGGAAGACCAAGTGGTGCCAGTGAAGCTGAGATAACAACTTTTTCCAGTTTTTCTTCTTCAACAGGTTTTTCTTTAAATTTACGGCAGGATTTGCGTGAAAGCAATACTTTTTCCAGTTCCATAGTATTTCTCCTTTGCGAAAATTATTATTATCATTATTTTATCATATTTTACAGCATAATGTAAATCCGCAAGAATATTAATGACACAATGTTGTATAGATTATTAATCTTAATTAAAATGATTTAATACTGACAGACAAATCAAAAAATGTTGACTATATCGGTGTTCCTACTTCAATTAAGTTACCATCCAAATCATAGAATCTTACCACCTTTTGCCCCCAGCTGTGTGTCATCAGGTGATTGACATATTCGATTTCAGGGTAAAGCGTTTCAAGACGCTCTACAAATTGTTCTATGTTGGCCTCTTCAAAATACAACTCTGACCGATTACTGTTTGGAATTACACTTCTTTTTGTAAATTGTTCCCAGTATCCTGATTCCTGTAAATATAAATTATTCGTCAATTCCATATTCCCATCGTTGTCTTGAAGCAGTCGAAATCCAAACATATCACAATAGAACTTTAATGCGCGGTTACAATCTTTAACAACAATAAGCGTTCCTTTGTATTTCATATAGTTTCTCCTCATCAAATACAATTTTTCTAACAGCATTATATCAGACAACTGTTGTTTATACAATTACGTCCCCGGCAGATATTTCTACCGGGGACGCTGTAAATATTAAATTATTTTGCTTTTAATACAGTTTTTATTATTCAACCTGTTTAGTTGTTTTCAAGTTCACCTTTGGATGCTGCGGACAAATAAGCATTGAGGAACGCCTGAATATTGCCGTCCATAACCATATCAACACGGCCGTCTTCGTGGCCTGTGCGATGGTCTTTTACCAGAGTGTATGGCATAAATACATAACTGCGAATCTGGCTGCCCCATGCTATTTCTTTCTGAACACCTTTAATATCTTCAATTTTGTCCAGATGTTCCCTTTCTTTAATCTGTGCCAGTTTTGCTTTCAGCATTTTCATACACATATCTTTATTCTGGAACTGGCTTCTTTCATTCTGGCAGGCAACAACAATGCCTGTAGGAATATGTGTGAGACGAACAGCAGAAGATGTTTTGTTAACATGCTGACCGCCTGCACCTGAAGAACGGAACACATCCATTTTTATATCTTCTTCGCGGATAACAATATCTGTGTCATTTTCAATTTCAGGCATAACTTCACAGGAAGAGAATGATGTATGTCTGCGTCCTGATGAGTCAAACGGTGAAATTCTTACCAGACGATGAACACCGTTTTCTGATTTCAGAAAGCCATAGGCATTGTTGCCTTCGATAGAGAAAGAAACAGATTTGATACCTGCTTCATCACCTTCCTGGTAATCAATAGTCTGTGTTTTCCAGCCCATTTTTGTGCAGTAGCGTGTATACATTCTGAAAAGCATTTCGCACCAGTCCTGGCTTTCAGTACCGCCGGCACCTGCATGCAGTGTGATAATTGCATTGTTTGCATCATATTCACCTGTCAGCAGTGTTGTCAGTCGCAGCTGTTCCACCTTTGTCTGCAGTGCAGCTGCTGTGGCAACAATTTCTTCTTCCATATCTTCATCTTCCAGTTCGATATAAAGCTCAATCATTGTTTCCAGGTCTGAAAATGTGGTTTTGATATCATCTATACCACCTTTTTTGTCTTTCAGAACTTTCAGCTGTGCAAAAATTTTTGTGCTGCGTTCCTGGTCATTCCAGAAATCCGGCTGCTGTGTGTGCATTTCCAATTCTTCTATCTGACCAGACAGTGTTTCATAGCCTGTGCTGATGATAAGTTCATCAATCTGTGGTTTTGTATCATTGAGAATTTTTTTGTAATCGTCTATTAAAATCATATTTACTCCATTTTTTCACATTTGTCTATTATAATATTATATAATATATCAGCCAGAAAATAAAGCCAAAATTTTATATGTTTATATATTAAATTATTGTTAAAATTAACGGCTTTACTTTACATTATAATATTTTTTGTGCTATAATATCATTTAATGCAAGAATTTTGCAATAGGAGAATAATATGCTTAAAGTAAAAGGACAGGTTTGCGATGTATGTGGCGAACCTTTTGATAACGACAGTGATATAGTTGTGTGTCCGGATTGTGGCACACCGCATCACAGACAGTGCTGGCATCAGCTGGGACATTGCGTAAACCGGGACAAACACGGTACAGACTTTGAATGGAAGCCTGCAACAGATAATATCCCTAATGCTGATAACAGTATCACCTGCCCTGATTGTGGCGCAATGATGCCACAAGGCACAATGTACTGCGAAAATTGTGGCAGACAACTGCCTGCAGCTGCACCTGATACAAAAATGCCGGGCAGCACAATGGACACACACAGATTTCCTCCAGCAACAGGTATGAGTTTTGAAGAATACAAAGCTCAGGTAGACAGAGAACTGGCCGGCGAAATAGACGGTGTTCCTTTGAGAGATATGGCAGTATTTATCGGTACTAACGCTAAATACTACATCTATCATTTCAAAAAAATGCAGCAGAACCCTAAACACAGAGTTATGAACTGGTCTGCATGTTTCTTTCCACCTCTCTGGTTGCTTTTCAGAAAGCTTTGGAAACATGCTATTCTGGCTGCTGCAATCAATGCTGTTCTCAATCTGCCTACTTTTATTATGCTGGCTGTTGAAACAGGTACACTCAGTGCTTCTTCCCCACTGGTATTTCCTGGTATTGAAAATGTAGCACGAATCACATCATTGATAGTGTTGCTTATAGGTGCTTTATGGGGTGTTATGGCTGTGCCGCTGTACAAAAAGGATACAGTCAGAAGACTGAAAAAGATGAAAGAAGAATCTTTGGGTGATACAAACACATATTACCGCAGCATTCTGGAAAATGCTGGCCCAAGTAAAATTGGTATGTTTGTTGTAATAGTTTTTGCAGCACTGTATATGATGGCATTATTCGGTGTTTAAAGGAGTATAGAAATGATTAGAAAAGCCGTTATTCCAGCAGCAGGTTTTGGTACAAGAGTTCTGCCTATGACAAAGGCAGTTCCAAAAGAAATGCTGCCTATTGTTGATAAACCAAGTATTCAGTATATTGTAGAAGAATGTGTGAAAAGCGGTATCACAGATATTCTGATTATTACAACAAGAGGCAAGGAAGTTATAGAAGACCATTTTGATAAAAGCCCTGAACTGGAAAGAGCACTGGACAAACCCGGCAAAGAAAATCTGCTGGAACAGGTAAAAGGCATCAGCGATCTGGCAAATATCTACTATCTGCGCCAGAAAGAAGCAAAAGGTCTGGGCCATGCAATCCTGTGTGCAAAGGAATTTACAGGCAACGAGCCATTTATGGTACTGTATCCTGATGATGTTATTTTTGGTGAAAAACCTGTTGCACTGCAGCTGATTGAAGCCTATAACGAATTTGGTAAAGCCTGCGTAGGTATCAAAACTGTTGCACCAGAGGCTATCAGCAGATATTCTTCACTGAAAGTGGAAAACCTGAAAGACAACATCTATGATGTAACAGATATGATAGAAAAACCTGCAAAAGGCAAAGAATTTTCACTGTATTCCATTCTGGGCAGATGTTTGCTGACACCTGATATCTATCCTATCCTGGAAGAAACAAAACCTGGTGCCGGCGGTGAAATACAGCTGACAGATGCAATGGCTGTGTTGGCAAGAGAAGGCAAAATGACAGGTGTTGACTTTATCGGCAAACGCTATGATATGGGCAACAAACTGGGTGTTATGATGGCAAATATCGAACAGGGTGTTTTACATAATGAAATCGGTGAAGATTTTAAAGCATACCTGAAAGAATTTGTTAAAACCTTATAATTTTTACCATAAAAAATCTGTATTTTATACAAGAAACCCCTTGACTTCAAGGGGTTTTATTGATATAATAATTCTTGCTGTAAAAACAGCAATCCTTGCTCTGCCACAAGGGCAGGGCCACTATAGTCCACAAGGAGGTAAATAATCATGCAGAAATACGAATCAATGGTTGTTATCAGCACAAAACAGGATGAAGAAGCTATCAAAGGTCTTGTTGAAAAATTCTCAAGCCTTATCTCAGCTAACGGTACTCTGGTTTCTGTTGATGAATGGGGCAAAAGAAAACTTGCTTACATGATCAACAAAGAAACAGAAGGTTATTATGTTCTGTTCACATTTGAATGTGAAGCTGCTTTCCCAGCAGAACTTGGTCGTGTGTTCAAGATCACAGAAGGTCTTCTGCGCACAATGATCATCGCTCTGTAATTTGAGAGGTTTTTAAAATGAATGTTGTATGTTTAATGGGCAGACTTACTGCCGACCCTGAAGTACGCCAGACACCTAACGGTATCAGCGTATGCAGCTTTTCCATCGCAGTTGACAGATTTGCAAACGGCGAAAGAAAAGCAGACTTTATCAACTGTGTTGCATGGAGAGCAAACGCAGAAAATATTGCCCGCTTCTTCAAAAAAGGCAGTATGATTGCTATCAACGGCTCTATCCAGACAAGACAGTATCAGGATAGAGATACAGGCAAAAACCGCACAGCTTTTGAAGTTCTGGTTGACAGATTCCACTTCACTGGCAATGCCGGTGGTGCTTCACAGGGTGGTTCAAACTACTCATCAAACAACTTCTCTACAGGCTATTCACAGCCTGCAAGACAGACAGAAAATAATTTTGGCGCATCCACATTCTCAACAGGAGATTTGGATGGCTTCTCCACAGTCGCTACAGACGATGGAGATTTACCGTTTTAGTTTAAGAAAGGAGAATTTCTAATCATGGAAAGAAATGAAAGAGAATTTAAAGGCGGCCGTCCAGTAAGAAGAACAAGCCGCAAAAAAGTATGCAGCTTCTGCGTAGAAAAAGTTGACTACATCGATTACAAAGATGTTTCCAAACTGAGAAAATACATCACAGAAAGAGGCAAAATCGTGCCAAGACGTGTAACAGGCACATGTGCTTACCACCAGAGACATCTGACAACAGCTATCAAAAGAGCTAGAACAGTTGCTCTGCTGCCATACACAAACAACTAATTGTTATGTATAAAAAAGTCGTAGAGAAATCTACGACTTTTATTTTTGTTTACAAAACCTTTTATATGATGTAAAATCAAGGAAAGGCGGTGATTTTATGCTGAAAAAAGCAAAAGTATTGAAAAAAGGAGATACTGTATGTACAGTGTCATCTTCATGGGGTGGTGCCGGCGATGCGGATTTACGATTCCGCTATGAAATAGGTAAAGCACAGCTGGAAAAACTGGGACTGAATGTAATAGAAATGCCACATACATTGGCAGGAACAGCATTTGTAGCTGATAACCCACAGGCAAGGGCCGCAGACCTGAACGCCGCTTTTGCCAATCCGGAAATCAAGGGAATATTCTCCTGTATAGGCGGCAGTGACAGTGTGCGTATGATGCCATATCTGGACTGGGATATTATTAAAAGTAATCCTAAAATATATATGGGTTATTCTGACAGTACTATCACTCACCTTATATGCCATAAAGCAGGTTTTACATCCTTTTACGGGCCAAGCATACTGGCAGAATTTGCTGAAAACAACGGTATGTTTGAATACACAAAACAGTGGGTAGAAAAAGCCCTGTTCTCCCCTGCTCCGCTGGGGAAAATAGAACCTTTTGAAGAATTCACAATGGATTATGTTCCGTGGACACCACAAACCCAGCATATAGACAAAAAAATGATACCGGACAGAGGATATGAACTGTTACAGGGCAAAGGAAAAGCAACAGGCAGACTGCTGGGTGGCTGTCTGGATGTGTGGGAGTTTATAAAAGGTACAGACCTGTTCCCTGCCAAAGAATATTTTGACGGTGCTATTCTGTTCTTTGAAACCAGTGAAGATACACCAACACCGGACTTTATTGAATGGTGGCTGCGCAACTATGCCACTATGGGTGTATTGCAGAAAGCAAACGGCATTATCTTCGGCAAACCATATCACGAAAAGTATTATGATGAATACAAACAGAGAATTCTGAAGATTATGAAAGAAATCGACAGTGATATTCCTGTTTTCTACAACGGCAGTTTTGGCCACAATGAGCCGATGTGTGTAATACCATACGGTGTAATGGCTGAATTGGACTGTGACAATATGACATTTACAATACTGGAAAGCGCAACGGAAGAATAAACAACAAAACCGCAGGTTTACACCTGCGGTTTTTCATTATCCTATATATCCTGCATTATCCAAAGGAAGAATTTGTGGATTGTTATTGAAATAATTATCTTTTGAAATTAACGATAAAATACATGATGGACCTACATCATTTATACATATAACATAATTGTTTCCTATTATTCCCATAATATTTGCCAGCTGATAGCCAACATCTGACGTTTTCATAATAGTTAACTCTTTTATTTCTTCAGTAATTAAATCATAATAAACATATTTGTATTCAGTGTTCCGACTGTCTATAAAATATTCAAATACAATTTTATTATCATAAACACCAATGAAATTAACATATCTTTCAGCATTAAATGCTGCATAAATATCATCTATCAGTATAGTTTCTTTTACCTGACCATATTTTTGTTGTGTCAAAACATTATTTTTCAAATCAAGGACAAAAACTGAATCATTGGTCAGCCAGCATCTGCCGACTGTATCTTTTTCAACATCAGAAATAGCTGTAAAATCTATTGTTCTCAAAAGCTGCACATCCCCTGTCTCAACAGATACTGCAATTATTTCAGTTTCTTCGTTGTTGTAAAAGAAATCTGTTGTACCAATTATGCATTCTCCGTTATCTGATACTGCAGATATATTTCTGATATGTGCATCATTTTTAAGTTTTGTAGTGGTATATTTACCACTTTCCAAATCGACTTTTATAATTTCATCGTGTGATTCATTGGTATTGAATTTTTTACCACTGAAATAAATACAGTTGTCAACAGAAATAATGTTGGATTCAATAAAATTGTAGCCTTTAAATTCACATAAAACAACTCTGCCCGATTCTGTTATTTCCAAAAGTTCCTGGGTATATTGGGTTCTATCTGTGCTTTTGTAAAGTTCCGGTTCAGTAAGATAATATACTTTGTCATTTACAGTAAACAGCTTGCCAGGTGATATAACAGCATTACAATCCGGTGTATCGTGGGAACAATTTGCATTACACATAATACCTGTCTCACCATTTTCTTCTATATATTTCAGTAAAAAACCATATGCTGAGACACCTTTGGCTTTATAATAGAATCTTGAACTGCTGGATTCGCAGACATCTTCCCCCACCCCAGTTGAATAAACAAATAAATTATTGCATTTTTCAAAAGAAACATTATCCAAAACAGGTGAAGCATTAAAAACTGATGTTCGATTTGAACACCCCACCAGGCTGGTGGCAATTACAACCACTGCCATAAAAACGGCTATAACAGATTTGCCTGCTTTCAGTTTGCGGTTAGTGAAAATATTTGTAAAACGTTCTTTTACAGTTTTTGCATTCTGTGAAAAGTTTGTAGCCAGTATAAGTTTATTGTTTTGCATAGAAATCACCCTTATTATGGTCTGGGCGTATTCAGCTTTAAACTGTTTATCCCCTGTTTTTACAATATCTTCGTCGCAGGATATTTCTATATCTTTGCCTGCCAGACGGGCCATACAGGCTGTCAGCGGATTGAACCAATATACACAAGACACAAGATGCAGAATGAATTTATACAGAATATCATTGCGTTTTAAATGTGTCAGCTCGTGGCGTATAATCATTTCCAGCTGTGTGGCAGTATATTCATTATTCGGCAACACAATTACAGGACTGAAAATGCCAACCAACATGGGACTGCCTGTGTAATTGCATACTGCGATTTTCACCTGCTTGCTGATTTTCATCTGCTTTTTCATATTTTCCATACAGGCAGTAAGATTATCATCATAAAAAGCGGTGGACATTATATCCCTTTTGGCAAGAATATAAGAAATAACCGACACGACCCCAAGCAGCACTGCCACTGCCAGCCAGATTCTATACAGTATATCCGTGATAGAAACTGTAGATATAACCGGTGGTATTTCTTGTGTATACTCTGTGTTTTCCATCGGCCGGCTGTTCAACTGGTCTGCCGTGATTATTTCAAACTCTGTCATCTGTCCGTCAATCTGCGGTTGCTGTGCAGAAATGTAATAATCTCTCACAGGGATATTTACCGGTGCCGTGCGGTTAAGCTGAATGTTTATATCTACAGGCAGACACAGGCGCAGTGCAATAATCAGCCACAGCCAGTAGCGCAGTTTTGCAACATAGTGTCTTTTCATTGTCCGGCGGGACAACAAAAGAAACGCAATCGCTATACTGGCGCCAAACTGGACACTTATAATATTGTTAAATAATTCTTTCATAGTAAAGTCCTCTGTTAGTTTTATGTATCGGGACGGATAAATCCCTCCACCGCCATAGGCGGTCCCCCTCCCTGAAGGTGAATTGGTCGCAGACCAAGAGAAGCTGGCCTGGGCCATTGACAAGGGAGGCAATCCATTAAGAAATTTACTCATCTGCAGAGTCTTTATACTGCTGAATCATCTCTTCCAGCTGCGCTATTTCTTCTTTTGTAATGCCGCGTGTCTGTACAAAAGCCGTCATAAGACCGGTAATGGATACATTTTTCAGCTTTTCACCAAAGGATATGCTTTCATCCACCATATATTCCTCACGGGATATAAGAGGTGTATAAAGGTTTTTGTTACCCTGCTTTTCACAGGCCAGATAACCTTTTTTTACAAGACGTGACAGCATTGTAAGTATTGTAGGGTCAGACCAGGACTGGTCTGCCAGTTGATGTGACAGGATATTGCGTGGTACAGGGGGCGTATTGTCCCAGATTACCATCATTATTTTTAGTTCGCTTTCCGGAAGCTTTTTGTTTGGTTTCATAAGGTTTTACTCCTTGAAAAATTCTTTGACAATTGTCTATGATTTTATTATACAAATGTCGAAGTGTTTTGTCAACAGTTTTATTTGACATTTGTATAAGATTTTTGAGGTAAAAATCACAAAATATACTTGACCTGAATATATAAATAAATATACAATATAATTAAAGAATATTCGTTATCAGACGAAAGGAGTAACGTATGAAACCTAAAGTTTATTTCAGCAGAACCATCACACCTGAAAAAGTACTGGAACTTTACAAACTGCTGGGTAAAGAACTGCCTGGTAAAGTGGCACTGAAAGTTCACAGCGGCGAAAAAGGCAACCACAACTTTTTGGGCCCTGAATTCTGGAAACCACTGATTGATGAAGTTGGCGGCACTATTGTAGAATGCAACACTGCTTATGCAGGCGAACGCGACACAACAGAAAAGCATCTGGAACTGTTTAAATATCACGGCTGGAGCGAAATGTACGACGTAGACCTGCTGGATGCAGAAGGTCCAGACCTTGTACTGGAAGTGAAAAACCACAAACAGATTGACAAAAACTATGTAGGCAAAAACCTGGCAAACTATGACAGCTTGCTGGTGCTGAGCCATTTTAAAGGCCACCCTATGGGCGGTTATGGCGGTGCGCTGAAACAGCTGTCTATCGGTATCGGTTCATCTTATGGCAAAGCATACATCCATGGTGCCGGCGAACCTGAAAAAATCTGGACACAGGACAGAACAAAATTCCTGGAATCAATGGCTGATGCCGCCGGCAGCGTTGTTGAATACTTCGGCGAAAACGCAGCATATATCAATGTTATGAAAAACATGTCTGTTGACTGTGACTGTGTGGCACATCCTGAAGACCCATGTATGAAAGACATCGGTATTCTGGTATCCACAGACCCTATTGCAATTGACCAGGCATGTATAGACCTGGTTTATGCAGCAACAGATGACCCTGGTCAGGCACATCTTCTGGAAAGAATAGAAAGCAGACGCGGTGTTTACACTATTGAAGCATCTGCTGCACTGGGCTTTGGCAGCAGAGAATATGAACTGATTGAAGTTGAATAATCTGCATATACAAAAAGACTCTTTTCCAAATGGAAAAGAGTCTTTTTTATTCCTGTGGAATTGTAACTACAGGTGTGTTGTCAGCAACATAAATAATAACATAAGTGTCTTTTGGATTGATAAAAACACCTTCAGCAATATCTGTGCCTGTAACAGTACCATAAGGATACTGCCGTGACTGAGGCACATCTTTGGTTACATACCGTATACCCATCGAATCAAGTAATGCCTGTACTTCTGCCAAAGGACGGCCTTTAAGCCCTGTTGGCATCTGAACTTTTACCTCTTCCTGCCCTTTACTGATAGTAAGATAAATAATAGTACCTTCATTAACAACAGTGTTTGGCAGTGGCTGCTGGCGGATTACCTGGCCTTTAGGCAAATCACTGTATTCTTCGCTGATATTGAAGTAAAACTGGCTTATAAGCCGGTTATCATTCATTATCTGGCTGTAAGTCTTATCTGTAAAGTCAGGTAACTTTATATCTGTCGACTGTGAAATTTCTTCACATTGTGATGAATCCGGCAGTGAAGACGAACTGTCCCCTGTGTTTATCGACAGCATGGCAGTGAAAAACAGTATTATTATAAGAATAACTATAACAACAGGAAGATATTTTTTCATCTGTTCTTCAGTAGCTGAAGGTTTGCTGTCTGTTTTTTTCTTGTCTTCTGTTTTTTCGATGGTGGCTTTGTTATCCAGCATCAGCACAAAGTCCGTAGCATTGTCCAGCCTGTCAGCAGGGTTTGGCTTTGTAGCATATTTAAGGGCCTGTACAGCGTATTTTGGCATATAGCGTGACAGGTCTTTCAGTTCCAGACAGCCCTGTGCAAAAATACGGCCTGTAACAATGTGATAGAACAATGCCGCTACAGAATAAATATCTGTGTAGAAACCTGAAAACCGGTTGAGATTATACTGTTCAGGTGCTGAAAAACCATCATACAGTTTATACATTATATGTTCGTTTTTTACACGAAGGTCCCGTATCGCAAAACCTGTAAGAACAATATTGTTTTCGTCTGTTACAATTACAGTTTCGTCACTGATACCACCATGGGCAATATTGTTCTTTTCCAGAATATCCAGCAATGCAAACAACTGCTGAAACAGCCATCTGGCTTCCTTGAAAGTATATGGCTTGCCACGTTTTATAAGATTTTGTCTTAAAGTATCACCTTTAATATACTCTAAAACAGCGTATACTGTACCATTTGCAGAGAAAAGGCTGTAAACAGTCTGAATTGCCCTGCTATCTATTGATGCAAGAGAGGAGTAAAGGTCTGAAAAGTCCATCATCAGATTTTTGAACAGAACTTCTTTCCCCTGCTGTACCACTACCTGTGTACCATTTCGCGGGCCTACCATTGAAACAGGTAAAAACTCTTTCAATATAACCCTGCGCTGATTTGCAGTGTCGTATGCAATATAAGATGTGCTTTCTCCGTCCATATCCACCACATCGCCTGCCACATAACCATTGACAGCTGTGCCATAGTCAAGTGTACCTGACAAATGTGCCTTTGGCTGCTGTGAAAAACCGCACCAGGAACAGATATCCTGTGTGATTTCACTGCCGCAGATAATACATTCTGATGACATACCTTTTCTCCTTTCTTTATTGGTTAAGTTGTAACTGTATAATTATAATACAAAAACAGTGTAAATTCAAGCATCCCCTGTTTTTTATTATTTTCATAAAAAATGATATTAAACTTACTCTTTGATATTTCCTTTTCTGATATTATCCTTGATTATTGCATCCGAAACCTGAAAAATTGTTTTTGAACCCAGCTTTGTTTTATTCTGCCTGCCGTATACCTGCCGGGCTGTTACACCATGGGCACGCCAATCTGCACCGCCATTGGAATGATTAAGTATAAGTGGCTGAATATTGTCCATAGCATGGGCGAATTTTGATTCCGGTGTTTCCCATGCTTCAAACTCGTCAAACAGTGCTATCAGTTCTTCTTTCTGATCCGCAGGCAATAATGAGAAAATTCTTTCCTTGGCGGCATCTTCCCTGGCCTTCTGTGTTTTAAGATTCACTTCATCATAAGCGTAAGTGTCCCCTGCATCAATTTCCACTATATCGTGTATAAGGCACATAAGCATAACTTTACCGATATCCACAGGGTCGTTAGCATATTCTTTCAAAAGATACGCCATAATAGCCATGTGCCAGGCGTGTTCTGCATCATTTTCCCGGCGGCCACCACCTGACAGATGGGTTTGCCTGAAAATATTCTTCTCTTTATCGATTTCAAGAGAAAACTCCAGTTGCTGTTTAAGACGGTTATCCATATTGGCCTCCACAAACTATTTTAGTAGGATAAGAATATAATACTATTTATTAATCAATAATGTAAAGAAAGGAAATCTGAAATTCAGATTTCCTTTCCGCATCATTACATACTATGATTAAGCGTTGGCTTTTTCAGCTTCCATTTTTGCCAGTGCTTCTTCGATTGTGATAGCAAACTGGTCTGGGCAGGAAGTTGCTTTGTACATACAAGGTGTGCCTTTCCATTTTTCAATAACAAATTTTGCTGGCAAACCAACAACAATCTGTGACAGACCTCTTGTGTTACCATCGCAGCCACCGATGATTTTTGCAGCTGTGATAACGCCATCTTCATTTATTTCAACCATTGATGCTCTGGAGCATACGCCTCTGTGTCTTCTTGTGTATTCCATATTTATATCTCCTGTAATTATCATTGCATAATTTTTGTTTTATCATTTTAGCAGATTTTCCAATTTAATACAATATTATTGTGATTTAATCACAATATGTAGCTATATATAATTTTCACAAAATCATAACTTTTTTTCATTGACATAACAGTAAAAAAAATATAAAATATTGTTTATACGATTAAAATTATAATTCTCTGGAGGTTCTTATGAACGCTTTTACAGCTTATGCAATCGCAGGCTTTCTTAACTCTCTGGCTTGTTGTTCTGCAATTGCTTTTCTCGTAAGTAAATG
Organism: Oscillospiraceae bacterium; assembly: GCA_017436575.1. Lineage (GTDB taxonomy): Bacteria > Bacillota > Clostridia > Oscillospirales > Ruminococcaceae > RGIG3102. Next base: position 43,563 of record JAFSCU010000009.1, read on the forward strand.
GAAGGGTCTTAAATCTATTTATAAAGTAGGTATTACATACGCAGTATATGTTCTGCTGGCATTTGTTATGTCTGCAGGCGGCAATGGTATTATGAATCTTGATATGTCAGTTTTCAACCTGCCACTGTTCCTGTTCTACTGTGCAGGCGGTATATGCTCCTGCATTATGATTTATGTTTTCTTTGAAAGAAGCAGCCTTGGTACAAAAGCAGCTAATATTACTAAAAAAGGCAAAAAATAATTATGAAGTTTCATCTTCTCAAACAGGCAGTCATAGGACCACAGGTTCCTATGGCTGTTTTTGAAAATTTATACACCGCAAAAGAAAACGACCTGAAGGTTATTCTGTATTCACTGGAAAAAGGTTCTGTTGACCCTATGGATATTTCGCGCAATCTGCAGATTTCCCTGGCCGCTGTACAGTCCAGCCTGCTGTATTGGGCTGACAAGGGGCTGGTTATGGCAGAGGAAGAACAGCAGACAAAAAACAGAAAGAAAAAAACTTTGTCTCCACAGGAAATTTTGCAGTTTTCATCTGACCACCCCGAAATAGAAATGCTGGTAAATCAGTTACAGAAAATTTATGGTGGTGCCATCAATGAAAAAATCACCAATAAATATATCAGTCTTTATCTGCTGGACAACATACCTGTAGATGTTATACTTATATTGGCACAGCATTTTACATCACTGGAAAAAGAAGCCAATTATACTATCAGGGTAATTCAGAATTATTTTGAAAAGAAAGGTATTACTTCTGCAGAAAAAGCAGAAGAATATATTGCAACAGAAGAAAGACGAAACAAAGCATATCGGACTGTATGCGGTATCTTTGGTCTGGACAAAATCAAACTGACCAGCAGTGAAAAAACAATAATTAACAGCTGGTTTGAAGCCCTGAATATGAGTGAGGATATGATAAAGTCCGCATTTGAATCTGCAGCCGGCAATGCAAATATCAGGTACTGCAACGGTATATTGAAATCCTGGTCGCAGAAAGGTTATAAAACAACTGATGATATTCAGGCTGAATATACCTTTAACAGTCTTACAGGGAAAAACATTGATGACGACAATGACCTTATTCTTAAAGGTATGAACATAGTACCTGTATTTAAAAAAGGAGAATAATCTATGAGCGGCGAAAGCTATAACAACGCCTATTCCGTACTGGAAAACAGAAGGCTTGCCATGAGAGCCAAGTATTTTGCAAAACAGGACGAAATTAATAATAAAGTGCCTATGGTAGCTGAAATCACAGATGAAATAAATCATCTTGGTGCCAGCTATACATTGGCTGTTCTGGGCAAAAATAAAGCCGAAGCCGACAAGTTGCGCCGTGAAATGGACAGGCTGGACGATGAAAGAACAAAACTGCTGAAAGAAAACGGTTTTACCAAAAAAGACCTGGAAATGGAATATTTCTGCCCTGTGTGCAAAGACACAGGTTTTGTAAACGGCAGAACCTGCCAGTGTATGAAGGAAGAAATCACCAGACAGAGACAGAAGTTCCTGACAGTTCTTTCCCCTGCCCCTCAGGCTGATTTTGAAACTTTCAATCTTGATTTGTATTCCAAAAACGCCAGAGAAATGTCCAATGGTATGATGGTAGTGCCATATACCCACATGAAACGGATATATGAATACTGCCTGGCTTATGCCAACCATTTTACAACAGATAATAAAAGCCTGTTGATGCTGGGCAGTGCAGGCCTGGGCAAAACTCATCTGGCCTGTGCCATAGCCAATGTGGTAATGGCCAGCGGTTACACTGTTATGTATTCTTCTTCACAGAGTCTTTTCAGCAAAATTGAACAGGCAAGATTTACTGATGAAGATGTTATCAGTGATATTCTAAGCTGTGACCTGTTCATTCTGGATGACCTGGGCGCAGAAAGTATGACAAACTATTCTCTGAGTGTTCTGTACAATATTGTAAACACCAGAATGATAAGTAAAAAGCCTTGTATCTACACTTCAAACATCACTTCCCAGGCCGCTCTGCAGAAAAGGTACGGCGAAAAAATTTCTTCCCGTCTGCTGGGCAGCTGTGACACATTCTTCTTTGTAGGCGATGATATAAGAATAATGAAAAACAGATAAAACATCAACTTCACTCTTACACATAAATCAGAAAACTATGATACTATAATAAAACTGGTGTCGCTGGATTAGCGGCACTTTTTTATTGCCAACATATATTGCTGATGATATAATTGATTTGTTGGGGAAACAGGTGCAAAACCTGTGCGGGCCCGCCGCCGTAATACACGTTGTTTTTTACTCTTACCTGCCGCCACAGGCAGGGACAGGTCATTGGCTATGCTGAGAAGACCGGGTAAAAAGTGTACAGCCGGAATATCCGACAGTAAAACTGCAATACAGCCGCGAGCGCCGGTATGCAGTGAAAACAAAACCAATTATAAAGGAGAAACAATTATGAAAACAAAACAGTTTAAAACTGCTTTGTCCAGAATCCTTTGTACAGTGCTGATTGTGGCTATGGCACTTTTTACAATCGGTTGCGGACAGCAGCAGAAAGATGAAACAACAAACAACCTGCATGAATTTACACAGGTGTACGAAGATGGTGCCGTTATCGGTGAAGGTGAAACAGAATTTCTGTTTACTGTTACTGACAAAGATGGAAACAGTAAGAATTTCACAATAAAAACCGACCGTGAAACAGTGGGCCGGGCACTGCAGGAAGCAAAAATCATCTATGGTGAAATGGGTGATTATGGCCTGTATGTAACAGAAGTAAACGGTATTGTTGCAATATATGATATTGATAAAACATACTGGGCATTTTATGAAGACGGCAAATATGCACTGGCCGGAGTTGATAAAACAGCCATAGTACCTGGCGCATCATACGAACTGCGAGTAGAAAAATGAAAAAACTTACAGTAAAAGAAATGACAGTGTTTTCCCTGCTGGGAACAATAATGTATGCGTCCAAACTGATAACCGAAGCTGTTCCAAATATTCACCTGCTGGGCACTTTTGTGGTGGCTTTTACAATAGTTTACAGAAAAAAGGCTCTGTACCCTATTTATATATTTGTATTCCTTACAGGTATTTTTTCAGGATTTGCAACCTGGTGGATTCCATATTTATATATCTGGACAGTGCTTTGGGCAATTACAATGGCTGTTCCCGGATGGTTGCCTGCAAAAATAAAACCTATTATATATATTGCAATCTGTGCCCTGCACGGATATATTTATGGCATACTGTATGCACCGGCACAGGCACTTCTGTTCGGGCTGGATTACAACGGCATGATTGCCTGGATAATTGCAGGGCTGCCCTTTGATATTGTTCACGGCACCAGTAACCTGTTTTCCGGTCTGCTGATACAACCTTTGGTAAAAACAATACAGACTGCTGAAAAAACATCAAAAACATATTAGAATACAGTATCGGGCAAATCCAGCCCGATACTTTTATTTTATAGGCAATCAACCAACAGTTTGGTGACAAAGTAATGCTGATATGCCATAATATGTACAGGAGGTGGTATTTTGGACACCGCTAAAATAGGCAACTTTATAAAAGAGCTGCGAAAAGAAAAAGGATACACACAGAAAGAACTGGCCGAAAAACTTCATATCACAGACCGCGCTGTTTCAAAATGGGAACGAGGTCTGTCCGCACCTGACTTGGCAATGCTGGAACCTTTGTCTGAAATATTTGCCGTAACCATAGGTGAACTGATATCAGGCCAACGTGATGATAGCAAAACTGACAATACCAATGACGCTGTAATAAAAGAACTGATACTTTTTTCTTATAATGAAATAAAAAATAAATTTACCTTTATGAAGAAAAAATTTTATATAAAAGTTCTGATTTGTTTTTTATCCGCCATAACATTATTTTTATTTGCAGTACAGATAAACGGCAATGGTTTTGGCATAGACTGTATACCTGCATATCTTCACTTGCACAAGACAACAAATGCAATTGAAAACTATGACGAAAAGAAGATAAACCAATATATTTACAGGGCAAAAGAAAAAAATGTATACAAAAACCTGGTTGCACTGAAAGAAGAAGGTATAGAAATACTGGACCGGGATGCAGAACTGTCTGGTACAAGACTGGATGATGGTTTTATGTTTACCCGTGCCAGTATCGTAATAAGATATGATGGCATCACCTATATGGTTTACTTTACAGGCACATACCGAAACGGTAAGTGTGAACTTATATATGTAGATGGTCTGTTTGGCAACGAGCCCATCGATGCACCTGACTGTATAGTAAAACTACAAAAAGCACTGTGCACCTATAATCCGGGATAATCATTCAGACCAATTTATTTGTAAACTTTATTTAATTAATAATTTATTATAATCTTTATATTTAAAAATGTTTTTCTTTCAAACAATTATTTTTTATTGCAATTATACCACTTTAGTAGTATAATATATTTTTGTGAGATTATATTAATTTATTTGAAAGGAAGTTTGAATATGAGTATTAAAAGTATGTTTGCTGCTCGTAGCATGACCGAAGGCAATCCTTCAAAAAGGCTGATGGAATTTGCTGTTCCAATGCTTATCGGTAACATTGCTCAGCAGCTTTATAATACAGCTGACTCTGTAATCGTAGGTCACTATGTAGGTGACAATGCGCTGGCTGCTGTAGGCAGTGCCAGCCCAATACTGAACCTGCTGCTGGCCCTGTTTGTTGGTATTGCTACAGGTGCAGGTATCGTGGTTTCACAGAGTTTCGGCGCAAAAGACAGAGAAAGACTGACAACTGCTGTTGGCACATGTATTTCTCTTTCTGTAATTGCATCCATCGTAATTATGATTATCGGTCCAATGATTACAAGACCTATGCTGGAACTGCTGGGCACACCTGATTCAATTATCAACTGGTGTACATCATACCTGAAAATCTACTTCTACGGTATTCTCGGGTTCTTTATGTACAACATGCTGTCCGGTGTTCTGCGTGGTATGGGTGACAGCCTTTCCGCACTGGTTTACCTGCTTATTGCAGCCGGTCTTAACATTGCGCTGGATATTGTTTTTGTTGCTAACTTTGGCATGGGTGTTGCCGGTGTTGCTCTTGCTACAATCATTGCACAGTTTATTTCTGCTATCTGCTGCTATGCTAAACTGTCAAAAATGACTGATACATTTGATCTGAGTCTGAAAACAATCAAACTGAACAAACCAATGGCAAAACACGTTATCAAAATTGGTGTTCCATCCGGTATCACACAGGCCATTATGGCTATGGCAGGTATGGTTGTTCTCAATCTGACAAACGCTATGGGCGAAATGGTTATTGCATGTAACGTTATCATCATGCGTGTTGACGGTTTTGCTATGATGCCTAACTTTACATTCGGTCAGGCTATATCCGTTTACACAGGTCAGAACGTTGGTGCAGGCAAACTGGACCGCGTACAGGACGGTGTAAAACACGGTCTGAAACTGGCTCTGTCTTTCTCTGTAACAATCACTCTGGTTCTTGTAATCTTCGGCAAAGTTCTGTTCGGTTTCTTTACAGACACACCTGAACTGATTGAACTGGCTATCAAAATGATGAGAATACTGGCTGTTGGTTACATCTGCGTATCTGTAACACAGATTCTGGGTGGTATCATGCGTGGTTGTGGCGACACAGTTACACCAATGTGGATTTCCATGATTCAGACAATACTTATCCGTGTACCACTGGCTTACCTGCTGGCTGCACTTACAAAATCTGCAGAATATCCACACGGCGCACCAATCGCTCTGTTTGGCTCTATGCTGATTTCATGGGTAATCGGTATGCTGATGTCCATCATCGCATTCCGTATGGGCAGATGGAAAAGAAAACTGCTGTAATTTAAAGTTATATTGAACAAAAAGACTGTACAAATTTGTACAGTCTTTTTTTATTTTCCTGTTGTAGTATATAGGATAAAATGTTAAACTATAGATAAGATATAAACAGTTTTATAAAGTTTATTTAAAAAATCGTTTACGAAAGGAAAATCAATTATGGAAAGAATCAAATTCCCTGAAGTTGACAACTGCAGTACAATTATTGTAGGTAAAAATGCTTCCAAAACAGGCAAAGTAATTCTGGCACACAACGAAGACACACCTGACTGTACAGCACAGGTACACCTGGTACCAAGAATGAAACACAAACCGGGCGAAGTGCTGACATTTGCTGACGGCAGTGCTGTTATCCCTCAGGTGGAAGAAACATATGCGTATATGTGGAGCGAATTCCGCGCATTGGGCGAATTTGGCGGTGAACCATTTGCAGACAGTTTCTTTAATGAATGGGGTGTCGCAGTGGCTTCTGACAGCTGTGTTGCAACAAGAGAAGGCACCCAGCCTTACACAGGTGGCATCGGTTACGGCATCAGAAGACTGATTGCTGAACGCAGCCGCAGTGCAAGAGAAGGCGTAGAAGTTGTTGCAGGTCTGGTAAAAGAATTCGGCTATCGCTCTACCCGCTCATACCATATCTGCGACAAAGACGAAGCATGGGTTATCCAGCTGACTGTTGGCAATAACTTTGTGGCAAAGAGAGTTGGCGATGATGAAATCTACTACATTCCAAACTGGCTGACAATCCATGAAGTTGATTTCAACGACACAGAACACAAAAATTACTACTGGTCTGAAGATGTGGTAGGCTATGCTATCCGCAACGGTTGGTACACACCTGCTGTTGAAGGCGATTACTCTGACTTTGACTATGCAAAAGCATACCAGGGTGAAGGCCACTGGATTAAATCAAATCTGGACCGTTCTGACCTTGCATGGAGCCAGATTACAGGCGAAAACCCAGAACAGTACCGCACAGTATTCTCTATCAAGGCACCTAAAAAATACGGTGTAGAAGACCTGAAACCAATTATGCGCTCCCACTATGCACAGCACGGTGAAGACCTGAAAGAAGACCCGACAATGTCTCCACACCGCTATGGCATCTGCCGTGATACAACTATTGAAACAACAATTACAGAATTCAATGACGATGTAAACTTGACATGTATCTGGCGTTCCAGCCCAAGACCATGTGCCGCACCATTTGTGCCATGGTATCTGGGTATCACAAAACTGCCAAAAGGTTATGAATGGATAGATGCAAAAGCTTCACAGGCCAGCCATTTTGCAGTTGACCCATCTGAACTGAAATATGACGGCAGATATGCTTACTGGGCATTCCACACATTACAGAATATGATGGAATTTGACTATCAGTTCGGCAAGGAAACACTGGACAGTTCAATTAAAGCACTGGAAGATGAATGGGCAGTGACAAAACCAGCAATGGATGCCGCATACAAAGCAGTAAAAGAAATCAATCCTGAATACGCAAAACAGATGCTGACAGACTATACTGCACAGCAGGCACAGCGCGCATGGGACTGGGCATCGAATACAATGACAGAAATCACCAACGCAAGACACGCTGCAAGAATGCACTTCTGGAGAAGCAAACTGTAATAATCACCAAAAACAGCTGTACTTTTTGTACAGCTGTTTCTTTCACTTTTATTGAATTAATTTGATATAAATGTTAAACTATAATTAAGTATGTACACACACTGTGTACAGTTATTGTTTGTTATCATATTTGAAAGGATAATTATTATGGCGAAAAAATTTCATGAAAACTGGGACAACTGCAGTACTATTATTGTAGGTAAAGACGCTTCCAAAACAGGCCGTGTTTTGCTGGGTCATAACGAAGACGATATGAACTGTGTTGTTCAGATTCACAAAGTTCCAAGAATGGAACACAAAGAAGGCGAAGTGCTGACATTTGATGACGGTGATGCAGTAGTGCCACAGGTTCCTGTAACATGGGGATATATGTGGAGTGAACTGCGCTGCCCAGGCGGTGAACCATTTGCTGATGGTTTTGTAAACGAATGGGGCGTTGCAGTTGTAACTGACAGCTGTGTTTCCACAAAAGAATCCAACCAGCCATATACAGGCGGTCTGGGCTATGGTATGAGAAGACTGATTGCTGAAAGATGTAAAACAGCCAGAGAAGGTGTGGAAGTTGTAGCACAGCTGATGAAAGAACACGGTTACCGTTCAACACGTTCCTACCACATTGTTGACAAAGACGAAGGTTGGGTAGTACAGCTGACAGTTGGTAACAACTTTGTAGCAAGAAGAGTTGGCGACGACGAAATTTACTACATTCCAAACTGGCTGAACATCCACGAAGTTGACTTCTCTGATACAGAACACAAAAACTTCTACTGGTCTGAAGATGTAGTTGGTTATGCTATCCGCAATGGCTGGTACACACCTGCTGTTGAAGGCGACTACTCCGACTTTGACTACACAGCAGCATACCAGGGTGAAAACAGTGACGTTAAATCCAACTGGGACCGTTCTGACATCGCTTGGAGCAAAATCACAGGCGGCGATCCAATGCCACACCGCACATTCTCTATCAAAGCACCAAAACTGTTTGATAAAGAAGACCTGAAAGATATTCTGCGTTCACACTGCCCAGAACATCCAGAACTGCTGGCAAAAGACCCAACAGCTACACCTCATCAGTACTATGGTGTATGCCGTGACACAACAATCGAAAGTCTGGTTGTTGAATTCCAGGATGATGCTGACCTGACAACTGTATGGAGAACAACTCTGCGTCCATGTAACAGCCCATATCAGCCATGGTTCCCAGCTATCACAGCTGCACCAAAAGGTTGGTTCTGGCAGGATATTCCATCCACACAGTTCACACATCTGAACCCTGTTGCAGACGACTTTAAATATCACAGCGACAGAGCTTACTGGGCATTCCATATGCTGAACATGACAAGAGAACTGAACTGGCAGTTTGGCGAAGAAATGGTAAAAGAAGAAATCGAAGCCATGGAAAAAGAATGGGATATTATTGTTCCTGCAGTAAGAGAAACATATTCTAAACTGAAAGAAACAAACCCAGACGCTGCAAAAGCATTCCTGACAGACTTTGTTCATTCACAGGCTGCAAAAACTTGGGAATGGGCAGAACAGATGACTCTGAAACTTGTTGATAAAAAAGACAAAGAAAGCAAAGTTGCCTGGAGAAAAACTCTGTAATTATATCAAAATTGAAATCGGCAGGTATTCCCTGCCGATTTTTTTAATTTATTTATAGAAAATGATATTTTTTCCTTGTTAAATTTTTCTCTGCATTGTATAATATATTTTATTATGGGTTTGGATGTATTTACTTCCAAAAATATTACCATTTATGAATAAGGAGAGAATTTCTATGACATTAATGGAAAGTCTTTTTGGCACTACACTTATTACAGCAGACAATACTTGGGGACTGCTGGGTATTATGTGTATTACTGTTGCCCTGTCTATCTGGCTGGAACAGACATACAACTGGGCATCAAAAGTTTCCGGTGCTATCATTGCATTGATTATTGCAATGTTTGCCGCCAATATCGGTATTATCCCTACAAACAGTGTTTTGTATGATGATATAGTGTGGGGCGTTGTTGTTCCAATTGGTATTCCTCTGTTACTGTTGCAGTGTAACCTGAATAAAATCGGTAAACTGACCGGTAAAATGCTGGTGGTTTTTCTGATGGGTGCTGTGGGTACAACACTGGGGGCACTGATTTCATTCTTTGCACTGAAAGGTGCTTATGTTGCAAATGGTGGCAATATTGCTGATTTGGCAGGTGTTGCATCTATGATGACAGGCTCTTACATCGGTGGCGGTGTAAACTTTGCTGCTATGGCCAGCGCACAGGGACTGAAAGGTACCGACGTGGCCGCTGCTGCAACTGTAGCTGACAACCTGCTGATGGCTGCATACTTCTTTGTACTGATTTTTATCGCAGGTATGAAATGGTTCAGAAACAAATTCAGCCATCCATACATTGACGAAGTTGAATCAGGTGTAACAACAGGTAAAACACAGGCTGCTGCTTTCTGGGACAGAAAAGATATTTCCCTGAAAGACATCGCTTTCAACATTGCATACGCTGTTGCAGTAGTATGGGCATCCACTATTATTGCAGGCATATTCTCTGGTATGGTACCAGCTGAAAATCCAACTGCATTTCAGGATTTTGTAGGTAAATTCTTTGGTTCACAGTATGTGTGGATTACTACTATTTCCGTTATTGTAGCTACATTCTTCAACAAACAGATTGTTGAAAAAATGAACGGTTCACAGGAAATCGGTACATATCTGATTTATCTGTTCCTGTTTGTAATCGGCGTACCAGCAAACATTATGACAGTTATTGAAAAATCACCACTGTTCCTGGTTCTGTGCTTTATCATGGTTTGTGTTAATATGCTGTTCTGCTTTGTTGGCGCTAAACTGGCTGGTGCAACACTGGAAGATGCTATTGTTGCCTCAAATGCAAATATCGGTGGTCCTACAACTGCTGCAGGTATGGCTATTTCACAGGGTTGGTCAGCACTGGTCGGTCCTGCTATGCTGGTAGGTGTACTGGGTTATGTTATCGGTAACTATCTGGGCACACTGGTTGGCATTATTCTGGGTGCATAAATCCAATTAAACAAAAGAAATCCGTTGGAAAATTCCAACGGATTTTTTTATTTAAACCATATTTCTGCTTTATCATTATTGAATCTTTCAAAACCACAATGCGGGCATTTGAACCTTTCCATTTTCAGAAAAGTTTTCAGGTCTATCTGATTTTTGCATTTGATACATCTGGTGTGGGTTGCGATGTAATGCAGGGAATATATTACACCAATTAAGCTGATGCTGAAAATCATAATTCCAGCCACGCTGCCGGCAATATTTGCCAAAGTGTATGTTGCAATATTGTATTTTCTTACTCGGAACAACAATGAGCTAGCAAAAGAAATAACAAGATAAATATAAATCAGCCGGCGGTGCAGTTTTAGCTTTCTTTTCAGATTATCAAATGTCATAGCATCTCCCCCATTCTGTTTTTACTATATCAAAAAGCAAATTAAGATTTTAATACAGGTCATACAGCCTGTAATTCTTTTCCCTGTCTTTCAGCATAATTACAATATCTTCATCACAAATAGCAACATTTACAAGACAGTTTGTTGTATCCAAACCTACCGGATTTATTTCAATTTTATTATGGTTATGTTCTGGGAAATAGCTATGCCTTACAACTTTAATCTGTGGGGCTGAATAATCACCGTGAGTGAATATCATTACACTTCTTCCTGTGTTGAAAGTATAAAAACTGCCTGTTTCCAGTTCATAAAGAGTGTTATCGTCTTTATTCAGAAATTCAAGAGCCTTATATTCAAATGTTTTGGCCTGTTTTGTTCTTCTGATATAAACATCTTCACCCTGGACAATATACCCGTCACCAGTTTCATAAGGCAAAGAATACTGATAGTTCTGCTGTTCATCTGTATAGAGTGTAAATGTTCTTTCGTTTTCACTTGTATCGATTTTCCAATACTGAACGTTCACCTGTTCCCTGTTTTCTACATTATACAGATAATCATCGCTGTTTACAGAAACTATTTCTATATCAAAAGGCTGGTCGTCGACAAATTCTGCAATTTCAGTGCAAGCTATACCTCTTAAATAAAACAGTTTTTTAATATATTGCCCGTCTGATTCCACACTGTGCACCGCAAACAGTTCATCATCCAAAACAAACATTTCCAATGGACTCTCGCCCATAGACACAGGCTTGCACTCATATGTATAAACAATATGGTTTTCAAGATAAAGGGAATCTCTGTAAACTATTTCACCTCTGCCTGCATAGGGATAGAAAATTGCAAAGTACAGTTCCCCTCCATATTCATAAACATCAGTAATAATTCCTTCAAACAAATCCACATTGACAGTTTCAAAACCAGACCTGTCGCCAAAATCCCTGTAAACAATAATATTGTCAGTTTCATTGGCATAACCAACATTGCGCTGATTTTCCATATTTCTGCTGGTGGTGAAAATAACAGACTTATAATCTCCTTTTGAATAAACCGATTCCAGTGAAACATAATCATATTCATCAAAAACATCATTAACTTTTATTTCTTCCGAACCCCAGGGCTTTTCGTATGGCTTGCTGATTTCAGGCTGTATAACTTTTTCTTTACTACACCCTGTCAGCAACAGTATAAAAACAGAAAGCATAAAAACTGATATTATTTTTTTCATTATTTGCTCCTCTATCCGGCAGTTTTTTTATTTTTCCTTGATTTTCTGTCCAATATTTCTTTTTGTATATGCCAACCGGCAAATGAAAATAATAAGATAAATAAGCTGATTACTTTAATAGTTCCCATCGGTCCAAATGGAGTGCAGAAATATGTCCATTTTTCTGTGGCATAATTTATTACACAATAGTAAGATGTGGCAAATGAAAGCATATTGCCTGCAATGACAATATATTTATTATCAAGCTTTGATGCCTGTGATGAAAGGATATAAGGCACAGTAACTGCCATAAAATAGCCCCATAAACCCCATCCTGCAAGTTCAAGATAAACAGATAAATATGCATATGGTACGCAGAACAGCAGTAGTATAATTATATAAAATACTTTTTTCATAAATACACTCTCCTTTGTAATTTTATTATACCATATCAGATTTGTTTGTGCGTATAAAAAATGAGATATAAATATTAAGGTTTTCTTAAATTAAAAGCAAAACCACCTGTTTGAAACAGGTGGTTTAAATATTATGCTTTTACTGCTGTAATACCTTCATATGGGCGAAGAGTTACTGTATCTTCAATTTCTGTAACATCGCCGTAGTTTGTCAGCACCACTTTGAATTTGCCCTGTGGCAGTTTTACCTGTACAGCATAGTCTTTGAAGTTGTTGATTGAAACAACTGTTTCATCTTCAAAGTCGCGTCTGTAGCAGAAAGTGGCATCGCTGTCATTGTCAAACGGTGTTACTGTACCATTGATAACACTCTTGAGAGTTTTGCGCACTTTAAGCAGCTGGCGGTAGAAATTCAGTGGAGATTTTTCATCCTTTTCCTGCAGTTCCACGTTGATTTTTGTGTAGTTACCATTTGTTTTCTGCCAAGGTGTAACTTTTGAGAAGCCGCCGTTTTCTGTGGAATCCCACTGCATTGGGCTGCGGCCGCCGTCACGGGAACGTGTGTTGAACAGATGAATCCATTTTTCCCGGCTTTCACCGCCTTCTACAACCTTTTCCTGCCACATAAATGGCACTTCTACATCGTGGAAATCGTTTACATCTGTATAGTCAAGGCTGGTCATACCCAGTTCTTCGCCCTGATAGATGTATGGTGTACCTTTCAGCATATACATTGCATTGCCATGCATTTTTGCTGACAGTTCACGGTATTCATCGCTGTCGTTACCAAAACGTGAAACGCTTCTGGCCTGGTCGTGGTTGGAGAAGAACAGTGCCAGATGACCGAAATCTTTCATTTCTTCCTGCCAACCGAAAACAGCTTCCTTGAATGCTTTTACATCAAATGGCAGTGGTGCAAATTTGTCATAGCCGTCCTGGTCAAAGTTCAGCAGTTCGAAAAGGTAAAGCATATCAACTTCCGGTTTTTCAAGACCGCAGTATTTTCTGGCTTGTTCGCCGTTGATATATGCAACTTCTGCAACTGTCATCATATTGTATGGGCCAAACACTTCCCTGTTCAGTCTGTTGAAATGTTCGTTTACCTTTGGTTTATTCGCATAGTGTTCTGTACCAAAGCCGAATTCTGAACCCGGCACTGGCTCAACAGAAGGAAAATCAGGTTCTTTGTACAAGTAATTGATTGCATCCAGGCGGAAGCCGTCTACACCGTATTCTGCCCAGTGTTTCATAATATTTATAACTTCATCCACAACCTCTTTGTTTTCCCAGTTCAGGTCAGGCTGTTTTTTGTGGAAGATATGCAGGTAATATTTATTAAGATGTGGCACATATTCCCAGGCACCGCCACCGAATACACTGGCCCAGTTTGATGGTGCTTTGCCGTTTACAGGGTCGCGGAAATAGTAATAGTTCATATACTTTTCATCGCCTGCAAGAGCTTTCTGGAACCATTCGTGCTCGTCTGATGTGTGGTTTGCCACAAGGTCAAGAACAAATTTCATACCCAGTTTATGAGTGTCATCAATAAGGTTTCTCAAATCTTCCATATTGCCGCCGAAAATAGGGTCTATTTCAAAATAGTCGGCAACATCATAGCCGTTGTCGGCCTGTGGGCTTTTGAAAAACGGACAAACCCATACTACATCCACTCCCAGACTTTTGATGTATGGCAGTTTCTGACGGATGCCTTCTATATCGCCATAGCCGTCATTGTTTGAATCGTAAAAGCTTTTAGGGTAAATCTGATACACTGCGGCATCTTTCCACCAGTTTTTTTCTTTCTGCAAAATCATTTTTGGTTTCCTTTCTGTATAAATTTATACAAGTTGTATTGCGGGCAAATAAAATTCCTCCACCGCAAGCGGTCCCCCTCCCTTTAACAAGGGAGACAATAAAAAGAGCAGACTTTACCTGTGCAACATTTTAGCATGTGCAAGGTTGTCTGCCCTATAATTTATTAACTTAACATTATTATTTTAACACTAATTCTGTGCTACGTCAACAAGAATCAGGTCAGGATTTTTTTCTGTCGCCCAGTTGATGTTCCACTGGCTTGTGAACAGAAGCAGTTTTCTTTCTTTAAAGTCTTCCAGTGCCTTTGTATCGCTGGTAATATTCAGTGAACGCAGATTTACATCTTCATTTTCAATCCAGCGGATAAACTGGTATGGAAGAGACTGCATTCTGATATCAACATTGTACTCTGTTTTAAGTCTGTGTTCCAGAACTTCCAGCTGCAGAACACCAACAACGCCAACAATAACTTCTTCAAAACCGCCGCCCGGTTCTTTGAAAATCTGGATAGCACCTTCCTGTGCAATCTGTTCCATACCTTTTACAAACTGTTTACGCTTCATTGTATCAACCTGTGATACTCGCGCAAAGTGTTCAGGTGCAAAGGTTGGAATAGGGTCAAAGGTAAATGGATTTTTGGCTGTTGTAATGGTATCGCCAATGGAGAAAATGCCCGGGTCAAAGATACCGATAATATCACCTGCAAAGGCTTCGTCAACAGTTTCCCTTTCACTTGCCATCAGCTGTGTGGACTGTGAAAGACGAACTTTTTTACCGCCCTGTACATGGAACACATCCATACCACGTTCAAACTTGCCGCTTACGATACGCATAAACGCAATTCTGTCGCGGTGAGCTTTATTCATATTGGCCTGAATTTTGAAAACAAAAGCAGAGAAATCTTCATTCTCTTTTGGTTCAATCATACCTATAGAGGAATGGCGTGCCAGAGGTGATGTTGTCAGAGACAGGAATTCTTTGATAAATGGTTCAACACCAAAGTTTGTAAGAGCTGAACCGAAGAAAACCGGAGTCAGTTTACCTGTGTTTATCATATCCTGGTCAAAGTCATAGGCTGCGCCGTCCAGCAGTTCAACGTCATCTGAAAGTATGGAATGAAGTTCCGGTGTAATAAGGTCGTCCAGCTGTGCATCGCCCAGCTTTGCTGTGATAACCTGTGCCTGATTTACACCTATTTTACCATCGTGCTGGAAAGCAAGGATTTCCTGGCGCTGTCTGTCATAAACACCTTTGAAATCTTTACCGCTGCCAATAGGCCAGTTCATAGGATAGGTCTGGATACCCAGCACATTTTCAATTTCTTCCAGCAGATCAAACGGATCCTGTGAATCACGGTCCATTTTGTTGATGAAAGTGAAAATAGGAATATTTCTCATTGTACATACTTTAAACAGCTTTTTAGTCTGTGCTTCAACACCTTTTGCGGCGTCGATAACCATAACTGCGCTGTCAGCAGCCATCAGTGTGCGGTATGTGTCTTCAGAGAAGTCCTGGTGGCCAGGAGTATCCAGAATGTTTACACAATAGCCGTCATAGTTAAACTGCATAACGGAAGATGTAACAGAGATACCACGCTGTTTTTCAATTTCCATCCAGTCTGAAGTTGCTGCTCTTGCACCTTTTTTACCCTTAACAATACCTGCCTGCTGGATAGCACCACCGTAGAGAAGCAGTTTTTCTGTAAGTGTGGTTTTACCGGCGTCAGGGTGAGAGATGATAGCAAAAGTGCGTCTTTTTTCTATCTGATTTATAAAGTCTTTCACAAAAGCCTCCAAATAAATGTGTAAGTTAAATATCAATAAACATAACCATATTATTTTAACATAAATAAAGAATAAAGGCAATAATTATAATTAATAACAGTAAAACTTTCAATACTGTCACTTTTATTGATATTATCCAATACTTATGATATATTTAAATCAATAAATGTTGAGAGGGAGGTATTCGATTTATGAAAAAACTGTTTATGTTGTTTATTGCAACTGTAATATTCTGCGGTCTGTGCATACAGGCTTTTGCGCAGCAGAAACAGGTAGAAAATGTATATTTCAACCAGTATGCAGGCGGCTCTTTGCAGGCAAATTTCACTGCAGAAGAATTGATAGAAAACGGCAATCTGCTGATATATAAAGATAATAAAACAGGCTATACAGCTACCATCAGTATAGATGAAGAATACTCTTCCCAGGATTTTTACAGGGCAGATGTTTATTTTGAAGATGATAAAGCCTATACTGGTTTTTCTTTTGATTTCAATCCCATAGACAAAATCATTTATTCTGTTCACAGTTTTTATGGAAGATTTCCATTCAGACAACTGGATATAGACCTTAATACATCGCCAAGACTGGAAAAACTGTATAGCGGTGTAAACAGAATTATAGTTGAATTTGCCACCAGAACAAAACACTCTTATGTGGGACAGCATTGTAGTATAATATTGTATGAGGACGGTGTATTCGATTTCAACCGGTCTATGCTTGATAGTCATGCAAAAGGCGGATATGACGGTTTCACAATGAAAATGGCATTATATAATGTTATTGGTTTGTTGCCTGTATTTATTGTAGGAACTGTTATAATAGTTCATTATCGCAAAAAACATAATAAAAAAGAAGAAAACCGCCTGTAAAACAGGCGGTTTATATATTTTTACATCGTGGACGGATTATACACGCTGGGTGCTTTCAATGCCCGCACCAGTTCTGCAGACTGTTGTTTATCAAGCAACAAAGGTTCTGTGGAATAATAATACCCTGCAGCCTCTTTTACCCCATAACAGTTCTGACCAAAGTAAGCCAGTGAACAGTATATCGCCAATATTTCATCCTTTGTATACATACTTTCCAGTTTAAAAGCCACGAACAATTCAGCAACTTTTCTTTCCAGCTGTTTGTCAAATGAGAAATACATATTTTTAGCCAGCTGCTGTGTAATGGTACTGCCCCCCTGAACAAGCCTGCCGTGGAAAATATTTGCACCTACAGCACGGACAAGTGAAATAGGATCGATGGCAAAATGCTGATAAAAGCGCCTGTCTTCTGACTGCAGCAATGTATCAATAAACACCGGTGATATATCCTCAAAAGGTGTATAAGCGTCCTGACTGCGAATCTGATCTACTTTCTGTTCTATTGGTATATCAGTTACTGCCTGTTTATACATTGCATAACCTTCTTTTATATACGGCATTGCAACAATACCAAAGACAACAACTGCCACCAACAGCACAGCCAACAGTCTTTTAAATAACTTTTTCATACTTTAACACCTCTTTAATTAAATTATATCATAAAAGAGGTAAAAATGTGATAGTTTGGTAAACATTAAGAAAAATTTAAGTTTTATCTGATTTCTATCTGCCCCAGAATCTGGCCTACACTGCCGTGAATAACCAGGTCTGCAGTGTTGTCCAGTGGAGTTGCATCACGGTTTATAAGAACAAGATTATCCCCCTGGAAATAACGCACCAGACCCG
Source organism: Oscillospiraceae bacterium (assembly GCA_017436575.1). Taxonomy (GTDB): domain Bacteria; phylum Bacillota; class Clostridia; order Oscillospirales; family Ruminococcaceae; genus RGIG3102. The sequence continues at coordinate 61,416 of JAFSCU010000009.1, forward strand.
CAGCCGGATAAACAGTGAGAGATGTGCCTGCCACTATCATAGTATCTGCATTTGCTATAGCATTGATAGATCGGTTATAAATATCCATATTCAGGTCTTCATCGTACAGGACAACCTTTGGCTTTATAGTTCCGCCACAATGGCATTTTGCTATACCTGTGGAATCAAGAATATCCTGTGCTGAATAAAAACTGCCACAACGCATACATCTGTTGGAATGGACTGTGCCGTGAAGCTCGTATACGCGGCGACTGCCTGCCCGCTGATGCAGACCATCAATATTCTGTGTTACCACAGCAGTTAGTCTGCCTTTTTCTTCCAGCTTTGCCAACCATTTGTGCGCAGTATTGGGCTGTGCATCAAGTGCCAGCATTTTATCACGATAAAACTTAAAAAACTCCTCCGGATAGTCCATAAAAAAGTCGTGACTTAAAATAATTTCCGGTGGAAATTTGTATTTCTGACTGTACAGACCGTCCTGTGAACGGAAATCCGGTATACCGGATTCGGTGCTTACCCCTGCGCCACCAAAGAAAACAACCCTGTGGCTGTTGTCAATAATCTGCTGTAATTTTGATATTTTGTCTGTCATATTATTTCCTGTAAAATAAATGGTTTAATTGTATATTAAATATATTTTATAATGAAAAATGAAATAAAGCAATAATTAACATTTGGTGATAAGGGTAAAAAATTGTTTAGCGCACTTAACGTGCGCTGAACACGTAGGGGATGGCGCCCCCGACATCCCATGTAATAAATCATAAAACGATTTATTACATATAAGGAACGCCGCAAGCGGCTGATTATTTATATAGTTTAGTGAAAATATCTGCTTTTTTATGCCATTGCTCGCTTCGGGCGCGGCTCGCATTTGCGCGCGGTCGGCAACATA
>JAFSCU010000010.1 GCA_017436575.1 Oscillospiraceae bacterium
AAATTTGACGGTTATGCATGGGATATTATCAAAGATGAAGCTATAAAAGCAAATGGTGAACTGGAACTTATTACATTGGGACCTCTTACAAATATCGCCATTACATTTATGCGTTACCCTGAAATAAAACCTCTAATCAAACGAATTATCTGTATGGGCGGCTCTGCGTACGAAGGCAACATTACACCAAAAGCAGAGTTTAATGTATGGGTTGACCCTGATGCTTTCAATTATGTATTTCACAGCGGTGTACCTATCGTAATGTGTGGACTGGACAGCACTGAACAGGCATATCTCACTATTGATGAACTTAAAGCCTTTGTTGGCAGAGACACAAAAATCAAAGACCTTTTTGACCATATTTTCAATTTCTTTATCAACAAACGCACAAATTCCACTGATGATGACAAATTGCAGACTATTTATGACGCAATTACAGTAGCCTGGGCATTGGATGAATCAATAGGTACAACAAAAAAATACTATGTAACTGTTGAAACCAAAGGACCTAATGCCGGCTGGACCATCCTTGACCGCAGAGGCAAATACAAAAAAGAACCTAATGTGGAAGTTCTGGAGACTGCAGACAGAGAAAAATTCAAAGCTATGCTGGAAGAAATGCTGGATTATTACAAAAATTAACCTGCATATTAAAAGCTCACCTGATGGTGAGCTTTTTGCTTGTAAAAATTATTTAAGATTGTCCGGACCAAAACCAAAAGGTACAAGGTCTTTCAACAGCATTTCAATTATACCGCCTTTTCCATCAGGCATAATAATCATAAATGTTTCCGGGTCACAGAATTCCATCATAACCTGGCGGCACACACCACAAGGTGCTGTCAGCAAATCCGCCTCCATACCTTTTGGTGCACCTACAACTGCTATTTTGGAAAAATCTCTTTCCCCTTCATATACTGCGCGGAAAAACGCTGTTCTTTCAGCGCAGTTGGTAGGAGTATATGCTGCATTTTCTATATTGCATCCGTGATAAATTTTTCCGTCTTTTGTAACCAAAGCAGCACCAACCATAAAATTTGAATAAGGAACATACGCCTTTTCTCTCGCCTTTTTGGCTTCATTTATAAGTTCTCTGTTTGTCATAATTAACTCCTTAATTTCTGATTATTTTGTAGCAGTTTTATATATCCATTCACCAAGATAATCGCATCCCAAACCTAAAAATGAGCCAATAATTAAACAAGGACACAGCATCTGCCAGTTGCCACCTGATGCAAAAGATGTGAAACAACCGATAAAAATACCTGTAGAACAGTTGAACTTTTCATATTTAGGCAACATACACATTACCAGTGTAAGCAAACCACTCCAAATGCCATAATAGCCAAGTGTAGGAAAAATATTACCTAAAATCATAATAGACATACCGCAGGCAACACCTGCGAAGTTGTTTGAAACAGATTTTATTATAGCATCAATACCGCGTTTTCCGGTAGCAAAATATGTGGTGCAGCCAGCAAAGCCTGCCCAGATGCTGAGACCTGTAGCACCTGCAACAAAAGACCAAAAACCACAAACAATAGCTGACGCTATGGCACTGGCAACCAAAAAGCTCATTTTTTTCATACTTAAATCCTCATTAATTCATATCTTTTGTTACATTATACTATTTAAATAAGCTTAAAACAAGAAAAACGGTCATTTCTGACCGTTTTTTAATTTAATTATTCTTCTGCGTAAATAACAGTTACATCTGGATGCAGCTGAAGAATTGAAGCTGGCACTTTTGGTGTGATTGGGCCAAAGAAAGATTTTTCTACGATTTCTTTCTTTTTAGCACCGTTTGCAACCAACAGAACTTTTTTAGCCTGCATAATAGACATCATACCCATTGTGATTGCAGTTGTAGGCACATCTTCTTTCTTTTCAAAGAAACGTGCATTTGCTTCAATTGTGGATTCGTCCAGAACAACTTCGTGTGTTGCACCTGTAAAGAATTCATCAGGTTCGTTGAAACCGATATGACCATCAAGACCTATCCCCAGCAGCTGCAGGTCAATACCGCCCAGTTCCTTAATCATAGCATCATATGCTTCGCCTTCTGCTTTCAGGTCTTCTGCACAGCCATTTGGAACAAATGTGTGATCTTTTCTGATATTTACATGGTCAAACAGGTTATCGTTCATAAAATAACGGTAACTCTGGTCGTTTGTGCCATCAAGACCAACATATTCGTCCAGGTTTACAGATGTAACAGTTGAAAAATCAATGTCACCTGCCTGATTCATTTTGATAAGTTCTTTATATGTGCCAACTGGTGTTGAGCCTGTTGCCAAGCCAAGAACAGAATTTGGTTTAACTGTCATCTGTGCTGCAATAAGGAGTGCAGCTTTATGGCTGAGTTCTTCGTAAGTTTTAACTTTGATAAATTTCATAATATATCTCCAATCAATTAAGCTTTTCTGATAACAATTTTATCCATTGATTTTACAATGCAGTCTGCTGGGATTACACCACGCAGTGCTGTAAGAGGATAAACTGATGTACGTTTGCCGATTACTGTGCCTGGGTTAATAACACACTGACAGCCGATGTCTGCACCATCTGCCAGGATACCACCAATTTTTCTGATGCCTGTTTCTATGTCATCATCGCCGTGAATTACAACAGCTTTGCCGTCAGATTTCAGGTTTGAACAGATAGAGCCTGCACCCATATGTGCTTTATTACCCAGTACAGAATCACCAACATAGTTGTAATGTGGTGCCTGTACTTTGTCCAGCAGGATACAGTTTTTAAATTCTGATGAATTGCCCAGTACACAGTTTTCACCGGTGATTACATTACCGCGCAGATATGCACCAGGGCGTATTTCAGTGCCGTGTCCGATAATTGCAGGTGGAATAATAGTAGCAGTAGGAGCAATTTTTACATCTCTGCCTACAAGAATACCTGTTTCGATTTCGGTAAAGCCTTCTATTCCCTCTTCAAGCAATTTTGCACACAGACCTTTGATTTTTCCAAGCATATCCCAAGGATAAACACTATCGCTGAATAAATCTTTCAGATAAGGAACATTACATTCGTAAAGGTCGGCTGTTTTAACAAGTTTAGTCATTTCCATGGCCTCTTTCTTTGATAAAGTCATAGATTCGGTGAGCATGTGCTTTGCACAATTCATCTGTTTCTGCTTCAACCATTACACGGATAACAGGTTCTGTGCCGGACTGACGAAGAAGAACACGGCCGTTGCCGTTGATGATTTCTTCAACCCTTGCAACTTCTGCCAGAACTTCCCGGTCTTCCATTACAGCGTTTTTATCTTTTACTCTCAGGTTGATAAGATACTGTGGGAAAAGTGTTACAGGTTCTGCCAGCTGTGCCAATGTGGATTTTTTGTCTCTCATTTCTTCCGCCAGCATAAGTGCTGTCAGCAGACCGTCACCTGTTGTAGCATATTTTTTCAGAATGATGTGACCTGACTGTTCACCGCCCAGGGAGAAGTTTTCTTTCTGCATACATTCATAAACAAATCTGTCGCCTACTTTTGTCTGCACACAGTCTATGCCTGCACGTTTAAGTGAAGCAACAAAACCAGAGTTGGACATAACTGTTGCAACAACTGTGTTGCCGTTAAGAACACCGCGGGATTTAAGACGCTGTGCAAGAATGTACATCATTGCATCACCGTCAACAACTTTGCCGTGTTCATCAACTGCGATACATCTGTCAGCATCACCGTCAAAGGAGAAGCCAACATCCAGATGCTGTTCTTTAACCAGTTTCTGCAGGTTTTCAATATGTGTAGAACCTACGCCAAGGTTAATGTTAAGACCATTTGGCTGGTTGCCTGTAACATATGTGTGTGCACCCAACGCATCAAACACAGCCTTTGCAATCATCCATGAAGCACCATTTGCGCAGTCAAGGCCGATGCGCAGGTCTTTGTAAGAATGGGAAGCAATGGAAATAAGATAGCCAACATATCTGTTTCGGCCTGAAACATAGTCAACAATCTGACCGATGTTTTCTCTGTGTGCCAGAGGAAGGTCATCACCTGCTACGCCCAGTTCATCAAGAGCACCGTCAAGGTATGCTTCGATAAGCAGAGTTGTTTCATCATCCAGTTTTTCGCCGTATTTATTGATTACTTTGATACCATTGTCGTAGAATGGGTTATGAGATGCAGTAATCATAATACCACAGTCAAATTCATCCTGACGTGTTACAAATGAAACTGATGGCGTGGTTGTAACATGCAGCATATATGCATCCGCACCTGATGCAGTGATACCTGCAACGATGGAATATTCCAGCATATAGCTTGAACGGCGTGTATCTTTACCGATAACAATCTTTGGTCTGTAACCTGCTGTTTTACAACCTGAAAGCGGCGATGAGAAGTACCAACCAAGGAAACGGCCTACCTTGTATGCCTGCATAGATGTCAGGTTCATATTTGCTTCGCCACGGAAGCCGTCTGTTCCAAAATATTTATTTTTTCTTTTTTCGCCGTCTTTCTGACGGTTGATTGTGATTTTATCATACAGAAGTTCATCTGTGGAAATATTGAACATTTCACACAGCTGTAAAACTTTGTCTATCTGTGGCAGTGACTGGTCCATTTCCCATTTGGAAACTGACTGTCTGGAAACTGACAGTTTATCAGCCAGTGTTTCCTGTGACATATTTGCGGCACTGCGCAGATGAGTAATTTTTTCACCTATAGTCATAATTATCTCCTTAGGATTTATTTGCAAGGTTATACCTTACATTTATATGATACAATATACACAGTGTATATTCAATCAACTCTACTTTGAAGTTTGTGCAACCACAAGTTGCATTTTTCAAGCGTTATATTATAAAAATTATAAATCCAATATGAATTAATGTCAAGTTTTGCAAATTATAATTTACAATCTATTCATATTCTACAAATTATATTATGTGCCAATAATGCAAAAAATACTACAAAACAAAAATAAGCCCTGTATACAGTGTATTTTCTGTATACAGGGTTTTCTTATTGGTGGAGGCGACGGGAGTTGAACCCGTGTCCGAAAAATAATTCACGACAGTATCTACGAGCGTAGTTTATCTATAACATTCCCTTTGATGCAAGCCGACAAACAGGCCACATCATCAGTAGCTTCATAAAATCATGACAGGACTCAAAGCTTTGCCCTGTTCACGTGCTCTATCTGCATGACGCCATGACCCCAGCCGATAGAAAACCGGGCATGACGGCTACTTAATTAAGCAGCTACTAATGTGTTACGATTAGCGTTTATTTTTGTGAAGCTTTTTAAGTGGTGCCTCACCACTACCCGCTGCTCTCGCTGCAAATTCCCCGTCGAAATCCAATACGCCCCCGTGTATTGGTGTGTAACAATGTTTTGAATCAATCGTAACGAGTAAGAACTATTATCTTGTTCTTTCTTTCATAGCACGGTCAATATCTCGCTTGGCATCACGTTTAGCCATAGTCTCACGTTTATCGTAAAGTTTTTTACCTTTACACAATCCAAGTTCAACTTTTACATACTGCTTTTTAAAATAAAGGGAAAGCGGAATCAAAGTCAGGCCTTCCTGTTTGATTTTGCCCGCCAACTTGTTTATTTCTTTTTTATGCAGAAGAAGCTTGCGCACTCTGAAAGGATCTTTATTGAAGATATTGCCTTTTTCATAAGGACTGATGTGCATACCATTGATGAATACTTCACCATTCTGGATGTCAGCCCAGGATTCTTTCAGGTTTACTGAACCATTTCGGATAGATTTGATTTCTGTTCCGTAAAGTTCAATACCGGCTTCGTATGTTTCCAGAACAAAATATTCATGTCTTGCTGCACGATTAACTGTAATTGTCTGTCCCATAATCCACCGCCTTTCTGTAATTAAGACAAAATATCTCTGAATAATTATAATACTTTATTTAATAATTATTGTCAAGAGCGAAAAATGTGTAAAAAAATATTATTCCAGATATTCCCTTTCTATTGTGGATTCAAGATATTCTTTTAATGCTTTCAAGTCACCTATCCTTTTATACTGTGGAAAGTTTATATCATTATAATTGGAAAATGTAAGATGTATAAGGTAAAATATTTCTATCTCGTTTTCACGGCATGAATATATTACATCATCATTCATATCATTTTTCAGCTCTGGAAGAAAATCAATACCATACAAGTCATGTCCTGGAGTTATTTCCTTTTTCAGTTGATCAATAAAATACATCTTATTGTCTGAAATAAACATCCATGTAAAGTCTTCATAATAACAGTTGTATAACTCTGCGATTATACCTGTGAAAGTTTCCGGGAAAGTATAATCTGAATCAGTCCATTCCACCCAGCTGTTTTCCAAAGTGGAATTAAAGTGGTCATTAAGAATAAATTTTCCTGTTTTTACACAGAATTGATAAAGCGACTGATTTTTTGCAATTTCATTAATGTTATTATATTCTGATCGTATGTATTCATTTTCTCGACCGGAATTATATAACTCCAGCCAGTTGTGCCAGTCATTTATTATAGTTTCAAATTGTTCATCATATATTGGTGTGAGAAAATAATCATTGGTATACATATCCAATTCTTCATCGAATCGGCGTTGATAAATATATTTTTCACCTATAAATTCGCATACTCCACAAAGTGGACCACCCCACCAGTCATTTATGGTATATATTCTGTTTTTCATTTTTCCAGATCTTTCCTAAAAATATTAAACTGTTAGCATATGACATTATAACACATTTTTATCAAATAAAAAATACCAGCATATTAAATGCCGGTATTTATTGTATTATCAGAAATTCAGTTCTTTTTCTGCAACTGCAAGAGCTACTTCGATAACCTTGTCCATATCATAATATTTGTATTCACCAAGGCGTCCGCCGAAAATAACATTTTCTTCCTTGTCTGCCAGTGCCTTATACTGTGTATACAAAGCACTGTTTTTATCGTCATTTACAGGATAATATGGTTCATCACCAGGCTTCCATTCTGCAGAGTATTCGCGGCTGATAACTGTTTTTTCCTGTGTACCGAATTCGAAATGTTTATGCTCAATAATTCTGGTATATGGTGTTTCGCTGTCTGTATAGTTTACAACAGCATTGCCCTGGTAGTTGTCTGTATCCAGAATTTCTGTTTCAAAACGTACACTGCGATACTGTAATGCGCCAAGTTTATAGTCAAAATAAGCATCAACAGGACCTGTGTAGATAACTTTTTTTGCCAGCTTGTCAAGTTCTGCTTTGTTTTTCAGATAGTCAACGCCAAGTTTTACTTCCACATCACCCAGCATATTTGCAACCATCTGTGTATATCCGCCATTTGGTATACCTTGATACAGTGCATTGAAATAGTTGTTGTCGTATGTAAAACGCACCGGCAGGCGTTTGATGATAAATGCAGGCAGTTCTGTACATGGTCTGCCCCACTGTTTGCCTGTATAACCTTTTACCAGTTTTTCATAAATATCTGTGCCTACAAGACTGATAGCCTGTTCTTCCAGGTTTTTTGGTTCTGTGATGCCTGCTTCAGCTCTCTGCTGTTCAATTTTAGCTTTAGCTTCCTGTGGTGTGATTACACCCCACATCTTGTTGAATGTGTTCATGTTGAACGGCATATTGTAAATTTCGCCTTTGTAGTTGGCCACAGGGCTGTTTGTATATCTGTTGAACTGTGCAAACTGGTTTACATATTCCCACACCTGCTTGTTATTAGTATGGAAGATATGGGCACCGTACTGATGCACGTTGATACCTTCACATTCGTACGTATAAATATTGCCGGCTATATGATTTCTTTTATCTATAACAAGGCATTTCTTGCCCCGCTTTGTTGCCTGATGTGCAAAAACTGCACCATAAAGACCAGCACCTACTATCAAATAATCGTATTTCATATTAACAATTCCATTTCAGATTTTTATATATATTACCATAATTATCTGTTTAAAACAATAATAATAATATAAATCCGTTAAAAAGTTGTAAAAATTATGTAAAAATTAAGCAAAAATAAGACCCAATCAAGACTATACATTTGCCTTTTAAATACTATTGTGTTAAAATATTTTTAATATTCTTATAATATATCAATTTCAAGGAGACATTATTATGAATGTTGTAGTTGTAGGCGGCGGTAAGGTAGGCCAATTACTTACCCAACTTTTAGTAGAAGAAGACCACAATGTGGTTGTAATAGATAACCGCGAATCCGTATTGGAAGAACTTCAGGAATCTTTTGACGTTGCTATTGTTCACGGTAATGGTGCCACGGTAGATATACAGAGAGAGGCAAATGTGCAGGAATGTGACCTGATGATTGCTGCTACATCCAGCGATGAAATTAACCTGCTGTGCTGTGTTGTGGCAAATATGCTGGGGGCAAACCATACAGTTGCCCGTGTGCGTAACCCTGAATATGATGGACAGATAGAATTTCTGGGTAAAAAACTGGGTCTGGATATGGCACTGAACCCCGAAAAAGAAACTGCCAGGGAAATTTTCAGAATTTTACAGTTCCCTAATTTTACAAAACGCGATACATTTGCTTCCGGTCGTGTTGAACTGGTTGAATTCAAACTGACAAAAGACAATCCGCTTATAGGCAAAAAACTGCATGAAGCCAAAGAACTTGCTAAAGTAAATGCACTTATCTGTGCCGTAGACAGAGGCGGACAGGTATTTATTCCAAGCGGCAGCTTTGTGTTGGAAGAAAACGATATTATCACAATAGCCGCCGAAGGTGCGAAGCTTGTTAACCTGTTACATACATTGAAAATGGTAAGCAGACCTGTAAAAAATGTAATGATTGTCGGTGGCAGCAGCATTGGTGAATATCTGGCTGAAAGACTGCTGAAAACAGGTGTTGATGTAACAATTGTTGACATTGATAAATACAAATGTAAAGACCTGAGTGCACGACTGCCAAAGGCAAACGTTATCCGTGGCAACGGTACACAGCAGGACCTGCTGTTGGCTGAAGGTCTGCGTGATATGGACGCTGTAATTACACTTACAGGTATGGACGAAGAAAACATGATTATCTCTATGTTTGCTACTTCTGTAGGCGTACCGAAAACTGTGACAAAAATCAACCGCACAGAATATCTTGGTGTGCTGAAATCAGCAGGTATTGACACAACTGTAAGTCCAAAACTGCTGGTTGCAAACGAAATAATGAGATATGTCAGAGCTATATATGAAAAAGGCACTGTAACCGAAAGCGATACTGCCGGTACTATTGAAACACTGTACAGACTCTTCAATGGTAAGGCTGAAGCTATCGGCTTTACAGTTCCAAAAGAAGGCAATTTCCAGGGTGTTTCACTTAAACAGCTGCACCTTAAACCACATATCCTTGTAGCAAATATCGTCCGTGGCAATCAGGTTATTATTCCAAAAGGCGATGACTGTATGCTGCCAGGTGATTCTATTGTTGTTGTAACCACTTCTGACCAGGCTATCAGTAACCTGACAGATATATTTGCACCAGGAAGTTTATATTAATTTGTCATACGGAGGATTAATATGAATTTTCGAGTTATTTCAAAATATATGGGCAATATTCTTATGCTGGAAGGTGCTTTTATGTTGCCTGCCATTATTGTAGCCCTTATATATAAAGAATTTTCAAGCATTCCTGCTTTAGTAATTTCAATTCTTTTGTGTCTGTTTATAGGTTATATTCTTTCAAAAGTAAAACAGAACAACCGTGGCATTTACGCAAAAGAAGCCTATGTGTCAGTTGCCCTTGGCTGGATTATACTGTCTTTCTTTGGCTGTCTGCCATTTGTCTTCAGCGGATATATCCCAAGCTTGGTAGATGCATTTTTTGAAACCGTATCAGGGTTTACCACAACAGGTTCAAGTATACTGACAAACGTGGAACTGCTGTCAAAAAGTATGCTGTATTGGCGCAGCTTTACACACTGGCTGGGCGGCATGGGTGTTCTGGTGTTCCTGATGGCTATTGTACCAATGAGTAACACAAAAGGCAGCGGCGAAGGACTGGCCCTGATGAGAGCAGAAAGCCCTGGCCCATCTGTAGGCAAAATGACACCTACACTGCGTGAAACAGCAAGATTGCTGTATATGATTTATATGGTTATCACAGTGGCGGAAATGGTATTGCTGGTAATTTCAGGTATGCCACTTTATGACAGTATTGTAACAAGTTTTGCCACTGCAGGTACCGGTGGTTTCGGCATAAAGGCTGACAGTATAGACGGATACAACTATCTGTCCCAGACAATCGTTGCTGTGTTTATGATGCTGTTTGGCGTTAACTTTTCACTGTACTATCTTATTCTTATGAGAAAAGTCAAAGATGCCTTTGCAAATGAAGAACTGAAAGTTTATCTTAGTGTTGTTGCATTGTCCACACTGATAATATTCTTTAATGTCAAAGGTATGTATGATAACTCCGGCGTAGCTTTGCTGGACAGTTATTTCTCAGTTTCCAGTATTATAACAACCACAGGTTTTGCTACCGCAAACTTTGATATATGGCCACAGCTGTCCAGGTTTATTCTTGTGGCGCTGATGATATGCGGTGCTTCTGCCGGTTCTACCGGTGGCGGTGTAAAAGTAAGCCGTGTGATTATTATGTGGAAAGCTATAAAAAGAGAAATTATAGCTGTAATCAGCCCAAGAAAAGTTAAAACAATTACAATGGACGGCAAACCTGTCAGCGAAGTTGTAATAAAAAATACCCTTACATATTTTTGCGTATATTGGTTTATTGCCATTGGTTCAATGTTTTTACTTACCATTATAGATGGGTTCAATACCGAAGTAACTGTTACATCAGTTATGGCCTGTCTGAACAACATCGGTCCTGGTCTGGATATGATTGGTCCTGCAGGCAATTACAGTATGTTCTCCCCTGTTTCCAAAATTATTCTGTCACTTAATATGTTGATTGGCAGATTGGAAATCTGGCCGATGTTGCTGTTGTTTACACCTTCAATTTATAAAAATACTACTAAAAAAATATAAAAAAGTCCTCTGTATTAATAATACAGAGGATTATTTTATAACAAAACCGCCTTGTAAATATCAAGGCGGTTAATTTTATTTAAAAAATCTGTTTCTGTTCTTTTCACAGAATTTCAATAATGTATGCAAAAGAAAAATATCAACAGGTATCATAATAATATTTTTGATAATTCTTGTTGGTACCATAAACTTAAATGCATTGCCATACAGAAAAGACAGCCACAGCGGTGTAAGTGTAAGATTTATCCCCACTGTAACAATAAATCTGGCAGTAATACATTTAGGTAATGTGATCTTTCTTTTATAGAAAAACATTCCATAAATAAAACCTACCAACATTTCGTTAATGGTGAAACCAGGAAAAAATGGACCGTTTGGCTTCAGCATATACTTGATAATGTCTGCAATGCCACCTGACATACAGGCAACCAACGGACCAAAGAAATATCCTGTCATAGCATGGGTAAGCGATGTGAAGCCAATCTGCAAAAACTGATTGACCTGTATTGTACACAACGCCAATATAGGGCTCATTGCTGCAAAAAGTGCCGCACCGGTTATAGCGCGTACTGATTTCAATTCTTTGGCAGCATTTTTCCAATATTCCTTCATACACTTACCTCCCAAAAATATTATTTCAGAATATTCAGCATATCTGTAAGCGTTTTACAGATATAGTCACAATAATCACCATTGTATTCCGGATGCCTGTTATTTACAAGCATAGTATCAAAACCGTTTTCTTTCGCACCCTTGATATCATCAACAGGGTTGTCGCCAATCATTATACACTTTTCAGGGTTACCTGCAAGCTTTCTGGCATATTCAAATATTTCTTTTCTTGGTTTTGCAAAACCTATTTTTGCGGATACAACACAACCATCAAAATATTTATCCAGGCCCATATCTTTTACCATCTGTGGCAATTCAGGAAAGTTATTTGAAAGTATATAATTTTTATATCCTCTTTCTTTCAGCTGTGAAAGAACTGCCAGTGCATCATCGTGAAGACGGTGATTGTTTATATTCACCACATACAGGCGGATAAGCGGTGCCATTTTTTCCGCCTGATGCTTTTCAAAGCCACTGGCAATATACATTTTCACAAATTCATCTTCGCAGCTTTTCCACCAGCCATCATTTTCCATAAGATGACGAGTATCCCTGTCAGGATATGTCCACCAGGGCAAACATTTCCCATACAAATTGCTTTTGATTGCTTCATGTGAAATTTTCATTTCCGGATACATCGTATCTGACAGTTTCAGTGCAATATCTACCCACTGATTATCCGGTTTAGTCAGTGTGCCGTGAAAGTCCCAGAACAACACAGGTTTTTCGTTTAAAATATTTTCAATTTCAGTTTTGGTGCACATTCTGTTAAGAACCTCCAAAAGTGCTTTTTTTGATAGTTTTGTTGGTATATTAAGATGTTTTGCCAGCTTTTCCCTGTTCCGTGTTGCATTTGCAGTACCGGACAATCCAAGCTCAAACAAATCTGCATAGGTCATCTTTGGCGTATCCTGTTCAGAATATGTGCCATTTACCCCGGCTTGCTCCAGACATTTTACAAGCACATCTTTATCTATTCCTTCTACACCCAGCAGCCCTTCTTTTGAAGGTGACTGCTTGCGGCTTTCTTTCCCCTGAACAGGAGGGATATATACATTTATAATTTCACTGCCGCGGCAAATGTTCTGAACATAGTTCCTGATTCTGAAACCGGCAGAGTCTGAATCTGTTATAAGGATAATACCGTTTTTTTTGCCCAACTGTTTCAGAAGGTTTTTCTTTTCTTCATCGGAATAAACTGTAAAACCATGTACCGGTATTATCAGCCCCTCTACGATGCTGTCCAGTTTTATGGCATCATATTTTCCCTCTACAACCACAACCTGACTGACTTTTATTTTATTCATCAGCGGACACCTTTCCCGATAATCTGTGTAATCAACACATAAAGCAACTGCTTTTTGTCCCGTGAAGAAGATTTCATACTTATATCTGCTTTCATAAGCAACTGCAATATTTCTTCAAGTGCTGAAAGTGAAAAGTTTGAAGCATTGTTCATAGCTTTTTTATATCGGTATGAATTTGCTTTGCTTTCAAAATCCTTATGGACTGTGTTGTAGTCTTTTCTCTGGCCCTGAGCAAGTTTACAGCGATGCATATCCACAAAACCGGAAGTCATTGCACCCAAAATTGCAATTTCATCTGTGCGCAGTTCGAACAGATTGTTCAGTTTTTCAATAGCTTTCACAGGCTTTTTGCGACAGATTAAATCTATCATATCAAAAACTGATGCTTCCACAGTTTTTACTCCCATTTTGTCAACAATGTCCATTGTAATCTGTGTGTAATCACTGGCAGCACAGTATTTGTCCACTTCATTTACCAGTAAGCCTACATCTTTACCGATGTTTTCTACTATCTTGCGAGAAACATCTTTAGGAAGGTCAGTCCCTTGCTTTTTTGCATGGGAAACAATCATTTCTTCCAGATAACGCTCATTGATTTCCTGAACATAATGCAAAAGACCGTATTTCTGTACCTTTTCAAAAAGTTTTTCATACTTTTTGGCCTTTAGTTTTTTATCATCTTCATAATTTAAAACGATAGCAAGGCGGTTTCCGTCACTTTCTTCAATAAGCTGATTCATCTTTTCAAAATCTGTATCGTTTAATGCAGTGATATCGCCGTCACGGATAACAATAAGCCTTTCACCAAAAAAACTTGGAGTAAGAACCAAATCAAAAACTTCATCCCAGTCCAGTTTGTTTATAGAAAAATAAGACATGCTGTCATCATCAATGCCATTTTTCCTGCAAATCTGCTCTATAATAGTAAGATTTTCATTGCACACAAAAGAATCTTTGGACAAAACAAGCCAAAGTCTTTTGAACTCTTTATCGGTTATTTTATATCCGGCTGCCAAAATTTTTCACATCCTCTACTATAGAATAACGCCCTGATGGTGTTTTTATTTTTACTGTAAGTATATCATACAATTCTTTAGCCTGTTTCTCTGTGACTAAGTCAACATTCTTCTTTATAACAGGATAAAAATAGAAATAGTTGTCTGCTACCACTGATTTTGGGGTGTCAGAACCGAAGAAATAAAAATCAAATATTTCACCTGACATATCTGCTTTGTTGTGGTTGAAAGCAAAGATTGTACCCCGTACATCCAATTTACAACACATCTGTCTGTTTTTGACATTTACATCTGCAACATAGTCACCAATATAATATTCACCGGTAACAGATGCCCATTTCAGACTTTCTGTATATTCCAAATACATTTCTGTATCAGGCTGTTTAAAACTGCAAACCAATATTTCATCAAATTTTTCAATAAACAGGTCTTCACATATTTCATCCAGTCTGTTTTGGTTTATATTTTCAGTAGCCAAAAGATAGTTTCTGTCTTCTGCAGTGATTATATATGACGGCTGGCTGCTGCCGTCAAAAACTTTTACAGTAATAATATCTCTATTCATAAAATTATAGCATAAAAGAGTGATTATAGGAACTGTAAAAACAAAAATAATTTTCTTTTTATAATCATTGAATTGTAAAAATGCCACAGCTGTTGAAACAACTACCGTAAATATAATAATTTTCATTAATGAGGTGGACGGATTTATCATTGCAAACTCAAAATACTGCCGTACAAAATTTGTAAACCACATCAGAATCTTTATAAGTATATCGTTAAGTGGTGCAATGAAAGATGCCACCGGCATACCAATTAAAGGTATAAAACTGAATACCGGCAGGAAAAATGAAAGTGTGCATATAACCATTATCAGATAAGACATAAGTATATTAAAAAATGGTGACAGCAATGTCATTTCCATACCTAGCAATGCCAATATCGGAGTGGTATACAATGTGGCAAAAGCAGACATTATAAATACAGACAACAGATTATTGAACTCTTTTCTACGGGCAATTTCTGCTGCATGAATAACCCCCAGATAAGCACTGTACGACAAAAGCAGGCTGCCGCTGTGGGCACTGTATGGATTTATAAATAATGTAATCAGAATAATTATTGCAAGAACAGTATAGTTATCTGTTTCAACTATAAATGTTTTACCAAATGTGACGGCCATAAGCAGGCACCCAGCCCTGACTATAGATGGTGTAAATCCTATGACTCCCATAAACAAGAACACAGAAATAAATAAAACAATGTTTTTTAGTTTCTTACAAACAGGTATTTTATACATCAAAAGATTCAATACAGCCACAATAAAGCCTACATGAAGTCCGGAAACAACAAGTGCATGGGACAAACCTGTAAAGGCAAAATCATTTACAACACTATCATCCAGTAAACTTTTATCGCCTAATCCCATTGCTATTGCCACAGGAACAGTTTTATAATTAAACAAATCTCTAGCTCTATCCTTTAAATCAACAGATAGCATATTGAAAAATGAAATATAATTTGTTTCATTATCTTTTACATCAATATGATCAGGCTGAAATGAACCGAATACTCCCTGGGCATAATTAAAAACAAAATCGCTTTTAGGCGTAAAGCTATTATACTTTCCAGCTAGTTCAAGAACTGTTCCCTTTTCAAACCAATCTGAAGTGTACATTACTACACTGAAATTATTAATTCTCTGACCATCAACTGTATCAAGTTTCACATAACATCTGTTTGCATAGCCTATATTGCTGATATCTGTAACTGTTCCTGTTACAGATATTTGCTCTTTTGAAGAAAGCCACTGTATTTTTTCGTTAAGGTTATTTTTGAATATACCAAGCCAGCCTGCAGCTATAATTGCGGCAAGCCGGAATAAAACAATTTGCTGTGTATATCTGTCAGCAGTGAATTTATGAACAACCACAAATACAAAAAATAATGCCGAGCAAGCATAAAACATGCTGCCCGGCATTGTGTTAATCATATAAATTACCACCAACATAGATAATGCTATTATAAATAGTGGTCTTTTGATTTTCATAAAATCAACCTGGAGGCCAGGACAGATTTCTCTGTGCAAGCATATGGAAATGTACATGACCAACAGTCTGGCCGCCATCTTCACCGCAGTTTGCTACAATGCGATAGCCATTATCCAGATTTTCCTGTTTGGCAATTTCGGCAGCTGCAAGAATCATTTTGCCTGCGATATCACAGTTTTCTGCTGTAAAATGTGCAGGACTTGGAATATGCTGTTTAGGAATAATAATTACATGAAAAGGTGCCTGTGGTGCAATATCTTTGATTGCAACCAGGTCTTCTGTTTCATAAACAACAGTTGATGGGATATCTCCCTTTATAATACTACAAAAAAGGCAATCCATAAATAACCTCCAATTACTATTTGTTATCAGTATAGTACATTATCATTCTATTGTCAAAGTTATTTTTGATTTAGAATATCTGTCATTACATTTTATTATCTTTAAAAAAACATATTTCACCGCTGGCGCTAATAACACCATTGCTGGAAACAAAACTAATCTTGCCAACCATACATTTAAAGTAAAAACAGGAAAAAATTCTGTTGCAAGCTTCATAATTGCAAAATGATAAAGAAATATCTCCAATGTATTATTGCCAAGGCATGTAATAACACTCAATAGTTTTTTAACGACAGTATTATCAATACCTGACAGTAATTCTATAAATGCATAACATATGGTTAATGTCAGCAAAGCAAACACGATATAATTCAAACTTGGTGGATTATCTCCATATCCCAAAACAGGTCTTAACCATATATCAAAAGGAAGCTTATATGTAGCTATACCTACTGACCATATAAACCATAAAACCGCTGATACTATGCCGATCAATATCAGCTGTTTTTTCTCTGGTTTTATATTGCAAATCGACCCTATAACTATACCAAGGTAATAAACAAAGAAATATGTACCACCAAAAAGAAATTTACCGCCACCATATAAAGGTAATGTATAAGTATGATTAATAAAAATAGATGATAGCACAAGACTGGCGGCTAATGATAACCCATGTAACATTGCCCTGTTGGGTTTTCTATCACAATATCCATACCATTTCAAAAGAATTGGGGATATTAGTTTTAACTGCAGAAAAAAGAAAACAAAGTAGAATGTACCTTCTATATCAAACTTGACTATATGTTTTAGTAAATCCAATAACAAAAATTCGCGTTTATATGCTAAATATAATATGAAGGTTGCCAGAATATATGATTTTAACAACGGCAAGGTTTTTAAAACACCTTTTACAATTGAGGTATTTAAACTTTTACTATATGAAAGGTAGGTGCCTATACCTGATAACAATATAAATAATGTAACTGAAAAACTTGTGGCCATAGCAATATAATTGCTGGTATACATAAGACCATTGCAATGCACAATTACCACCGCCATAATAGCGATAAATTTGGCACCGCTAATCCATTCCAATCTTTGTTTTGTCATATAAGCTCCATAGATAATTATATAAAAACACCGGCAAATGAATCACCGGTGTTTTCTGTATTATTAACCGAGAATTGATTTAACAATTTCAGGTGCTTTAGCCAGGGCTTCGTTCACTTTGGAAACATCTTTTGCACCAGCCATAGCAAAGTCTGGTTTGCCGCCGCCATTACCGCCTGTTACAGCAGCAACTTCTTTTACCAGAACACCGGCTTTTACGCCAGCAGCAATTGCGGATTTGGAACAGGAAGCAGCAATTGTAACTTTACCGTTCTGTTCGCCACAGAGAACTGCAATACCTTCTTCAATAGAAGCAGCCATCTGACGCAGTGCATCAGGTGTTGTGGATGCAAAGTAACCTGTATATACTTTGATACCGTTTACTTCAACTGCATTTTTCATAAGGTCAGCAACTCTGCCTTTTGCGATTTCGCCACGCAGTGATTCATTTTCCTTCTGCAGTGCTTTGATTTCTTCGCTTGCCTGTGCAGCTTTAACAGCAATGTCGTTAGGGTTGTTGATTTTCAGACCTTTTGCTGTTTCGTTGATAAGGTTCTGTTTTTCTGCCAGCAGAGCCAGAACACCCATGCCTGTTACAGCTTCGATTCTTCTCACACCTGCAGCAACACTGGATTCAGAAACGATTTTGAACAGACCAACTTTTGCTGTGTTGGAAACATGTGTACCGCCACAGAGTTCTGTTGCAAAGTCACCCATTTTTACTACACGAACAACGTCACCGTATTTTTCGCCAAACAGAGCAATAGCACCTGATTTTTTAGCATCGTCCATAGACATTTCCTGTGTTGTAACATCCATAGCGTCTGCGATAGCATTGTTTACCAGCAGTTCAACCTGTGCAAGTTCTTCAGCTGTCATAGCTGAGAAATGTGTGAAGTCAAAACGGCATCTTTCGCTGTCTACATAAGAACCGGACTGGTGAACATGGTCGCCCAATACTTTGCGCAGTGCAGCCTGCATAAGATGTGCTGCAGAGTGGTTAGCTTCTGTTGCGCGTCTTGTAGCTTTGTCTACTTTTGCAACTGCTTTATCACCGGATTTTACAAAGCCTTTTTCCAGTTCACATGTGTGTACATACAGACCTTTACCTGTTTTCTTTACATCAACAACTTTCAGCAGGCCATTTGTTGTTTCAATTACGCCTTTGTCAGAAACCTGACCGCCAGCTTCAGAGTAGAATGGAGTTTTGTTCATAACTACCAGAACTGTCTGTGCATCTTCTGCTTCTTCTTCAAAGGATACAGCATCAACAAATTCATTGTTTTCAGCCATAGCAACAATTTCTGTTTCTACTGTAAGATCTGTGTAGCCAACAAATTCTGTTGCTGCAACATCAAGAGCCTGGAACAGGTCGTCTGCCCAGCTGATATTGTTGTTCTTTTTGCGTGCTTCACGGGCACGGTCTGCCTGTTCTTTCAGCAGAGCACGGAAGCCAGCTTCGTCAATACCGATACCTGCTTCTTCCAGAATTTCTTTTGTAAGGTCAAATGGGAAGCCGAATGTATCGTTAAGACGGAATGCTTCAGCACCTGAAAGAACTTTTTCGCCTTCAGATTTTTCAATATTTTCAATCAGACCGGACAGGATAGCCATACCCTGGTCGATTGTTTTATTGAAGCGTTCTTCTTCGTTTTTGATAACTTTTTTGATGTAGTCTTTGTTTTCTTCCAGTTCCGGATATGCAGCTTTTGATTCCTGGATAACTGTATCGCACAGTTCGTTGAGGAACATACCTTTGATACCAATCATTCTGCCGTGACGTGCAGCACGACGGAGCAGACGGCGCAGAACATAACCGCGGCCTTCGTTTGATGGCAGAACACCGTCAGAAATCATAAATACTGTACTTCTGATATGGTCTGTGATAACACGAACAGAAATATCTGTTTTAGCATCTTCTTTGTATTTTACGCCGGAGATTTTTTCAACTTCTTTGATAACATTTGCAATAGAGTCAACTTCAAACATATTGTCAACACCCTGCATTACACAAGCAAGTCTTTCCAGACCCATACCTGTGTCGATGTTACCTTTTGGCAGTCTTTCATAGTTGCCTTTGCCGTCAGTGTCAAACTGTGTAAAAACGTTGTTCCAGATTTCGATATATCTGTCACAGTCACAGCCTACACCGCAAGTATCTTTGCCACAGCCGTATTTTTCACCGCGGTCAAAGTAGATTTCAGAACAGGGACCGCAAGGACCTGAACCGATTTCCCAGAAGTTGTCTTCTTTGCCCATGCGTTTGATGTGTGATGGGTCTACGCCTCTGTGATGTTCCCAGATGTCCCATGCTTCATCGTCTTCTTCATAAACTGTTACATACAGCAATTCTTTTGGAATCTGCAGTTCTTCTGTCAGAAATTCCCATGCCCATTTTGTAGCTTCTTCTTTAAAGTAATCACCAAAAGAGAAGTTACCCAGCATTTCAAAGAAAGTACCGTGACGTGCTGTGATACCAACGCGTTCAATGTCAGGTGTTCTGATACATTTCTGACATGTAGTTGCACGGTTGTTTGGCATAATAGCCTGGCCCATAAAGTATTTTTTCAGTGGAGCCATACCTGAGTTGATAAGCAGCAGGCTGTTGTCGTCCTGTGGAATCAGTGGGAAAGAATCCAGACGAGTATGATCTTTTTTCTGGAAGAATGACAGGTATTTTTCACGCAGGTCATTCAATGAAGTCCATTCCATAATTTACACCTCTTAAAAATAATACATTTTATAATTTGAAAAATAAAAAAGCCCCATAGGATTTCTCCTATGGGACGACTATACACCGTGGTACCACCCAAATTACACAGCAATGCTGTGTCACTTTAAATGCGTTAACGCCGCATTTACGGCCGACTTGTTTCGCCGGCAGCAAAAGGGTGGCTCTGAATATTTCTTTTAAAAGTCTTGCACCAACCGACTCTTCTCTGATAAAAGCAAATATCCGTATTCCCTTTTATGGCTTATTTTTCTATTAACAAAAATTATTATACTAAATTGACTATTTATTGTCAAGGGCAGAAATACAGATGTTTTTAAATCACATGTTGTTTTCATCAGAGTTATTATCTGCAAATTTTAAATAATAAATACTGTCACAGATTTTCTTAAACAAGGGGGCAGCATTATATGTGCTTTCTCCACCGTCATATATAGTGATTACAATTGCATACTGCGGATTGTCTGCAGGGTAAAAACCGCTATACCAGGCAGTAAAAATTTCTTCTCCATTTTCCTTTATTTTACCTGTCTGTGCTGTGCCTGTTTTACCGCCGCCTGACAAAAACGAAGGTTTTGCCCTTTCCCCTGCACCTTTTTCCACCACCTGTATCAGCATATCTTTCACTGTTTTGGCTGTCTGCGGTGTAATTACTCTTTTTGATTTATAACTGTAAATTTCCTGAGTTTTCCGGCCTGTCATTTCGCTGTACATACCTTCCACAACCTGTGGATATACATAATTGCCATTGTTTGCAAAAATATTGATATATGCCGCAATATGAACCGGACTGACCAGAAAATCCCCCTGACCGAAGGAAACAGATGACTGTACACCCATATTTTCTATTTTTATAACATCGGGAAAATTCCCCTTTGCTGTATATATATTATCGCATATTTCCAAATTTTCACCAAAATTCATCTGGTTTGCCATTTGCAGCATATCAAAGCCTTTGTCTTTAATCTGCCGGTCTATAAAGTAACAGTTGCAGGATACTACAAGCGCCTGTGCCATATCAACAGGGCCATGGGCGCGGTCATTGGCACAGTGATAGGTGTGTCCGTTTACTGTAGTATAGCCATTGCAATAATAGATTTTATCTTTATTATATCCATTTTCCAGCAGCATTGCCGCCCACAGCGGTTTGATGACACTGCCGGGTTCATAGCTTTGCAGTGCTTTATTCACCATAGGTGAATTGTCGTCATCAAGAAAACTGACTATATTATTTGCATCATAAACCGGTGTTGATGCCATAGCTCTGATTTTTCCTGTAGCACTTTCCATTATGACTATACTGCCATTAGGAATATACTCTTTTGCTATGCCTTCTGCCATTCTTTGCAATGAATTGTCTATGGTAAGAGACAGAACCTGACTGTCAGTTGATGTAGTACTGTAAACATCGCCATATATATCACCGTTGCCGTTTACATTGAAATGTACATTTATCTGCTGACCATTATTTTTTAAAATGCTGTTATAGGCTTTTTCAATACCTGAAAGGCCATTGTTATCCATATCCAGATAACCAATCAGATGCTGGGCAAGATTTGCTGTGGAGTATCGCTTTGTGGTGGTATATATAGTTTCTGTCTGCAATGGCGCTGTCAGTTCCACCACAACCTGACGCTGCTGCTGTATACGGTTGTAAAACTTATGCCTGTCTTCCGGGCGTATGTTTTCATAAATATTCTGCAAATCTTTTTCATTGGTTATAAATGCTTTCAGCCGGTCCTGGGTACCTGTGATTTTATTCAGATTGCAATCTACTATTTCCGCCCTGCCGGTAGAAATATCCACTGTGCGCACAGTCTGTTTTTCAGCCAGAATATCATAGCCGCTGCACATAAGAGATACTGTTTTTGCCTGGACAACCAAAGCAAAAGCAAAAAAACAGCAATAAACAATAAGCAATCTTTTTTCAGTCATAAAAATCCCCCTGCCTGTAATTATAGGCAGAGGGTGTTTTGTTTATTCCGCAAGTATCTTGTACAGCTGTAAATCAAACATTATAAAACTCTACGTTTTATAAAAAATCGCTGGCATATTCCCAGTCAGTAACATCCACAGAAGTAATGTGGTTCATCCAGCTGTGATTATTGTATGACAGCAGTATATTATCTGTTGATGGGTCCATATCAAAGTACAACTGCACCAATTGTTCATCGCTCAGATATGCCATAATCATATAAGTTTTTATTGGATTACTGCTATACAGTTCTGTAGAAATACCCATATTATATATTTTAAATCTCACAACTTCATTTTTCCCAAAATATGCAAGTATGTCGTTTGTATCCTTAAGCAGTTTCTTCTTTATATTGTCAGTCGGTGCTTGCCACTCAACATTTGCTCTTTCAGTTTTTGCAGTTTCATTTACATTATTCAACAGTAATACTTCTCCGGTATGAGCATCAATATATGCCCATACATTTATATTTTGTATAACTCCATTAATATCTTTATCCCATTCGGAATAATAATAATAGGTTTCACCTGAAAATCTCTCATTTTCAGTATTAGGTCTATCATAATAACACATCTTTGCAGTGCTTTTCTGATGGTTGGTTATACCGAATATATCTTTTATGGTTTCGCCAGCTATATTGGCGGCCTGCTGCCAAGTGATAACATCCTCCGGCGGTGTTGTTATGTATTGATTATCCCAATCAACAGTCTGTCCGTTATCAATAATGTACGGATAGTTAAAAGCTGTTTGCTGTTGCAGATTGCTTTCATCTACATCTAAATTATTTTCACTTGTCCCTGTGTTCTGCCACATAGTTTCAAAAACTCTTGACATTGACAAAACGCCAATCAAAGCAACAGTAACAATAATTATCGTAAGAAATATTACTTTTTTGTTTTTCATAATATCACCATGCAATGCCTCTCTGAACATAATAGTCAAGTTCATAAACATCAAAGTCTTTTGTACGGAAACACAGTTCTGCCTCTTTACCGTCTTTGTAATCTATTCTTGCCCTTAAATGATATACACCTTTAAACACATAATTAGTATCTGTGCTGTATTTGATGTTAACAATTTCCGCTTCCGGCTTTATAATTGAAAGCGATTCATAAATCATCTGCTCTATATCCAACTTTACATCATCGGTGTAATAATAATCCTGAGAACCTGTTGATGTGTCAGTGGTATCTTCTTTGATAGATGCCCCCTGCTCCCAACATTCAATATATTCAAATTCTCCGGTTTCAAGGTTATAAGCAACCTGAAATTCATCATTATACCAATAATTTGCAAGCCATTCATTCAGATTATCTTCAGTTATATAATTAAAAATTACAGCAGATTTATTATTCTGTAAATCAGCACGGCCATACAGATATTTTATTGCTTCACCACATATATTTGCTATATCCTGATGTGAATAATTCAACTCTGGTGCAGAAAAATTATTGAACATATAATCAGGTTTTACTTTTGTTCGGTTATACATATCTACAATACTTGAATAATTTTTCTGGAATTCTTTGTCTATATAAACTTTATGGTCATTCAGCATATAATACGGGTAATCAATCACAATATTTTCCTGATACAATGCACTTTCATCAACATTAAGATTGTTGTCAATTTCACCTGTGGCCTGCCAGATGTTTTCTGCCAATCGTGAAAAACATATTATTCCGATTATTACAACAACAACTGAAAAAACTGTAAGATATAAAATTTTCCTGTTTTTCATAGTCCTGTCCTCCTTTATTTGTCTTTATTTTAAAGGCGGAATATTATCAACTTGATATAGAGTTGTTATCAAGTTGTAAAATATTTATATTTTCTGTATTTTATCATATTACATATATATTACCAAGTTGTAAAAAAAACAAAAAAGCCATACCTTTTTTATTCGGATGGCTTTCTGTTTTTTGTTGATGTATTTCAGTAGTTATCTTTCAATGTTTTTATTGCTTTGGTTTCCAGACGTGAAACATAGCTGCGACTGATTCCCAATATTTCACAGACCTGTTGCTGGGTCATAGGGTCATTGCCGCCTATACCATATCGCATAAGTATTATCTGTCGTTCACGTCCGGTAAGCTTTTGGGCGATCAGTCTGTGAAGTTTATCTTTGTTTTCCTGTTGTTCCAGCCATAGATCCATATCAAAATCATCCTGAAGACTATCTTTTAAAGACAGATTGCTGGAATCATTGTTTACTTCCAGATTATCTTCCAGATATATGGTATTTTCGCTGCCTTTGAGTTTTCTGAAGGACATCAGTATTTCATTTGCTATCCTCCCCCCAATGCGTTTTTGATGCACTGAGGGGTTCAGTTTTTCCCAGGCGGTCATCCTCCATATCGTCATCATCGTAATCTACGTCAGAAAAGTCCACCAATTCCTCGGTTTCTTCATCATCTTCGGTATTACCGGATGCTACAGCTGCAATTTCCGGGTACTCGATTTCATCATCTTTGACGCCAAACAGAATCACATGGGCGTTGACACCATCCCAAACCACCTTACGCACGATGGTGCGAATGGCAGCACGTTTCTGCTCAACGGTCATTTCGTCAATGCCATCCTTGAAGATGGTCAAGAGCTGACGCAACAGATCAAATTCAATATCGCTAAGAGCGTGCTGTGAAGTCAGACCATCCAGTTCCTGAATACGCTGTTCAAGGGACTGGTATTCCTGGTTCAACTGTTCAATTCGTTTGGTTACATGAGCCTTGGCAGGGCTGTCACCCATATCTACAAGGGAATCAACCAGAGAATTGATTTTCTTCTCTGCCTCTGCCTTTTCCTTTCGCATATCATCCAGTCGCTGTTCATAGTCCATGCGATTTCCGGTATAAAATCTACGGCTCTGTTCCAACTGTGCAATAAAAGTATCTTTATCCTCTGCAAGCATTTTAATCTGCTCGATCACAGCCATATCCAATGTATTTCCATTGGCATTTTTGCTGTTGCATACAGATCTCTGACTGCGTTCTTTCATCTTGCAGACATAGGTGTAAATAACCTTGTCATCTGCAGTTTTGCGTTTGCTCATTTTCGGATACATGCGCTCACCGCAGCTACAGAATAACAATCCGGTCAAAAGCGCTTCATTACTGCGTGGCTTTCTGAAAGACTTGGACTTGTTGCGTTCCAGAGACTCCTGAATTTGTACCCACACTTTACCCGGAACCAAACCAGGATGTTTACCGACGGATACAATCCACTCGCTTGCAGGCAGATATTTGGTAGCTCTGCCTTTTTCCTGATCGGTACGGTTGTAAGCCATAATACCGTGCTTATTGTCAAAGGCATCTTTATCTGAGAACAAGTCTGTGTCGTGCTGAGTAAAGAATTGA
>JAFSCU010000011.1 GCA_017436575.1 Oscillospiraceae bacterium
AAAAGCATTTTACGGGTAAAAAAGAAGCGATACTCGGTTATCAAACCAAGTATCGCTAACTTTTGTTTAGCCAACCCCGTCTGACAGATGCCGTAAAATAGTTAAATTTTTGGTTTAACTGTTTTACGAGCACCCGCCAAAACACCGCTTTAGCTTTTTATGTATTTATTTGCCCAGCAACTCTTTTGCTTTCAGCAGGGCAATCAGGGTTTTGCCGTCTTTTATTGTGCCGTCCATACACATATTATAGGCCTGTTCAAAAGGCATTTTCACTGTGGTTACAAATTCATCATCGTCAGGATGAATTTCGCCGGCTGTCAGCCCTGTGGCCAGATACAGATAAATCTTTTCGCCGCAGTAACCTACAGTAGGCCACATTTCGCCCAGATTGAAATAATGCTTTGCAGTAAAGCCTGTTTCTTCGCTCAGCTCTCTTTTGGCGGCTTCAAATGGGTCTTCGCCTTTTTCCAGTTTGCCCGCAGGCATTTCCAGCACCTCTTCTTCAAAGGCTATGCGGTACTGGCGGATAAGGTATACATTGCCCTCATCGTCTACAGGCAGTATGGCGGCACCGCCGTTGTGCAGCACAACCTCTCTGTCCTGTATTTTGCCGTTTTCCAGCTCAACCTGTCTGGTTTTTACTGTAAAAACCCTGCCGGTGAATATGGTTTCTTCGCTGATTATTTTTTCTGTGTGTGCCATTTTTACACTCCCAAATTATCTCAGGGTTTCCTGGTACTGTTTGCTCAGGTCCATCATTGTACGGAAAAATTCCAGTGCATACTGGCGGAATTCTTCATCTGTGCCGTCAGCTACTTTCTGCAGTATTGCTTCTTCTCTTTTTCTGTCCAGTGTTGGCAGGCCGTTGGCCTTTTTGTATGCTGCCACCTGGCTGGACAGTTCCATTCTTTTTATAAACAGTGCCAGCATTTCATCATTGATGGCGCTGATTTCTTTTCTTATTTCTTCCAGATTCAGATTATCCATTTTGTTTTACTTCCTCCCAATATTCTTCCAGTGTCAGGTCGTTGTCCATTATGTAATGTGCTACTTCCCGGCCTACATATCTGTAGTGCCATGGTTCGTAAACAATGCCTGTCACGCTTTCCTTTGTTTTAGGGTAACGCAGTATAAAGCCGTAATCTGCACAGTTTTCCACCAGCCAGTCAAACAATGGCTGCTCTTCAAAATACTGTTCCAGTTCTCCGGTGTAACCCTGGTTTACTATATCCACCACTATACCCAGATTATGTTCACTGGTGCCAGGCACAGCCACCCATTTGGCTGCCTCTGTCTGGGCGGCCTGCTGGCTGTAACCTGCATTCAGATAGGCCTGCACTTTGTTGTTGTACAGCATTTTCTGATAATTGATTGTGCGGTGTGCACTTCTTATCAGCACAGGGTGGCCTGCATCGGCGGCATCTTTCAGCATAGCTTCCAGATGTTCCACTGCACGCACATCAAATTTGAAATCGGTGGTTACACCGTTGTTTACAATGTTTCTGGTTTCCACCTGATAGTCATCGCTCAGCGGGTTTTCCCGGTTTACCAGCAGTGTAAAATCATTTGGCTGTGGTATGGGGTTGGGTGTTGGTGTTGGCAGTGGTGTTTCCTGCGGCTGGCTTCCCACAATCTGTGAATTGCCTTCTGTTTTTACTCCTCTGCCTGTAATCAGCCCCATCAGTCCGTTTACTGCGAAAACTGTCAGTGCTGTAAACAGCAGTGTAAAAATAATCCTGTTTCTTTTCTGCTGTCTGCGTTTTCTGCTTCTTGTCTGTCTGTTTGCCATACTGTCTCCTATTCCAGTTCGCCCAGGGCAAACATAACCAGGCTGGCACCTGTTACTGCCGCTGTTTCACAGCGCAGTATTCTTGCCCCCAGAACTATGTTCACAGCGCCCTTTTCTGTCATAAGGTCGGCTTCCCTCTGGGAAAAACCACCTTCGCTGCCTATGATTATAGCCACATTTTCACAGCCGGAAAAATCAATTTCACTCAATTTTTCACTGCCCTGCTCATAAAACAGTATAACCTTGTCATACTCTGGCAGCTGCCCCAGAATTTCTTTGAATGTATGGGTTCTTTCCACTGTCATTGGTGCACTGCGGCCGGACTGTTTGCAGGCTTCGTCACTGATTTTCTGCAGACGGCTTATTTTGTTGTCGTCTTTTTTGCTTTTCTGTGCCACACAGTATTCGCTGACAAAAGGCACCAGGCGCACAGCACCCAGCTCGCACATTTTCTGTGTTATAAATTCCAGTTTGTCACTTTTTGGCAGTGCCATATACACTGTCATTTTCTTTGTCGGTTCAGCAGGGTTTTTCTCTTTTGACAGCACATCGAAGGTTATGCTGTCTTTTTCCACTGCTGTTGCCTGTGCAGTATAGTCCCAGCCGCTTCTGTCGGTGAGAATAACCCGGTCGCCGGGTTTTATGCGCATCACCTTTATCAGATGGGCTGCTTCCGGTCCTGTTACAGTGGCGGTGTTCCGGTTTATGTCCGTTAAAAAATATCTATGTGCCATATTATTGATTATAGAACTTTCCTTTTGAATAATTTGTCAGAACAGGCAATGGGAATCAGTGAGTTGCTTCAATACATACCCAGCCGTTCTTTTCGTGGATTTTCAGAATTTCAAAACCCAGATTTTCCAGGCAGGCCACTACTTCGTCTTTTCTTGTGTCGATAATACCGCTGGTGATGTACAGGCCGCCTTTTTTCAGGAACTGTGGCACCACGCCGGACAGCATCATTACAGCATTTGCCACAATGTTTGCCACAACAATATCGTATGTGCCGCTGGCCTGGTCTGCCAGGTCGCCAACCTTGATTTCAAATTTGTCTTCCACGCCGTTCAGCTGTGCGTTTTCTATGGCCACTTTTACAGCAGTAGGGTCAATATCCACACCTTCCACATCAGCAGCACCCAGCAGAATAGCGCCTATACCCAGAATACCGCTGCCGGTGCCAACATCCAGAACTCTTTCGCCGCCTTTGATTTCTCTGTCCAGCACTTCCAGACACAGGTATGTGGTTTCGTGTGTGCCTGTGCCGAATGCCATACCAGGGTCCAGTTTCAGCACTTTACGGTCTGTTTCATAATTTTCCCAGCTTGGACATACAGCCAGATTGTTGCCGATATCCATTGGGTGATAATATTTTTTCCAGCCTGTTTCCCAGTCTTCCTGGTTGATGAATACCACTTCACATCTGTATTCTACCCCCAGGGCGTCCAGTCTGCTTTCCAGTGTCAGGCGGGCATTCTGTGCATCCAGTTCAGGTGAAATATAGTGATGAACGATAATTTCGTTTCTGTCTTTTTCCAGCAAATCCTGCTCAATCAGGTCTACATGGGCGATTTCCTCCACCTGCTGTTCCAGGTCGGAATAGTCTTCTATCTGCACACCCATCGGGCAGACTTCTGCTGAAACAAAATCAAAAATATCTTCAAACTTTTTGTCAGTAATAATTTTAATATCAGTCCACTGCATAGTTAAATCTCCTTATTAACATTAAATTATATTATATCATAAATAAATGGGTTTTCATAGAGAAAACACCTGCTTTCAGGCAGGTGTTAGGGGTTAATTTTTTATTAAGTTGAAAAGCTTTGTAAGTTTGTTTAAAAATGGTGCGTCCTGGGCATCTATCACGAAACGCTGCACACTGCCGTAATCATCTGTTTGGCTTTGCAGTTTTGCAGGCCCAAACCAGTTTGCGATTCTTGCAAAAAATGTAGAAAGCCCACTTAATGCCTGGATAAAAGGTGCCGCAATGCGATAAGCTTTGGAGTTTTCTATTTGTGTAGCGGTATCCTGTAGAAGGAGAAAGTCTTGTTTATAGTTTTCTTTCTGAGAGAGCATTGTAAGACTTATTATTTCTTTTGCAGAAAAGACAACGGTATATTTTTCTGCTTTTTCCAATAAATGGAAAAGGTTATCTGGTTGTATCCTAGAATGCGCAATAACGAGGGTTTTTTCTGTGGATGCAATTTCACATTCCTGTGCATATCTCATAATTAATTCTGTTATTGCCAAATCATTTAAAGAAACATCAAAACCGCCGTATTGGTCATAAAGAGAAGAATGAAACATTAGAGCTTCTGAAGGTAAGTTCCGTTCTGCATAAAATTTAATACGTGTTATATCTTTTGCAGACATATTTGTTGGCTTTGTATTTTCGTCTTTGGCAGCTGCACTGCAGCAAAGAATTTTGCTGTCAGGGTTATGGTAAGCCAGAACTGACATCTGTTCTACAAAATCAGCAAACAATAAATTCCCTTCATTTATAAAAGTTATATATTGTGAGTCGATTTTTTCCAGTGCCCTGTTTACTGTGGATAAAATGTTTTCGTTGCCTACTGGTGCGAAATAATGAATATCCAGCTTTTGCCGGAAGTCAAGTGCTTTGGCTGAACCGATAACAATTACAGAAAAATCTTTTTTTGTCTGATTAGCCATACTTGTAAGGGTGGCGAACAGTTTATCGGTGTTGCCGTCTGATTTTACAATAAAAGTTATGGATATTGGCTTGTTAAATTTTGATACAGCAAAGCTTTCTCCCAGGCGGATAAATTCATATCCGCTTTCAAAATTGAATTGTACACCGCTGTTTTTTACATTTTCATTATAAAATTTGCGGTAGTCTTTACGGTGCTTATCAACATCTGCCAACAGTTTGTCCGCCAAAGTGGCGGCAAATTCATTCTTATCCAGCAATGGTTGCCAACTTCTGCGCAGTTCTTTCCATTTTGCCAATTCTTTATCATCTGCATATTTTAGTCGCAATATCTTTTCGCCTGCCAACTGACCTGCAATCTGGGTAGGCTTCATTTCAGTCACATCAGGTATGAAATGCTGCGTGGTGGCATGTGGCAGATATTTTATACTGTAACCGGCCAGACGTATTCTCCATGACAGGTCCACGTCTTCACAGTACATAAATATTCTTTCATCAAAGCCCCCTGTCTTTTCAAACACTTCCCTTTTCAGCGCCAGTGCAGCACCGGATGCCCAGCTGGTTTCCAGTGTTACAGGGTTGTAGTATTTAGGGTGTTCATAAGGCAGCTGACGCAGCTCAAATGCACCCACAGTTTCTGGGCTGCTTTCAACTTCATTGCTGAGAATAGTAAAAGCATCAGGATCAATAGCAGTATCCACGTTGTAGAACAATACAACATCGCCACTGCCGGCCTGGGCAGATAGATTGCTGGCAACGCCAAAACCAGCATTATAGCCGGTCTGCAAAATTTTAAAATTACCGAACAGATTGCCTGTTTTCACTTTGTGACTTTCCAATGTAGCCAATGTCTCATCAGTGGAAGCATTATCAGTAAAATACAGATGCAGTTTCTTTTTGTCATAATTAACATTTGTTATTGCGTCAAAGAATTTTTCGAACCATTTTGATGAATTATAAGTACAACAACAAATATCTATGTCTATCATAATTTAACTCCCAAAAAATAATTATTCAATACATACAAACAGCAGCGGTTCATCTGTAATTGTCACTTTGCGGCAGTTTTTTGCCAGTTTCTGCACAATGCCTGTTTCTATTGTATCTTCGCTGGCCAGCGGTCTGCATTTTTCCAGCATAGTGCGGCGGTACAGTTTGTTTTCAAAGTAGTTGTGCATTTCCACGCTGACCACATCGCCGTCTGTAAGTTTGCCCATATATTCGTCTGCTGTCAGTGTCTGGGGGTGATACATCATCAGCGGCACACCCACCTGGCTCAACAGTGTTTCCCGCTGAATGCCCACATAGCCGCACCCGGCCATATCAGCATCTTCACCGCACATATCAGTCATCTTTTCAGCAAAGAAAGGGGAAAAACAGTGCACACTGTCAATAAAGCATACAAAATCACCCTGAGCCCAGTCCAGAGCTGTTTCCAGCATATCAGAAATATCGTCCAGACAGGTGTAATATTTTGCGGTGATGCCATCGGCAGTAATTTCCTGCATATCGCGCATACCGACCACTATAATTTCATAGTCTTCCATTGTCTGCAACGCCACAGACTGCATACATCTTTCAAAGGTGGACTCATCATAACAGTCCATTATAACAAAAGTAACTTTCATATAATTCCCCCAAAATTTCTTATTATTGATTATTATAACATTATTTAGTATACTTGCAATAGAGGTAATTTTTATGAAATATGAAGTAATTTATTTTTCAAAATACAATATGTCGGCGGCAAAACAGGCAGCCGGAAAAGCTGGTGCTGACTGGCTTTTGTTTGTGCAGCAGGGTGGTGCCCTGACAGATGATTCACCAGTCCGGCTGGAAAAATATGTGGCAATGGCAGATGAAAAAACTGTTGCTTTTGAACTGCACACTGAACCTGTGGCCACAGGCAGACACACCGACCCTGTAACTCTGGAGATTATGTGGGCGGATCCTGGTGCTGTTCTCATAAAACGTTCTGCTTTTATGCAGGTGGGTGGTTTTGACCCTGCCTTCAATCTGCTGGCGTTTATAGATCTTTCGTGGCGACTTCGCAGTGCAGGTTATACTTTGCAGGCATGTCCTTTGGCGGCAGTAAAGGTGAATGAAGTTCCAGACGAAAGATATGAATATATTTATAGCGAGTATGAACGACTGCTTTTGGGTATCAAATGGGGCAGGGGTGCACAGGCAAGGGCGGAATTTGAACAGACGCTGAAAGCACCACGCCATTTTGATGGTGTAAGAAAAGAACTGGCAAAGCTGTATGCACAGCACTTTTTAAAAACCGCGACCCTTAAAAAGTTTCGGAAAACAGAGTTGTTCAATCCGTTGGTGTGCGACTTTTCACGGCATTATGGCCCATGGCGTGGACAGTCAGAGATGATGAGAATCCGGGTTGAACCGCTGGTTTCTGTAGTCATCCGCACCCATAAACGTAAAGAGGTTTTGCGACGCACACTGATGTGCCTGCGCAATCAGATTTATAAAAACTTTGAAATCGTTATTGTAGAGGATGGCGAAAATACAGCTGAAGAAATGGTAAAAACTGATTTTGCCGATCTGAATATAAATTATTACGCCACAGGTAAAAATGTAGGACGCGGCAGGGCAGGAAATATCGGCATAGAAAGAGCCAAAGGCCAGTTTGTTTCTTTCCTTGATGATGATGATTTCTATTATGCTGATCATATTTCTTCCTTTGTGGATTTTTTTGAAAAGAATCCACAAATTGATCTGGCGGTCAGTGGCGGAATGGCCTATAAAACGGATATTTTGTCTTTGGATCCATATCAGTTTACTGTGGAAGAAACATACCCTATTCTTTTTGACCATATAACCTTGATGGATATGTGTGTGAGATGCCGTGTGCCTATGCCGTGTGGTATGTTCCGCAGAGAAATGTATAATAAATTCGGCGGAATGCATGAAGCCATTGGTGGCGATGAAGACTGGCATATGTGGTTGAAATATATGGCATGGGGTAATCGTGCCAATAAAAATGGTGATGACATCCATCGCTCGCTCAGCCTTTTTGGTTATCCGGCAAATGAGCAGGCGGCGCAGAAAAGGGAGGACGCCTATAGGGTTTTTGACAGAATAATGCTGTATGATGAAAGCCTTGTATTTGATGTTCACGGCAGTGAAATCCGCCAGTGGGAAGAATATGTAAAAGCAGACATAAATCATCTGAAAAATATTGGCCAGCTGTCACAGTTCCTGGTAAATCTCAAACCGCTGGATGTGGCAAAGCTGGAATACAACCCTGACGGTGAAAATAAAATATCTGCCAGACAGATAAACAACTATTATTACTGGCTGGTAGAAGAATATTCAAAATAATTTAAAAAAATGCTTGACAAAACAGCAACTTGGTGCTAATATTATTAGTGCATTAGCGCTAGTAGCTCAGCTGGATAGAGTGCTTGACTACGAATCAAGAGGTCAGGGGTTCGAGTCCCTTCTAGCGCACCAAAAAATAACAGGTACTTTTGTACCTGTTATTTTTTTGTACCGATTTTGAGGACTCGAACCCGAGAGGGTTTTGCCGTTAAAAAAACAGTGTAGCACACTGTTTTTAGGCAAAAGAGCCGAGCGCCCAAGCGAGGCCAGTTAGCGCTTGCCGAAGGTAAGAGCGGCGAGTCCCTTCTAGCGCACCATAAAAACGGTTAACCCAAAAGGGTTGACCGTTTTTATTTTTACAAATCAATAAGGACGAGAACCCGAGAGGGTCGCTGCGTTAAACAAACAGTCCGGTGGACTGTTTGTAGCAAGCGAGAGCTTGAGCGACAGCGAAAGCCAGTTAGCACTTGCCACAGGCAAGGGCGGCGAGTCTGCGACTCACGCAGTAAACTGCGTTCACTTGCATAAGTTCCACTGGCTGAAAATTGTTCGCTGGCACTCCAATTTTCAGAGTGTCACTTACCTTCATCCGCACCAAAAAGAGATTAATCCGAATGGGTTAGTCTTTTTGTTTTTTACAATTACTGATATTCTTTACCGCCTTGGGAGTGCAATTGGTGAAACATTATATGCTGTAATCTATAATTGACATTGCAGGCGGAGTGGAATATAATTGTATTAATTCTAACAGTAATAAATCTAACAAAATATAATGGAGAAAACTTATGGCAGGCGAACAAAGACTGGGCAAGCACATATTGCAGGCATCACATCAGCTGAAAAACTATCTTGATTCTGTTTTTGGCAACACAGATCTTAACGGACTTCAGGCCCGTATACTGAATTTTGTAGAAAGCAACGACTGGCAGGGTGTTGATGTATATCAGAAAGATATAGAGGCAGAGTTTAAAATCCGCCGTTCTTCTGTCAGCAGTGTGCTGGACACCATGGAAAAAAACGGATATATACGCCGTGTTTCAGTGTTGGCTGATGCCAGACTGAAAAAGCTGGTGCTTACTGACAAAGCAAAAGAAACAGCAGTATCTCATCGCAACAGTCTGACAGAATTTGAAGCCGCGCTGGAAAGCGGGCTTACAGAGGAAGAAATACAGGCGTTTAAAACAGTCCTGTACAAAATTGTGGACAATGCCATAAAAATCAAAAACGAGAAAAAAGACTGATGTTTATTGTAAAGGGCGGCTGGATGCCGCCCTTTTTCATCTCCGGCGCAAAAAGACTGAAATGTCTGCATAAAACTGATGAATACAGTACAATAATTTTTACAATAAAACGGGCGATACCGCAAGGTATCGCCCACTGTCTTTATATTTTATAGTTCACTCTGATGGTGTTTATATGAACCCTTTGTCTTTTGTTTTCTTCTGCATAATGCAGAAGTGCCCACGCCAGCAAAAGCTGGGCTGGCCAGTATACATAGATGCACAGCACCCAGAACAGTCTTAATGGGCTGTAAAACATATATGCCATCAATGACACATCAGACAGCAGAAACAGCACACTGCTGGCGGCTATCATCAGTCTGGCCCTGGTTCTGTCCATTGAAAAGTTACTTACAGATTTGCCCGCCATAAACGAGATAATCACTGCGTAAACCATCAGCCCTTTTTCCAGTACAGGGTCAGGCACATTTATAAATGGGGTGCCGCCCACTACAAAAATGGAAATGGCTGAAACAGGAGTACTGATAATCAAATCAAGCAGATGTGGCCTTTCTATCATATAAAACCCTGCCAGATACAGTATGTGGCCTATTGCAAAGAATATTACTCCTTTGGCAAAATCAACAGCCAGCAACACATCGGCAATCATCCCTACTGCCAGCCCGGCAGATATAAAATATACAGGCAGTATACCGGTAATCCTGTTTTTTACGGCGTACACCAGATTTATACAGCCCAGCAACACAAACCAGAAACTGGCCCAGCCTTTCAGTACAGGGGTGCCAAAATTGCCAAACAGGTCATAGCACACCAGTGCTATCAGTCCACATATTATAACCAATATGTTTGCAATATGAAATTTTTTCTGTACGGGATTTTGCATAATAGTTCCTTTAGTGTTCTGCCCAGTCAAGGCTGCGGCCTACTGCCTTATGCCAGCCTTTTACCAGTTTTTCACGTCTGTCACTGTCCATATCAGGTGTAAACACTGTGTCACACCAGTCGCCGGTTTTCAGTTCTTCACGGCTGTTCCACAGCCCTGTTGCCAGCCCTGCAAGATATGCTGCACCCAGTGCAGTTGTTTCTTTTACTATAGGTCGCTGCACTTTTTTGTCCAGAATATCAGCCTGGAACTGCATCAGGAATGCGTCACGGCTGGCGCCACCGTCAGCGTTCAGTACTGACAGCTGTATGCCGGTGTCTTTTTCCATTGCTTTCACCAGGTCAAGTGACTGGTAAGCGATGCTTTCCTGTGCTGCGCGGATAATATGTTCGCGTTTTGTACCGCGGGTAATGCCTACAATGGCGCCACGGGCATACATATCCCAGTATGGCGCACCCAAACCTGTAAAGGCAGGTATAAGATATACACCGCCGGTGTCCGCCACTTTCTGTGCATAGTATTCAGCATCACGGCTTTCAGTCAGGAATCTCATTTCGTCTCTCAGCCACTGAATTACTGCACCGCCTACAAAAACACTGCCTTCCAGAGCATATTCCACCTTGCCGTCAATGCCTACTGCGATGGTTGTTACCAGACCGCTGTTGCTTTCATAAGGTGTGGTGCCTGTGTTCATCAGCAGGAAACAGCCTGTGCCGTAAGTGTTTTTGGCGTCGCCTTTGTTGAAACATCTCTGGCCAAACAGTGCCGCCTGCTGGTCACCGGCAATACCGGAAATAGGCACCTGTACGCCCATAATGTCTGCATAACCATAGATATGGCTGCTTGGCAGTACCTGTGGCAGAATACTTTGCGGAATATCCAGTTCTTCCAGCAGTTTTTTGTCCCACTGCAGTGTGTGAATGTTGAACAGCATTGTTCTGGATGCATTTGTATAGTCTGTTACATGGACTTTGCCGCCGGTCAGTTTGTACACCAGCCAGGAGTCCACAGTACCAAAGAGAATTTCGCCTTTTTCAGCCTTTTCACGCACGCCATCCACATTGTCCAGAATCCACTTGATTTTAGTGGCGGAGAAATAGGCGTCTACCACCAGACCGGTGCTTTCTTTTATGTATTTGTCCAGACCTCTTGCCACCAGGCCGTCACATATATCGGCTGTGCGGCGGCACTGCCACACGATGGCGTTGTAGACAGGGCGGCCGGTGTCTT
The DNA here is from genome assembly GCA_017436575.1 of Oscillospiraceae bacterium. Classification (GTDB taxonomy): domain Bacteria; phylum Bacillota; class Clostridia; order Oscillospirales; family Ruminococcaceae; genus RGIG3102. The sequence goes on from JAFSCU010000011.1 coordinate 11,151, forward strand.
TTTCCCACAGCACAGTGGTTTCACGCTGATTTGTAATGCCTATACCGGCTATTTCTTCCACATTGATGCCACTTTTTACAATGGCTTCAATCATCACACCATACTGTGAAGAATAAATTTCCACAGCATCGTGTTCTACCCAGCCTTCTTTTGGATAATGCTGGGTAAATTCTTTCTGTGCCATAGCCACGATTTTCTGGTCTTTGTCAAAAATTATTGCTCGGGATGAAGTGGTGCCCTGGTCCAGGGCCAGTACATATTTCTTTTCCATAGCTTCTCCTTATATATTTCGATGTTTATTGGTTTTATTTTAGCATAAATAATATACAGTCCACAAGACATACATCCGTTGTGATATGTATATTTCCCATTTTTCTTCCCACAATAACATAAAATTCCACTTGAACAGGAGATATGTTATGAGAGCAACAGGTGTTGTGAGAAGAATAGATGACCTTGGCCGAATTGTTATTCCCAAGGAAATACGCCGTAATTTCAGAATGAAAGAGGGTGACCCTCTGGAAATATATACAAATGCAGGCGGCGAGATTATGCTGAAAAAATATTCCATGATGGAAGGGCTGTCTACCCTGGGGCAAAACTATGCCGACAGTCTGTACAAAGTCAGCGGTCTGGCCTGTGCTATATGTGACACAGACCGCGTGGTGGCCTATGCCGGCAGCGGCAAAAAAGAGGCTGTGGATATGCCTGTCACAAAGGATATAGAAGATGTTATTTCTTCACGTATGTCCTATTTTAAACAGTTTCCAGGTGAAAAAAGCATTTACACCCACACAGGTGCGCCTGTGGCTGCAGTGGGCATTACCCCGGTTATAAACGGTGGCGACTGTGCCGGTGCAGTGGCTCTTTTATCTGAAAACGGCCGGGTGCTGACCGACAGCCAGAAAAAACTGCTGGTGCTTACAGCCACTTTATTGGCGGCCAACCTGGAAAGCTGATTTTTCTTGACAAGCCACAGGGATAAACTGTAATATATTCCCATAGAAACTGAAAGGTGATTAATCTATGAGAATGCGCAGAAAACCCTGGGCACGTCCTGAACTGGACGCCAGCGAAGTATATATTAAAAACCCACACGACTACTATGAAAACTGGCAGTCTGCCTTTGACAAAGAGCAGCCGCTGGTAATGGAACTGGGCTGTGGCAAAGGCGGTTTTATCAGTCAGAAAGCCTTTATGCACCCCGAAAAAAACTTTATTGCTTTTGACATCAAAAGCGAAGTTCTGGCCATTGCCAAACGAAATATTGAGGCAGTTTACGGCTCAACCCACTGCCCAAATGTAAAAATTACAGCCTTTGATATTGAAAGAATACCGCTGGTAGTGTCTCCAAAAGATACAGTGGAAGAAATCTATATCAATTTCTGTAACCCATGGCCAAAAGACAGGCATAAAAAACGCCGTCTTACCCATACACGCCAGCTGAACAATTACAAAACATTCCTGAAACCGGGCGGCAAAATTTTCTTTAAAACAGATGACGACGAATTGTTTTGTGAAAGTCTGGATTATTTTAAAGAAGCAGGCTTTGAAATTGAATTTATCACCTATGATATGGCCGAAAATCCACTGCCTGAAAATATTGTGACAGAACACGAAAAGATGTTTACCCGGCAGGGCATTAAAATAAAAGGTCTTATTGCGGTGAATAAGGGCTGATTGCAGTGCAAAAAGGGCGTTTTACGCCCTTTAAAAATTTTCTGAAAATTTTTAAAATTTTTTTGAAAAAAGTGTTGACAAATCGTATTTTCTGTATTATAATAATCAAGCATTAGGAAATGCACCATATGTGGCGGTATAGCTCAGTGGCTAGAGCAACCGGTTCATACCCGGTAGGTCGTAAGTTCAAATCTCACTGCCGCTACCATATATGGCCCGTTGGTCAAGCGGTTAAGACACCGCCCTTTCACGGCGGTATCACGAGTTCGATTCTCGTACGGGTCACCAAAAGCAGTAAGTCGGATGACTTGCTGCTTTTTCTTTTTGTACAAACCGGTACGATGTGGGCATCGTACCCTACAAAGATTGTGGTATACATCACTGCGTAGGGGCTGATGCCTACATCAGCCCGTATTTATATTAAATCGCAGGTACGAATTGTGTTCACCTGTTAGTCAGGAAGAGGCAGAATGCATTCACTGCTGTGTCATTACTATAGTACGTAGGGGGAGGGGTTCCGCCTCCTGCTTTTTCTGGATGGTATGGGAGTTTGGCTTTACAGGTGTATTGACAAATTGTGCGTAGGGGATGGCCTCCCGGACATCCCGCTTTGGTACGGATATAGGCATCCGCCCCTACTGTTTTTAAACTGAGAAAAAACGTAGATATTTACAACTGATTACTCTATATAAATCTATACTGCAAAAAAGACAGCCACGGCTGTCTTCCTGTGTTTCTGCTTATATCAGCACGCCATCACAATGGTCGATTTCGTGCTGTATTATCTGTGCGGCAAAACCTTTGAAAGTTTTGATTTTTATTTTAAAATCTGCATCCTGCCACTGCACTTTTACTGATTTGTAGCGTATTGTTTCCCTGGGCCCTCCCAGCAATGAAAGACAGCTTTCCTTTGTTTTGTAACTGCCGTCTTTTTTCAGTATAACAGGGTTATACATCACCATATATTCGCCGTCATTGTCAATGGCGATTATCCTTTTGGCCTGTCCTATCATATTGGCGGCCATGCCTACACAGCTGTCCCGGTGGGCTATCAGTGTTTCCAGCAGGTCTCGGCCGGTTTCCACATCTTCTTTTGTGGCTGCTTCTGCCTTTATCGCCAGAAAAACAGGGTCATGTATCAATTCTTTTACCATAATATCACCTCGTTTTTTACAGAATATCATAATTTTGCCCTGAAAACAATTAAAATTAGTGTGTATTTTATCATTGGTTAATCAGTTTTTAATATTTTTGTGTTATACTGTTTAAAAATGGGGGTACGGATATGAAAAAACTGTTGGGAATAATTTTTATATTTTTTCTGGTTATGGCGTGGCCTGCCATAAAAACCGCATATCAGCTGGCAGATTTGTATAATCTATTGCCGCAGATTTCCTATTCAAACAAAGATTTTGATATAGAAACTGTTACATCTTCTGTGGACTATAACGAAAACGGCACAGACGATTACACAGATATTATGCTGGGTGCCCGTGCAGACCGGAAAAACAAACCTGATTATGACCCATCCTATGTGCTGGGTGGCTACCCCCCTGAAGACAAAGGTGTATGTACCGATGTAGTGTGGCGCGGTTTTAGAAATGCAGGCTACAGTCTGCGCTGGATGCTGGACAGAGATATCACCCTTTATCCCCGGGATTATCCAAACGCCAACCCAAAGGATGACAATATTGACTTCCGCAGGGTGAAAAACCTGCGAGTGTTTTTTGATAAATATGCAGTGGAACTGACAACGGATATAAACGATATTGAACAGTGGCAGGGTGGTGACATAGTTATTTTCAAGGACAATAAACATATAGGTATTGTCAGTGACAAACGCAATGCTGACGGGCAGTGCTATATTATACACAATGGCGGTCAGCCCAAAAGGGAAGAAGACTATTTCAAACGCGGTGAAGTGCTGCGCCATTACCGTTTTGATGCCAGCCTGGTGCCACAGGAAATTCTGGTGCGGTGGGAAGGAGACTGACAGGGAAATAAATTGAAAATACTGTCCAATGGCGTCGAAGGAAAACAGTTGCAGTTCCGACAGAATCATCTGCCGGTACAGTTTTTGTATATAGCACAGATATGTGCTTGAAATAAATCAATCAGTCAGATGAATTTGAATATGTCGAACAGATTGACATATTTAAAAAAGCAACAACAAGCATAGTAGTTAGGCCATTATGCTTGTTTTTTATTTAATCTGCTCTTTAAAACAACTACAAGAGAATTATTCACCATATGGTTGTACTTAACTATACAACCACTACATTGAAAATACTTATCATAGGGGTTTATAATTATAGTGCACAATGGAAAAAGGAGATAAATCTATGTTAATTGGTGATAAGATACGAGTGTTACGCAAAAATAAAAATATAACACAAACTCAACTTGCAGAAGCTTTGTCTGTTTCCTCTCAATCAGTGAGTAAATGGGAAAATCATTTATCTTCTCCTGACATTAGTGTTTTACCTGTTATTGCACGTTACTTCGGTATAACGATGGATGAGTTGTTTGGTTATCGTCTTGATGCACTCAACTATAAGGAGCGTTTTATTCGCTTTATGGTAAATAATGGAATGTTGCGTTTTGGAGAATTCACGCTGAAAAGCGGTCGCCTTTCCCCGTACCTTATACATAGTGGTTATAATCTTACTGGAAGTCAAATATCTAAACTCGGTGAGTTTTACGCTGAGTGTATCAGAGAGCATAGCATTGAGGCGAACTGTCTTATAGGGATAAACAACAGGGAAATTCCACTTGTAATAGCAACAAGCATGACACTATTTAATAAATATGGCATAGATTCATCGCATTGTGTTGATTATGACATTGAAAATAATGCTTTGATGTCTCATGAAATAACATTGATTACCGATACTTTTACATCGGGTGCCTCTCTTTGCTCTGCGTTAGAGCAAATCAAAATGAAAATGAACAAATATCCGTCAGATGTCGTAGTTTGTGTCGATAGAATGGAAAGCTCTGACCATTCTTCTCTGTCAGCTAAACACGAGATAGAAAAACGATATGGAGTAAAAATATATCCTATCGTAAATGCAGACGATATAATCAAGGCTATTGAAAGTGGTGTAATTACAGCAGGCGAATATTTTGAAGAGCTAAAAGATTACATAAAGCAATATAAAGGAGAATAACCATGAATGTTGTTGACAGACTAATTGAAAATACGATAAAAACCAAAAACCCGTCTATTATAGGGCTTGACCCAGACATTAGGAAAATTCCTGCATGTTATAAAGTTAATGTAAAAGGAAATAATCCATTTGAAGCAGTAGCGAATGTAATATATGAATTTAATCGCGATGTGATTAATACTGTTGCCGACATAGTACCTGCAATTAAACCACAAATGGCATTTTACGAAAAATACGGTTCTTATGGTGTTGCAGCTTTTGAAAAAACAGTAGCATATGCAAAATCAAAAGGGCTGGTTGTTGTAGAGGATGCAAAGCGAAATGACATTGGCAATACAGCACAAGCTTATGCAGATGGACATCTTGGATGTGTAGAGTTGCTTGATGGTTCTCAAAATCCATCTATTGATTCTGATTTCTTAACTGTTACGCCTTTTTTGGGAAGTGAAAGTCTGAATCCTTTTATTGATGTGTGTAAAAAGAATGACAAAGGCATCTTTGTATTGGTAAAAACTTCAAATATAAGTTCTGGTGAAATTCAGGATGTCGTTACCTTGAACGGAATGACAATCAGCCAAAGTATTGCACAATACGTGTTCGAGCAAGCTGAAACGTTTAGGGGTAAACACGGATATTCCTCTATCGGTGCTGTAGTTGGAGCAACTTATCCAGAGGAAGCGGTTTTACTTCGAAAGATAATGCCGAAGAGTTATTTCCTTGTTCCAGGTTATGGAGCACAAGGTGGTAATGCAGAAGACATTTTACCTTGTTTCAACCAAGATGGTCTTGGTGCTATTGTCAATTCATCAAGAGGAATCTTGTATATGCATATGAGCGACGAAGAAAGAGCACAGTGTTCTCGTCAAGAATATTTGTCAAATGTAAGAATGGCTACTTTACAGATGCAAAATGATATTTATTCGGTCTTAAAAAAAGAATATCTACAGATGGTATATTGATTATTTACACAGTGAATATAAAATATATCTGTTCGATAAATTTCAATTTATCAAACAGTTATAAAAAAGCCGTTCTGAAACCGAGATACCGCAAAAATCCTCCCTATGAGAAGTCTCATAGGGAGGATAACTGTTTTATGCGGCCCCATCTGACCGGCAGATATTTTGTTATCTGATTATTCTATGTCCTGTGGCAGTGCCCGGGGCATCAAACCCTTTGGTTTAGGACCGGGTATTTTAACCCCTATAATAGCCTTTACCACCCATACAAAGAACAGCAGTACCACCACAGGTACAATGCAGGAGGTTACCACCATCACAGCAATGGCTTCCATAAAACGGTTTACAACCATTTTCATTTCTTCCATTGCACCGCTGACACCCTGTGTGATATTTGAAATGATGTTCAGCCCTTTTTTGTTTTCCCGCTGCGCGGCATCCTCTATATCCTGGGTTGCCTGTGTGGCAGAATCAATGGTCTGCTGTATAGATGTTGCGTATGTTTCTTCTATAATGGCAGATGCCTTTACGCTGGCAGGTATAACCAGTGCTATTGCAAACCCCAGTACTATCAGTTTTGTGGCTATCTGCCGCACCATAGCGCGGGTGCCGCCTTTCTGCATTACAAACCAGCTGGCAAGCAGCAACAGCCCCACAGGTATCAGCAGATACCAGCTGGCATAACCGGCGATTATAACCAGATATTTTTCCAGAAAGATAGCGCACAGCACTATCAAAAACCAGCCGCTTAAATCAGCCACTTTGTCAGCAATAGGTGTGGCCACATCACCCGGAATAAGGGTGATTGCCGCAGATGCCGCTGTGGATGCGGCGGTAAGTTCCATTACAGTTTCTTTTTTTGCATCAAGGGAAGCTATTGTTTCTGAATGGGTTTCCAGGCTGGTCATAGGTTTGGCCACAACCAGAACAGATGCCAGTGCCAGTGCCACACACAGCACGGCACCGATGATTTTCTTACTTTTGAAATTATCCATAGTTGCCCTTTCCTTTATTCATATCTGAAATTGTGAAAATTGCTTTACGCCCCCATTATATACACAAAAATATGTAAAGATTATGAAAAACATCAGTTTTTTTGTATATAAATATCACATTCAGTATGATATACTGAAAACAGTATATGAACAGAGGTGCGCAAATGAAACTTTTATTGTTTTTTGTAATCGGTGCGGCAGTTTGCTGGCTGATGTGGGAAAAGGGATATTATGTAATTCAAAAGAAAATAGCCGTAGCGTTTATCGGCCGCAGAGGCAAAAACCGATGGGGTGCCAGCATGACATCTGCCACCGGCTGGACAAAGCGTGTTTTGCCGTTGGAAGCAGGTAAAAAATACAGGTTTTACTATGATGTTTCGCTGACTGACGGCGATATTGTAGTAGAAATACTTTATAATAACCAGGTTGTGTGCAGTTTTGATGCCCACAGTCGCACAGCCACACTGCCTGCAGAAAAAGGCAGATATATTTTAGGCACAAGATTTAAAAAAGCCAGCAGTGACTATGAACTGAAGTGGGAGGAAATATGAATTTTAAACTGATTAAAAACCCAATGGGAGATGATGATACCAGGGCAGCATACAATGCACTGGCCAGTGAAACCTTTGGTCTGGCTTTTGAAGACTGGTATCAGGGCGGTTATTTTGATGGCTCTCATATACCATACACAGTGTTTGATGACGGCAAAGCTGTGGCCAATATTTCTGTAAATCTTATGGATGTGGAGTATGCCGGTACAGTGAAAAAATATATTCAACTGGGCACTGTAATGACAAAGGCTGAATACCGCGGCAAAGGTTTGCAGAGACAGATATTCAATGAAATTATCAAAGATTTCAGCGGAAAATTTGACACAATGTTCCTGTTTGCCAATAAAACCGTAACGGAATTTTATCCGAAACTCGGTTTTGAAAAAGCGGTGGAGTATTCTTTTGAAAAGAATATTACTCCGCAGACCGCCACTGTGAAAAAACTGGATATGTCAAAGACTGAAGATGTGCAGTTTTTCAGAGAATATTACGAAAAAGGCAACAGTTTTTCTGGTTTTGAAGTAAAAAACGGTTTTGCCCTGGAGATGTTTTATCTGGGCGGACCATACAGCGAAAATGTGTTTTATATAGAAAAATACGATACAACAGTTGTGGCGGAAACAGATGGAAACACTGTAACCTGTCTGGATATTTTTGGCGGGCGGGGATACAGCGCAGAAGAAATAATGTCTGCTTTTGGCTGTGAAAGGCTGGTTATGGGCTTTACCCCAAAAGACAGCACAGGCTTTGATATACAGCCGATAAATGACGAGGACACTGTGCTGTTTGTATACAGCGGCGGTGAAAATATTTTCAGCGATAAAAAACTGCTGTTCCCGATGATTGCACATACATAGGAGATAAAATGGAAAATATAAAAAAGATTATCGCTTCATTTTTACAGGACTATAAAAACGAAGATTATTTTATCGGTGCCATACTTACCGGCAGTTATGCCACAGGCAACAATGATATAAACAGCGATATTGATATTTTTATAATAACAAAAGACAGCACGCCATGGCGTGAGCGCGGCAACAGGCTGATTGACGGATATATGGTGGAATATTTTATAAACCCACTGCGACAGGTGGTAAAAGAATTTGATGAAGGCTTTGCTACAGGCAATATTGCCACCACACTGATGTTTGCGGGCAGTGTAATTCTGCGGGATACCGACGGTATTGTGACAGGGCTGGTGGAAAGGGCAAAAAGTGACCTGGGCAAGCCTGTTGCACCGGCCTCCGGCTTTAAATGGAATTCCAACTGCTACAATGTGTGGCATTCTTTTACACAGCTGGATGAAAAATATATAAAAGGCGCTGATATAGACTTTACATACAATATTTTTCTGACCAATGTTATCTCTGCCCATTTTTCCAACAGGGGAATACCCGGGCTGTCTATGCACAAAATAGAAAGAATACTGACCGACGAACAGTATCGAAAGAAATACAACAATGCCAGACTGCCTGAAAGGGAATTCTGCGAAAAATTGGTAAAATGTTTTGATGAAAAAGATTATCATAAAAAATACCTGTGCGCTAAGGAATTGTATGACTACTATATGGCGCAGAACAGTAATTTTGACATAAATAACTATTCTTTCAGAAGCAGTATATGACAGAAAGGTGCAAAATGGAAAAACTGTATAAACAGATAAAGGAATACACACCATACAACCGGCAGGAAGCAGCGGACAAGGCGCTGATGCTGGCTTTTATGGAAAGGAATCCGGATGCACTGCATAGGGATAATCTGGCCGGACATTTTGCGGCCACCGCCTGGGTGGTGAATAAAAACCGCACAAAAGTGCTGATGGTTTACCACAATATCTATAAATCCTGGTCATGGGCCGGCGGCCACGCAGATGGCGAAAGCGACCTGCTGGCTGTGGCACACAGGGAAATAACAGAAGAAACCGGTCTGTCAGATATGAAACTGCTGTGTGACGGAATATTTGCCATAAATGTACTGACAGTGGAAAGACATATAAAGAAAGGCCGGCCGGTGGCCTGTCACCTGCATCTGGATGTGGAATACCTGTTTGAAGCTGATGACAGCCTGCCACTGAAAATCAAACAGGACGAAAACAGTGCAGTGGGCTGGGTAAATATAGAAGACATAGATACAGCGGTAACCGAAGAAAAGATGAAACCTGTCTATGCACTGCTGTGTGAAAAGATGAAGAAATACTAAAAGCACGGTTTATATAAGGTTTATAAAAATATACAGCCAGACTGCAAGATGCAGTCTGGCTGTTTTATCCGCCCAAAATCCGCCATCGCATACAGCAACAGGCACAGCATAGCTGTGCCTGTAAAACGCTTTGTAAATTACTTTATTTATTCAGTTTCTTATCCAGGTCATCCAATACCTTTTTATATGGCATCAGCATACCCTCGTTCATATTGTTGCCCAGTTTTGATTTGATTTTGGGGTTTGAAATCATTGCCCCCACCAGATACATAAACAGCATTGTGGCCGGTTTTTTCTGTGGGAAGTCATACTGGCCGTGCTGTTTGTAAAATTTGTGGTCGGCTTTCATCATGCCCTGCATCTGCCAGATAAGGTCGCGGAAGATTTTCATACCGCCCACGCCGTAGAAGTTGGCAGGCTGGGTGTTTTTGTGGCGCAGTGCATAGACCAGGTTTTCTGCCAGTGCCAGAATTTCGCCGTCCGGGTTGGTTTCGTCGGTGGCGATACCTGTCAGTATATTGCCGCCTACCTGGGCACGGCCTTCTATAATCATCTGCAGGTTGAATTCCTGTTTGTATGGGCCGCTGATAAGATAGCCCATTGGCATACCCATTGTAACTGTGCGGTGACCGTTGCAGAACTGGCGGTCATCATACAGCTTGAAACGGCTGCCCATTGAGTGGTCTTTTATGGAAAAGGCATAGACAATGGCCTGTCCGCCCTGAATTTCGTTGCGCAGAAATTCATCAAAGCCGTCTTTGTAAATACATTTGCCGTCAACAGCACAGTTAAAACACCCCAGACATCCGCCGGAAAACGGAAAATCGTTCAGGTTTACCACCTTTACATTTACAGGCAGTATACCGATAAAGCGGGTTACCATTGCTTTCAGGCTTATATCTGTTTCTTTCATATCGGTGACAATTACTATGTCGCCTTTCTTTTCTGCCCTGTTTATGGCAGGGGTTGCCATTATCGGTGTGTGGTCTGCTTTCAGTGTGGAAACAGGCTCTGAATGGCCTTTTTTTATGCTCCACTCAAGATGACGCCAGAAAGCCACTGCTTCCTGCTGGCCTTTTTCTTTTGGCAGGTCGTCCATATCTGCAGACAGGCCACGGATAAATTTCAGCCCCAGGTCACAGCAGTTATCCTGTATGTATCTGTGGGCGGTCACATCATAAAAATGCTTTGATGTGGTTATCTGGGTGGCGTATTTGCCTTTCAGGTCCACACCGCTGGCCTTCAGCAGCTCAATAAATCTGTGCAGCTGATAAGGTGCAATAAATGTGTATACAGGGTATGAAAACAGCAACAGGTCTGCCTGTGCCACTTCTTCAATAACAGATGAAAAATCCTGTTCCAGTTTTCTTATCTGCTGGCCTGCATGGATTGTTACAAACTGATGCTGTGGGTTCAGCTTTTCCAGATAATTTACAGTCTGCCAGGTAATGGAATATTTACCTTTCGGGCTGCCGTTAATAACCAGTATTCTCATTGCGACCTCCATTGGTTTACTGTTAAACTTTAAGTTCAGTATAGCAGAAAAATAATATTTTGCATAGCAGAAATAATTATAGAATATGGTAAATAAAAATGTTACAATGTAAATAATAAAAGACTATGAGGTAAATTATGAAGGTTTTACTTATAAGCGGCAGCCCCCGCAAAGAGGGCAACACTGCTATTGCACTGAACGAAATGGTAAAAGTGTTTGAAAAAGAGGGTATTGAAACAGAAATAATGCATATCGGCGGTAAAGACATCCGCGGTTGCATCGCCTGCGGCAAATGCAGACAGCTGGGACATTGTGTTTTTGATGATGCAGTGGTTGAAGCAGGCAAAAAACTGGCACAGGCAGACGGTCTGGTGGTGGGCAGCCCTGTTTACTATGCATCAGCCAACGGCACTGTAACATCTTTTATGGACAGGCTGTTTTATTCCAACAGCAGCGACCTGCGTATGAAGGTGGGCGCCGCCATTGCAGTGGCACGCCGCGGCGGACAGACCACTACTTTTGACCAGCTGAACAAATATTTCACCATCAGCGGTATGCCTGTAGCGTCCGGCCAGTATTGGAACGGTGTGCACGGTTCAGCCCCGGGTGAAGCAGAGCAGGACAGTGAAGGTCTGCAGCAGATGCGTACATTGGCGTCAAATATGGCTTTTCTTATGAAAAGTATTGCCCTGGGCAAAGATAAATTCGGTCTGCCTGAAAGGGAAGCCCCACAGAGAATGAATTTTATAAGATAAAACTGAAAAATTAAAAGAAATCTGGTAAATGTTATGATTATAGGTTATCTGTTTTTACTTTTGTTGCCACTGATATTTGTGCTGATGATTATTGGTACAGTTCTGGGGGCAATGCTATATATTGCAAAATACCGGTTTGTGGCGTTTATAGTGATAAGCATTGTCAGCGTACCTGTGCTGAAAGTTCTGACTGCTGCCGAGAAAAACCCGGTGGTCACAAAAATTGTGGTGGGTCTGGCCGGGCTGGCGCTGGCAGGTGTAGCCGCCTGGTATCTGATGCCTGCAGGCAATGTGTTCTCTGTTGCTGACAATGCCGCCAGTATGGAAATATCATACAAAAAACTGGGCGATAAAGATATGGAACGGACAGTCAGCTATCAAGACAAACAGGTTATACAGCAGGCTGTGGACAGTATTGACGATTTAATTTACAAACCTGTGCGAAACAGTATTTCTCCGTCAGCCAGCGAACCGGTTTATTATATACAGCTTAAAGATGACAGCGGCAATGCTGTCGGGACGATAGCTGTTATCGGGGATAAATATCTGACTGTTACAGACAAAAATGGCAAAATAAAAAAATATGTGCCATATTTTTATGGTGAAGACAATTATATACCGGTGACAAAGGTTGTCAGCCAGTTGTACAGGGCTCCTGTAAGAGAAAATATTGAAGGCATATGGGAAAAATTTATGGATGACCTGAAACGCAGTTTTTCCTATGACGATAAAAAAATAACCTTTACTATGCCTGCTGAACCGGAAGGCGAATACAAAAAATTCAGCATAAAAATAAAATTGGTGGTACCATACAAAGACCGCAGGGAATTCAAAGAGGTATTGTATATAAAAGATGCCGAAAAAGTACCAGCCGGTCAGGTATATCAGTTTGATATGCCAAAAGAAAAACTGATGTTTATAAGCATAGACCTGTCAATGGACGGCAGGGCAAAACCATTGGAAATAAAAAATATTCCTGCAAAATATAAATATTCTGCCAAATAGTAATTAAGGAGAAGACTATGGAACTGAACAACGCAATTTTTGAAAGAAGAAGTATCCGCAAATACAAAGACCTGCCTGTAACAGAAGAACAGGTGAGAGAAATACTGTGGGCTGCCAGCAATGCACCGTCATGGACAAACAGCCAGCCTTCACGATATTTTGTGGCAATGGGCGCCGCCCGTGACCAGGTGGCTGAAATGCTGCCGCAGTTCAATAAAAACAATGTAATCAATGCACCGGTGCTGATTGTTTCCTGTGTGAAAAAAGGCACATCCGGCTATGGCAAAGACGGCGTGGCACGCACCCATCTGGATGATGGTTTTCTGCATTTTGACAACGGCCTGCGGGTGCAGAATATCTGTCTGAAAGCATTGGATATGGGTCTGGGTACACTGATTATGGGCCTGTATGATGAAAAAGCTATCAGAGAATACTTTGAAATCGACGACAGCCTGGAAATTGTATGTGTGCTGTCTGTTGGTGTGCCTGACGATGCACCTGAAGCAAGACCAAGAAAATCAGTGGACGAAATAGCAGTATTCAAAAAATAATTTTTATGTTATACTGAAAACACTGAAACATCGATAATTATTATATATATGGAGGATACAATGGCAGTACAGATTCATCACGGCGATATTCTTTATGCCGAAAACAAAGACAGCCTGAAAACCCACGAAAACAGCTATATAGTTGTAGTTGACGGTATGGTTGAAGGTATTTACACACAGATTCCACCACAGTTTGCAGATTCACCTGTTACACACCACGGCCGTGGTGTAATCATTCCTGCATTTTCCGACCTGCATGTCCACGCTTCACAGTATACAGAACGCGGCCTTGGCATGGACTGCCTGCTGTACAACTGGCTGAATGACTACACCTTCCCACAGGAAGCAAAATTTGCAGACCTGGATTATGCCAAAGATACTTATGATGCCTTTGTGGATGAGCTGATTGCCAACGGCACTTTCCATGCCGCAATCTTTGCCACAATTCATCGTCCTGCTACCAATTATCTTTTCAAAAAGATGGAAGAAAAAGGCCTCTATGGCTATGTGGGCAAGGTAAATATGGATATGGGCAGCCCTGAATACCTGTGCGAAACTACCGAAGAATCCCTGGCAGAGACAGAAAAATATCTGGCAGAACACACAGAATGCACCACAGTAAAACCAATTATCACTCCACGCTTTGCACCTACCTGTTCACAGGAACTGATTACAGGCCTGGGCAAACTGGCACAGAAATATAAAGTGGGTTTGCACACTCATATTGTAGAATCAAAATGGGAAGCAGCCGAAGCACTGAAACTGTTCCCGGACCACGGCTCTGATGCTGAAATTTACGAAAGGGCAGGGCTTATGGACCACGGCCCGGTTGTACTGGCCCACGTTATTTTCCCTACAGAAGAAGATATCCGCATTATGAAAAAACACAATGCAGTTGCAGTTCATTGCCCTGATGCAACTACAAACGTTATTGCAGGCATTATGCCACTGGCAACACTGCAGGACAAAGGTGTGGACGTTTGTGTGGGCTCTGACGTAGGCGGCGGCCATCATCTGGCAGTTTACAAACAGGTGGCACGCGCTGTGCAGCTGTCAAAAATCAAAGAATTCTATGAACCGGAGGAAAGCAGAACAATCAATTTTGCTAATGCTTTCTACTGCGCCACAAAGGTGGGCGGTTCTGCTTTCGGCAAGATGGGCAGTCTGGAACCGGGCTACCATTTCAACGCCATTGTTGTTGACGGTGTGGAAGACAAAGGCATCAGCCTGACACCTGCTGAAAGGGTGGAACGTTTCTGCTATATCGGTGATGACAGAAATATTGTTGCCAGATATATCGACGGCAAAGCATTGTAATACAAATCCGTGCAGACAGAGATGTCTGCACTTTTATTTTTTGATACCAAATATCTGATTGACAATGTTTTTCCTGGATAATATTATATAGATATAATACATAAGACAACTTTTATATATAAAAACACAGGAAAGGAAGTGGTACAATGGCTGATTTCAACCGACAGGAAATACATCAGGATTTTGATGAGTTTTTCCCTGTCCAGGCTGACGTTGGTAAGCGCTCCATAAAAATACCGGCGGCTAAAATGCTGGCTGCGCTGGCTACAATGGCCGTTACCGCAGCATTGGTTTTCAACACTTATGTGGATTGTTTTGCTACACAGATATGGCACAATTCTGCCTTGCTGGATGTAAATGTGCTCAACCGGCAGGAATACCGGACCATAGACTGGCAACTGACAGAAGAAGACGGAGATATTGTCCGGCAGGGCCAGCTTGATATCCATCAGCAGACACTGCAAATAGAAAACCTGACCCCCGGCACAGGCTATTCAATTACCTTTACCACACAGGCAGAGGACGAAACAAAGATAATAGGGAATTACCGCTTTACCACAGGCAGCCCACCTGCGGCTGCTCCTGCACCGGTCGGCACACCTGCTCCGGCTGTTACACCAACTCCTGTTGTTACATCTACACCGGCTCCTACTGTGGAACCTACCGCCACACCGACGGCCACACCTGTCTCGACTGCTACCCCATCACCTACACAGCGGTCAGTAATAGTGCCGCCGGCACCTGTGGTTACAGCAACCCCGGCACCTACAGCAGTACCTACAGTGCGGCCAACTGTCCGGCCTTCAACCGAACCAACAACAGAACCTACTGTTGAACCAACCGCAGAACCTACTGTTGAACCAACTGCAGAACCTTCTCCGGAACCAACTGCAGAACCAACACCTGTTTCATATGCAGTATCAGTTACTGCTGCAGGCGGCGGTACAGTATCCGCCAATCCTGAAACAGCCACAGCCGGCACACAGGTTACGCTTACCGCTACAGCAGACAGTGGTTACCGCTTTGCAGAATGGCAGCAGACTGCCGGCCCTACTGTAACAATCACTGATAATGTATTTACAATGCCGGAAGGCGATGTGGAATTCACAGCTGTATTTGAAGAAATTCTCTACACAGTTACAGTCACATCCCAGGGCGATGGCACAGTATCTGCAAATCCTGTATCAGCACCGGCAGGCACATTGGTTACACTTACTGCCACACCTATCGAAAACAACATATTTGTACAGTGGCAGCAGACATCCGGCACAACTGTACAAATCACTGACAACACATTTACAATGCCTGAAAGCGATGTTGCTTTCACCGGCATGTTTGAATATGTTCCACAGCGGCCGCAGGCAATGGAAACAGTGGTAAACGACATCACTGTGGAAGAACTGGCGCCGGAAATCACTACACCGCCTACAGCAGAAGTGGATGTTGACTTTGTATTCCGGCTCAACGATGCACAGCTGGTTGATATTACTGTGGAACACGCTATATACAATACATATGACAACAGTGTGATTACCCAGTATGACGATATACAGACCACACCGGTAACAGACGCTGATATGGTGGCCAGTGCAAACCATACCTTTACAATAACCGAAGGCATGGCGGACTATTACAGATATGTGGCTACCCCACTGCTTACATACACTATGCCGGATGGTTTACAGTACACCTTGACAGGCAACAGGTTCACATTCCAGACGGCGACTTTCAATAATGCTGATTACAGCAGCAGTTCTGTAACCTACAGCATATCCGACAATCCTGATGGTACTAAACAACTGGATTATACAGTTACTGTCGGTTCTGAAGATATTATGGGCAATGCTGACAATCTGCGAATAACTGCACTGTCTGTATATTTTGACCGGACAGAAATAGAAGTACCGGCTGCTGACTTCCCGCTGGCACCGGGTGTAATGATTTACAGTGGCAGTATATTGCTGACAGATGACATGCTGGCCACAGATACACATATTCTCGATGTTACTGTAACAGGCCATTCATATGTGACACTGTCAGACGGTACAGTAAAAGACCTGGGCAACGAAAGTATGCTGTATCTGTACAATGATGAAGTCCGCACCAACACCGGCGGATATACGCTGACGGCATCATTGCCGGCCAACAACCCTGAATCAGACGGCATCAGCATTTCAGATGTACAGATTTCTGTAAACGGAAACAACTATTCTGACAGCCTGTCAAACGTAGTCCTGTCACCGGATACACCGACTGCGGTATCTTTACGTTACACCATCGGCAGCAGCACGGATACCTGGCCGGATGCGTATTACTATCCGCAGGTAGCCCCTGCAAACGGCGCAACAGATTTCTACTGCAACGTTACACCGGATGCACCGTACTATATCGAAGAAACAAAATTTGATGTTTCCTTCACATTGCCTGCAATCACAGCTGCGGAAGGCGCAACCATCGACTTGTCACAGTATGTGGATTACACAGGTATTAACCTTGTGTACAACAGATATATCGTTACTTCCGGCACATTTGTGTCTGATGACTACAGCTGGAAAGATGAATATTACCTGCGGGGCGAAACCTTTACCCTGTCAGACCATATCACCGGTGGCGATATCCGGGAAGGCAGTGAATATACTGTCACAATTCTGCAGACTGTTTTAGACCAGAATGGCAATGAAGTGGACACTTTGCGGGCAGAGTACAACACCACAGCCACGCGGGGGGTATCCGGCCCACAGCTGGAAATCACCTACACCGAATCACCTGTGGAACAGTGCAACAAAGAAATATATATAACCTACCGGTTGGTAAGCTAAAAAATAAAGTAAATGAGGTATCAGAAATGAAAAAATCAAATGGATTATTAAAGGTTGCAGGTCTTGTGGTGCTGCTGATAGTATTGCTGAACCCAGCTATGAACCCTCTTCTCAGCGAAGGTGTAAAAAACGCCACAAAAGCACAACTGCAGTCAACTTTCGGTCTGTTGGCAGGCGGCACATCTGGCCTTTTCTCACCGGCAAGGATTATGACAGTATTGGCTGTTATTATCTTTATGTGGCTGGTTACAACGCTGTCCTGTGCAATACTGGAAAAAATTTCAAAAGGCAAACGCCGCAGCCAGACAGTTGCAGGCCTGACAATCAGCGTTATCAAAGTGGTTGGCGCAATTGCCACAATAGTATGGGTTCTCAGTGTTGTTGGTGTTGACATCGGCACTATCTTTGCTTCCCTTGGTATTATGTCACTGATTATAGGCTTTGGTGTACAGAGCCTTATCGAAGACTGTGTAACAGGTTTGTTTATCATTTTCGAAGGTGTCTACAACATCGGTGATGTCATCGTGCTGGACACTTTCCGCGGCACGGTGGAAAAAATCACACTGCGTACAACAACCATCAAAGACGCCGGCGGCAACCTGAAAATCATCAACAACTCTGACATCCGCAATGTACAGAACCGTTCAACAGTTGAATCTCTGGCTATATGCGATATCGGCATCACATATGAATCAGACATCCGTGAAGTTGAAAAACTGATTTTGCCGGAACTGCCAAGAATCTATGAAGAAAACAAAGACGTTTTCCTGAATGTTCCTCAATACTCCGGCGTACAAACACTGGACGCATCAGCTGTTGTACTGCGTTTTAATGTCCCTACCACAGAAAGCAATTTCTTTGCTGCGACAAGACGCCTGAACAGAGAAATGAAATGCCTCTTTGACGATAAGGGAATCGAAATTCCATTTAACCAGTTGGTTATTCATCAGGCAAAATAGTATATATACAGAACACCGCAGTGCAAACTGCGGTGTTTTCTATCGCTTACTGTCTGATATAAGTGTTATAATTATAGTTAACAATTAAACATTTGAGAGGTTTTTATGAACAAACTGGGTTTTGGATATCTTCGTCTGCCAAAAATTGATGAAGAGCTGGACTATGAAAAAATAAATCAGATTACTGATGCCTATCTTGCGGCAGGAGGCATATATTTTGACACCGCCTATTCTTATCTGGGCGGCAAAAGTGAAGAGGCCATCGGTCGTTGTCTGTCTGCGCGTCATCCACGCGACAGCTTTATGCTGGCGTCAAAACTGGCAGGCTATGATGCAAAAAGCATAGACGACTGCTGGGCACAGTTCAACACCCAGCTTTCACGCTGTGGCGTGGAATATTTTGATGTATATATGCTGCACTGGCTGAACAAAAAGAACTACACCATTGCTGAAAAATATGATGAATTCGGCTTTTTACAGCAGCTGAAAGATAAAGGTCTGGCAAAGAAAACAGGCTTTTCTTACCACGATACAGCCGACCTGCTGGACGAAATCCTTACAAAACATCCGGAAGTTGACTATGTACTGCTGCAGATAAACTATCTGGACTGGGAAAGCGATGCTATACAGAGCCGCCTGTGTTATGAAACCTGTGTAAAACACGGCAAAAAAGTAATAGTTATGGAACCTGTAAAGGGTGGCAGTCTGGCAAATATTCCTGACCGGGCAAAAGAAATTCTGAAAGAAATTGACGAAAATGCTACTCCGGCAGCCCATGCCATCCGATTTGCTCAAAGCCTGGAAAATGTGGAAATCGTGTTGTCCGGCATGAACAGCCTGGAGCAGATTGAAGAAAATATGCGTCAAATCACTCCGATGCCAGAAAAAGAAATGGCAATACTGCAGAAAGCGGTTTCAGTTATCAAAGGTGCGACAGCTGTTGACTGTACAGCCTGTGGCTATTGTCTGAAACACTGTCCGAAAAGCATTGCAATTCCGCAGTACTTCAAGCTTTACAACGAATATAAACGCAACCCTAACGATGACTGGAAAATAATTCCTGTTTACGACAGCTTGATACTTAAAAACGGGGCAGCATCAGAATGTATTTCCTGCCGACGCTGTGAAAATAACTGTCCGCAGAAACTGCCGATTACAAAGCATCTGGCAGATATTGTACAGGCATTTGAAACAAAAGAATAATACAAAGATAAAAGCACAGGCCGGCCAGCCTGTGCTTTTGCTTACATATTTGCAATAATATCTTTTACATAGGCCGGGAAAGTTTCTTCCACCATTTTTGCGGCCTTGTCCACTTCTTCAGCAGACAGGGAAATTTCCAGCATATCAGTTGGCAGTGCTGTAACAACAGACAGCCCCAGTATCGGCATACCGCAGTGGGCGGCAGTAATGGCTTCCACTACTGTGGACATACCCACGGCATCAGCACCCAGCAGTCTGGCCATTTTGGCTTCTGCCACTGTTTCGTACTGTGGGCCTTCAAAGAACATATACACACCTTCACGGATGGTCAGCGGGCTGTTTTCACCGCATTTTCTTGCGATTCCTCGCAACGCAGGGGTGTAAACATCTCTCATTTCAAAAAATCTTTCGCCAAATTCGTCTACATTTGGTCCGCGAAGCGGGCTGTGACCAAAGATTTTGATGTGGTCAGAAATAATCATTACATCGCCTACGCCGTATTCTTTGTTTATTGCGCCGCTGGCATTGGTAAGTATTGTTTTTTCCACTCCCAGCAGTTTGAACAGGCGGATTGGAATAACCAGCTGTTCAAAGTCATACCCTTCATAAACGTGGAATCTGCCGGACATACAGATAACCTTTTTACCTGCCACTGTGCCGGCAATCAGTTTGCCTGCGTGGAAAGGTGCAGTGGAGATAAGAAAGTTAGGGATATCTTTGTAGTCAATTACCACAGGGTTTTCTATTTCATCACCAAAACGGCCCAGGGACGAGCCAAGGATAATTGCGATTTCAGGAGTAAACGGCAGTCTTTCTTTTACATAGTCAGCGCTTTTTTTATAAAATTCAAAATTGTACAGGTCCATATCCAGCCTCCGTCATATATTTATTATTTTCAGTATAGCATACTCGGCCTCGGTGTGCTATACTTATTTTAACAATTATTTATGAGGTATTATTATGTATAGTAAAATAGAAGAATGGATTGACAGCCTGCCATTACATACACTGCCTGAAAATGTGGCGGCTTTTAACTTTAACCTGTATGACGACGGTGACAACTGGTGGAGTGTGGAACTGGTGGCCTGTGACCGCTTTGATGTGCTGGACCAGGACTGGGCCTGTGATGAAATTGCAGATTTCGGCACACGTGATAACCCTTTCAGCTGGCAGGAAGAAGCTGATTGGAGCGATATTCAGGAACAAATGAACACCGCTTTAAGAAGTTATCTGGAAGACGGCCGGTTCAGTGATGTTCTGAAAGGTTACGAAGCTGTTGGCTGTGGCTTTATAGATGGCAATATCCATATTCTGTATATCAGATAATTATGATTATTGAAAAAGTTACCGCCGACAATATCCGACAGGCGGCCTTTGTACACGCTGAAAGCTGGAAAGAATCCCACAAAGCCTTTGTTTCGGCTGATGCTGTGGCAAAACGCACTGTGGACAGGCAGACAGCTTATCTGCAGCGGCAGATTGACAGTGGAAAGGACCTGTATATGCTGACAGATGACATCCCTGTGGGGGTGGTGTCTGTGGCAGAAAATCTTATTGAAAATCTGTATGTTTTACCCCAAAGACAGCGCCGTGGCTATGGCGCCCGTTTGCTGGATTTTGCTGTGGAAAAATGCACCGGCAGCCCTGTGCTGACTGTTC
This sequence comes from Oscillospiraceae bacterium, assembly GCA_017436575.1. Lineage (GTDB taxonomy): Bacteria > Bacillota > Clostridia > Oscillospirales > Ruminococcaceae > RGIG3102. The sequence continues at coordinate 32,468 of JAFSCU010000011.1, forward strand.
TTTGCAACAACACAGCCATAGAAATGTACAGGAAATACGGTTTTAAAGAAACAGGGAAGATTATCCCGTTAACCCCTGATTTGTGGGAAATAGAAATGATATTGGAGAGATAAAATGAGAATAATGGCAGTTGACTACGGCGAAAGCCGTACAGGCATAGCAGTGTGCGACCCTACCGAATTTCTGGCCAGCCCTGTGTGTATAATCAAAGAAAAAAACACACTTAAAGCTATTGCAAAAATAGTGGAAAAGGCCCGGGAACTGAAAGCAGAGCAGATTGTGGTGGGCCATCCGCTGAATATGGACGGCAGCCGAGGTGAAAGGGCAGAAAAATGCACTTTTGTAAAAGAAGAAGTGGAAAAACTGTCAGGTATTGAAACAGTGCTGTGGGACGAACGCGCCACCACAAAAACAGCACTGGGCATGCTGACTGACAGCGGCACCTTTGGCAAAAAACGCAAGGAAGTGCTGGACGCAGTTGCCGCCACAGTTATTCTGGAAAATTACCTTGCCTGGAGAAAAAATAATAAATAACTATCGAAAAGGGAGGCATCAGCCTCCTGTTTTTGTATTGTTATGCGTAGGGACAGGCATTCCCGACCGCCTGTTCTATATCCGCTGACGACCACTTTGTCATTCTGAGGAACAAAATGACGAAGAATCTTCGTACTGAAACCATTATAAAAACTATAATTTTTACACTGTATCAGTGCAAAGATCCTTCGCTTTGCTCAGGATGACACCGCTCAAATTTGCATGTCATATCGGTACGATGTGGGCATCGTACCCTACACATTCTACATATCCCGCAGGTGCTGATGCCTACATCAGCCCGCTTTATACCTGCAATTCAGTATTCTGACATTCTGGGCCTGCGGCGAAGAATCTTTTGGCTGAAAAAAGCCGCTATATATGTTAAAATATTAAAAAAGGGGGGATACCGTGAAACGACTGTTTATATTTATGCTGGCAGTTCTGCTGACAGCCTGCGGCGGAAAACAGGACTTCACAACGCTGTGCAGTTATATATCCGGAGAAATACAGCCCGGTCCCGGTGGCTGGTACGAAGTAATACGCCACACAGACGATACCATAGATATTGTTTATACAGATATTTCATCTGCCACACGCGCGCCGCTGGGCGGTGATACCGCCATGCCTGTTCCCCACGGTGCAGTGGGTGGTATATTTGTGACACAAACCCACCTGTATTATTTTGACAGCGGTTTCCCACAGGCAATGGGCATAACCCCCAACCCCCAGACCCTTTATCAGTTTTCACTTGCCGGCCGTCTTGAAAACACAGTAACTCTGCCGGATGACATTGATATTAGCATAGACAGCGCTGTAATAACTGACGGTGAGATGATTTATTTTGTAGCTGACAGTGCCTTCAGTTTCAACCCTGACAGCCTGACTTTTGAAAAATATATATGGCAGGGTGATATACCACAGCCGGGAAATACCAGTGGCGGCTGGTTGCTGGTGCCCAGTCACAGCAGGACTGTGTATGTAAACAACGGTTTTTATAAAATAACGGATAAATATTATTCCATTATAAAGGAAACAGACTTTGACAGCGGTAAAAATACTTTCATACCCATAGAAAATCGCATTGAGTACAGATAAAATTGTGTTTAAAATATTACAATTTTGTAACCCTTTGTGAAATTTTGTTGATTGTTATATTTACCCACTTGAAAACAGCTTTTCAATAGAATATAATCATTAGAGAGATTTATGAGAGAGGTGAAAATTTGGCTAAATACAGAACACCCGAAGAAAAAATAAAATACAGAAAACAGCAAAAACGCAGAAAGCTGGCCATGTATGGCTGTATGGCACTGTTTGTTTTTGTATGTTCTTTTTCAATTATAAAGGCAGTGGAATTCTTTGCAGGCAAAGTGGTGAAAACTGCAGGCAATGATGGCCCGGTACAGCAGATAAACACTGATGTTGAAAAACAGGCCGAAAGCTGGTCTGACTACACCGGCGAAGTGGCAGCCACCATCAACACCCAGATGGATATTGTGCCTGAAATGTCTATGGTTCAGGTAATGGAAACAGACCCTGTGGCTATTTCATATTTTGACGATGCAATGTTTTTGGGAGACAGCCTGGCAGACGGTTTCAAAGTTTATACCCGCACAGGCAGTCTGGCGCTGAAAGATTCCGGTGCCTGCTACCTGACACAGAAAAGTACCACACCCCGCACCTTCCTGCAGCCTGGTGTACATGTTGACGCCGGCCGGGGTCCTGTTGATGTATGGGCCACTATCCAGCAGCTGCAGCCAAAGAAAATGTATATTACGCTGGGTACAAATGCACTGATGTCTATGGATGCCGCCACATTTATTGACGGATACTATAAACTTATTGATAAAATCAGGGAAACCAGCCCGGACACTATGATTTATGTTACAACAGTTACGCCTGTTGCCGCCTGGAAAAGCCAGCAGGAACCACGAATGTCCTTTGACAAAATTCTGTCCTTTAACCAGCGGATTACAAAAATGTGTGTGGAAAAGGACTTGGCCCTTATCAACCTGTATGACGTGCTGAAAAGTTCCAGCGGTTATCTGCGTGAAGATATTGCGGCAGGGGATGGCTATCATCTGACACCTACCGGCTATCAGCAATGGCTGGATTATCTTATCACACATACTGTGTACAACCCTGCAAATCAGTATATTTAATAAAAAGAAAAGGCTCTGCAACTGCAGAGCCTTTTGCTATTGGACTATATTGTTCTGTCAGGTCACAATGCCTTTATGCAATCTTTCTGGCCAGGGCAATTACCACGCAGGCACCTATAATGTCTACGATAAAACCTGCAAAGCCGTGGGCGGAAAAGCCAACTATACCAAACAGAAAATGACCTACTGTGGAACCCACCATACCGATAAGTATATTCATAAACAGACCATGACGGCTGTTCATAATATTGCCGGCCAGCATGCCCACAATGGCACCGATAATTATTGAACCTATCATACTCTCTCCTTGAAATGTGAAATTCTGTTTTAATTTAAAATTATCACTAATTTATGAAAAATATGTGTTGAAAGATATATATAAAACAAAAACCGCTCAGATTGAGCGGTTATTATTCACTTAATTATTTTACAGCGTTAGCTTTTTTCATCATTCTAGAAACTTTTCTAGCTGCTGTGTTTTTGTGCAGAATACCTTTAGAACGAGCTTTGTCGATTGTAGATACTGCTTCTACAACTGCCTTCTGTGCGTCAGCGGAACCATCAGCTACAGCAATGTCTGCTTTTTTGATAACTGTTTTAAGGTTGCTTTTCACAGCTTTGTTGCGAAGATTTTCCTTTTTGGACTGAGCTACTCTGTCTTTCTGAGATTTAATGTTTGGCATGATCCCACCTCCTTTAATACTGTGACAGTATTAATTATAATACCATTTTTATTTTCAAATTGCAAGAGTTTTTTTAATATTTTTTAAATTTATCCAAACTTCTTTTCAACTGTTATATTATATCACTGTTTTTCATATATTTAAAGGTAACTTATTGCTATCGGTGGTGATTTTTTGCAGAAAATAGTCAGATTTTGCAATTTACGGAGTATTTTTCTCCCGACTTTCATTTTTATCTTCCTTTCAGGCAAGTGGATGGGCTTTGCCGTGGGGGCGCTGAACCCTGTTGCAGCAGCACAATTTTACCATACTGCAAATATCTCAGAGGAAAATATTCTGTCTGCGCCCAATCCCTTTGAAGATTTTGTGCTGGAAAAGCAGAAGCCTCAGCCGGTGCAGGCAGCGGCAGAAAAGTATAACCCTGCCTATAACGTGATAGAAGAATTTATACAGTCTGCGGTCAGCAATATTGTGCTGAAAAAAGATAACTGTTATGTAAAGAATATGACACAGCACACTGCTGACTGGGTACAGGGCTATATGCTGGCAGAAATGCCTTTTAAAGCGGAAAAAAATTCTACACAGCCTCAGATACTTATTTATCATACCCACGCTACAGAAAGCTATATGCCCACTTCTGATATGGCTTACAATGCTTCATACGGCTGGCGCACCACAGATACATCCCAGAATATGGTGTCTGTGGGCAAGGTTATGGCTGATACACTTAACAGCCTGGGTTACAACACTGTTCAGGATACTACTCTCCACGACCACCCTTCATATAACGGCAGCTATGATTTAAGCCGTGAAACAGTGTCCGGTTATCTGGAAAAATATCCTTCTATAAAAATAGTGTTGGACATACATCGTGATGCCATAGAGCGCCAGGGGACAATTATAAATCCTGTCACAACAATAAATGGTAAAAAATGTGCCCAGCTTATGATTATATCAGGCTGTGACAATGGTTATATGAATATGCCTGATTATAGCGAAAATCTGAAATTTGCCACCAATCTGCAAAATCGGCTGGCAAAGTCTGCACCGGGGCTTATGCGACCGGTACTCTTTGACTATCGCCATTACAATCAGGATCTGTCCACAGGCAGTCTGCTGGTAGAAGTGGGCGGGCATGGCTCCACCTTGCAGCAGGCCAAAAATTCTGCTGTTATTTTTGCCACAACTCTGGCGGATATGCTGGATAAACAGCAATAAACCGGTGATAATATATATTGAACAAACTCATAAGCCATTGCGGTCAGGTTGCTTTTTTGCTCTGACAGTCATGTTCATATGCCACTGTCTGTTTTTACAAAAAGATCTTTTCAAATTTATTTAAAATGACAATACGTTTCCTATTGACATTTTAGTCTTAATGGTATATTATATCATTAAGGAAAGCGAAGGGGGGACAATAATGAACCAGAGAAACACTTTTCAGCGCACATTGACGTTGGATGCTGTACACGCCCTGGCAAATCACCCTACCGCAGATGATGTCTACAATTTTGTTCACACTAAATATCCGCAAATCAGCCGCACCACAGTTTATCGCAACCTGAACAAATTGTGCGACTCCAACGATCTGCTGAGAGTGAAAATATTCGGTGCAGCAGACAGGTTTGACCACAATCTCCATTCACACTATCATTTCAGATGTGATGAATGTGGCGAAGTCTGTGACCTGGATGCTCCATATATGGAAAGCATCAATGAAATGTTTGCAGGTATAGGTGGCAGAAAAGTAAACGCACACCAGATTTTATTTGACGGACTGTGTCCGGAATGTCAGAAAAATAGTAAATAAAGCCAATAAAGGCTTGTTATAAAACGGAGGATTATTATGAACTTAAAAGGTACAAAAACAGAAGCTAACCTGATGGAAGCATTTGCAGGCGAAAGCCAGGCAAGAAACAAATACACATACTATGCATCACAGGCTAAAAAAGAAGGCTACAACCAGATCGCTGACCTGTTTATCGAAACAGCTAACAACGAAAAAGAACACGCAAAACTCTGGTTTAAACTTCTCCATGACGATGCTATTCCATCAACAGTAGAAAACCTGAAAGACGCTGCTGCTGGTGAAAACTATGAACATACAGATATGTACAAGAGAATGGCTGAAGAAGCTAAAGAAGAAGGCTTTGCAAGAATTGCATACCTGTTTGAAGCAGTAGGCAAAATTGAAAAAGACCACGAAGAAAGATACCTCAAACTCCTTGCCAACGTTGAAGGCGGCAAAGTATTTGAAAAAGACGAACCAGTTGCATGGTACTGTGCAAACTGCGGTCATGTACACTATGGTCTGAAAGCTCCAGCAATGTGCCCAGTATGTGCACACCCACAGGCTCACTTTGAAGTTAAAAAAACTAACTTCTAATTTATAGCTTAAAAAAAGAGATGGCGAAAGCCATCTCTTTTTTGTGAGTATGTCCCACCTGTATCAAACTATACTTTCGTATTATCTTACCCCGAAATACCCCAGGCACAGTTTTGTCATAGCCCTGTCTTTTATGCGGTAAATCTGGCTGCGTTCCACCCCTAATTTTTCGCTTAGTATTTCTATATAATCCCAGGTGCGTTCAATATAAAAATGATGAATAACTGTCATTTCCCTGTCATTCAGCAGGGACAGCCGGCAGTCCATATCCTTCAGATATTCGCTGTTGGCATTATATGTTTTTTCCATTTCTATCAAAGCCCGGCTGCGGCTCACTCCACTGCTGGTTACGCGGTCGCCACGTTTTTCCAGCTGCCATTTTGTGTTTTCTATCTGCTGTGCCAGTACAGGCTGCATCCGCTTTATATTGCCGTAATCTTTCAGCATTCTCAACATTCTGTGTTTATACATTTTGCACCTCCATAATAAAATTATCACTAATCGTGATATATTATAAAGGAATAACAAATGAAAGTCAATAGATTTTAATATAAAATACAACTAATAGTTGTAAAGACGACTTAAACAAAAATAAAACTTTGTTTTACAATTATCACAGTATGTGATATAATGATCACAAAGGGTGTGTAAACAATGAAAAATCTTGCTGTTTTACGAAAGAAAAAAGGGCTGACCCAGATGCAGCTGGCAAAGCTGATAGGGGTGTCCACCAGCACAGTGGCAATGTGGGAAACCGGCCAGCGCAAACCTGATTACCACACAATAGCAAAACTGCGGGACTTTTTTGCAGTGGGCTTTGAACAGCTGCTGGGCATAGAGCCAACTGTACTTCCGCCGGCGGAAAATATTCCTGTACCTGTTGTGGGCCGGGTCCGTGCAGGGCTGCCTGCCATAGCCGGTGAAAACATAATCGGCTATGAAATGATAAACGAGCAACTGTCCCGCACCGGTGAAATCTTTGCGCTGACTGTAAAAGGTGACAGTATGGAACCAAAAATGAGCGATGGTGATATTGTTATTGTCAGAAAGCAGTCCACCGCAGAAAACGGACAGACTGCAGTAGTTATGGTGGGCAGGGAAGAAGCAACTGTCAAAAAAGTTTACTTCCATTCAGATGGCATCACCCTGGTGCCTACCAACCCTGACTTTATGCCTATGCACTACTCCGCCCTGGAATGTGAAAACCTGCCTGTAACTATTGTAGGTGTGGTGATAGAATTGAGATGTAAATATATATAATTTATAAAGGCCATTGGTGCAAAACCAATGGCCTTTTGCGTGAAAAAAGAGGTGCACATCTGTGCACCTCTTTGATATGACTCAGTAATAAATTACCATTCAGCGTTGATAACGTATTTTGTCAGTCTGTCGAATGCTTCAACTACAGAGCTGTGTGGGCAAGCAAAGTTGAAACGAGCGTGGCATGGACCGTGGAATGGACGGCCGTCCTGGCAGATAACGCC
>JAFSCU010000012.1 GCA_017436575.1 Oscillospiraceae bacterium
AATAAACTTGGTCTTGAAGATGAATATCTCTGCGGCGGTTATGAAAAATGTATCGAATATGTAATCGAAGATTTACCGGTTACAGTGCAGCAGCTTAAAGACGCACCGCACCCATTCAAGCTTGAAGGCTTTGCACCATATAAATTTGGCAGCACATTGGAAAGAGGTCTCAAAACACCTACAGGCAAGCTGGAGCTGTGTTCAAAACTTATTGAAGACAATCCACAGTGGGGGCTTGATGCTCTTCCAACCTACAAACCTCCATTTAATCCTGACCCGGTAAAATACCCAATTTTGCTGTGCGCAGGCACACGTATTCCTAATGCGATTCATACCCGTCTTCACGAAGTGCCTTGGGAGCGCCACCTTCTGCCAGAACCATCAGTTGAAATGAGTATGGAAGATGCTGACGAATACGGCATCGAACTTGGTGACGATGTAGAAGTTGTAACAAACATTGGCTCTCTTACATTTAAAGCTATACCAACTGCAACTGTTCAGAAAGGTGAAATTTACATTTATCACGGTTATCGCGAACTGGATATAAACAGTATCCTTGACGGCACAAACCTTGACCCATATTCAGGATTCCCTGCGTATCGCAGTGCATTCTGCTACATCAGGAGGAAATAAAAATGGCATTGAAACTGGAACTTGATATATCCCGCTGCTGCGCCTGCGGTGCCTGTGCAGTTGCTTGTATGGACCAGAACGACACCGACCTTTCCACTGGTGTACGTCCATTCCGTATGGTGTTCAGACAGGAAACAAGACATCTTGGCCTTATTGAATATTACTCAATGTCCTGTATGCACTGTGACAATGCACCATGTGTTACTGCCTGCCCATCAGGCTGTCTGTACAAAGACGAAGAAACAGGACTTACACTGTTTGATACAAAATACTGTATCGGCTGTCACAGTTGCGCTATGGCTTGTCCATTCGGTGCACCTACATTTGGCCCTGACGGCAAAATGAAAAAATGTGATGGCTGTATAGACCGTATCCGTGCTGGTCTTGAACCTGCCTGTGTACGCGGCTGTACATTTGGGGCACTTCAGCTGGTTGACAGTGAAAACAACCCTGTAGACAAAGAAAAATCTTTGGTTCATCAGTGCAGTCTGCTGGCAGAAAGCCAGAAATAAAACTGTTAAAAGGGAGGCTTATGCCTCCCTTTATTTTTATTGACAATAAAAAATATAAATGATATATTAATAAAGTTAAGATATGTGCATCAGAAACACTGACGGCACATATCTTTTGTTTAGTTTTCAACGGGAGGTTTAATATATGTTAAAAGAGCATTTTCTTTTTGAAAAAGACTTTTTCAAAACAGTATTTGCCATTACACTGCCTATTGCTATGCAGAATGTTATCAGTTTCGGTGTAAATGCTATGGACAGCATTATGCTGGGCTCATTGGGCGACATTGCTGTTTCCGGTGCAAACCTGGGCGGCCAGCCATTTTTCCTTATGTCCATGGCAGGCTTTGGTCTTGCGGGTGGTGGCAATGTGCTTATTTCACAGTACTGGGGCAAAGGTGACAGGGAAGTTATCCGCAAGGTAATGCGCATTTCCATGCTGGCAGTTACAGTTATTGCCCTGCTGGCAGGCATTGTATGCTTTTTCTTTCCTTATCAGGTTATGAGCCTTTATACCAACGAAGCAGAAGTTCAGGTTGCAGCGGCAGGCTATCTGAAGGTTATTTCCATCGGCTTTGTGTTTTATGCCATAGCAAATAACTATATGTCCAGCCTGCGTGCAGTAGAAAATGTAAAGATGTCCACCATCGTTTACGGTATGTCTTTCTTTGTAAACGTTTTCTTCAACTACATCTTTATCTTCGGTAAATTCGGCGCCCCGAAAATGGGTGTTGTAGGTGCCGCAATGGGTACACTGTTTGCCCGTGTGTTTGAATTTGTCTGCATAACAGTATATATGTACTTTATTGAAAAGAATATAGAGTACAAAATGCACTGTATGTTTAAACTGGACTCTGCACTTATACCGGACTTTGTGCGCCACGCCCTGCCTGTTGTAGGCAACGAAATGATATGGGGTCTGGGTGCCACAGCCACCAGTATGATTATGGGCCGCATCGGTTCCACATTTGTGGCGGCAAACAGCATCACAAACGTTATCGCCCAGCTGGCACAGGTGTTTATCTTCGGCATTTCCAACGCCGCTGCAGTTGTATGCGGAAAAACCATTGGCGAAGGCAAACGCGAAAGGGCACAGAAAACCGCACAGACACTTATGCTTATGGGTGTGGTGTTCGGCCTTATCAGCTCTGTTATGATTCTGGCTTTGCGCACACCTTTCCTTTCAATTTACGATATCACCCCACAGGCAAAGGAAGCCGCTTACGGTATGATGCTGGTGCTGGCACTTATCCAGCCTATAGCCGCCATCGATATCATCAGCATTGTGGGCATTCTCCGCGGCGGCGGTGACACCAAACTGGGCCTTGCCCTTGACGGCTGCGGTATGTGGCTGTGCAATATCCCGATGGGCATTCTCACCGGCCTTGTTTTAAAAATTCCACCACGGCTGATTTTCCTTGCCATGCGCAGTGACTCTTTCATAAAAATATTTATCGAAATAAAACGTATCACCAGCGGTGTATGGATAAGAACAGTTACCAGAGATGACTTATAATTAAAAATGAAAGCAGCTTTTATGAAAAATAAAGGCTGCTTTTTGTATGTTTATGTTATATTTGTGCAATATTATCTAAATATAGTTTGACAGTTGAATAATTTTTGTATATAATATATATTGTAAAATAATACGAAAATGGTACGGGTATGCAAAATATATCAACAGAGCACATTGAAGGCGCACGCATGGGTAATGCAAAAGAAATACAGTTTATTTTTGACGCTTTCAAACCAAGTGTATACTCCTGTGCCGCCAAACTGCGCAGTGAAAGTTTTGACTTTGAAGACGCAGTTCAGGAAGGTAATATAGGTCTATTCAAAGCTATTTTAAGCTATCGTGAAAACAAAGGTGCTTCCTTTACAACTTACGCTAAAAAATGTATTTTGAACAATATGTTATCTGCAAGACAGGCAGCCATAGCTCAAAAGCACGCCGTGCTGACCAATGCACTGCCTCTTGACGACAGTATTCTTTTGCCCAGTTTTGAAACCGATTTTATCAACAGGGAACAGAACAGGGAATTTATCAGAATTGCCAGACAAAAACTGTCTGATTATGAATTTTTGGTTTTCAGCCTGTATACAATGCAATATTCCTATAGGGAAATTGCATCCATAACAGGCAAAAGCGAAAAATCAGTAAACAATGCAATTCAGAGAATTCATAACAAACTTCGTAAATAGGCAGCAATGCTTATTATATCCAGGCTTGTCTTTAAAGCATACTCCACATTGGTTTAAATTCACTCCTGGCTAATTACATTTTTTATTTTGAAGGAGAACACCACCAATGTATCAGGACAAAACATTAGTATGCAAAGACTGTGGCAAAGAATTTGTTTTCACAGCAGGCGAACAGGAATTTTACGCTGAAAAAGGTTTTACAAACGAACCACAGCGTTGCAAACCATGCCGTGACGCAAGAAAAAACCAGGTTAAAGGTACAAAAGAATACTTCACAACTGTATGTGCAAACTGCGGTAAAGAAGCAAGAGTGCCTTTCAAACCAAGAGAAGACAGACCAGTACTGTGCAGCGAATGCTTCGCAGCAAAACAGGCTGAATAATTCACACAGTAAATTACACCGCCTTATGTAAGGCGGTGTTTTTTGTTGCTGTGATAATGGTGAAATAAAGCCTGTCGTTTGAAGCTTGAATATAAAAAATTGTGCCACCCCAAAAACAGCCTGCCATAGTTTATATATGTATAATTCCCATTTTATTTCCAACACTTTCAGAAAAAGGAAAGGGAATAACAATGAAAAAAATATATATTGTCACAGAAAGTGGCTGTGACCTAATGCCGGAGGACATTGAAAAATATGGTATCACAATTGTGCCTATGCATGTACAGATAAAAGGTGAAAGCCGTGACGACGGCAGTTTTCCAGTGGAAGAAATTTTCAGAAGCTATGAAACCACAAAAACACTGCCCAAAACCAGCGCAACCAATCCTTATGAATACAGAGAAGCCTTTGACAGTATTCTGGAGAAAAATCCTGATGCCCGGATTGTTCACATAGCTTATTCCGCTGTTACCACAGCTTCATATCGCAATGCAGTCATCGCGTCTGAAGATATGAATAATGTAATACACATTGATACAAAAAATGTGACAGGCGGCCGGCGCACCGTGATACTTAAAACAGCACGTTTTATTGAAAATCATCCCACAGCTACTTTAAAAGAAGTAAAAGAATATGCTGAAAATATAGCAGATAAATGCCGCTTTGCCTTCTTTCCCGGCGACCTGGAATATCTGAAAGCAGGGGGCAGAGTATCAAATGCTGCATATCTGGTGGCCAGTGTGCTGAATCTGAAACCTCTTATAGAAATTGTTGACGGCAAGTTAATGGGCACAAAAAAATACCGTGGCAGCAACGACAGGGTATTTGTAAAATTCCTGGATGAGTATCTGGCACACAATAACTTTGAAAAAGATTCATTTTTTATGGTCTGGTCACCGGGACTTAATGATTCTGTTAAAAAGCAGCTGGAAAATGTGGCAGCCAAGCATGGTTATAAAAAACCTGTATGGGTACCAACAGGTTGCGTGATTTCCACCCACGCCGGCCCGGGTGCGTTTGGGGCGGGCGGAGTGACAGTATAATTATGGTTCTGTTGGTTTCAAGAGCCAAATATGGTTGAATGATGACATACCTACTTAAGCCATAGTAAAAAAGACACGGTTTTTCCGTGTCTTTCTTTACATAATATTATTTTAGATGTTTACTGTTTTTCAAACAGATTTGGTGCTGCTGATACAACCAGACAGGCTGCTATGGCGGTAATAATCAGTTCCGGTAACATATAGCTGGAATTGTATACAAAGCTGTACAGCCATACAGACATACCTTCTGCCCATTCATAATAGCTCTGATAGCTGCCCCACAGCAGTGCTCCGGACAGAAAACTGCACAAAAAGCGCATTATCATTACACAGCTTACACCGACAAATACACCTGCAGTTCTGTTTTTCACAGGTTTTGAAATACCTGCAGCCAGCCCCAGACAGCTGAAAGCCAGCAGATAGTCCAGCAGAATACAGGCCACAATGGCCACTACAGTGCCCGCAGGTGGTGCATACCAGCCGGTCATCATCTGCAAAATTCCGTTGGTCAGACCGCACAGCAGCCCCCATTTAACCCCGTGGCGATAGGAAACAAGTATAAAAGGCAGGCTGGAAACCAGTGTTACACTGCCACCGTATGGCATCTGCCATATTTTAATCTGCGCCAGTACAGTGCCCAGTGCAATCATCAGGGCGCACTCCACCATGGCGCGTGTGTTTGTTCGTTTGTTCATAAAAACTCCTTTTAAATTTTGTTTTCCCGGCCGGGGAATAGTCGACCATAAAAACAAAAACCTTACAGCGGGCTGTAAGGTAAGTTTTATTTTACAAAATAGTCCCTCACAAAACTGTGAGGGACTGACATTTCGCTTTGTAAAACTCCCTCCGTCGGCATTATCCGAATCAGGTATAGGGTATAATCTCAGCCAAAGGCACCCCTGTTTTTATGTTCTGTCTGAATAATAGCACCATATTGTTTTTTTGTCAACTGATAAAGTGTTACTTTTTTGTTTCTGTTTCTTAATTTATTTTTAATAAATTCTGTGTTATATTTAAACTGGGAGGTAACAGTATGAGAAAACTTGGAAAAATTATTCTAATTACAATAATGCTCTTGACTATTTGTACTGTTACTGTTTTTGCAGACATGGGTTCAAAGCCCAGGGTACAGATAGATATAAAAAATCCGCCACAGGAAAAATATTATCTGGATTTACTGTATTATACCGAATACTATGACAGGTATAGCAATATTGACGCAGATGATGATTATGATGACAAAATGCTGGCGCTACTGACAGGGTATGATGACAGCGGCTGGGTACCTGCTATTGCCTCTGGCACTTCACTGCCAATGTGGGGCAGTCTGGAGCCGGATGAAAACGGCAGACATATTTTCGGCTATTTCGGTGTGCCTGATGAATTTAAAATAATCATAGTTACTGAAAGCGGGCAGATAAAAGTTTCTGATGTGATAAAAAGAAAAACAATGGAAATATCCCTTACGCTGGACTGCAATGATATGTCACATACATCAAAGCCTGTGTGGACTGCATATATTGCTCAGTTTGCCATAACCTTTTCTGTCACAATTGCAGTTGAGTTTATTGTATTGGCTATATTCTTTATGGCCAGAAAAGCTAATCTGAAACCGTTTTTACATATGAATATTATCACACAACTGTTGCTGACAGCTTTTATGTCCACCGGGTTTATATATGGCGGAACAATAATCGCTTATATGTGGTTTCCGGTTATCGAGTTGGTAATATTTATTTTTGAAATGTGGTACAGCAAAAAATACTTTATTGGAGAAAACGACCTGATGAAACTGGCTTATGCTTTTGTTGCCAATACTGCCAGTGCAATGCTGACCTTTTTCAGTCTGGAAACCATAATGGATATTATGTTTAAAGTTATAAGATAAATATATAAAAGCGAGCAGCTGACAGTGCTGCTCGCTTTTACATATCCTGTATTTTATCAATTATCCGTGAAGAAAGAGTAACTGTGATAAATGAATATATGATTTTTGAAAAGGGGATATAGGACAGAGACAGTGTCAGCACTGTCAGGTCTGTCAGCAGATATGCCCTTGAAATGCGGCATTTTGCCATTTTTGAAATCACCAGTGCCAGTGCATCATCGCCGCCGGAGGCACCGCCTTCCTTTACCACTATGCCTACACCTATCCCCACAAACACAGCGCCCACCACAGCGGCAGCCAGCGGAATCGCAGACATATCAGTTATCATATATCCTGTGTGTTCCCACAACCTGTACCACAGTGAAAAACAGCAGGTGGAGAAAATGGCGTTTTTCAGGAAATTATTCCCCAGCATTTTCCACCCTATAAAATAACAGCTGAAATCCAGTATAACCCCGGTTATACTGGGGCTTACTTCAAACCAGTGTTCCAGCAGCAGTATCATTCCCAGCACTCCGCCTTCGGTTATATTGCACTGGCTGTGGATATTGAAAAGCCCAAAAGACAGTATGGCTGTGCCCACTGCCAGTTTCAGCCGGTGGCCTATATTCTGTTTTATATTCATAATACATACCTCCTGACAGCAAGATAAAAAAATAGCTGACCAGAAATGGTCAGCATGTTTTTCCAAGTTAAATTAGATAGCTCTTGTAACCTTACCAGAGCGAAGACATCTGGTGCATACGTGAATATAACGTGGAGAACCGTCCACGATAGCTTTAACTCTCTTTACGTTTGGTTTCCAAGCTCTGTTAGAGCGTCTGTGTGAGTGAGAAACTTTGATACCAAAAGCTACACCCTTGCCACAACAATCACATTTTGCCATTCTGTTTGCACCTCCTAAAATTTGATAACTATATCATTATAACAGATTGTTCTCTATTTTGCAATAGAAAACAGACATTTTTTAATTGCTCAATTATATTAGCACATATCAACAAAAATATCAAGTACTATTTTTGCAAAATGCAAAATATTTTTTAAAAATTATACACATAATTACTTTACAATGTAGACAGAATGTTGGTCAATATCTATATATTCTATTTATATGCCAATATATACTTGAAAAAATGGGTAAAAACACATATAATAATAGTTTGAGGAGAATTAAAAATATGTTGAATTTAAATCCTTTTACACTGATAGTACGCGCTATCGTGTTTATTGTTACCATTCCTGTTCACGAGGCAGCACACGCTTATGTGGCAGACAGACTGGGGGACCCTACCGCCAGATACCGTGGCAGGCTTACCCTTAATCCGGCAGCACACTTTGACCTTATGGGTTGTATCTCAATGCTGCTGTTTGGTATCGGTTGGGCAAAACCTGTGCCAATCAACCCGATGAATTTCGAAAACAGAAAGAAAGGTATGGCTATTTCGGCCGCTGCCGGTCCTCTGTCAAATATTGTGCTGGCAACAGTCAGTCTGGTTTTGGCCAAACTTATTATTTATGCAAGTGCCCTTACAGGCTTTGGCGTTGTTATAAGCACACTGTACACAATTTTCATTACTATGTGCTCTATAAATATTTCTCTGGCAATTTTTAACCTTTTGCCAATACCACCATTTGACGGCTCCAGGATTTTCAATTACTTTCTGGGCGACAGATTTTATTTCAAAATTATGGAGTACGAACAGTACATTTTCTGGGGTCTGTTTATCCTGCTGTACATCGGTATTCTCGATGGACCGCTGTCATTCCTCAATGGTGTTTTGTTCACAGTTATAGACAAAGCCACATTTTTTGTGGATATTCTTTTCGGCGTTTTATTCTAAAACAAATCAAAGGAGATTGAATGAACCGGATTAATTATAAAATTGAAGATTTTGAAGGTCCGCTGGATCTTTTGCTGGTTCTTATCTCCAGAAACAAGATGAGCATTGCTGATGTGGAAATAATCACCATCATCAACCAGTATCTGGCAGTTATCAATGCTGCAGACCGGCAGGATCTGGATACAGCCAGTGAATTTATCGATATGGCGGCCAGACTGATATATCTGAAATCAGTTTATCTGCTGCCAAAAGATGATGAAGGTGAAAAGCTGAAAGCAGAACTGCAGGGCCAGCTGATTGAATACTCCCAGGCTAAAAAAGCCGCCAATATGCTGCGAGACAGATTTATAGGCGACAGGATTTTTATCCGTCAGCCAATGGAACTGAAAGTGGACTATACATACAGCTTTATCCACCCTGTGGACGACCTTGTACGCGCTTACTCACGTCTGTCAGACCGCAGTCTGGCACGTTCAGCACCTGCTGTTGAAAGGTTTGAACCAATCGTTGCCACACCGGTGGTTTCGGTTACATCAAAAATTTTCAGTCTGTTGAAAGGCATCATCAGAAAAAATGTAAACAATATTCATTCTGCTTTTGACGGTATGAAAAGCAGAAGCGAGGCGGTGGCAACATTCCTGGCAATACTGGAACTTGTCCGTGCACATAGAATTACTCTTGACGAAAAGGGTACAATGGAATTGATAAGAAAGGAGAGAAGTGATAAATGACAATAGACCAGTCTATAAAAGCGGCAGAGGCTATTATCTTTGCCAGCGGCGACGGTATGACCTTTGAATCTCTTATGGAAATACTGGAATTGGATGAAAAACGGATGAATTACATCCTGGATATGCTGAAAGACAAATATTACGATGGCAATTCAGGCATTATACTTGTCCACAATGCTGACAGCATTTCCTTTACCACCGGTAAAGAACAGTCCGAGATTGTTCACAAAGCCCTGGCCGTAAAGAAAAATTCACCTCTTTCCAATGCGGCAATGGAAACTCTGGCTATCATCGCATACAACCAGCCTGTTTCCCGTGCCTTTATAGAGCAGGTTCGCGGTGTTGACTCATCATCCAGTGTGAAAACACTGATAGAAAGAGGCCTTGTGGAAGAAGCAGGCCGTCTGGAAATTCCGGGCAGACCACTCAGCTACAAGACAACAGCCCATTTCCTGCGCAGTTTTTCACTTAAATCACTGGCAGAACTGCCAAAGGTAAAGACTGAAAAAACAGAAGGTCAGCTGTCAACTGACGACCTGGCAGACGAGGATGAATACAATGACCTTGATTCTTAAAATCCTGTCTGTTATTGGGATTGTTCTGGCAGTATTACTGATGCTTTTGCTGTGGGTTATTGTTATGCCACGCCATTTCTGGGTGGAATATTCAAAACCCGACGGTCCACTGGTAAAAATGAATATAGGCCCCTTTAAAATCGGTCTTTATCCACTGCCTGGATTTGTGCAAAAAAAGCTGGATTCAAAAACTGAAAAGGATAAAGCTATGGATAAGTCTGACCGGCAGACGGAAACTTCACAGCAGGAGGAAAAAGCAAATCCCCTTGGTGATATTCAGTTTTCATTTGACTTTGTAAAACAGGTTATTGCTGCTGCAAAAGGCATTATGGCAAGGATTTTCAAAGCTATAAAATTCCGTGACCTTTCCTTTACAGTACCGATTCACGGAAGTGATGCACTTAAAACCCAGCAGACCTATGGTATTGTGACAAACAGTTTTTACTCATTGTCAGTATTTCTGCAGAAACACCTGCAAATTACCTTTAAAAGCCCTATTTTTGTGGCAGATTTTGCAAACCGCTATAAAGACAGTGTTTATTTTTACTGTCAGATAACTGCCAGTCCTGTTTTACTGCTGGCTGCCGGCTGGTTTGCATTCAATCAGTACAATATAATTACACAAAACAATAAAAAGGCAGAAAATGCCACCCCACAAGGAGAACAATAATGGATAAACAACAGACAGTACAGGAACTTATGGCAAATACCCTTGGCAAAATGCGTGAACTGGTTGACTCCAACACAGTAATCGGTACACCAATCACAACCGAAGCAGGTGTTACTATTGTGCCTGTTTCAAAAATCACATTCGGCTTTGTTTCCGGTGGCACAGACTTTGCCAACGACAAACAGAAAGACCTTTTCGGCGGTGCAGCATCTTCAGGTGCATCTATTACACCTGTCGGTTTTCTGGTAATCAACGGCACATCTGTAAAGTTTATGCAGGTGGCTGAAGGAAACCGGACAATTGACCGCCTTATCAATATGATGCCTGAAGTTATTGACAAACTGGAAACACTTATTTCAAAAAAGACAAAAAAAGAACCTGAAATGGTTCCAGCCGACATTACAGAAGAAACATTTTAATTTGTCAGTTATAGATACGGAGAAAATATGAGAGATACAAGAATTCAGAAAGCTATGGCAGATATGGGCCTCTGTTCCCGCCGCCAGGCAGAACAGATTATCCTTGAAGGCCGAGTAAAACTCAATGGTCGCCCTGTAAAACTGGGTGATAAAATGGATATGGCCAGTGATTTGCTGTCCGTTGACGGCCAGACAATACGTCCGCCAAAACAGAAAGAATACAAATACTATATCCTGCACAAACCTCGTGGTTATATCACAACTGCAAGAGATGACCGCGGCAGAAAAACAGTTATGGAACTGGTGGCAGATATTCCTACACGTGTTTACCCTGTTGGCCGCCTGGACAAAGACAGTGAAGGCCTGCTGCTGTTTACAAATGACGGCGCTCTGGCAAATGCACTTACACATCCATCACATCAGATTGCAAAAATGTACCGTGTAACTGTTCATCCAAAGGCAGAAGAAGAACAGATTATCGCTCTGTCCAATGGTGTTTACCTTGATGATGGCAGCAAAACCCTGCCGGCAGTTATCCGTGTAGTTGCTGAAGATGATGAAAGAACAGTAATGGAAATGTCTATCAAAGAGGGTAAAAACCGTCAGATTCGCCGTATGTGCGAAGCTGTTGGCCTGGAAGTTGCCCGTCTTTCCAGAAAATCCATCGGTGCTGTAAAGCTGGGTATGCTGGCACCGGGTAAATACAGAGAACTGAAACCATCAGAAGTTCTGGCATTGAAAGGCGCTGCCCAGAAAGCATCACGTCAGAAAAGAGCAAAGAAATACGAGGACTAAACTATGTATGCAATGAAACCTATTCTGGAACCGGATGTTCTGGATTTACTTAACAATGGCCGTTTTGACGGCGAAATGGAAGGCTATATCCTGTCAGACGGCGGCGACCTTTTCGGCTGGTCACTTTTCCGCATTGACGGCGATGTGACAACAATGCTGGATATTCTGCCTCCTAACGAAATGTTTATGGACGGTCTTATCCGTGCCAGTGTTGCCTATGGCGAGGCCCGTGGTGCCACAAAATTCACATTCAACAAAGACAACGAACATTTTATGAAATACAAACGCATCTTCTTTGATGAAGAAGGCGATGTTATTTCCAATGATAAACTGTTCACACCTTGTGAAGGTGAATAATACTTATGGAACACGACAAGCACTATCCTTACTGGCTGGCAGGCATGTCTGCCATTGCCGGTGTGCTGGTGGTTTTTGGCATTTCAAATCTTACTGGTATTACACTGCCTGACAATGTGGTGCGCACTCTTGGCACCATTGAAATGATAGGCATTGTAACAGTAGGTTACACTACAGTAAAGCTGAAAGCGGTAAAAAACAGCGGCAGATATACAAGCAAACATAAAAAGAAGAAATAATTTACAGCAGGGTATATCCCTGCTGTTTTGTTTATATGGAATGCTGGTTATACTGGTTCAAAAAACATATTGATTTATGGCAGGCTGCTGGCCCGGGCAAAACTTTATATCATTACCGGCAGAATTACAGATATAATAAGTTGCTGCTATTGTATCCTTCATTATCTCATTTTTTCTTCATTTAACTCTGTTTAACATTGACATAATGTGTAAAAATAGTGTAAAATTAAGTATTAATCGGAGGTTTACTCATTATGATTTACAGTATGACAGGCTATGGCAAGGGCAACCTTGTTTTACACGGCAAAGACATCACAGTTGAAGTAAAAAGTGTCAACCACAGATACTTTGAATACTCCAGCAGAATGTCCAGATTCTTTGCCTTTTTAGATGATAAAATAAAAAAAGAAATCCAGGGTATGATTGCACGCGGCAAAGTGGAAGTAAGCCTTATGATCCGTGCAGTTGAAAACAGTGAAACAAAAATTGAAGCTGATGTTCTTCTGGCAAAAAGCTATTATGATGCACTGAACACAATTTCAGAAAGTCTGGGACTTCCAAACAATGCAGATGTGTTGGCTATTTCCCGTTTTGATGGTGTTCTGACCCAGGTGAAAAATGAAGAAGATGCCGAAACTCTGTGGAACGATGTAAACACAGTTCTTCATCTGGCTATGGAAGAATTTCTGGCTATGCGCCGTGCAGAGGGTGAAAAACTGTACACAGATGTTATGGACAGACTGGCAGTGATTGAAAACATTGTAAAAGATATTGAAACTGCCGCACCTATGCGTGTTCAGGCTTACAGGGAAAAACTGTACACTAAACTGCAGAATATCCTGCAGGACAAACAGATAGATGATGCCCGCATCCTTACAGAGGCCGCTATTTTTGCAGATAAAGTGGCAGTGGATGAAGAAACAACACGTATTTACAGCCACATTTCCCAGTACAGAAAAATCCTGTCAGGCGGTGAACCACGGGGCAGAAAACTTGATTTCCTTACACAGGAACTCAACAGGGAAACCAACACCATTGGTTCCAAGTCCAACGACCTTGCAATAACCAATATGGTGGTTGAAATCAAGGCGGAAATTGAAAAAATCCGTGAACAGATTCAGAATATTGAATAGGTGATTTTATGGCAATGCTGAATATAGGCTTTGGCAGTATGATAAGTGCAGACAGGGTGGTGGCGGCATTGGCGCCGGATTCTGCACCTGTAAAAAGAATGGTGTCAAAAGCAAAGGCTGACAAGGTGCTGATAGATGCAACTTTTGGCCGAAAAACAAAAACAGTTATTATTACTGATACAAATCAGATTATAATATGCGCTTTTTCTGCCGAAAGAATTTTTGGCACAGTAAATGAAAGCTTAATTAAATTTATGGAGACAGAAGATGAGTGAAATTGGTAAAAATCTTATAGTTATTTCAGGTCCATCCGGTTGTGGAAAAGACACAGTGGTGAAACATATCCTCAAAACAGATGACCGTTTTGTTCTCAGCGTTTCAGCTACTACAAGAACCAAACGCCCTACAGAAACAGATGGTGTTGACTACATATTCCTTACTGCACCTGAATTTATCGCCAAAATTGCAGGCGGTGAATTTCTGGAACATACCCTTTACTGCGACAACTACTATGGCACACTGAAAAGCCAGATTGAAGAAAAAGTGGCCGCAGGCAAGGTGGTAATCCTTGTTATTGAGGTTGAAGGTGCTGCAAATGTGAAAAAGGTTTACCCTGACTCACTTACAATTTTTGTTGCTCCTCCTTCACTGGAAGAGCTGGAACGCCGTCTGCGCAACCGTGGCACAGAAGGTGATGATGTTATCAAACAGCGTCTGTTTAAAGCCAATGAAGAACTGGGCTTTAAATCCAGCTATGACTACATTGTGGAAAACAACTTCGTTGAACAGTGTGCAGAATCTATCATAAACATTTACGAAAACGAAAAATAATTTATTGGAGGTGGCTTTATGTTGACAGCGGGTGTTGCGGTTGATAAAGCCACTCTTGATTTTGACCGTGTTTTTTCTTACATTGTGCCTGATATTTTTGCTTCTGAAATCAGACCGGGCTCAATTGTGCTGGTGCCCTTTGGCCGTGGGGACAAATTACGTATAGGTATTGTCCTCACAGTTGAAGAAAAAGAAAATGTATCAAAACTGAAATACGTTGTTGATGTGAAAAACGAAGACAGCACTATTACACCCTATGCACTTTCGCTTATAAAACATCTTAAAGAAACCACTTTCTGTACTTGGTACGAAGCAGTTAAAACAGTTATACCTTATGGTGCATTGTATAAAATTGACGGTCAGTTTCTTTCAAAGCAGCTGGTGCGCCATCTGAAAACTTTTTATTCAGCCAATACAGAAACGGACAAATCACTGTTGAAAACCCAAAAGCAGAAAGTGGTGTATGACTTTTTGCTTACAGGCTGGTATGATGCAAAACAGACAGCAGATGCCACCCGGACCACAAAGGCTGTGCTGGATAATCTGGTGAAGTCAGGCGCTGTTATCACAAAGCAGCAGGACAGGGGCACAAAAGCTTATGCACATATAGAAAAGTGCAGGGATGAAGTGCAATTATCCCACCAGCAACAAAAAGTTTATAATGATGTTCTAAATATAAATGACGGCAAAACCCATCTTCTTTACGGTGTTACATCATCGGGCAAAAGTATGGTGTTTATAAAACTGATACAGCACACTCTTGCACAGGGTGGGTCTGCTATGGTTCTTGTGCCGGAAATTTCCCTTACACCACAGATGATAAGACTGCTGAAAGAATATTTCGGTGACACTGTCAGTGTAATACATTCACGGCTTTCCCATACAGAAAGACTGTTGCAGTACAACCGAGCACTGAATGGTCAGTCCAGGGTTGTGGTGGGCACACGCAGTGCGGTGTTTACACCTCTTGAAAATTTGCAACTGATAATAGTTGATGAAGAACACGAAAAAAGCTTCAAATCAGAAACAGCACCGCGATATTCTGCTATCAGGGTTGCACAGTATATTGCAAGACAAACAGGGGCAAAGCTGCTCCTTGCCAGTGCAACTCCAAGCATTGAAAGTTTTTATCTTGCCAATAATGGCTATTATCACCTTCACACAATGCCACACCGATATGCAGGCATGCCTTTGCCCCAGGTGGAAATTATTGATATGTCCATGCAGGCGATGACAGGGGACACTGGCCCTGTTTCAAAGGTTGTGCTTCGCTATCTGGCAGAAAATATAGTGGACGGCAAACAAAGCATTATTCTTATCAACCGCCGTGGTTACCAGACGGTAGGGGTGTGCAAGGAATGTCACCACAGCATAAAGTGTGATGACTGTTCAGTAAATCTGGTAAAACACAAAAAACAGAATAAACTTATGTGTCATTATTGTGGCAAAACCTATCCTGTAACAGAAATCTGTCCTGAATGTGGCGGAGAAATATCATACAGCGGTTTTGGCACACAGCACATAGAAGAATATATACAGCAGGCTATTCCTACGGCCAGAATACTGCGAATGGACGCTGATTCCACCAATCAGGCAGACAGCCACGAAGAAATGCTTGAAGCTTTTGGCAAAAAAGAGTATGATATATTGATAGGCACCCAGATGGTGGCAAAAGGTCTGGACTTTGAAGATGTGAATATGGTCTGTGTACTGGGCATTGATACTATGCTGGGACATCCTGGTTATAATTCAAACGAACAGGCGTTCAACCTTATCACACAGGTTATAGGCCGTGCAGGCCGCCACAGCCGGGGTGCAAAGGCTGTTATACAGACTTATGACAGCTACAATCCTGTTATAAATCTGGCCGCAAGGCAGGACTATACCGCATTCTATAATTCAGAAATTGCCTACAGAAAGCTGAACACTTATCCGCCTTTCTGCACTATGGTAACGGTGGCATTTACGCATACCAATGAAGCCACAGCGGCAAAGGACTCCCGTGCTTTTCTGAATATTATCAAAAAAGAAGTGGAAAACCACAGTATTCCACTGGTTGTTCTGGGGCCAGTACCATTTGATGTGGCTATGGTCAGCAAAAATTACCGCTGGCGCCTGTCTATCAAATGCAGAAACAACCCTGCTTTCAGGCAATTTTTAAACAAAGCAATAGAAATTTATCTTAAAGATAAGCAAAATAAATCATCAATCTATGTAAATATAAATCCGCTTCAGGAATAAAGGAGAATTATTATGGCAATCAGAAATATTGTTAAAGACGGTGACCCTATTCTTAAAAAAGTTTGCCGTCCTGTTACAGACTTCAATGATAAACTGGCTACACTGCTGGATGATATGGGTGACACAATGATAGCAGCCAACGGTCTGGGTCTTGCTGGTCCACAGGTGGGCATGATGCGCCGTGTATTTGTTGTGCTGGACCAGTACATTGATGAAGACGACAATGAAGTTGATGAAATCATCGAATTTGTAAACCCTGAAATCCTTGAAAAAAGTGAAGAAACAATTACTTCATTTGAAGGTTGCCTGTCTTTCCCAGGCAGAAATGGTCTTATCACACGCCCTGCATATGTGCGTGCAAAAGCACAGGACAGAACAGGCGAATGGTTTGAAATTGAAGCAGAAGGTCTTCTTGCCCGTGCTATCTGCCATGAAAACGACCATCTGAATGGTATTACAGTTCTCGACAATGCAAATCTGTTCTATGAAGATATGACACCAGAACAGCTGAAAGCAGTCCAGGAGCTGGAAGACTATGAATAAAAACGAAGCAAGAGTTCTCTTTATGGGTACACCGGATATTGCCCGTGACTGTCTGGCACAGCTGATTGAAGACGGCTGGAACATTATCGGTGCCTTTACAAGAGAAGACAAACCTGTTGGCAGAAAACAGATTATGACTGCACCGCCTGTAAAAGAACTGGCATTGCAGCATAATATCCCTGTTTATCAGCCAAAGACTCTGAAAGGTGAATACAGCGATATAATTGCTGACCTGAAACCTGATATGATTGTGGTGGTGGCTTACGGCAGAATTCTGCCAAAAGCTGTTATTGACGTGCCTCAGTTTGGCTGCCTCAATCTTCATGTTTCTCTGCTGCCAAAATACCGTGGTGCCGCACCTATACAGTGGTCACTTATAAACGGTGACAAACAGACCGGTGTTACAGTGATGCATATTGATGAAGGTCTGGACACAGGAGACATCATCGACGTCTTGCCTATTGATATTGAAGAAAATGAAACACAGGAAGAACTTTTCAACAAGGTAGCTGAAAAAGGAAAAGTATTCCTTTCACAGATAATGGAAAATGTGGTAAAAGGTGACTATACACGCACACCTCAGGACCACACCAAAGCTACACTGGCACCGCCACTTACAAAGGAAATGGCCCTGTTCTCATTTGAAACAGATGCTTTTACACTGCATAACAAAATCCGTGGTCAGAACCCTTGGCCAAGTGCTCATTTTATGTTTGAAGGCAAAAAGGTGAAGGTTATCAAAGCACAGGTGGAAGAATATTCCGCAAAACCTGGTGAGATTATATCCACAAAACCTCTGATTGTTGCAGCAGGTGAAAAATCCCTGCGCCTTATCACTGTGCAGCCGGAAGGTGGCAAAGCTATGGATGGCACTGCATGGGCTGCCGGCCGCAGATTTAAAAAAGGTGACAATGTTTTATAAAATTTCCATTTGATTTTAACCGAATTTTCAAATTTACAGGGTAAAATATAATAAAAATATAGATTCAGGGAGATTTTATATGTATTCCAATTATTTCTTTATTCGCGGTTTTGATATATATTATCTGATACTTGTTATTCCTGCAGTTATATTCTCAATGTGGGCACAGGCAAAGGTAAACTCCACATTCAGCGAATATTCACAGCATACAACATACAGCCGTATGACAGGCTTTGAAGCGGCACGCAGAATCCTTGATGCCAATGGTCTGCGCCATGTAAATATAGAACGTGTTTCAGGCAGCCTTACTGACCATTTTGATCCAAAGGCCAATGTTATCCGCCTGTCAGACAGCGTTTATTCATCACCAAGTGTTGCAGCTATCGGTGTTGCGGCCCACGAGGCAGGTCATGCAGTACAGTATGCAACAGGATATGCTCCTATCAAAATGCGCGGTGCTATTCTGCCTGCCTGTCAGATAGGCAGCCAGATTTCCTGGCCAATGATATTTTTAGGCCTTGTAATGAACAGCCAGTTGATGATTAATCTGGGGCTGTTATTGTTTGCTTCAGTTGCAATATTCCAGCTGGTTACACTGCCTGTTGAACTGAATGCTTCAAACCGCGCTATGGACGCCCTTGCAATGAGCGGCTCTATCACAGACAACGAACTTTACGGCGTTGAAAAAGTGTTGAAAGCTGCTGCTATGACTTACGTTGCCGCTCTGGCAGTTTCACTGGCACAGCTGCTGCGCCTTATGCTTAAACTGGGCAACAGAAGCAGAGATTAAAACTTAAAGAGAGGTTTTATGGCACAGGATTTAAACAGAAAACTTGTGGTTGACGGTCTGTTAAAGGTGGAAAAATCAGGTTTTTCAAACCTGGTTCTTCCATCACTGCTCTCTGACAGCAGACTGACAGTTCAGGACAAAGGTTTTATTTCAAACCTTTTCTATGGAACTATTGAAAGGAAAATTACCCTGGATTATATTTTGGGCAGATTTATTTCCAAACCGCTGAAAAAACTGGACAGGGAAGTCCTGGCCATTATGGAAAGCGGTCTTTATCAAATTTTATATATGAATTCTGTGCCGTCATTTGCGGCCATTAACCAAGCGGTCAGCCTGTGTTCTTCCTTTAAAAAGACCAGTGCAAAAGGCTTGGTTAATGCTGTTTTAAGAAAAGCGGCCGAATATGACATAAACACCGCAAAATTCTCTTCTGAAAAGGAAAAAATGACAGTTCTTTATTCCATCAGCGGAGAGATTGTGGATATTGTTATTAAGGATTACCCTGATAATTATGAAGATATTCTTAAGGGAATGTTAATCACTCCTTCATTGACAATCAATATAAATACCACTAAAATTTCAGTAAATGATTTTACACAGATTTTGGAAGAAAAGGGTATAGAATACAAGACAACCCCATTGCCAAACTGCCTGGAAATCACCCATGGTGGTGCGGTTACTGCACTGCCCGGTTTTGAAGAAGGCTATTTCTTTGTACAGGGGCTTACCAGCCGGTACGCTATCAGTATGGCAGGCATAAAACAGGGGGACAATGTGCTGGATTTGTGCGCTGCCCCCGGTGGCAAAACTTTTGCGGCGGCTATTTATCTTGACAACACAGGTACAATAACCAGCTGCGACCCTAATCCGTCACGCCTTGTACTGATTGAAAACGGTGCAAAGCGCATGGGCTTTGACAATATTACAACCCTTGAAAATCTGGGTCAGAATTACAGGGAAGATTTATCCGGCAAAGATGTTATTATATGTGATGTACCTTGTTCAGGTATAGGCATCATTCCTAAAAAGCCGGATTTGAGATATAAAAAAATGGATGACCTGAAGCAGCTTTGTTCATTGCAGCAGGATATTTTATCTACAGCTTCCAGGTATCTTAAAACAGGTGGCAGGATTGTTTATTCCACCTGCACTATAAATAAAGCAGAAAATCAACAACAGATAACAGAATTCCTTTCTGCAAATGACAATTTCCGCATTGTGCCACAGGATTGTCCTGTGCCGGGGGCAATAAATGATAACAATATGGTTACATTTTTGCCTCATACCACTAAATGTGATGGATTTTTTATAGCAGTATTGGAAAAAGTATGGTAAAATGGAAAAGATAGATATTAAAAGCTTACAACTTGATCAGCTGAAAGAATATATTGTTTCACTGGGTGCAAAGGCATTTGTTGCCGGTCAGATTTACAGCTGGCTCCACGAAAAAAATGTGGACACCTTTGACGAAATGACAAACATTGCAAAACCTTTGCGTGCAAAACTGGAAGAGGAATGTTACATAACCACTCTTTCAATCCGCAAAAAGCAGGTTTCGGTTGACGGTACAATCAAATACCTTTATCAGCTGGCAGACGGCAACTGCATTGAAACAGTGCTTATGCGTTATGAACACGGCAACAGCATCTGTGTTTCCTGTCAGGTGGGCTGCCGCATGGGCTGCACTTTCTGTGCTTCCACACAGCACGGCAAAGTCCGTGACCTTACCGCCAGCGAAATTCTGCAGCAGCTGTATCACACAGAAAAAGATATAGGTGAAAGAATTTCCAATATCGTTATGATGGGTATCGGCGAACCTCTGGACAATTTTGACAATGCCATTGCATTTATCAGAATTATTTCTTCCCCACAGGGCAAGAATATCAGTCAGAGAAATATATCACTTTCCACCTGTGGCATAGTGCCAAAAATCTATGAACTGGCACAGTTGAAACTGGGTATTACGCTTTCTATTTCACTTCACGCCACAACCACAGAGAAACGCAAGGTTACAATGCCTATTACAAAAGCATACAGCGTGGAAGAACTGCTGAAAGCCTGCCGTGACTATGCAAAAATCACGGGCAGAAGAATATCTTTTGAATACACTATGATAAAGGGTGTCAACGATACTGATGAAGATGCCCGCCGCCTTTCACAACTGCTGAAAGGTATGATAAGCCATGTCAACCTTATCCCTCTTAATCCGGTAGACGGCTCGGCTTATACACAAAGTGATGACAGGGCTATAAAAGCTTTCCAGAAAAAGCTTACAGACCTGCATGTAAATGCAACTATCCGCAGACGACTTGGCCAGGATATTTCTGCCGCCTGCGGTCAATTAAGAAACGAAAACAGGTGAGTTATGAGAATTGTCGGTAAAACAGACAAAGGGTACAGACGTCCAGATAATCAGGACAGATATATAGCCGGTGCCTTGGCAAACGGTGTCTGTTTTGGTTTTGTGGCAGACGGCATGGGTGGTGCCAATGGCGGCAGTGTCGCATCTGGTACTCTGTGCAGAATAATGGAAGAATGTCTGTTTCAGCAGAATGATAATATGGCTATGGATGTGGAAAAAACAGTACTTGATGCCATAGATAATTCCTGCTCTGAAATTTACTATTTGTCCAGACGCCGGGAAAATCTGGCAGGTATGGGCACCACAATTTCAGGCGTAACAGTTCAGGGGAACACCTGCACGGTATACAATATTGGCGACAGCCGAGTGTATGTACTGCGTGGCGGTGTGCTGAACCTGGTTACCGAAGACCATTCTGTTGTACAGCAGCTGTACAGCCAGGGGGCTATTACTGAAGAAGAAATGGCAACTCACCCACAGAAAAATCTTATAACCCGTGCAGTAGGTGTGCGCAATGATGTGGAAACAGATGTCAGCGAAATCACATTGCTGCCAGGGGACAGGATACTCTGCGCATCTGACGGGCTGACAAACTTTGTTACACGCGGGGAAATGGCACAGATACTTCAGAATACAGATTTTTACAACATTGCAAACAAACTTATAGAATCAGCATTGGAACACAACGCCACAGATAATATTACAGCAGTGGTTATGGAGTTTTAAAGCAGAAAGGTTTACACATATATGGATAACAGTTACATCGGCAAAAGAGTGGACAACCGCTATGATGTTATCTCTCTGGTTGGCGTTGGCGGCATGTCAAATGTATACAAAGCCATCGACAGCGTGACAGGTAACACAGTTGCTATTAAATTTCTGAAACAGGAATTTTTTGAAAATGAAGAGCTTGTGCGCCGTTTCAAAAACGAAAGCAAAGCTATCTCACTTCTTGACAATCCTAATATAATTAAGGTTGTTGATGTAAACATCAATGATAACGAAAAATACATTGTAGTTGAATACATCGACGGCATTACACTGAAAGAATATATCGATAACCGCAAAGTTCTCACATGGCAGGAAACTGTGCGGTTTACCGGCACAATTCTTTCTGCAATGGGTCACGCCCACGACAACGGCATTATTCATCGTGATATGAAACCGCAGAATATTATGCTGCTGCGCGATGGCACATTGAAAATAATGGACTTCGGCATTGCCCGTCTGTCAACAGCAAACCAGAAAACAGTTACAGATAAAGCTATCGGTTCAGTGCACTACATCAGTCCTGAACAGGTGCGCGGCAAAAATTCTGATGGCCGCAGCGATATTTACAGCATTGGTATTATGATGTATGAAATGCTGACAGGCACTCTGCCTTTCACATCAGATTCAGCGGTTTCCGTAGCTATGAAACAGGTACAGGATACTGCCAAACGCCCAAGCGAAATAGTTGACACTATTCCAGCCGGTCTTGAACAGATTGTAATGAAAGCTATTGAAAAACAGCCTTCATTCAGATACCAGACAGCTTATGAAATGCTGAATGACCTGGAAGAATTCAAGGCAAATCCGGCGATCATCTTCCCATACGGTGATGACGAAAAAACACAGACAGTGGTGGTGAACAAAGTGGCTGAAAAGAAACCGGCTAAAAAAGTAAAAGTTAAAAAAGGCTTCCGTATCACACTGCCTGTAATGGCAGGTGTTGCCTGTGCATTTCTTGTAACTGCGCTTATAGCCTGTTTTATGATTCTTAAAAACAACAACAGTCCTTTGCTGTCCCGTCAGGAAGATGTGGAACTGCCAAACTTTGTTGGAATGACAGAATCAGAAGTAAAATCTTCAAATGATTTCAAGTTTGAAGTGGAATATCTCTATTCAGGTACACACCCACAGGGCACTGTAATGTCACAGAACCCTAAACCACCAAAAACAATCAAATCCGGCGGTACAGTTAAACTGAAAGTCAGTCAGGGCCCACAGAGCAGCCAGCTTCAGGATTTGTCAAATTATTCCCGCGGTGAGGCCGAAAGAATACTTTCTGAAATGGAAGTGCATGTTTCCATTGAAATTACTCCTGACAAAAAGGTAAACAGAGGTTATGTTGTAAAAACAGACCCTGAAAAAGGCACTATAATCAAATCAGGTGACACTGTGGTACTGTATGTATCTTCAGGCGACCCTAATGACAGAAATAAAACATTTGTTGTTGGCGTTGTAGGCAACTCTTTTGAAGAAGCTACAAAAATCCTGGCAAAAGGCAACCTGGTTGTAGGTACTTATTCTTACCGCACAGACTCTGCACCGGCAGGTACTGTTATCGAACAGAGCCCACAGCCAGGTGTGGAAGTAATGGCAGGTTCAACCATCAGCCTTGTTATTTCTTCAGGCCCGCCAACCTGTCCGGACTGCGGTTCAACAGACCACCTTACACATCCTGTATGTGAATTCTGTGAATCCAAAGACCACATTAAAGACAAACATATCTGTGCTCTTTGCGGTGAAGAAGGTAAACATGCAGATGAAAACTGTCCAAAATCCTGCGACAAACATCCTGGCGAGCACACAGCAGACAAATGTCCGGATAAACCAAAACCAACACCTACACCGGAATCAACTCCAGAGCCTACTCCGGAGCCAACACCGGAACCAACTCCAGAGCCTACTCCGGAGCCAACACCGGAACCAACTCCAGAGCCTACTCCGGAGCCAACACCTGCACCTGAAACACCGACTGAAGAAGCAGATGATTAATCAGAACAGGAACAATATATGACAGATAAAATTATTCTGAAAAGCATAGGCGGTTTCTACTATGTAAAATCAGGTGATGAAATCATAGAATGTAAAGCAAAGGGAAAGTTTCGCAATCTTTCCCTTTCTCCTCTTGCAGGGGATATTGTAGATACAGAATTTGATGGCAGTACAAACATTATTTCAAAGATTTATCCAAGAAAAAATAAGTTTGTCCGTCCGCCTTTTGCAAATCTGGACCTGCTTATTCTTGTGGTTTCAACAGTAGAACCGGCCCCTAACTATCTTGTAATAGACAAAATGTGTGCCATTGCACGGCACAAAGATGTGGATGTGGCCATAGTAATAACCAAAACAGATATGGCTGAATATCAGCATGTGTATGATATATATTCCAAAGCTGGCTTTCCTGTATTTTATACAGGTGATGGGGATGACAGTCAGCTGGAAAGTTTGCGCATCCTTATGAAAGGCAAACTCTGCGCATTTTCCGGCAATAGCGGTGTGGGTAAATCTACATTGCTCAACAAGCTTTTCCCTCATCTTGAACTGGAAACAGGTATTATCAGCAAAAAGCTTGGCCGAGGCAAACACACCACACGACAGGTGGAAATTTTCCAGATGGAAGACTGTATGGTGGCTGATACACCGGGTTTTTCATCGGTTGAACTGGATTACGACAATTTCATTTCCAAAACTGACCTGCAGCATGCCTTTGTGGAATTTGCAGATTATATCGGCGACTGTAAATTCAGCGACTGTTCCCACACAGGTGAAAAAGGCTGTGCAGTAAAACAGGCAGTAGATTCAGGCGAAATACCGCTTTCACGCTATGAAAGCTATTGTGCACTTTATGACAGACAGAAAAATATCAAGGACTGGGAACTGTGATGAAAAGATGCGTTATTATAGGTGCTGTGGAAATTGATTTTCCTGTCAGCCATCTTATAAAAGAAACTGATTATGTTATCTGTGCTGACAAAGGCTGGCAGAATGCACTGAGCCGGGGTATAAAACCGGATATGATAGTAGGGGATTTTGATTCTTCACCATATCCCGAAACTGCAGATGTATCTGTTACAGTGCTGCCGGTTGTAAAAGATGATACAGACACTTTCCATATAGCCAGGTATGTGGTGGAAAACGGTTATACAGATGTGCTTATGCTGGGGCTGATAGGTGGCAAAAGAATCGAACATACCATTGCCAATATACAGACTTTGGTTTATTTTGCAGACAACAGGATAAATGCCACAGCAATGGACAGATTTTCCACGCTTATGGTTATAAAAGACGGCACGGTTGTCCTGCCGGATATGCCCGGGAAATTTTTCTCCCTTTTTTCAATGGGAGACAGGGCAGAAGGGGTTACCATAAAAGGTGCAAAATACCCATTGGCAGACTATACAGTCACAAATTCCTTTCCTATAGGTGTCAGCAATGAATTTATCGGTGAGACAGTGGAAATATCTGTAAAAAATGGCAGTCTTTTACTGATTGTTACAGAAAAGGATTAAAAAACAAAGACTTTACCACAATAAGGGTAAAGTCTTTTATTTTGCATTTATATTAATTATTATTTGGTCATTCTGGACCTGTACAGCATATGAAGAATCGTCTGTCATATATGCAACCATAAAACATCCAAAAAGCAAAAGGCTTTGCACAGCAAAGCCTGAATATCATTTTTTGTTTCTTTCTATTTCCTGTTCCAGACGTTTGATTTCTGCCCTGTTTTTTCTGATTTTGTTGATGCAGAACAAAACAATCAGCATTACAACAACCCAGAATGCAGCACCGCCCATATTATACATTATATCTTGCATAATAGTATCTCCTTAGTATTTATACTATCATTTTAGCATAAATAGATATTTTGGCAACTATAAAAATTGTAACAATTTTGTTATTTTTGTTTATAGAGATTTTGCATAAAATTTTTGTTTATTTTTATAAAAAATTAATATAAAAAGCGGTTTGGTTGTGAAATTATCATAAAATACCATATTGCAAATTTAATTGGTATGTTATATAATTTTATGTGAAATAGGGCGTATTGCCCTAAAAGTGTGAAAACATTAAATTTATCAGGAGGAAATCCCAAAATGAAAAAATTACTTGCTCTGGTTCTTGCAGGCGTAATGGCTTTCTCTCTCGTTGCATGTGGCGGCGGTAGCGAAGGCGGCGAAGGCGAAGCTGCAGGCGATGAAAAACTCAACGTTATCCTCGTTTGCTCACAGCTGGGCGACAAATCTTTCAACGACTCTGCTGATGCAGGTCTGAAAGAACTCAAAGAAGAAGGCCTTATCAACTATAAACCTCTCGAATTCGGTAACGACAACTCTAAAGTAAACATTACTCTGGAAGAAGTTGCTCCAGAATACGATGTTGTTATCTGTAACAACCTTGGTTACGGCATGGCTACAGCTTGGCTGAGAGAAAATGCTGAAACATACGCAGATACAATGTTCCTTATCTACGACGAACCAACAGACCTGGTAGAAAACATGCCAAACGTTCAGATGATTGGTTACAAAGCTAACGAATCTGACTTCCTGGCTGGCGCTCTTGCTGCTCTGATTTCTGAAACAGGCGTTATCGGTTTCGTAGGCGGTATGGAATCCCCAGTTATCCACGACTTCCTCGTTGGTTACGTTGAAGGCGCAAGATACGTAAACCCAGACATCAAAGTTAACGTTGCTTACATCGGTTCTTACACAGATGCTGCTAAAGGTAAAGACCTTGGTAAAACAGCTATCGACGCTGGCGCAGACGTTCTGCATCAGGTTGCAGGTTCAGCTGGTAACGGCTACCTCGAAGCTGCAATGGAAGCTGGCAAATGGGGCATCGGTGTTGACTCCGACCAGTACGAAGTTTTCAAAACAGAAAAACCTGACCTTGCTAACTCCATCGTTACATCTTCTCTGAAAAACGTTGGTCTGTCTCTCCAGGTTCTCCTGCGTGAAATGATCGATGGCACATACGAATGGTCACAGATCAGATGGTTCGGTATCCCAGAAGGTTGTGCAGGTATCGCTGAAAACGAAAACTACCTGGCAAAAGTTTCTGCTGAAGATCAGGCAACTCTGAACGACATCAAAGAAAAAGTTGCTTCTGGCGAAATCAAAGTTTCCACAGCTTACGGCATGGACGCTGACACACTGAAAACTTACCACTAATATTTATTAAATAATTCCAATCATTTTTTTCACACTGACGATTGTAATTAAAATAACCAAAAATACGGCAATACTCTATGAGTATTGCCTATTTTTTGTTTAAAATACAAGTTTTTGTTTACATTTTATTAATTTTTTAGTACAATATATATGAATTTTAATACTTAGTGAGGTGAGGAATATGCCAGAAGAAATTTTGCTTATGGATAAGATAACAAAAGTTTACCCAAACGGCTTTGTTGCTAACAAAGATGTTACTTTTTCCATCAATAAAGGCGAAATTCATGCGCTGATGGGTGAAAACGGCGCAGGCAAATCTACATTGATGAAAATCCTCTTCGGTATCGAACCTTTTGAAGAAGGCAGAATCGTACTGAAAGGTAAAGAAGTTAGGTTCAATGGTCCTCTCGATGCTATCGCCAACGGCGTAGGTATGGTTCATCAGCACTTTATGCTGGTGCCATCTCTTACAGTTGCTGAAAACGTAGTATTGGGCATGGAACCTAAAAAAGGCGGCATGTTCGACTTTGAAGAAGCTGTACGCATTACAGAAGAAGCATGTAATAAATACAACCTCAAAGTTGATGCACGCGCCAAAGTTGAAGACCTTCCTGTTGGTAACAAACAGAAAGTAGAAATCGTTAAAGCGCTTGTTCGTGGTGCTGAAATCCTTATTCTTGACGAACCTACTGCTGTTCTTACTCCACAGGAAACTGCAGAACTTTTCGTTGAACTTAAACATCTGAAAGAACAGGGTCATACTATTGTTTTCATTAGCCATAAGCTCCATGAAATCAAAGCACTTTGTGACAGAATCACTATCCTCCGTCTTGGTAAATCTGTTGGTAAAGCAAACGTTGCTGATGTAACTGAACAGGATATCTCCAGAATGATGGTTGGCCGTGACGTTGTTCTCAAAGTTGACAAAACTCCTGCAAAACCAGAAGAAACAGTTCTGAAAGTTCGTGATCTGAAAATTATTGCAGATACTGGTAAACCAATCGTTAACGATATTTCTTTCTCTGTACGCAAAGGTGAAATTCTTGGTATGGCCGGTGTTGAAGGTAACGGTCAGTCACAGATTTCCGAAGCTATTACAGGCCTTCTGGGCTATCAGCACGGTACAATCTCTGTTAACGGCGTTGACCTGAAAGGTAAATCAATCCGCCAGATTCGTGAACTGGGTGTTTCCCACGTTTCCGAAGACCGTAACACATACGGTGCTGCTCTTGTAGCAAGTGTTAAAGACAATATCCTGTCTGACAGATATTACAAGAAAGAATACAACAGCGGCATTATGATGAACGATAAAGTTATCAACGAAATGACAGATAACCTTATCAAAGAATTCCTTATCAAATGTGATGACAGAGACGACCAGGTAAAAATGCTTTCCGGCGGTAACGTTCAGAAAGTTGTTGTTGCACGTGAATTCTCCAACAAACCTGCCCTGGTTATCGCTAACCAGCCAACCCGTGGTATCGACGTTGGTGCAACAGAATTTATCCGTAAACGTCTTGTTGAACTGCGTGATGAAGGCACAGCTGTTCTGCTGATTTCTGCCGACCTTAACGAATTACTGGAACTTTCAGACAGCCTTATCGTTATGAACGAAGGCAGAATCGCCGCATATCTTGAAGATGCTTCCGTAATCACAGATATGATTCTCGGTGAATATATGCTGGGTGTAAGAACTCAGACTCCGGAAGAGATTGCGAGGGTAGCATATGACTAGTAAACAAATAGAAAGACGTTTTGAAATATTTAAAACATTTGTTGCAGTTGCCCTGGCTCTCGGCCTTGCACTTATCGTTATTTCATTCGTATCAGAATCACCTGTGGAAGCTATTTCAGCATTTATCACAGGTCCTTTCCAGAGAGCAACACGTATCTCAAACATTATCGAAGTTATGACTCCGCTTATGTTTACAGGTACAGCTATCTGTATTATGTATCAGGCAAACCAGTTCTCTATGATTGGTGAAGGTGCATTCCTTATCGGTGCCAACCTTGCTACATGGTTTGCAGTAACACACGAAAACTGGGCAGGTCTGCCACTTATCACAGTTTGCTTTATCGTTGCTATTGTAGCAGGTGTTGCAGTTGCTGTTGTACCTGCAGTTCTGAAAGTTAAATTCAGAGCAAACGAAGTTGTTTCATCCATTATGATGAACTACGTTATCCTGAAAATCTCTGACTATATCTTCTACTATATCCTCAGAGATGTAGCCAGTGGTCAGCAGGCATCCTTCCCAATTCCAAAACAGGGCAAACTTCTTAAAATGTTTGGTCTGCGTATGCACGTTGGTGTTATCATCGGTCTTATCGTTTGTGTGGCAGCCTATGTGTTCATTTACAGAACAAAATGGGGCTACCAGATTCGTATGACAGGTGCAAATATGAACTTTGCAAAATACTCCGGTATTTCCGTAATGGGTATTGCACTTTCCACACAGCTTATCGGCGGCGGTATCGCAGGTCTCGGCGGTGCTGTTGAAATTCTGGGCCGTTACGACAGATTCCTGTGGTTCGGTACACAGCCTGGTTTCGGTTTTGACGGCGTTCTTGTTGGTGTTCTTGCAAAGAACAACCCACTGCTTGTTCCTGTCGCAGCATTCCTGCTGGCATATATGAGAACAGGTGCTGACGTTATGAACCGTGTTTCCGACGTTCCTGTTGAATTTGTTGACGTTGTACAGGGTCTTATCATCCTGTTTGTTGCAGCTGAAATGTTCATGGCTAAATACAGACATAAACTCATCGTTAACAACGCTAAAAAACAACTTGAAGCAAAGGAGGCAGCTGAATAATGGAATTTTTGTCAAGTCTTTTTGAATTGATTTTTACACCTGCTTTTGCAGCTTCAGTTCTTCGTATCACTACACCTATTCTTTTTGCAGCCCTTGGCGGTATTATGGCAAGAAGATGCGGTATTTTGAACCTTGCTCTTGAAGGTACAATGCTTACAGCAGCTCTCTTTGCTGTTATTGGTTCTGCCCTGACAAAAAGAGCAGTTCTCGGTGGTGTTTCAGCAGCTCTTGCTGACCCTGCCCTTGTATCTAAAGCAAACTTTGCCGGTATTATTGCAGGCTTTATTGTTGGTACAGTTGCCGGTATACTGATGGCTCTGTTCCTGGCATATATGGCTGTTGGTCTTAAAGCTGACGCTTACCTGGCCGGTCTTGCTATCAACACAATGACAACTGGCGGTACAGTATTTATTCTGTACATGGTTGCCGGCGACAAAGGTATTTCCTCATCACTTGACTCCGGCTCTATGCCATTTATCGACCTGCCAATCATCAAAGATATCCCAATTCTGGGCGAAATCTTCTCCGGTCAGAATATTATGACATACTTCTCATGGATCTGTGTTGCTATCGTTTACTTCATCCTGTTCAAAACAGCAACAGGCCTGAGAATCAGAGCTGTTGGTGAAACACCATCTGCTGCTGAATCCGTTGGCGTAAACGTTAAGAAAGTACAGTACATTGCTATGGCTCTGTCCGGTCTGTTCTGTGGTTTCGGCGGCGTTTCACTGTCCATGTCCTATGTTCAGTTCTTCTCCCGTGGTATGACAGCTGGTAAAGGTTTTATCGGTATGTCCGCTATGAACCTTGGTAATGCTTCACCTGTTGGTACAGCAGTTGCAGCTTTCCTGTTCGGTTTCTTTGATGCTATGGCTAACGTTATGCAGTCCATGTCCATCCCAGTTCAGTTCGTACAGGCTATCCCTTATGTTGCTACACTGGTTGGTCTGGTTGTATTTGCTATCCAGTCTGATAACAAAGTTAAGAAACTTAAAGCAAAACAGGCTAAATAATCTATTATTAACTACACTCCCGCAATGGCGGGTGTCCGAAAAACAGTTTCAGTCCCGGTAGGATCACCTGCCGGGACTGTTCTTGTACAACTTACAGCAATGTGATAAAATGGACAAAACAATTAGACAAACTTGAATTTGCAGGAATAATTAGTAATTCCACTTAGATTCTCCAAATAGGGGATGTTGTTTTTCATAGAAAAGAGGTATGCTTTTTCTACAAACAACAAACGGAGGTAGAGAAAATGAATCAACAAGCAACGGGAAAGTTTATAGCACAAAAAAGAAAAGAGAAAAGCCTTACACAGGAACAGTTGGCAGAAAAGCTTGGAGTATCTAATAAAACCGTTTCGAAATGGGAAACAGGCAAATGCATGCCC
>JAFSCU010000013.1 GCA_017436575.1 Oscillospiraceae bacterium
AAAGTATGGCAGTACTTTACAGCTATCCCTGATTTCAAATCAGTTGGTGTAAAAGACGACAAACTCACAGATGCATGGACAGTTATCATCCGTGCCGTTAATACTGTTGATGCCATGACAGCAACAATCGAAGAAGTACCTTATACACTTCTCCACCATCTGGTAAACAGAATTACAACTGAAGTTGAAGGCGAAAACCGCGTTGTATTCGACCTTACTCCAAAGCCATCCGGCACAATCGAGTGGGAATAATTCAATAGTACCAAAGAGACCTGAATTTTCAGGTCTCTTTTTGTTTTATACAATTTTTGTGAAAATTTTACATACATTGCGTCAGAAAGATAAAATATGTATTTTTGTTGCGTAAGCTTTTGACTGCAAAAAGTGTTAATTTTTTAACTTGGTGTGATAATAAATTAACAAATCTGATTGGAATAACCTGTTAATTAATCTACAAATTTAATTAATTTAAACAACGAATTCACCTTATAAAATATAGATAAACTTAAATAAATGAGTAAAAAATTATTTATTGACAGTTAAAAATTACAAAAATATTACAATAAAAGATAAAATGAATCAAAATAATGATTTATTGCGCCAAAATTGTGCATAATGCATAAAAAAAGTAAAAATGAGCGAATTATGTATGCAAAGTATACAAAAACTTTGTTGACATAAATAATTTTGGGTGCTATGATAATGGTATCAAGGTAATCAGAATTCAGATTACTGATTACCGCTATTTAGGAAAGGAAATAACACAATGAAAAAAGTATTATCACTTCTCTTGGCTGTTGTTATGATGTTCTCTCTCGTTGCTTGTGGCGGCGGTGAAGGCGGCGAAACTTCCGATGTAACAACTTACAAAGTAGGCGTAGCTATCTATCAGTTTGACGACAACTTCATGACAAACTACCGCAATGAACTGGTTGACTACTTCAAAACAAAAGAAACTGATACAGTTAAATACGAAGTAACACTGGTTGACGGTAAAAACGACATGGCTACACAGACTGACCAGATCCGTAACTTCATTACACAGGGTATGGACATCATCATCTGTAACCTTGTTCAGACATCTTCAGCAGATGCTATCATCGACGAAGTTGTAGCAGCAGAAATTCCACTGGTTCTCATCAACCGTGAACCTCTGGCATACGATGCA
Organism: Oscillospiraceae bacterium; assembly: GCA_017436575.1. Classification (GTDB taxonomy): domain Bacteria; phylum Bacillota; class Clostridia; order Oscillospirales; family Ruminococcaceae; genus RGIG3102. The sequence goes on from JAFSCU010000013.1 coordinate 1,169, forward strand.
GACAAAAAACCTATCGTTGAAGGTTACGCAGGTATCCTTGACAACCCAACAGTTTGCTACGTTGGTGCAGATGCTCGTCAGTCCGGTACATACCAGGGCGAAATCGTTCTGGAACTGCCAGACAAAGGCGATATCGACGGCGACGGCGTTATCCGTTACGTAATGGTTGTTGGTGACCCAGAAAACATCGACGCACAGTTCAGAACAGAATTCTCTGTTAAAGCTCTTGTTGACGCAGGCATGGAAGTTGAATGTCTCGTAGAACAGATCGGTAACTGGGCAACAGACCAGGGCCAGACAATCACAGCTAATGCTATCACAGCTCACGGCGACAAGATCGACGTTGTTTTCTGTAACAATGACGGTATGGCTCTCGGCGCTAAAGCAGCTATCGACGCAGCAGGCCTGAAAGTTGGCGAAGACCTCTATCTCCTGGGTGTTGACGCTCTGCCAGAAGCTATCGAACTTATCAAAGAAGGTGGCATGACAGGTACAGTTCTTAACGACCACATTGCACAGTCTCACGCAGCAGTTGATGCAGCAGTTGACGTACTGGCAGGCGGCGAAATGCAGAACTACTACTGGGCTAACTATGCTAAAGTTGATAAAGCTTACGTAGACGCACAGTAATATTTGATTTTTGATTAAAAAAGGCGAGATTAGCCCTCGCCTTTTTTACCATTATCTGATTTAATCTGAGTATAGTGCAGTGCCCACACACTGCACCTTACTGAGACTAAATTTGTCTTGATAATTTGAAGAATTTCCAATAAATAAGGAGGATTACTCTATGCAAGAATATCGCCTTGAGATGCGCGGTGTATGTAAGTCTTTCCCGGGTGTAAAAGCTCTGGACCATGCACAGTTGCGCCTGCGTCCGGGTACTGTTCATGCACTGATGGGCGAAAACGGTGCTGGTAAATCCACACTGATGAAGTGTATGTTCGGTATTTATGAAATGGATGAAGGGGAAGTATTATTTGAAGGCCAGCCTGTTAAAATCGGCGGTCCGCTGGAAGCTCTGGAAATGGGTATTGCAATGGTTCATCAGGAACTGCAGCCTATCCCTGCACGTACAGTAGGTGAAAATATTTTCCTCGGACGTTACCCTATGAAAAAACTGTTTGGCATCATCCCTATGGTTGACCATGAAAAAATGTATGCCGACACAGCTGCACTGCTGAAAAAAGTGAGAATGGAATTTGACCCTAAACAGCCATTGGGTGAACTTTCAGTTTCACAGATGCAGTCTGTAGAAATTGCAAAGGCAGTTTCAGCCAACTGTAAAGTTCTTATTCTGGACGAACCTACATCTTCCCTTACACAGAACGAAGTTGAAGCCCTGTTCAGAATCGTTGAAGACCTGAAAGCAGAAGGTGTTTCCATCGTTTATATTTCTCATAAAATGGACGAAATCCTCCGTATTTCTGACGAAGTTACCATCATGCGTGATGGCCAGTATGTCGGCACATGGGATGCAAAGGAACTGACAACCGACCTGATTATCACCAGAATGGTTGGCCGTGAACTTGCAAACCTGTATCCGCCAAGAGAAAACGTACCGGGCGAAGTTGTGTTTGAAGTAGAAGACTTCACATCCATCAACCCACGTTCATTCCGCAATGTAAACTTCAATGTTCGCAAAGGTGAAATCCTGGGTGTTGCCGGTCTGGTTGGCGCACAGCGTACAGAACTGATGGAAGGTATCTTCGGCATCCGTTCACATTCCAAAGGTACTATCAGATATCAGGGCAAGGAAATGACAATCAACCGCCCTAAAGACGCTATCGACAACGGTATCGCTATGCTGACAGAAGACCGCCGTGCCACAGGTATTATGGGGGTTCTGTCAATCGCAGACAACATCTCTATCGCATCCCTCAACCAGTATCTTGAATTCGGCGTTATGATCAATGACAAAAAGGTTGAAGATCTGGTACAGGACAACATCAAAAAGATGAATACCAAAACACCGTCCAGCAAGACACAGATTCAGTCATTGTCCGGCGGTAACCAGCAGAAAGTTCTTATCGGCCGCTGGCTGGCAAACAACCCGGATGTTCTCATTCTGGACGAACCTACCCGCGGTATCGACGTTGGTGCAAAATACGAAATCTATACAATTATTGCCGACCTTGCAAAACAGGGTAAAAGTATCATCATGATTTCCAGTGAAATGGCTGAAATTATCGGTATGTCAGACAGAGTTATGGTTATGTGTGACGGCCGTGTAACAGGCTTTATCGATGGCAAAGACGCCACACAGGAAAACATTATGGAACTGGCAACTCAGTTTGAATAAGGAGGATTACATAATATTATGAAAGCTAAACAATCAATTCCACAGAAAATTATTGCTTATATGAAAGCCAACCCTATTGTTGTTGCAATGGTTGCAGTTGCAGTGTACTGCTGTTTCACAGTTGATAACTTTTTCTCAATGGCAAACTTCAACAACCTGGCATCCAACACAGCTGTTCGTTTCCTGATTGCTCTGGGTGTTTCCGGCTGCCTTATCACAAAAGGTACTGACCTTTCCGCCGGCCGTCAGGTTGGTCTGGCTGCATGTATTTCAGGCGTTCTGCTTCAGCGTGCTGATTATACAGGCCGTCTGTTCCCAAACATGCCTGAAATGAATATGTGGGTTGTTCTGCTTATCGTTCTGGCACTGGGCTGCGTTATCGGCATGATCAACGGTATTATTATTTCCATTCTCAATGTTCCTCCGTTCATCGCAACTCTTGGTACACAGACTATCGTTTATGGCTGCGCACTTATATTCACAAACGCACAGCCAATTGGCGGTTTCCAGAAAGCATATACATCATTTATCAACGGTAAACTGTTCAAAACAGAAGGTTTCCAGGGCATTCCTCTTTACCTTATCGTAGCAGTTATCTTCTTTGTAATTTTCTGGTTTGTTTACAACAAAACAACATACGGCAAATACATGTACGCTATCGGCGGCAACGAAAACGCTGCTGAAGTTTCCGGTGTAAACACAAGAAAATCCAAAATCCTTATTTACACAGTTGCTGGTTTTATGTACGCATTCGCAGGCTATCTGCTGGCTGCAAAAGCCGGTGGTGCATCCTCCGGTCTTGGTAACGGTTACGAACTGGAAGCTATTGCCGGATGTACAATCGGCGGCGTTTCCACAACAGGTGGTATCGGTACTGTAGGCGGTATCCTGATTGGTGTTCTGGTGTTCGAAATGCTGAAAGTTGTTCTCCAGTTCCTGCAGGTTAACCCATACTACAACTACATTGCACAGGGTCTTGTTATCGTTATCGCAGTTGCACTTGACATCCGCAAATACGTTAAAAAGAAATAATGAAAAACGAAAAAATAGAAAATATTTCCGTTTCATCTGAAGATGAAGAATTGGAAGCAAAATTGCAAGAAATCGACGAACTGTACGATTTGTCCAATTCAGAACCAGTTACCCCTATGTGGCAACAGATGAAAGAAGAGCAGTATGCCAAGCTAAATGTTACAGTAAAGCAGCTGGATACAATTATCGGCATTTGCATTGCAGGTCTGATAATTCTGGCTATTGTAATAGGTCTTGATGCAACAGGAATTATTTAATCGCTGTTTTATATGACTGCTGCTTTTACAGTAGCAGTCATATTTTTTACTATAATCAATCAGAGGTATAATTATGTCCTACGTTAACCCAAATTTTGAAAAAATCTTTGGCGAAAAAGCTACATATGTTTTTTCTGCACCGGGCAGAACCGAACTTTCCGGTAACCATACTGACCATCAGCACGGTCAGGTTCTGGCAGCAGCAGTAAATCTTGAAATGCTGGCTTGGGTAAAACCAAACGCTTCCACAATTATCCGTGTGATGAGCGAAGGCTACCCAATGAGTGTAATTGATATTTCCGACCTGGAAATCAAAGAAGAAGAAAAAAACACAACAAATGCCCTTATCCGCGGTGTTGCAGCTAAATTTATCCAGATGGGCTGTGAAGTAAAAGGTTTTGATGCCTATGTAACATCCACAGTTCTGCCGGGCAGCGGCCTGTCAAGCTCTGCGGCATACGAAACACTTATCGGCACAATTATCAATCACCTGTACTATGGTGCAAAAGCAACAGCAGTTGAAGTGGCACAGATTGGTCAGTGGGCAGAAAATGTTTATTTTGGTAAACCTTGCGGCCTTATGGACCAGACAGCTTCTTCAGTTGGTAGCGTAATCGGTATCGACTTTGCTGATAACTCCAACCCAATTGTTGAAAAAATCGACCTTGACCTTGCAGCAAACGGATATGCTCTTTGTATCATCGACTCTGGTGCTGACCACGCTGATCTTACAGATGAATATGCAGCTATCACAGTGGAATTGAAAAATGTTTGCCGCATCTTCGGTAAAGAATTCCTGCGTGAAGTAGATGAAGACGAATTCTATGCAAACATTGCAAATGTAAGACAGGTAGCAGGTGACAGAGCAACTCTGCGCGCTATGCACGTATTTGCGGAAAATAAACGTGTTGAAGCACAGAAAGCAGCTCTGCGAGCAAATGACATTGACACATTCCTTAAATATGTAACAGAATCCGGTCTTTCTTCCTGGAGATTCCTGCAGAATGTTACACCAAAAGGACGGGACGAATATCAGGAAGTTGCATTTGCACTGGCTCTGTCTGAAAAACTGCTGGCTGGTACAAAGGGTGTTTGCCGTGTACACGGTGGCGGTTTTGCCGGTACAATCCAGGCATTTGTTCCGCTGGAAATTCTTGATACTTTCAAAACAGAAATTGAAAAAGTTCTGGGCGAAGGTAAATGCCACGTTCTTTCTGTTCGTGCAGAAGGCGGCGTACTTGTAGAAGAAGGTGAATTTTAATGATTGATTCCTACATTCTTGCATTGGTGAATTATGCTCTTGACAATCAGCTGATTGAAAAAGAGGACTATACATATTCTGTAAATGCCGTGCTGGAAGTTATGAAACTGGACAGTATTGACCTGTCCGCACAGCCTGCAGAAACAGACAGTCTGGAAGAAATTCTGAATTATTTGATCCAGGATGGTGTAAAACGCGGTATAGTTGATGACAACTTTACAGCATACGATCTGTTTGATACCAAGTTGATGGGAGTATTCACACCATTTCCAAGTCAAGTAAGAAAAACTTTTGCACAGCTCTATAAAGAAGATTCTGTAAAAGCAACCGACTGGTATTACAACCTGTCCAAAGCTACAAACTATATTCGCGCAGAACGTGTGGCAAGAGATAAAAAGTGGACATACGACTGTGAATTTGGCACATTGGATATCACAATCAACCTTTCCAAACCGGAAAAAGACCCACGTGCTATTGCAGCGGCAAAAAATGCACCACAGTCAAATTATCCTAAGTGTCAGCTGTGTGCTGAAAATGAAGGCTATGCAGGCAGAATGAATCATCCTGCACGCCAGAATCACAGAATTATCCCTGTTACAATCAATAATTCTGACTGGTTCTTCCAGTACTCACCATATGTTTATTACAATGAACACTGCATTGTTTTCAACGGCCAACATGTTCCTATGAAAATAGAAAAAGCAACCTTTGGCAAACTGCTGGACTTTGTAAAACAGTTCCCACATTACTTTGTGGGTTCAAATGCAGACCTGCCGATAGTTGGTGGTTCAATTCTCAGCCATGACCATTTCCAGGGCGGTAACTACACCTTTACAATGGCAAAGGCCGGTATAGAAAAAGAATTGTCTTTCACAGGGTTTGAAGACGTGCAGGCTGGCATTGTAAAGTGGCCTATGTCTGTTATCCGCCTGTCTTCAACTGATACTGACCGACTGATTGAACTGACAGACAAAATACTGCTGGCATGGCGTGAATACACAGACGAAAATGCTTTTGTATATGCCTATACAGATGGTGTGCCACACAACACAATCACACCTATTGCCCGCAAAAAAGGCGATAATTATGAACTGGATCTGGTGCTGAGAAACAATATCACCACAGAGGACAGACCGCTGGGTGTATATCATCCAAACCCAACACTGCATCATATAAAAAAGGAAAACATCGGCCTTATCGAAGTTATGGGTCTTGCAGTTTTGCCGGGCAGACTGAACAAGGAACTTTCACAGCTGAAAGATGCTATCCTTACAGGCAAAGATATCCGCGGTGACGAAACACTGTCTATACACGCAGACTGGATAGATGAACTGAAGGCACAGTACACATTTGATGAAAACAATACCGAAGAAATTCTGAAACAGGAAGTAGGCAAAGTTTTCAAACAAGTATTGGAAGATGCCGGTGTTTACAAATGCACTGCAGAAGGCAGAGCAGCCTTTATGCGCTTTGTTGACACAGTAAATAAATAAAACGAAAAAGCACAGCGAAAGCTGTGCTTTTTGTGTGTATGTAAACTGTTTGAAAAATTGGGATTTAGCGAACAAATAAAAGGGACGATGTGGGCATCGTCCCCTACTGGAGAGGTGGAACGGAGAGGGCGTAGCACCTCTCCTTATAATAAATATGTATATGCCGACATACACATAACACTCTTGCGCGTTGCGAACGGATGTGAGCGGTAGCGCTGCTGTTTGTAAGGCGATATGGTCCATATTCCGCGTTTAGGGGTGCGGGGGAATCGCAACCCCCGCGTTTTTGGTTACTTTTGACTCCAAAAGTAACATAAATCACATTTAATGTGATTTATAAAAGATTAAAGCTGTAAGTTTTATCAATGCAGGCGGGCTGATGTAGGCATCAGCCCCTACGTGGAAATAGTAAAATAAAACTTTTGTGGGAAAGTGGGCGGATAATATCCGCCACTACGCGGTTTTCAGGATGTTTCGGGACGTAGAGGACGCCGTCCCCTACGCGGTTATAAAAAAATACAACTGTCCGATAAATTCAAATTTTCCTAACTGCTTGTCTTATTCATGTAACTCCAGTGGCAGGCCGTCTGGGTCTTTGAAAAATGTCATTTTCTTATTTGTAAATTCATCCACACGGATAGGCTCGGTTTCGATGCCCATATCGTTCAGCCATTTCACCACAGGCTCGATTTTTTCTACGTGAAATGCCAGATGGCGCAGACCACAGGCCTCTGGATTGGTAGGGCGGGCAGGGCGGCCTTTTATGCCAAAAATCTCCAGTTCGCAGTCTCCAAGTTTTAAATCCAGCTTCCAGTCCTGTCTTTCTTCGCGCCAGTTTTCTCTGATAATTTCAAAACCCAGTTTGTTTACATAAAAATCCTTTGATTTCTCATAATCAGAAACGATTATGGCAATGTGATGTATCCTGTTCAGCATATTCATATCTCCCAATATTTTTCTTTCAGTATAGCATAATTTAAGCACAATAAAAAGAGCTATCATCACGATAGCTCTTTTTTTGTATGAAAAATTATTTAGCTTCTTTTTTGAAAGGAACCTTATCTCTTGCGAAATATTTGTCCAACTGTTTTTTCATATCTTCTGGCATACCTGGGTCAACAGGCAGTCTTACTGCGTTTGCAGCACGGCTGATAAAGCCGATTGCCCATTCGCCGTCTTTAACCAGCTGTTCAGCTGACAGTGGGAACATTACGTCCATTCTTGTGTGGATGTCTGCTGTTCTGCTGCCGCGGGACAGACCAAGGGAAGGCACACCTTTGTCAGCAAATGGAGAAGAGTCTGAAGAATGAACGCCGTGTCTGATAGCAACACTCTTACCGATTTCTCTGTTGTACTGTTCAGCAAATGCTTTCAGATTTTCACCACCTGTTACAAATACGCTGTTAGGGCCAAGAACTGTGCCGCACATATCAAAGTTGAAGCACATTTTGATTTCGTTTTCAACAAGATCAGGATGTTGTTCCACATATGCTTTAGAGCCGAACAGACCCTGTTCTTCACTGCCACACCATACAAAGCGCAGTGTGCGTTTTGGTGGGTTTTTCAGGAAGTGCTGGTAGATGTACATAATTGTTGCAGAACCTGTAGCGTTGTCCCATGAACCTGTACCGATTCTTACGCTGTCATAGTGAGCTGTAATAACGATAGATTCGCCGTTGTCTTCTGTACCTTTGATAGTAGCAACAACATTGCGGGATGTGTTCATTTTTTCTTTTTCTCTCAGTTCCAGGTGCAGAACTTCAGCGTGGTTTCTCACCAGTTCTGTAGCATCTTTTGCCCAGATCATGAAGCCAGGAATTTTGCCGTTTTCTGCAAAATGACCGCGCAGGTTTCTTTCCAGGAAGTCCCAGTTTTCAGAATTCTGGTACCATTTGCCCTGCAGAACGATAAATGCAGCAGCATTTTTCTGGCAAAGCAGTTTGTATGCATCATAGTTGAATTCGTTGATCATAACTACTGTGTCGGACAGGTCATCAATACCGTAGTAATCCTGTTCTTCACCATTCTGTGCATACATAAATTTCAGGTCTACGCCGCCTTCTGGCAGCTGGCCTGACAGACCATATGGAACTGTTTCGATTTCCATTTCATATGGTGCAACAACTTTCATGCTGCATTTTTCCAGTTCGAATGCTGGAATTTCAAATTCTTCCAGATGGCTTTCACCGCCGAATTTTTCGATTTCAGCCTGAAGCAGTTTGGCTGTCTGCAGTTCTTCGTCAGTGCCGCCCCATCTTACGTAGCTCATACGCTGTACTAAATCATACTGATATGTATTCATAAAATTATTCCTCCCTATATGATTACAATTTCAATAGACATATAATAACATATTCCCATAGATAAAAACAAGTGTTTTTCCAGTTAGAACAGTAAAAATTGTTTATTTTTTGACAAAGTTATATGTAACGAAGATAAGCAATGTGATATTTGTGAAAGTTTATATGCAATTATTGACAATATCGAACATCGATATTATACTGAAAATAGAAATAACGATATTCGATATTAACTGAAAGGTGATACAATGCCAAGAGAAAAGTTTCAGACATTAACCGAACAGATGTTTTATATACTTATATGCCTGCAGAATGAATGCTGTGGCATCGATATAATGGAAATGGTAAAAAAGATGACCGACGGCCGTGTAAATGTGGGCCCAGGTACCCTGTACAATCTGCTGGAACAATTTAACGACGAGCAGATAATCAGATTTACAAAAACCATCGGCAAAAAGCGCAGCTACATTTTAACTGATAAAGGCAGGCAACTGCTGGAAAAAGAGTACAATCGTCTGTTGCAACTGACAAATGATTATCAGAAATATGCGAAAGGGGAGTAATTATGTTTGGCATAAAATACAGATATGAAAATATTGAATTTTATGATTGCAGAAAAATTGAATCCCATCTGGAAAAAATGGCCGCAAAAGGTTGGATGATAAAAAGAATCAGTGGAAAATTTTATAAATATAAAAAAGTACAGCCACAGCAGTTGAAATTTGCAGTAACCTACGCACCTAAAGTTTCAGCCTATGACCTGCTGCCGACGATGACACAGGCAAATTATCTTGAAATGTGCGAAGAATATGGCTGGCAGGTTGCTATTCTGCACAATCAGTTACAGGTGCTGTATAACCCGGATGTAAACACGGTGGAAATTGAAACAGATGGCGCCAATATGTTGGATAATATACATACCACAGCTAAAAAGACATTTATACCAAGAACTGCCATTAATCTGTTTTTGTCGGTTAATTTAGTGGTTATGATGATTCTGCTTTTTATTGCATCACCATTGGAGTTTATATGTACACCATTTTATTTTCCTGGTCTGTTACTGGGCTGTGTTGGGGCGGTAAATAATACCGTTGAGCTGATCAGATATTTCAAATGGTACAAAAATGCAGTGGTTTACCGGTCCACTGCAGACAGTTTGTTGCCAGCCGAGAAAAATGGAATGATAAACAATACGCTTAAAACATTATTTGTGGTGACTGCATTATGGGTGTCTGCAACTGTTCTATCGGGGATATACAGAAAAGTTTTTATAGGAATTATAACAGTGATTTTGCTGACCACAGCAGTATCTGAATTTCTGATAAGAGATTCAAAAGAAATGGGAAAATCTGCAGGTGATGTAAAGTTTACATCCTGGTTTTTCGGTATGCTGGTGTTTTTTATAGGATACTATGGGGTAATGACTATGGATTCCACTGTTGTGGAAAAAGTTGACGGCGCTTATGTCTCCTATCCGAAAATGAACTGGGCTGACCCTGCTATGAACAGATTTACCGATGAAGAAAAAGCCTATATTGTAAAAATGTACGGAGATTTGGATGTCGATAGAATTCGGCATCTTATCTGGTTTCCTGCTGAATATGAAGATGTGGAAAACAGATACAGCTATATTTTCCCACTGGAACTGGCGGATTATAATCCGTATGTGAAAGAAAGAGGAGAATTTTTCTATCGTGACAATAATTATGCTGTTGTGGACTATACCGATGCCAAACAGAAGGCAGGCGGATATACATTGCAATACAGCATCTATTACCCACAGCCACATTTTTATCAGCTGGTGCTGTATGCAGTAAAAAGAACAGAAGTCCCAAATGCGTTTTACATAAACAAGCACCCTGAAGCGGGTTTCAAATTTGAAGAAACTGATGAAACACCGTGGAATGCAGACAGAGCATACCAGCTGTTTGATTATAAAGGATACAAAACTGGTGTGTTTGTAATATGTGATAAAGACAGGATAATCAAATTACAGCTGGATAACCCGGATATGTTAACAGATAAAGATAAAGTAAAAATAGCAGATAAACTGATAGTCAGCTGAAAGGAGAAAGTATATGAAAGAGACAAAACGCAAATTAGTATTTTTTGCACCTTATGATTATGACGGTATGACAAACCATTTTGAAGAAATGTCAGAAGCCGGCTGGCTGATAGAAAGTGTAAAAGGAAATCTGTGGAAATATAAAAAGATTCAGCCACAGAAGCTGAAATTCGCAGTTACACATTTTGAAAACTTTACGTTTAATGAAGCGGCACCGGATAACGGCCAGACAGAATTTCTGGAAATGTGTGAATCTTCCGGCTGGAAACTGGCGGCACATTACAATAGTATGATGGTATTTGTAACGGACATTGATAATCCTGTTTCTGTTGAAACAGACCCTGTGGTACAGCTGAAGAATATTCATAAATCAGTAAAACCAATGTTTGAAATAAAAAATATACTTATTCTGTTTAATTCTGTTTACAGAATAGTGCCAAGGCTGAAAGATATGTTGCAGGGTAGTTATCAGATAAGCTATATGTGGCTACTGATTTTTCTTGCTATATTTATGGTTGTAAATATCGATACTGTTGATTATATAAGATGGTATAAAAAAGCAGATGCTATTATAAATGAACAGGGAATATTCTATCAGCAGTCAACAAACAAGCCGATATATATTCTTCAGGCTGTAATCAGATACACTATACTGGCAATATGCTTTGCATTTTTTGCTTTGTTGCTGTGGCTTATGTGCTATATAGCATTCAGCGGAAATTTTTTGTTGTAAAAAGAGGAGATAACTATGTTTGAAACAAAAATAACTTTCCGATTTTATTCCGAATATGACACCAAAGGTATAACAGGCTTTTTAAACACAATGGCCGTAAAAGGCTGGTTGTTGGAGAAAAGAAGCGGTGCTTATTACCGATTTGTAAAAACAGATAAAGCTTTTGTAAAATATGATATTACATACTTTGCTGATGCCAATAAAGAAAATAATTTTTTACCTTATGGTGCTGACAGATATTTTGAAATGGCAAAAGCTGCTGGCTGGCAGTTTGTTACCAATGACAATAAAATGATGATATTTGTAAGCGAAAATCCAGATGTACCACCGCTTGAAACAGAGCCAATGATGAAGGTAGATGTGATACATCAGTCATTTATGTACCTATGGATGCCTCTTTATCTGTTGCATGGGGTTAACGGGTTAATCCGTCTTATTGATAAAAGAATTGATATATACGATATTTTGCTTATCGCGGGGGCTTTTGGCTTTCTATATGATCTTTACTGTTATTTGGTATGGTATTTTAAGGCTAAAAAGGCGGCAGCAGAGGGCTGGTATCTGGAAACCAAGACACCTTTTGTCAGAATGTATGTAACACCCATAATACTGCTGTTGATGCTGGGTATGCTGTATAAAATTATAGGAATCAAAGCAGGAATCTTCTTTACGGCGATAGCTTTGATTTATATTATTGCACACGATTGACAATCAAAGGAGTGAAAAATATGAAAGAGACAAAACGACAGTTTAAAATGTTTTCGTTTTTTGACTTTGACGGAATCACTGCGCACATGGAAAAGATGGCGGCACAGGGCTGGATGCTGGAACAATCCACCAACCGTTATTGGTACTATCGCCGCACAGAACCTAAAAAACTGAAATTTGCCGTTACTTATTTTCCACAGGCTTCAGAGTTTGACCCACATCCAACGGAAGAATTGCGGGCGTTCAACGAATTCTGCCAGGCAGCGGGGTGGAAACCTGCGGCATCAATGGCACAGATGCAGATTTATTACAACGAAAATGAAAAACCTGTTCCGCTGGAAACAGACCCGATGATACAGGTGGATACTATACACAAAGCGATGAAAAAGAATTTTATTCCGTCATCTGTACTTATGATGGTGATTTCTTTAATGATTCTTGTAATGAATGCAGTAAAATTCTTTACAGATCCAGTCAGCAGTCTGTCTTCGAATGCAGATTTCTTTGTTTCATTTTCATATATAATGCTGTTTATGATTTCAGCAGTAGAGCTGGGGCAGTATTATAACTGGCGCAAAAAAGCAATTGAGCTGGCATCAGAGGGGCAGCCTGTTCCGTCCGGCAAAACCGCAAAACTGTTTCAGACAATAGTACTGGCAGTTATGTCTGTAATGCTGGTTATATATGCTGCGATATCTCTGGGTGTGGTTTCTCTGTGGCTGCTGATTGTGATATTTGCCATATTTGGCGGCACAGGCGTGGCCGCTGTATGGCTGAAAGAGTTTCTGAGAAAGAAAAATGTACCTCGTCACATTAATATGATACTGACTTTCGGTATAGTGATTACTGTTTCAGTTTTTATGATGTTTATGGTTGTGTGGGCAGCGGTAAATTATGATTTGCCAACCAGCTCGAAAGAATCAAAACCTGTTGGCAGTTACACCACACCACAGGGTTTTGAGTTTGATATATACAATGATGAAGTACCTTTGAGAATTGAAGACTTTATGCACACAGACTATGATACCTATTCAGTACAGAACAGGCAGTCGGGTTCGTTTATACTGGATGTATCAAAGGTGAGCCAGGACGCCACAGTAAACAGACAGGGTGTGCCGGAGATAATTTATGAAGTGACAAAGGTAAAATTTGCACCTGTTTATGATATCTGTTTTGAAGAAATATTTTACGATCTTGATGACAGCAAGGATAAAAATATACCTGATGAATTCAAAGCAAAACTGATAGAACAGGCAGACAGTGCCTGGGGTGCTGATAAAGTGTACAGACAGCAATATCTTGATGAGTATGAAGACAAATGGCTTATCTGCTGGGGTGACAAAATAGTTGAAATTCGCCTGTATAACTGCGGGCAGCTGACTGACAGCCAGAAAGCCGTTATCGGCGAAAAACTGAAAAATATTTAAAATATCTTTTCAAAACAAAGAAAAAACACTGACAAAGCAATAGAGTTCTCAACTTTTTCTGCGTAGGGGACTTTGCCCACATAGTCCCGCATATAAAAATAAAAATCCTCCCTTTTGTTCAAGGGAGGATTTGCTTATTTAACGGTAGTATATTTCAGATTAATTATACTTGTAAACGGGTCTATATAAATATTGTGGAAATAGTTTCTGTAATAGAAAACAGTTTTTTCACTGCCCATAGGTACAATCATTGCTTTTTCATTTACAATTTCGGCAGCGGCTGTAATATCTGCCAGGGCGTTGGTCTGGTTTGTCTGACCTTTGGCACTGTTTACCAGTGCGGACACATCGTTGTCAAAGGCGGTGAACATATCCAATATACCATACGGTGTATCATTGTCAGGGCTTACAGGCAGGAAAGCCATATCAAATTCACCTTTGGCAATTCGCTGCTTTATCTGTGAAACAGGCAGATACTCAATGGTAAAAAATTGTCCCAGATTTTTTTGCCACAGCTGGTTTATATTTTCATAAATCAGTGTGTACATACTGTCGCTTGGCATCAGAACAGTGCAGGGGTCCATTCTGGTTTTGCCCATCTGTGCCAGCCCACTGTTCATCATTTCTTCAGGCTGTGCAGCCATATATGCAGGCTGGACAGGGGTATATAAATCGGTCATATATTTGCCTGCCAGTGTAACAGTGCCCGGAAAGATAGAGGTATGCACTGTAACGGCATTTTTGTTTGCACCGCTGTTTTCAAAACCCCAGGCATACCATGCCAGTGCTTTTCTTATATTATCATTTGCCAGCACCGGTTTTGAAAGGTTGAACACCAGTGAAATATTTGCACTTTCATATTCCATTACAGCTGTGTTTTCGTATCTGTTGTTGTCAGCAGAATAGGCAAAAAAACCGCTTATTTCATCGTTTTGATATGCAGTAGGGAAATTGTCACTTTCCACCTCAATCAGCCTTATACGGCTTAATTTATCCCCATCCTCCCGTCGTGTGGACACGATGGTAGCATTGCCGTTTTCGCTGTCCAGATAGTTCAGCTTGAATGGTCCGTTGGACAAAATATTGTCTACACTCAGCCCATAGGCCCCTGTACAGGTAGCAAAAAATTCCCGGTTGCAAGGATAGGCGGCGGTTGATGCCAGTTTATCTGTAAAGTTGAAATCTGGTTTCTTCAGCTTGATTACCAGGCTGTAATCTCCTGTTGCCACAATGCTTTCCACATTGGAAAAAGATTCTGTGTAAGGGGAGTGGGTTTTAGGGTCCAGTATACGCTGTATGGCAAATACATAATCCTTTGCTTTTACTTCCACACCTTCAAAAGCATCTCGGCGTTCTTTATCACCTTTGTAATGGTACAGATTACCCTGTTTTATTGTAATGGTATAGGTTTTGCCGTCAGCAGAAATATCACAGCTTTCGGCAGTATTCTTTACTATCTGTCCATCCTGTTTTTCAAACAAACCGTCGTACACATTTGTCAGCACCAGCAGGTCGCTGTTGTCGGTGGCTATCTGAGGGTCAAAGTTTGTACCCATTTTTTCCACCCCTACAGTAAATGTGGAAATACCGCCGGCAGAAGAACAGCCGGTCAGGACAGTGCACAGTATCAGAATATATATCAAAGAAAATAATTTTTTCAAATTTATCACCTTTATAATGTTTATAATATATATTTTATCATATAAATATATTGCCTTAAATAGAAAAATATACTTTAAAATATAACAAAAGTGTCACATGAACCAACATCATTATTTATAGGCATAAAAAAACCGCAGCTGTAAACTGCGGTTTTGGAGCTGCTAAGCAGATTCGAACTGCCGACCTCTTCCTTACCAAGGAAGTGCTCTGCCTACTGAGCTATAGCAGCTAATACACAAAAAGCAACCGAATCGGTTGCTTTTTGTTTTTATGGCGACCCGAATGGGGCTCGAACCCACGACCTCTAGCGTGACAGGCTAGCGTTCTAACCAGCTGAACTACCGGGCCAGAATAACAACCCGTAAAGAGTTGTTGGCAGGGGCAGTAAGAATCGAACTCACGACACGCGGTTTTGGAGACCGCTGCTCTACCTGCTGAGCTATACCCCTAAGTAAGTTGCTTGATTATAATAGCACATAACTGGGAAAATGTCAACAAAAATATTGCAATTATTTTTTATTAGTGATAAAATATTTTTCGTTGTTTAAAATAATTATCATTTTACATAAAGGAGTTTAAAATGGAAAGTAAAAAAGGTATCCACTACGGCTGGCTGATTGTATTTTCTTGTTTTATGATTATGTCACTGTTCCTTTGTATCGTTATGAACTGCCCTGGTCTGTTCCTTATCAGCGTTACAGAAGAATTTGGCATCACAAGAAGCCAGTACACACTTAATACTACTGTTATTTCCGCTGCAATGATGGTTGTTGCCATGAATGCAGGCAGAATTTTTTCTAAATTCAGTGTAAAAAAAGTAATGATGGTGTCTTCCATTATTCTGCCAATCGCATATTTCTTTTTCTCAAAAGCTACCAGCATCTATATGTTCTATGCAATCAGTGCGGTTGTTGGTCTGTGTATGGGTCTGTGCGGTATGGTTCCTATGAGCACACTTATCACACGTTGGTTCAACGAAAAGAAAGGTCTGGCAACTGGTCTGGCTTTTACAGGCAGTGGCTTGGGCGGTATGATTCTGCAGCCTATTATCGGTAAACTGATTGTAAACGTTGGCTGGAGAAACACTTATGCTATCCTGGCTGTGCTGATGTTTGCTTTGGTTGTACCATGCACAGTTTTCATTATCAAAGACTATCCATCAGATAAAGGTCTCCAGCCATTTGGCGGTGCACCTAAAGCAGTGGACAACTCAGCAGCAGTTGAAGAAGATGGCGTTACACTGGCACAGGCAAGAAAGAAAGCATATTTCTGGATGTTCCTGCCACTGGTTACACTTTCTTCCGCAGCAGCCTGTTCTATGGTACAGAACGTATCACCTTATGTTACTGACCTGGGTTTTGACCCAACTGTTGCCGCCAGTCTGTCTGCACTCAGCCTGGGTGTACTGGCAGCATGTAAAGTTCTGCTGGGTCAGATTTACGACAAAAAAGGTTCACTGTTTACAACAGTAATGTCCCTTACATGTCTTGTTGCAGCAGCAGTTTGCTATGCTTCTGCTGTGAATACAGCTTTCCTCTATGCCGGTATCTTTATTTCCGGTCTGGGCATAGCTTACACAACAGTTGGTTATCCAATCAACACACAGTCAATGTTCGGCAAAAAAGATTACAGCGCTATCTATGGCAATGTAGCCAGCTTTTCATCAATCGGTACAGCTATCGGTTCACCTATCACATCTATGATTTACGATGCAACAGGTTCTTACCGTATGGCATGGTTTATGTGGGCAGCAGTAAATGCAGTGGCAATCTTTGTATTTATTGCACTGAACAAAATGGCTCAGAAAGACAGAGCAAAATAATTATTACCCGACAGAAGCACCTGCAATTTTTGCAGGTGTTTTTTGTTGGTAATAATGTACATATTTTTAGTTAAATTTTGAACAAATTATATATATAAGGGAAAAGTTTGTGACAAACTCACGGTTAGCTTGTGCTAATTACGATTTTTGTTGTATAATGTAACCGTAATAAGATATTATTACATACCAACAATTTATTTAAACATTTATTTATATAAGGAGACACGCTTATGCCTCAGATGCACGAAAACTGGTATGGCTTCAAACCAGCTACCTGGACAAATCAGGTTAATGTAAGAAGCTTTATCAAACACAACTACACACCTTACGATGGTGATGAAAGTTTCCTTGCTGGCCCAACAAGAAATACACTTGACCTGTGGCTGCAAGTAAGAGAGCTTTCAAAACAGGAAATCGAAGCCGGTGGTGTTCTGGATATGGACACAGAAGTTATTTCTACAATCACTTCACACGGCCCGGGTTATCTGAACAAAGAAACAGAAACTATCGTAGGTTTCCAGACTGACAAGCCTTTCAAACGTGCTCTCATGCCTTATGGCGGTATCCGTATGGCTGAAAAAGCATGTTCTGACAACGGCTACAAAGTTGATGAAAAAATCAGCGAATTCTTCACGGTTCACAGAAAAACACACAATGCCGGTGTTTTTGATGCATATACACCAGAAATGAGAGCTTGCCGTTCAAGCCACATTATCACAGGTCTGCCAGACGCTTACGGCCGTGGCCGTATCATCGGTGACTACCGCAGAATTGCTCTGTATGGTATCGACAGACTGATTGAAGACAAAAACGAACAGAAATCCACAACTGAAAAAGTTATGAGCGAAGACAACATCCGTCTGCGTGAAGAACTTTCAGAACAGATCCGTGCTCTGCAGGAACTGAAAAAAATGGCAGCCAGCTATGGTTTTGACATTTCCCAGCCAGCAAAAGACGTTAAGGAAGCTATTCAGTGGACATACTTCGGCTATCTTGCAGCAGTAAAAGAACAGAACGGCGCTGCAATGTCACTGGGCCGTACATCCACATTCCTTGATATCTACGCACAGCGCGACCTGGACAACGGCGTATACACAGAAGAACAGATTCAGGAATTTGTAGACCACTTCATTATGAAGCTGCGTATGGTAAAATTTGCCCGTACACCTGAATACAATGCACTGTTCTCCGGCGACCCACAGTGGGTAACAGAATCCATCGGCGGTGTTGGCGTAGACGGCAGACATATGGTAACAAAAATGTCTTACCGCTACCTGCACACACTGGATAACCTGGGTTCATCCCCAGAACCAAACCTGACAGTTCTCTGGTCAGTACAGCTGCCTGAAAACTTCAAACGCTACTGTGCAAAAATGTCTATCGAAACATCTTCCATCCAGTATGAAAACGATGACATTATGAGAATGACACATGGTGATGACTACGCCATTGCCTGCTGCGTATCCTCAATGAGAGTTGGCAAAGAAATGCAGTTCTTCGGCGCACGTGCAAACCTAGCAAAATGTCTGCTGTACGCTATCAACGGCGGTATTGATGAAGTTTCCAGAAAACAGGTTGGTCCTAAATACAGACCTGTTGAAGGCGACTACCTGGATTACGACGATGTAATGGAAAAATACGATGCTATGATGAAATGGCTGGCTGAAGTTTATGTAAATGCACTGAACATCATCCACTATATGCACGACAAATACTGCTATGAAAAAGTACAGATGGCTCTTCACGACAGAGATGTTACAAGATGGTTTGCCACAGGTATTGCAGGTCTGTCAGTAGTTGCTGACTCACTGTCTGCTATCAAATATGCAAAAGTAAAAGTAATCCGTGACGAAACAGGTTTTGCAACAGATTACGAAGTTGAAGGCGATTTCCCTAAATACGGCAACGATGATGACAGAGTTGACAACATCGCAAAAGATATCGTTCACAGATTTATGGAACACATCAGAAAAATTCCTACATACAGAAACGGTATTCCTACAACTTCTATCCTGACAATCACATCAAACGTTGTATACGGTAAAGCAACAGGTTCCACACCTGACGGCCGTAAACGTGGCGAAGCATTTGCACCAGGTGCAAACCCAATGCACCGCCGTGATACAAACGGTGCTGTTGCATCTATGGCTTCAGTTGCAAAACTGCCATTTATCGATGCACAGGACGGTATTTCCAACACATTCTCCATCATTCCAGGCGCACTGGGCAAAGAAGACAGAATTTTTATGGGTGACCTTGATATAGAACTGGATTGCTCCACAGGCGCTTGCGCAACACCTACACTTTTTGAAGGTCTTGACGCAGAAGATGCAGAATAATCACTAAACAGGAGGAAAACACAATGATTGCTTCTAAATCTCAGATTGACAACCTTGTTAGCCTGCTGGACGGCTATATGGAAAAAGGTGGTCACCATCTTAACGTAAACGTATTCACAAGAGAAACCCTGCTGGATGCACAGGCTCATCCTGAAAACTACCCACAGCTTACAGTTCGCGTAAGCGGCTATGCTGTAAACTTTGTAAAACTTACAAAAGAACAGCAGGATGAAGTTATTTCCAGAACATTCCACGAACAGATGTAATTGCAGCTATGAAGGGTTATATCCATTCAATAGAAAGCTTTGGAACTGTTGACGGTCCGGGACTGCGTTTTGTGGTATTCTTTCAGGGGTGCCCTATGCGCTGCCGGTACTGCCACAATCCGGACACCTGGCAGCCAAACACCGGCACACAGATGACTGTCAGTGAAATAATGGAAAAGTTTTTGAGAAACAAAAGCTTTTATTCCAATGGCGGCATTACAGTAACCGGTGGCGAGCCACTGCTGCAGATAGATTTCCTGACACAGCTTTTTATCCGGTGCAAAAAGGAAGGGGTGCACACCTGCATCGACACTTCCGGTGTAACATATAACCGGGCAAATGCTGATTATATGGCTAAACTGGATAAGCTGATGGAATATACAGACTTGGTTATGCTGGACCTGAAACATATAGATGATGAAAAACATCACAGTCTGACAGGCCACAGCAACAGAAATATACTGGAGTTTGTAAAATATCTGGACAGCAAAAAAGTACCTGTATGGGTAAGACACGTTGTGGTGCCTACCGTAACAGATGACCCTGTTTACTGGGAAAAACTGGGCCGCTTTATGGCCACAGTTTCCAATATCAAAGCACTTGATGTTCTGCCATATCACACTATGGGTGTGAAAAAATATGAAGAACTGGGTATCGATTACCCACTGGCAGGCATTCCGCAGCGGGAAAAGGAACAGGCATTGCAGGCCAGAGAAACCATACTGAAAGGTATGAAAGCCGCCAGGGCAGAAATGAACAATAAATAAAAATTACACCGCAGTGATTTTCGCTGCGGTGTTTTTATTTGTACTATTATATCTGTTGGAAAAATTGGAATTTGTCTAACTGATTGTCACTTTGTTTCCCATAAGTTTTTCTGCTGCCAACAACTCTCGCACTTTTGGCGATTGCAATGGCAACCTATCCAATAGGAAGGTTTTTTGCCTAATTCTGCCAAAGGAGTGCAAATAATCTTTTCCACTTCAGGTACAACAGATTTATCTAAAAAGAAGTCAAACTCTTCCTTGTTGAGTGCCTGCCAATCCATTGGGGACATATCAGCAGGTGCTATCCTTGTATAATAACAGTCCCCATAGTCATTCGTTCCATTCTTTCCTATGTACAGATTAAAGTAGTATTCGTCCGAGAATGAGGATTTTTGAGCATTGAACATGAGATAGTATGTATCGGTAAGCGAGCGTGTCCAAGTGTTTGCTTTCTTCTTAAAGCCAAGAGGTTTCAATTTTGCTTGAATCTGTTGAATAAAAGCTTTTCTCTTTTCCTTTGCGAAAAGCAATAACTCATCCTTTGGTGTATGTAGGTAGGTATCATACATTTCGGCTATTTTACTTTTCGCAATTATTTCGTCTGCTTCATCACAGATAATCATCTTTTCTCGAATAGTAATGTCTTCATCAGAAACACCCCACTCAACCAATGCATTTTTAGCCCCCGCCATTCTTGTAAATACGGTTGATGCATAACCGTAGGCCACCTCAATATAAAACTCGTTGCCCTTTAAATTTACAATAAAGGCGGTTAAATCTGTTGTTGGTTTATAGAAATACCAATGGCTAGACGAAGGATTACGCTTAGTGGCTTCACTCATGCCCAATGCAGTAAGTTCTTTTCGGTATTTCTCAATTTTGGATTGAATATCACTCGGTAATGATTTTGATTCAGCTGACATTTTCAAGAACACCTCTCTTCGTCAAATTTAAATTTTCCTAACTGATTATATGTTATCACAATCATACATCATATACAACAACAGTCACAGCAGTTTATCTGCTGTGACTGTAAATCTTTTTATAAATATCAATTATTTCGTTTTTATTATTCCAAACCAACGATTGGCAGTTTTTCAGTTGTAAATGTTTCTGTTTTCTGCATTGAATCCTGGAATTCGATGTAGCTTTCTTTTGTCATAATTGGTTTGTAGTCAGCAATATTTTCTTTTGCAGCAGCTGCATTGTCTTTCATCAGTCTGTAAGCTGTCAGTGCAAAGATTTTGGCTGTTACAACGTATGCAAGGTAAGGGTCAGAAACAACCAGGTCTGGGCCGTGGATAGAACCTTCCACACCGCCTGTGTTGAAGTGTACCAGTGGCATAAGGCAGGAAACATCGCCAAAGTCGTCAGAACCTGTGCCGTGACCTTCGCTGTCTTTCTGGTTTGTGTAAATGCCTTCAGCCTTGATTTCATCAAGAACAGACTGCAGAACTTCTGTGTGTGGGTTTGCCATCTGTGACATATAGCCGGCCATTGTTTCAATAACAACGTCACAGCCTGTTGCCATAGCAGCAGCTTTGAATGAACGGTCTACTTTGTCAGATGCATTTTTGTATGCTTCTGGTGTTTTGCCGCGTGTGCAATACTGCATTACAACTTCATCAGCAATAATGTTTACAGCGCTGCCGCCATTGGAAATAAAGCCGTGGCAACGAACAGAGTCTTCATCTCTGAAAGATTCCTGCTGCAGAGCGATATTTACCAAAGCAGCTGTAGCAGCGTTCAGTGCGTCAATACCATGGTGTGGCATACCTGCAGCATGTGCAGCGCGACCTTTGAATGTAACAGTTTTGTTTACAAAGCCGTTGGATGTGGAGTTGATGATACCATAGTCAAGACCTGTTGATGAGTGGTGGCCCATGGAAATATCAATGTCGTCAAATGCGCCTATACGGATAAGTTCGCATTTGCCGCCGCCGTAACCCAGTTTGCCTTCTTTCATCATCTGGTTTTTCCATTCGATGTCAACAAATTCTTCAGCAGGTACTGCGAAGAAGCAGATGTTACCGCCCATAGCTTCTTTGATTTCAGGGTCAGTCAATGCCATTGCAGCACCTACAACACCTGTCAGCTGTGCGTGGTGACCACAGGAGTGGGAAACACCATTGTAAGCATCTGGGTGGTTAGGAATTGGCAGACCATCCATTTCGCCGATGATAGCCAGTGTTGGACCTTCCACGCTGCCTTTTTCATGCAGGTAGGATTTTACGCCTGTAAATGCCAGGCCTGTTTCACTTTCAAGACCCAGTTTAGCCATTTCTTCCACAAATTTACCGGATGTTCTCACTTCTTTGTAACCCAGTTCAGCGTGGTTCCAGATGTCTGTACCGAATGCGATGATTTCGTCTTTTTTCGATTCGATAATGTCAACGATTTTTTGTTCAATTCTGTCTAACATATTTGTGTCCTCTCTCTAATATTTATACAACTTTTGCTTATAAAAAAGCACTTAATGGGTATAGTATACTACTGTTTTACAGGTTTGTAAAGCATATTATTGCAATTTGTTTATTTTTTAACGTATTGTTTGACGGAAATAACAGTGATAACCTGTAAAAAGATACCACAGCAGTTGCTGTGGTATCTTATAGTTGCATAAATATTTATTTGTTTCTTACATCCTGTACTTTCTGCGCAGAAAGCAGAACTGCAGCGCGGGAAGCATCAAATGTTGTGCCTCCCTGCATATATGCAATAAATGGTTCTCTCAGAGGTGCATCACAGGAAAGTTCGATTGAAGAGCCCATTGTAAATGCACCGGCCGCCATAATAATCTGGCTGTCGTAACCAGGCATATCACCTGGTTCTGGGGCAGCATAGCTGTCGATAGGGCTGCCTGCCTGAATACCGCGGCATATAGCTATCACGTTTTCTGCGTTTTCAGCACAGATTGATGTGATAATGTCATTTCTGTCTTCAAAATATCTTGGTTCAGTTTCAAAACCCATTTTTTCATACAGACAGGAAGCATAGATGCTGGTTTTCAGCGCATTGGCTGTAATCATAGGTGCAAAGTAAACACCCAGATACATTTCTCTCATAACATCCAGTGAGCAACCGATTTCTCTGCCGGTGCCTGGAGCTGTCAGTCTGTGGCCGCACATTTCTACCAGGTCGTGTCTGCCTGCTATGTAACCGCCTGTTGGTGCAATACCACCGCCCGGATTTTTGATAAGTGAACCCATAATCAGGTCTGCACCGTATGCCAGTGGTTCCTCTGTGTGTGTATATTCGCCATAGCAGTTGTCTACCATAACAATAATGTCAGGGTTTACTGATTTTGCAGCATCAGAAATGGATTTGATTGTTTCCAGGCTCAGTGCTTTTCTTTTTGCATAGCCGCGGCTACGCTGGATATAGCATACTTTGGCATCTTTACATTTTGCCTTGATGCCTTCCAGGTCAGGTTCGCTGTTTGCCAGCAAAGGTACCTGGTCATATTTCACACCGTAATCCATCAGGTTGCCGTAATGACTGCCGTCAATACCGATAACACCGTGCAGTGTGTCGTAAGGTGTGCCTGTGGCACATACCATCAGGTCACCTGAACGCAGTACACCAAACAATGCCACTGTAAGTGTGTGGGTACCGCTCATAAAGTTATAACGGCACAGTGCGTCTTCTGCGCCCATGATGTCTGCAAACAGTCTGTCCAGACCGTCACGGCCTCTGTCGTCATAGCCGTAACCTGTTGTACCTACCAGATGTGTGGCAGAAATGCCGTTATCAATAAAGGCTTTCAGCACTTTCATCTGGTTGTATGATGCCACTTCATCCACCTTTTCAAAGTATGGTTTGCATATTTCCATTACCTCTTTGTCCAGTTTCAGCATATCTGGCTTAATGTCAAAAAATTTTCCAATCATATATGTTCTTCCCTCAGTTTGTATAAATATATTTGTCCTGTTTTTTCAAAATTAAGTTTTGTGTAAAAATTTGTTAGTTCGTTTTCACACATCAGTATTATATCCTTTTCAGGATATTGGCTGATTATATGCTCTATTACTTTTTTCGCCAGTCCCTGTCTCCTGAAATTTTTTGCAGTTGAAACAAAGGTCAGGTAAACACTATCATCAAAATGTGTTGCCACCGCCCCGGACACGATTTTACTGTTATGTGTCAGAAAATAAATATCCGCTATGCCATTGTTTACCTTGCGGGCAAAATAGGAATAAACCATATTGAAAGCAGCACCGGGAAAATTTGCCACTGAAAACTGTGAAAACTGATACAGGTTTTCATTTTTCAGTATTTCGGGGCAACGCTGGCCGCCATTGCCTGTATATTTCATCAGATGCATTGTATCCCTGTGTGCTATGGGCAGGTTATCCTGGCCGCATTCCAGACCGTATACACCCAAAAACTGGCAGAAAGACAGCAATTCTTCCACCTGTACATCGTTCAGATTTCCGCACACAGACAGATTTTCACCCATCAGCATTATATTACAGTCATCAAAACAATAAAAGTTGTTCAGCACAGAGTTTTTGTCACTGCGGTATTCAGCCTTTATTTTCTGTGTGAGAAAACTGTTCTGTTTATCAAAATTTTCATTGAATTTTTCCAGTTGGGATGATGCAGTAGTTATCATAAAGCATTTACCAGGTCTTTGAAGTGTCTGCCACGGACTTCAAAGTTAGGGTAGAAGTCAAAGCTGGCAGATGCAGGGCTCAGAGATACAATGTCACCGGCTACTGTGTTTTCATACATCAGCTGTACAGCGTGTTCCATATTGTCAGCACGGAGAATTTTAATGCCTGATTTTTCAAAGTCAGGGTGTTCTTTAACCACTTTTTCAATGGCAGGACCTGTCTGGCCCATAACCACCAGCAGTTTAACATTATCGATAACAGGCTGTGCAAGAGGTTCGTAAGGGATTTTTTTGTCATAGCCACCTGCAATAATGCAGATTTTCTGTGGGAATGAACGCAGACCGGCAATAGTTCTTGTAGGGCTGGAAGCGATAGAGTCGTTAAACCACTGTACACCATTCAGTGTGCGCACAGGTTCAATGCGATGCTCAACACCTTTGAATTCCCTTGCCACTTTAGCCATAATTTCATAAGGTACTTCGCCATTTACTGCGCAGAACGCAGCCAGCAGGTTTTCCAGGTTGTGTTTGCCGCGCAGGGCAACTTCGTTTTCGTTCACAATTTTTGCACCGCCCACACACAGCATACCGCCATCATCAATATAACCGCAGCCAGGTATACCGCTGATGTCTGTAAGGCGGGTAAAGAACACGCATTTGCCTTTTACATCGTCTTCCATATTGCGGCTGACATCATTTTCATAGCCTAAAACAGCCTTGCCGTTTCTGTCCTGATGGATAAGGATATTGCGTTTGGCATCAATATATTCCTGCATATCCTTGTGGTGGTCCAGATGGTTAGGTGTAACGTTTGTCACCACAGCCACGTCAGGGGACTGTTTCATTGAAATCAGCTGGAAACTGGACAGTTCCACCACAGCAACATCATCTTCTTTCACATCTCTTACAATCGG
The DNA here is from genome assembly GCA_017436575.1 of Oscillospiraceae bacterium. Lineage (GTDB taxonomy): Bacteria > Bacillota > Clostridia > Oscillospirales > Ruminococcaceae > RGIG3102. The sequence continues at coordinate 27,132 of JAFSCU010000013.1, forward strand.
CAGCAGTGCTTTGCCTATGTTGCCGCCCAGATGCACTGTTTTACCGCTTTCTTTCAGCATTTCGCTGATAAGTGTAGTGGTAGTGGTTTTGCCGTCAGAGCCTGTTACAGCGTAAATTTTACATGGGCACAGCTGGAAGAACAGTTCCATTTCGCTTGTTACTTCCACACCTGCTTTTACCTGGTCCTGCAATTCTTTGGTAAAGAATTCAAAGCCGGGTGTGCGCATAATCATATCCTGGCCTTTCAGCCCGTCCAGATAATTTTCTCCCAATGACAGAGTTACACCCAGTTCTTTCAAAGTATTGGCATAGTCGCCAAAACCATCCAGAGTTTTCTTGTCGCACAGTGTAACCACTGCGCCTTCCTGTGAAAATATCTCTATAAGTTTTTTATGGCTGACACCTGCACCGATGAAAGCCACTTTCTTTCCTTTCAAATTTTCAAAAAATACATCTGCTTTGCTTTTCATAAAGCACCTCTTTCTTGTTACATATTTAACAAATATTCATGTATGTCAAACTGTATCCAAAAATTCTTTTGTAAATATTATAATGTGTAAAAGCGATTATATCAACCTTATCTGTAAAAAGTTACAAAATTATTTTTCTATATAATAATTATATTGAAAGCATCTTTTGTCAATGATAAAATAATTATGTTGGTTACAGGCATACATCTGTATTTTGCTGATGGTAAAAAATCAGCTTTTATTTATCGGAGGGACTATGAAAGTAAATTTTGAAGGAATATTTGGTGCCAAGCTTTTTGATGACAGAAAGATGAAAGAACGCCTTTCAGCAAACGCCTATAACATCCTGTGCAAAGTAAGGGATGAAGCAATGCTGTGGGACCCATCTGTAGCAGACGAAGTGGCACAGGCTATCAAAGCCTGGGCTATGGAACAGGGTGCAACACATTTTGTGCACTGGTTCAGTCCGCTGACAGGCACAAACAGCGGCCGTCACGACTCTTTCCTTGACGGAATTGACAAAGAAGGCAAACCTATTGTAAATTTCTCCGGTAAACTTTTGTCCAAAGGCGAAAGTGATGCATCCAGTTTTCCATCAGGTGGGCTGCGTTCCACCTTCGAAGCCCGTGGTTACACCATTTGGGATACAACCAGCCCTTGTTTTGTAATAGATAACACTCTGTATATTCCTACGGTTTTTGCATCTTTTACAGGTGAATCCCTGGACCAGAAGGCACCTTTGCTGCGAACAACACAGTCCCTCAGCAAGCATGCCCTGCGCTGTTTCCACGCTCTCGGTTTTAAAGAAATGAAATCTGTAAAACCTACTATGGGTGCAGAACAGGAATATTTCCTTGTCGATAAAAAATATTTTGATAAACGTCTTGACCTTAAAATGACAGGCCGCACAATTTTTGGCACAATGGCACCAAAAGGTCAGGAACTCAGCGAACATTACTACGGCAGAACACAGCGGCGCGTAAGGGAATTTATGCGTGATATCGACCAGCAGCTGTGGGAACTGGGTGTGCCTGCAAAAACAGAACATAATGAAGCAGCACCCGGCCAGTTTGAGCTTGCCTGTGTATACACTTATGCAAACACCAGCTGTGACCACAACCGGATTGTTATGGATATTATGCAGCGCACAGCACTGAAGCACGGTCTGGTATGTCTGCTTTATGAAAAACCGTTTAAAGGTATAAACGGCAGCGGTAAGCACAACAACTATTCACTGGTAACCAGCGAAGGTGAAAACCTGCTTAACCCAGGTGACAAACCTGAAGAAAACATCAAATTCCTGCTGACACTGGCGGCATTTATCAAAGGTGTAGACCAGCACGCGGACCTGCTGCGTCTGTCTGCAGCCACAGCCGGCAACGATTTCCGTCTGGGTGCAGCCGAAGCACCACCTGCAATTATCTCAATGTATCTGGGCACAAAACTGGAAAATATGCTGCAGAATATTGCCGAAGGTCACGGCATTGAAGAACCTGAAGAAGTGCGTGAACTGCTGATGGGTTCTAAATCCCTGCCTCTGCTGACAGCTGATGACAACGACAGAAACAGAACAACACCTTTTGCTTTTACAGGTTATAAATTTGAATTCCGTATGGTTGGTTCTTCACAGCCTCTGGGCTTTGTAAACACCATTATCAATGCCCTTGTTACAATCAGCTTCCGTGACTTTGCACGTGAACTGGAAGTGGCAGAAGACCCAATGGCAAAGGCCTATGAAATTGTAGGACGTGTATATCAGGACCATAAACGCATCCTGTTCAATGGCAATGGTTATACACAGGAATGGGTGGAAGAAGCTGCACGCCGCGGTCTGCCAAACCTGGACAGCACAATCAAAGCTATTCCTACAATCATCACACCTGAAAATCTGGCATTCCTTAAAAAATCAAAGGCTCTCAGCGAAGCAGAAGCCTATGCCAGATATGAAGTTATGTTCAATCAGTATATCCAGAAAATCAATATTGAACTGCGTGTAGCCAACGATATGGTGCGCCAGGAAATCCTGCCGGCAGCTATCGCTTATTGTCAGCAGCTGGCACAGGGTAACTATTATTGTGAACAGGCTGGTACTATCAGCGGCATTGCAGTAAAATTCCAGCGTGAAATAGCAATGCTGACAGATGAAATCAGCGACCTGTGTGACGAAATGCATTTTGCACGCAACAGCACAATGAAACTGCCAAAAATGGAAGAAAAAGCAGAAAAACTGTATCTTATCCACAAAAATACATTGTCTGCTCTTCGCACAAAAGTTGATAAACTGGAATCTATGATGCCAAAGGACAAATGGCCAATGCCATCATATACAGACCTGCTGTTTGATTTATAATTCGAATAAATTAAGGCACCTTGTAAAAAGGTGCCTTTTTGTTTATAATGGTTTTAAAATATGTTGAAAGTTGGTACAGATATGGCTTATACAATTAAAAAACTCACTATGGAAGATTTGCCGACGATAAAATCTTTCTTTGTGGAACTGTTTACCAAAGAACCATGGAACGATGACTGGAGTGATGAAAACCAACTGGACTGTTATCTTACAGAGCGTTGTGGTGCTTTTAACTCCTTAACTTACGGCTATTTCGATGGTGACGAAATGGTAGGTCTGTCCGCTGGACGTATTATACACTGGTGTACCGGCACAGAATACTGCATTGACGAATTCGGCATCCGTGCTGATTGGCAGGGCAGGGGAGTAGGCACTGCATTTATGAAAGATATAGAAAAACAGATTTTTGCTGATGGTATGGTGCAGATTTATCTGCATACCGAAAGGGATGTGCCGGCCTACAATTTTTACAAAAAACTGGGTTTTGAACAGCTGGAAGATGAAGTGGCTTTTGCGAAATATGTAGATTGAAAATCATAAAGTGACAATATTTTAATTGTTTCTAAAATTTGGCTATGTTATAATTTAATCAGAAAGCAGGTGGGATTTATGAAAAAATATTTATCAATCACATTGGCGATATTAATGATGTTTCTGTTTATTTCCTGCGGTAAAGATGATATACCTGTAACCAAAATCGAAATAGATACAGGCATTCCTGATACTGTTATGATGATAGAGGAAAATCTGACAGAGGATAAATATGCTGATATAGGTGACAACCGGGTGAAGTATATAAATAGTGACAAAAAGTTTGTGGAATACAGACGCTGGGATTCTGACAGCAATGTGGAAATGGAAAAATATCGCAGTTACCACGATGACGGAAGACTGCATCAGGAATTGGTTAAGCACTACGAAGATGGTAATCTGTACCTTACCTCTATGCAACAATACGATTTTACCGAAAACAGTAAGGAAGCTGTGGTAACTATATGGGAATATGACCATTTGAAAGATAAATTACAGACAGATTCTGTTATCTGCACTATGTCCACAAAAGAAAGTGAACTGTACTGTAACTCTACGCAGTCTGGCGGACTGGCACTGGCAGTAAGAGGTGTTGTGGAAACACGTTATGGTATGAAATTGGGGGACATACTGTTTTACGGTGGAAATCAGGTAAAAGATTGATTAAATAGTTGCATTTTCATTAATATATAGCATAAAGTAAAACCGACCCGTTCAGGTCGGTTTTATGTTTTATTCAGCCAAATCTACTGAAATTATATGTCTTGTAGGGAAAAATTCATACAGGTACAGTTTTGATACTTTGCCGCTGAATGCCTTGAACTGCTCCAGAACAACAGGCAATGCCTGCTGTATCACCCGGGCATCATCAATAAGCATTGTTGTGTGGGCAGCCCAGTTGTAGCTGCTGCCGAATTTTTCTTTCAGATCAAGCAGTTGGTGGTTGGCATCAGGTGCTATAAACAGCACATTGCCGCCGCCAAACATACCGATGTGATTAAATGTAACTTCAAAAGCCTTTGTATCTGATGAAAGTTTTTTCAGAAATTCAATCAACTCTTCTTCTTTTTCACAAGGGAAAGACCCCAGTGTGGTGTGCATAGGTATATTTTTTGTCTGTGTACCCGTAAAGCCTGACTCATATAGTTTGTTCTGAATGCCTGACAGATATTTTTCTGTGTTGTCATCATAGCCTGCCAGAATATAAAGTGCTTTAGCCATAAATATACCTCCGTTTTTTTGTTTGCTATATTTGTAGATATTATAGCATATATATATGATTTGTAAATAAAAACACGGCAGAATTATCTGCCGTGTTCAGTTATGTATTACAGATTTTTTACATTAAGTGCACGGATAGCGTTAAGAACAGCCAGTACCATTACACCTACGTCAGAGAAAATTGCCAGCCACATATTGGCAATACCCACTGCACCCAGAATAAGACACAGCACTTTTACGCCGATTGCAAAGTAAATGTTCTGGTAAACAATACCTACACATTTTTTTGCAATTCTGATAGCTTTTGCAATTTTTACAGGGTCGTCGTCCATCAGCACTACGTCAGCGGCTTCGATAGCGGCATCAGAACCCATAGCGCCCATGGCAATACCAATGTCAGCGCGGGAGAGAACAGGGGCATCGTTGATGCCGTCACCAACAAATACCAGTTTTTCTTTTTCGTTTTTCTGTCCTATAAGTTCTTCTACTTTATCTACTTTATCGCCTGGCAGCAGCTGGCTGTAAACCTGGTCTATTTTCAGATCGGCTGCAACGCTGTCTGCAACTGCCTTAGAATCACCTGTCAGCATAACGGTTTTCTTTACACCGATTTTCTTCAGGTCGCTGATAGCCTGTTTTGCAGTTGGTTTCATTACGTCAGAAATCATTATATGGCCTGCAAATTTATTGCCTGCAGCCACATAAACCACTGTGCCTGTACCTTCTGCTTTGTCATAGCCGATATCATATTTTTCCATCAGCTTGTCATTGCCGGCCAGAACTGTTACACCATCTACCACTGCAACAACACCGTGGCCGCCGATTTCCTGTACATCGCTTACGCGATTCTTGTCGATTTCTTTGCCGTATGCTTTCTGCAGACTTTTTGAAATAGGATGTGTGGAATAGCTTTCTGCCAGTGCGGCAATTTCAATCAGTTTGTCGCTGTCATTGTCAGTTGCTTTTACATCGGTTACTTCAAATACACCCTGTGTCATTGTGCCTGTTTTGTCAAAAACAACGTATTTGGTGTAAGCCAGTGCTTCCAGATAGTTGGAACCTTTAACCAGTACACCTGCATTTGATGCACCGCCAATGCCTGCAAAGAATGACAGAGGAATACTGATAACCAGTGCACAAGGGCAGGAGATAACCAGGAATGTAAGTGCCCTGTAAATCCAGTTGCCCCAGTTTGCAGGCTGGCCCATAAACATCAGCACCACCGGCGGAATAATTGCCAGTGCAAGGGCAGAGTAGCAAACGATAGGTGTGTAGTAATATGCAAAGCGGGAAATAAAGTTTTCACTGCGGCTTTTTCTGCTGGAAGCATTTTCTACCAGGTCCAGAATTTTGGAAACTGTGGATTCACCAAATTCTTTTGTTGTTTTTATTTTCAGAAGACCTGTCATATTTACACAGCCACTGATTATTTCGTCGCCTTCCACAACATCTCTTGGCAGACTTTCACCTGTCAGGGCGGCAGTGTTCAGTGTGGAATTGCCTTCAATGATGATACCGTCAATAGGTACTTTTTCACCTGGCTGTACCACAATCACTGTGCCAACGGCCACTTCGTCAGGGTCCACCTGTTCCAGATTGCCGTTTTCGTCCTCAATATTGGCATAGTCAGGGCGTATATCCATCAGCTGGCTGATGTTTCTGCGGCTTTTGCCAACAGCATAGCTCTGGAACCATTCACCAATCTGGAAAAACAGCATAACAGCCACACCTTCTGTGTATTCCCCAAGAATGATGGCACCTACTGTGGCAACAGCCATCAGAAAGCTTTCGTCAAACATCTGCTTGTTTTTTACACCCAGAAAGGCTTTTCGCAGAATATCGTGGCCGATAACAAGATATGGCACCATATACAGTGCAAATTTCAGAATACCTGTCACCGGAAGAAACGCCAGCACAATCATCAGCACACTGGCAATGATAATGCGTTTCAACATCTTTTTTTGTTTCTTTGTCATTTTCTTTCCCTCATATTTACAGATAAAGCGTGCCGTAAAGACACGCTTTTATTTTTTACTGTATGTATATCAAAGATTAGAAGTAGATTTCGCAATCGTCTTCAACTTTTTTGCAGTTTTCCAGAACAACTGGCATAACAGCTTTTGGGTCTGCGCCTTCTTCAAATTCAACTTCCATTTTCTGTGTCATAAAGTTTACAACAGCAGATTTAACGCCTTCTGTTGCGTTTGTTGTGTTTTCCATTTTGCGTGCGCAGTTTGCACAGTCAACTTCGATTTTGTAAGTTTTTTTCATATTGATACCCTCTCACATACATTTTATTGAACATTTGAACAGTTGTTCAACTATTTGAATTCATTATAGCTTATCACAATACAAAAGTCAACAGTTTCAGACAAATAACTATTATTATTTATTATTAAACAATTATTGAATATTTGTTCAAATGTTGATAATTGAACAAATATTTATATTTGACAACTATAATTAAAAGGGAATATAATACTTATATTGAGTACGATAAGGAAAAGGAATTTACTATGGCTGAAATTACAGATATCAAAAAAATACAGGACGCTATGCCGGATTACAACGCTATTGGCGCGCTGTCCGACTTTTTCAAAATAATGGGTGATTCTACCAGGCTGCAGATTATATTGTCTTTGCAGAATGGTGAACTGTGTGTTTCGGATATTGCGGCCTGTCTGGAAATGTCTGTTTCATCTGTTTCTCACCAGCTGAAAAGCCTGCGTCTGTCACGTATAATCAAACAGCGCAAAGAGGGCAGAACAGTGTATTATTCACTGGATGATGACCATGTGGCGGATATCCTTGCCACATCTCTGGAACATGTTAGTCATATTATATAACCACAGCCGCCCTTTCAGGGCGGTTTTTTGTATGTAAAAATAATTGTCTGTATATAAATAAAGTGGTAAAATGTTTAAGTTGGTTATTTAATGTTTTCGATGTTTTCAGAAAGGATTTTACAAAATGGCTGAAAATAAAGTTATGAATAAAAAAGGCTTTCATTACGGTTGGGTAATCGTATTTGTTGGCTTTCTCTCTATGTGGTTTATCACATGTATATTCTCTTCTGCTGCAGGTATGATGGTTAACCCTGTTACAGAGGAAATGGGCATTTCACGCAGTGCGTTTACTATGGCTTCCACAGCCTGTTCCATTGCCGGTATGATTATGTCTACTTCAATTGGCAGAATTTTCAAAAAATATTCTGTAAAGAAAACAATGCTGGTTGGTTCTGCACTGTATGCAGCATGCTATGCAGCATACGGCATTGCACCAAACATCTATGTTTTTTATGTAATCGGTTTCATTTCCGGTTTTGCAATGATTATGTCATCAATGGTTGCTATTTCCACATTGCTGGCAAGATGGTTTGATGAAAAACGCGGTCTTGCTGTTGCCCTGGCTTCTACAGGTTCAGGTGTAGGTGGCGTGGTTATGAACCCTCTTATCGGTAACCTGGTTACATCTATCGGCTGGAGAAAAACATATTTTGTGCTGGGTGCAATGATTGCTGTGGTTATGATTCCTGCAGTTCTGTTCCTTATCAAAGAAACACCACAGGAAATGGGTCTGGAACCTTATGGTAAAAAAGAAACAGCAGGCGGTATGCCTGTTGAAGAATCAGGCTATACAGCAGCCGAAGCACGCATGACACCTATGTACTGGCTGTGGATTCCTGTTGTTCTTATCGTATCAGCTACATGTAACACTATTATGCAGCATACAGTTGCCTATGCAACAGATATGGGCTTTGAATATTCAGTTGCTGCAGGTATTGCATCTGTTCTTACAGCCGGTCTGGCTATCTGGAAACTGGTTATGGGTCAGCTTTATGACTCTATCGGCAGCCGCAAAGCAGCCACACTGTCACTGTCAGTTTATACACTGGTACTTGTACTTTATGCAATTTCCAGCAAGGAAATGGCAATTATTTACTACATTGGTACAGCTCTGTTCGGTATGGGCGGTTCTTTTGCTACAATTGCATACTCTGTTGTTGTACAGGACGTATTTGGTAAAAAAGATTTTGCCACTATCTATGGCAGCATCAATGTATTTGCTTCTGTTGGCGGCGCCATTGGCAGCCCTATTGTAGCAGCAGTATTTGATACTCTGGGTACATACAAACCAGCCTGGATTGCATTGGCCGTGATAATGTTTGTAAATGTTATCCTGGTAAATATGATGTTCAAAGCAAAAGACAAATACGAAAAAGAAAACGTTTGATTTTTATAAAAGGCAGGTACATAGTTGTTATGCACCTGCTTTTGTTATCTTTATGTAATTTTTATGTTAAGTTAATTTTATTTTCACATTTCTGTGATAAAATCAGTATAATAATGTTATTGATATTTTAAATTTTATATACTGGAGAAATAATTTATGCAAAAGAATAAAAAGCACTGGTCGTCTTCACAGGTAATACTGATAGGGTTCGGCGTGCTTATACTTACAGGTGCACTGTTGCTTATGTTGCCTTTTTCATCACAATCAGGTCAGTGGACATCATTTACAGATGCCCTGTTCACCGCCACCAGCGCATCCTGTGTAACAGGTCTTATTGTACAGGATACTGCCACATATTGGTCACTGTTCGGTCAGCTGGTGATTCTCTCTCTTATCCAGATAGGTGGGCTGGGTGTAGTAACAATGGCCATAGCTATTGCAATGGTTTCCGGTCGTAAAATCAGCCTTTCACGGCGTCAGACAATGCAGGATGCTATCTCTGCAACACAGGTGGGTGGCATTGTTCGCATGACGGGTTTTATATTGAAAAGCTGCCTTATAATTGAACTTACCGGTGTGTTGCTGTTTTCTTTTGTATTTATACCGGAATTTGGCTTTGCCAAAGGTATATGGTATTCTGTGTTTCATTCAATTTCAGCTTTCTGTAATGCAGGTTTTGACCTTATGGGGATAAAAACACAGTTTTCTTCACTTACAGATTATACAGGTAATGGTATAGTAAACTTTACCACTGTTGCACTGATTCTTACAGGTGGTCTTGGTTTTGCCACCTGGGCGGATTTTTCAAACCACAAGCTGAAATTTTCTGCATACAGACTGCAATCAAAAATTGCACTGGCCGGTACAGTAATATTGTTACTGGTACCATTTGCATATTTCCTATTTCTGGAATTTTCAATGCCACAGTGGGCGGCTATGTCTGCTGCTGATAAATTCTGGGCATCACTTTTCCGGGCGGTTACCCCAAGGACTGCTGGTTTTAATACTGTGGATATGACACTGTTCAGCGAGGCGACAGTTATGATAACTATACTGCTTATGTTGGTAGGCGGCAACTCCGGCTCTACAGCAGGCGGTATGAAGGTCAGCACTATATCAGTGCTGTTTACAACAGCTATGTCAGTTTTTCGCCGTCAGCAGAATCCGTCTGTATTCGGCAGAAGAATAGAGGACGGCGTCATAAAAAATGCCGCCACCATTCTTATGATGTATATTACATTGTTTATCGGCGGTGCGCTGGTTATCAGCATTGTGGAAAGATTGCCTATGATGACCTGTATGTTTGAAACCGCCTCTGCAGTGGCAACAGTTGGTCTTACAATGGGAATTACACCGGGACTTTCCACGATTTCCAAATTTATACTTATTGCACTTATGTATCTGGGCAGGGTTGGCGGATTGACAATCATATTTGCCACAGTAAGAGGTATAAACAATGGCAATGCAAAATATCCTGTGGAAAAAATCACAGTTGGTTAAAGGAGTTATATTATGAAATCAATTTTGTTGATAGGTATTGGCAGATTTGGCCGCCATATAGCTATAAAATTAAATGAACTGGGTCACGAAGTAATGGCTGTTGACCATAATGAAGAAAGAATAAATGCAGTTCTGCCTTATGTTACAAACGCTCTTATCGGAGACAGTACAAATGAAGAGTTTTTGCATTCTATAGGTGTAGCAAATTTTGATGTGTGTATAGTTGCTATAGGTGATGATTTTCAGAGTTCACTTGAAACCACATCATTGCTGAAAGAACTGGGAGGCAAATTGGTGGTTTCCCGTGCAACAAGAGATGTACACGAAAAATTCCTTTTGCGCAATGGTGCAGACCATGTGGTTTATCCGGAAAAACAGCTGGGTATATGGACCGCCATCACATACAGCTCTGAAAAAGTTTTTGACTATATCGACCTGGGTGAAAACCATGTAATTATGGAGGTTTCAGTACCTGACAACTGGGTAGGCAAAACTATTTTTGATATTGATGTGCGTAAAAATTATGGCATCAATATACTTGCTATCCGTGACAGCGGAAAGCTGTCTGTGAATATCACAGGCAATACAGCTTTTGAAAGTGACCAGACATTGTTGGTTCTGGGAACAAACGAAAAAATTATACAGTGTTTCAACATATAAAAAAACAGGAGATTTCTCCTGTTTTTTTATTGATTATTCTGCTGTAAAACCTGTTTTGTCGGCATCAGTGATTTTTCTGATTACCCTGCATGGATTTCCGGCAGCTATAACGTATGGAGGAATATCCTTTGTTACCACGCTTCCTGCGCCGATAACACTGCCTTTACCGATGGTTACACCGGCCATTATTTTTACATCTCCGCCAATCCATACCTTATCGCAGATATGTACCGGCTTACCCATACACGCACCGGCTATTCTTTCGTCAGGGTCCAATCCGTGATTGACCGCGTAAATGCCAAAATTTGGTCCAATAAGCACATTGTTGCCGATAGTAACATCAGCACAGTCCAATATAATACAGCCAAAATTTATATAGACATCGTTGCCTATTGTGATGTTTTTTCCAAATTCACATTTGAAATCAGGTTCTATATGTATTCTTTCGCCTGTATGTCTGAAAAGTTTTTCCAGTAATTGTTTTCTTTCAGCTGTGTCTTCATCGGTTGTTCTGTTGTATGCATTGAATATCTTTTTGGCTGCAACACGTCTTTGAAAAAGGTCGCTGTCAAAATCATTATAAACCAGACCGGCCTGCATTCTTTCCCAGGCAGTCATAGGGTGGGCGTCTTTTATATCCATTTTTTGCTCCTTATGAAATAGATGTATGCCGAATATAAAGTTTACTACAAAACTTTGTGAAAATCAACACAGGCTGATTTTGCAGCGGACAGTTTAGTTTACTTCTATCTCATTATCTTTTGGTGCTTCGCGACGAAATTCCAGTATATCACCGGGTTGGCAGTCCAGCACATCACATATTGCATCCAGAGTGGAAAAGCGTATTGCGCTGACTTTACCTGTTTTCAGCTTTGACAGGTTTACATTTGCCACGCCTACTTTTTCACTCAATTCTTTCAGAGAGATTTTTCTGTCTGCCATAACCCTGTCCAGTCTTAAAATGATAGCCATAGTTTCACCACCTTACAGTGTTTCGTCAGATTCTGTCTGCAGCATTACCCCATAACGGAATATTTCAGACATCATCAGCACTATAACCACAACCAATACCATAGTCAGATCGATGCCAATTACCAGGTCGAATACACCTGTTACAACCCATTCTGTCACAGCTTCCACCAGCCAACCTGCAATAACCACCGGAATAAATGCTACAGCAACTTTTTTGAAATAATCAGCTATTTCAACAGTAAATGGTGTTTCGCATTCCATAAACAGTTCAAACAGGGTGGTTATTTTTCTGAAAGCATTTATCAGTGTCAGGCACAGCATTCCGCCCACAGCGATTACCCACAGCATATCTTTCAGCGAATAGGTATAAGGTGTGGATTTTGCCACGGCATATTGTCTGCCCAAAGTTTTTGTTATATCAAACCGGTCATACTTTATGCCGTCCAGCTCGAAACTGCCGTCAGCTTCAGTGTCTATACCTACAAGATTTGGCATAATGCTGTGTGTCATATCCATTTCAATTTCTGCCTGATGACTGGTTGTAACCATAACACTGTCCTTTGGCACCAGCGCCAGCAGCACACCGCCTACTATACAGCATACAGTTGCTATATACAGTATAACACTGCATATTTTTGAAATTGTGTGGCCGATTTTACCCATCTTATTTATTTTCTGCATAAATTCGTGTTTCATAATATATCTCCTTAAAACATAAAATAATTAATGTTTATCATTAATTTATTTATAACACAGATAAAAATAAAAGTCAATATAAAAATAAAAAAGGATGTGGTTTTCCACATCCTTTCAATGTTTTGTTGAAAACAGGTTTAGAACAGACCTGTGATTTTGCCGTCTTCATCGATATCGATGTTCAGGGCAGCCGGTGTTTTTGACAGACCAGGCATTGTCATGATTTCACCCATTACAGCAACTACAAAACCTACACCTGCAGACAGACGCAGTTCTCTTACATTCATTGTGAAGCCTGTTGGGGCAGCCAGCAGGTTTGCATTGTCAGAGAATGAGTACTGTGTTTTTGCGATACATACAGGCAGTCTGTCATAGCCTGCTGCTTTCAGTGTTTTCAGCATTGTCTGTGCAGATTTTGCAAATGTAACATTTTCAGCGCCGTAGATTTTTGTACATACAGCTTTGATTTTTTCGTCAACTGTCAGGTCGGCATCGTATGTGAAGTTGATTTCTGTTTCATCTTCCATAACAGCCAGCACTTTTTCAGCCAGTTCCAGGCCGCCTTCGCCGCCTTTTGCAAATACTTCGCTCAGTGCACATTCAACACCCATAGATTTGCAGTATTCATAAACTGTCTGTCTTTCAGCTTCTGTATCAGTTGGGAAACTGTTCAGCGCAACAACGCAAGGCAGTTTGAAATTGTTTTTGATGTTGTGAATATGTCTGCCCAGGTTTGCCAGACCTTCTGTCAGTGCCTGTACATTTTCATTGTTCAGTTCTGTTTTAGCTACACCACCGTGATGTTTCAGTGCTCTGATTGTAGCCACGATAACAACAGCATTTGGTGACAGGTCATTCATACGGCATTTGATATCCAGGAACTTTTCAGCACCCAGGTCAGCACCAAAGCCTGCTTCTGTTACTACATAATCACCCAGTTTCAGTGCCAGTTTTGTTGCAACAGCACTGTTACAGCCATGGGCAATGTTTGCAAATGGACCGCCGTGGATAAGACAAGGTGTGTGTTCCAGTGTCTGTACCAGGTTAGGGTTGATGGCATCTTTCAGCAGTGAAGCCAGTGCGCCCTGTACACCCAGCTGACCAACTGTAACAGGTTCATTGGCGTATGTGTAACCGAATACAATTTTTGCCAGTCTTTCTTTCAGGTCTTTCAGGTCAGAAGCCAGGCAGAATACAGCCATGATTTCACTGGCAACTGTGATGTCAAAACCGTCTTCTCTTGGTGTGCCGTTTACTCTGCCACCCAGACCATCTGTGATAAATCTCAGCTGTCTGTCATTCATGTCAACACAGCGTTTCCATGTGATTCTTCTTGGGTCTATGTTCAGCTGGTTGCCCTGATAAATGTGGTTGTCCACAAGAGCAGCCAGCAGGTTGTTTGCGGCGCCTATAGCATGGAGGTCACCAGTAAAGTGAAGGTTGATATCTTCCATTGGTACAACCTGTGAATAACCGCCGCCTGCTGCGCCGCCTTTAACGCCGAAAACAGGACCCAGGCTTGGTTCTCTCAGTGCCAGCACTACGTTTTTGCCCATGCGTGCCAGACCATCACCCAGACCGATACTTGTTGTTGTTTTACCTTCGCCTGCAGGTGTAGGGCTGATAGCTGTAACCAGAATCAGTTTACCTTTTTTATCAGGCAGGTTTTTTACCTTGTTCAGGTCGATTTTTGCTTTGTAGTCACCATAAAGGCTGATTTCTTTTCTGGAAAGACCCAGCTTTTCAGCAACTTCTTCAATTGGCAGCATTTCTGCAGCCTGTGCGATTTCGATATCACTTCTCATTGGTGATTTCCTCCTTGTGATTAAGAATTACCTATCCGAAATTACGGACCTTTAATATTATTATTTTACCACCGGCAAAAATCATTGTAAAGGAAGATTTATATATATTTAATATATTGTACAAAATACCAAAAATATGGTATAATTTATAAGATAATATCTGCGAAAAAACAGCGGTTTTTTTACGCAGTATAAAGCAAAATTTACAGTTTAAAATGAAACTTCAATAAATTAATAACAAAGGGGTAAAAATATGATTTATCTGGATAATGCTGCCACCACTCCTGTAAACCCACAGGTTGCACAGGTTATCAGTGACAGCCTGCACAATTCCTTTGCAAATCCATCATCACTTTATTCAGCCGGTGCCACTTCTGAAATAGAAATGACAAAAGCCCGCACATTTGTTGCCGGCTGTATCGGTGCGAAACCTGGTGAGCTTTACTTTACATCCTGCGCCAGCGAAAGCAATAACATCGCAATTTACGGTCTGGCACTGGCAAGAAAAAACTGGGGTAAAAAAATCATCACTACAGGTTACGAACATCCTGCAGTGCGCCAGCCTTATGCCAATCTGGCTGAAATGGGCTTTGAAACAGTATTTATTGACCCGGACAAAAACGGCATTGTTGATGAAAATGCTATTGTAGATGCAGTAGACAGCAAAACCTGTCTGGTTACACTTATCCACGTAAACAATGAAACAGGTGCAAAGCTGGATATTGAAAGAATTGCAAACAGAATCAAGGAAAAAAATCCGCGCTGTGCAATCCACATCGACGCTGTGCAGAGCTTTATGAAATTCCCTCTTGATGTGAAAAAACTGAAAATCGAAAGCCTGTCTTTCTCTGCACATAAAATCAATGGTCCAAAGGGCATCGGCGGTCTGTATCTGAAACAGGGCACAAATATAAAACCTGTATTTGTGGGTGGCGGTCAGGAGAGCGGTCTGCGTGCCGGCACAGAAAATATCCATTATATTCAGGGGCTGGCAAAAGCCTGTGAACTGCTGAAACCAAACCTTATCAGAAACCTGCAGCACTATGCAAAACTGCGTGCACAGTTACTGGAAGGACTGAAAGCTTTTGACAATGTGGTTATCAACAGCCCTGAAAACGGTGCGCCATATACACTTAATTTCTCATTTGTGGGCTATCGCAGTGAAACACTGCTGCATTTCCTTGACAGCAAAGGCATCTGTGTTTCATCCGGTTCAGCCTGTTCCAAAGGCAGCGCCAGCCATACCCTTACAGTTATGAAATTGCCACACGAAAGAATAGACAGCTCTGTCCGTGTTTCTTTCGGTGTGCAGAACACAGAAGATGATGTGGCAGCACTTATTGCCGCACTGAAAGAAGCAACAGAAAAATTACAGAAGGTGAAAAAATAATATGAAACAGCTTATTATGTGTTACCTGGGCGAAATGGCTCTGAAAGGCCTGAACAAATCCACATTCGAAGCCCAGCTGATGAAAACAATCAGAAACAGACTTAAAAATCTGGGTCAGTTCAAAATTTACAAAGCACAGTCTACATTCTATATTGAACCGGAAGATGAATACAGCGATGTAGATGCGGCTTTTGAAAAAGTTAAAAAGATTTTCGGTATTGCCGCAGTTTCCAAGGCTGTAGTAACTGAAAAAGATTTTGATAAAATAGCAGAAATTGCACCGGTTTATCTGGAAGATGCACTGAAAAATGCCAGAACTTTTAAAGTTACAGCAAAACGCAGTGACAAATCTTTCCCTATGGGCTCACTGGAAATTTCCCGTGAAGTTGGTGCCGCAATTCTGCGCAAATTCCACCACCTGAAAGTTGATGTTCATAACCCACAGGTTACAGTTATGGTGGAAATCCGTGACTTCGGTGCATACATTCACGAAGCAAAACAGCCGGGGGCCGGCGGTATGCCTGTTTCCACATCCGGAAAAGGTGCACTTATGCTTTCCGGCGGTATTGACAGCCCTGTTGCCGCATATATGATGGCAAAACGCGGCATGTCTATTATGTCTGTTCACTTTGCATCACCACCTTATACAAGCGAAAGAGCAAGATATAAAGTAATCACACTGGCTGAAAAGCTGACAGATTACACAGGCGACATGAACCTGTTTATCGTTCCGTTTACAACTGTACAGGAATATATCCGTGACAACGGAGTGCCTGAACTGTTCACAATTCTTATGCGCCGCAGCATGATGAGAATTACAGAAATAATCTCCCGCAAATTCGGCGCCAGCGCAATTATTACAGGTGAAAGTCTGGGTCAGGTAGCCAGCCAGACTATGGCTGCTATCACTGCAACAAATGCCAGCGTTTCAATGCCAATCTTCCGTCCTGTAATCGGTATGGACAAAACAGAAATCACAGAAATTGCCCGCAAGATTGATACATTTGAAACATCTATCCTGCCTTATGAAGACTGCTGTACAATCTTTACACCACCTCATCCAAAAACAAAACCAAGTCTGGAAGAAGTGGTTTCTGCTGAGGCAGCAATGGGATTAGAAAAACTGTATGAACTGGAACAGCAGGCAGCAGATGAAGCAGAAAAACTGCGTATCAACGTACAGTAATCGGTAATTAGTTTTTATTCTGCAGATGGGCGGTATTTTCATTGCCCCCTGAATTATATACTTTCAATCCAATCTGATAAGAGAGGTGAAAACTTTGATAGCAGAAATTATTTGTGTGGGAACAGAACTGCTGCTTGGTGATATTGTCAACACCAATGCCCAGTTTATTGCCCAGCAGTTGTCCTCAATGGGCATTTCTGTTTATAACCAGCAGGTGGTAGGGGATAACCCTGACCGTTTGCGACAGGCGGCCCAGCTGGCAAAAGACCGCAGTGATATTGTTATCTACACAGGCGGCCTGGGTCCAACTGATGATGACCTGACAAAACAGACAGTGGCGTCAGTTTACAGCGACAGTCTGGAATTCAATCAGAAAATATGTGATGATATACAGGATTACTTTACCCGTATGGGTCGAACCATGACCGAAAACAACAAAAAACAGGCTTTTGTGCCTGTAAAAGGTCACTGGCTGGAAAATAATTACGGTACAGCACCCGGTATAGTATTTGTAGACGGTGAAAAAATGGCAGTGCTTATGCCTGGTGTTCCGCGAGAAATGAAACCGATGATGGAAAATCAGGTTATGCCTCTGCTGGCAAAACTGGTTAACGGTGTTATTGTATCCCGCTATATCAAAACAATAGGTGTGGGAGAATCTGCACTGGAAGAAAAGGTTAAAATCCTTTTGGATAACGATAACCCTACAGCTGCCCTTTATGCAAAAGAGGGCGAAGTAACCATACGTCTTACTGCCCATGCTGAAAACAGACAGCAGGCAGAAGATATGCTGGATAAACTGTATGATAAACTGGACAGCCTTATTCATAACCATATTTATGGCGTAAATGTGGATAATATAGAAACTGTACTGGTAAACAAACTTATAGCAGATAAAAAGACTGTTGCCACTGCAGAAAGCTGCACAGGTGGCGGACTGTCTGCGCGTATTACATCTGTGCCTGGGGCATCTTCTGTTTTCTCATTGGGTGTGTGCACCTATTCAGATGAACAGAAAAACAAGGTTCTGGGCGTACACCATGAAGATCTGGAAATTTACACAGCGGTTTCTTCACCGGTGGTATGCCAGATGGCCCAGGGCATTCGCGCACGCAGCGGGGCAGACTATGCCATAGCCACCACAGGCTATGCAGGTCCTGGCGGCGGTACTCCGCAGGAACCTGTAGGTACTGTTTATATTGCTGTTGCCACAGAGGAAAAAACCTTTGTGAAAAAATGCAGTTTTGCAGGGGACAGAGCAAGGATAACACATCTGGCCTGTCAGAATGCACTGGATTTGTTGCGCTGTGTTATGTATGATCTGCCTTGCGAAGGGGTGCGAATTATTGACCCTACACCGGAAGACGAGGAAGAATTGGAAGAAAAGCCAAAGAAAAAAGGTGGTTGTCTTAAAGTCTTCTTTACAGCATTTCTTCTTGTGCTGCTTTCCATAGGCATTGCTGCAGGTTATTTCTGGTTTAAATATGACGGCAATTTTGTATTGCCACAGGTTGACTTGCCGGCTATCACACAGACAGTTATTGACAAAGTCACAGATATAATAAACAATTTTACAAACAAAGAACCTGCGGATATTTCCGCACTGCTGACTGAAAGGCAGTCACAGGATTTTTTTCAATCAGGTTTTGAGAAACAGACTTTAAAACAGGTAGCCCGCCTTCGTTCTCAGAACCCAAATCTTGAAGGCTGGCTCACTTTCAAAAATTCAGCATTGGAATACCCTGTATACAAAGATAAGGACAGCCTGCAGGAAAATATGGCTGTTCACTATCTGCCCAAAGGGTATATACCCGAATATACATATATTTCCGGCTTTAACGGAGAAAATTTTATCACCCTGACTGACCTTGAACAGGTACGACAGAATTCATCTTTTTTACTCTTTGATGGCGAAAACTACAATGCCTGGCAGATTTTTGCTGTGGGTACTTTTTCAGCTGATGATATAGCTTATCTTACAAACCTGCAGGACAAGCAGGAATATATTGTGCAGGTGCGTGCGCGCAGTCTGTATGATGTAGACATAGTGGTAAAAGAAACAGACAGTATGATTGTGCTGGTACAGTATCTGGATGATGGCAGATATATTCTTGCTTTCTCCAAACCTGCCACAGCCAATGTTTATCCAAGTGTTGATACCAAAACACTTACACTATATGCCGACTGGTTTATGAACGATATGGGATTGAATGGGGATGGATATACAGATGCTATCCTCTATGCTCAGGAAGTATTTGACCGTGACAACTGGAACAGCCTTTCTCTGGATGAAATGCTGGCTACATCACATATTTCTGCTGTGGCTATCACCAGTGATATGTTTAACTCCAGCTCGAAAATCACCTCAAGTTCCAAAATCACATCAGGTTCGCAGAACAGTTCAGTTTCTAAACCTGCTTCAAGTTCAAAAGGCCAGCCATCTTCTTCAAAAGCCAGCCGGTCATCAGTGCCTTCATCTGCACCGGTGTCTTCCGCTGTTTCGTCACAGCAGGCTTCACAGGCGGTTTCTTCATTGCCGCAATCATCTGCGGTGGTTTCACAGGTGCAGTCACAGACACAGCCAACGCCAACATCTACTCCTGCCCCAACACCTGAACCAACCCCGGAAATTGCACCTACACCTACTCCGTCAGTGCCACAGTCCAAGGAAGAAATACTTACAGTGACTATGAACGGACAGGTGGTTTCAGGCCCTGCTTCACAGATACTCAGCCAGATTGTTGCTATAGAAATGACATCTTCCTGGAATCCGGAAGCTCTGAAAGCCCAGGCAATTGCCACCCATACCTATCTGGAATATCAGTATAACAATGGTGTTTCAGCACCTGCGGTTTCAGGGCGCACCAGCCCAAGCCGGGCTGTTGTGAATGCAGTAAGTCAGGTATCTGACCTTGTTATGACTGTAGGTGGCAGACCGGTTTATACACCTTATTTTGCTTCCTGCGCCGGCTCTACAAACTCTGCTGCCCATACCTGGGGCACAGCACACTCACATTTACAGGCGGTGCCAAGTAAATATGACCATCTGTCATCCGGTTATGAAAAGGTTTATACTATTTCTGCTGAAACAATGAAATCCATTCTTGATGCCAGAATCGGTACAGACCTTGATATAGAAAAAGCCGGTGAATGGTTTGCAATTACCAGCTATACTGATGGTGGATATGTGCGCCACATGAATATTGACGGTGTAACCACTTATGTTTCACAGTCAGGCAATACCAGAAATATTACAGGCAACTGGTTTGCCACAGATATTCTGGCGGATGCAGGCTATGCACTGCGCAGTCACGCATTTACTATCAGTTATGCAGACGGCAATTTTACCATTGTAACAAAAGGCTATGGCCATGGTGTTGGTATGAGCCAGTGGGGGGCACAGCTTTATGCACAGAACGAAGGCTGGTCCTACTCACAGATACTTACCCATTACTACACGGGCGTATCAATACAGAAGTGTAGCAAACGGAAATAATTTTTTAAGGAAATGATATATGAATTATATAGATTTGCGTTCAGACAGCGTTACACAGCCTACACAGGAAATGCGTGACGCCATGTACACTGCACCGGTAGGGGATGATGTATACGGTGATGACCCTACTGTAAAAAATCTGGAACAGCTTTGCGCCCGCAAAGTGGGCAAAGAGGCAGGCCTTTTTGTGGCATCAGGCACAATGGGTAACCAGCTGGCAGTTATGACACATACAGCCAGAGGTGATGAAATCATCATATCTTCCGGCAGCCATATTGTTGTTCACGAAGTTGGTGCTGCAGCTGTGCTGGCAGGTGTAATGCTGCGTGTGGTGGAATGTAAAGACGATATTCTCACACCGGAAATCATCGAAAGAACAGTGCGCCCATCCGATAGTGGCTTTATGGCACATACCAGCCTGGTTTGTATGGAAAATGCCCTTACAAACGGCAAAGTGATGAGTCTGGAACAGATGAAAGCAGTGTACGATACATCCAAAAAACACAATCTGCCTGTTCATCTGGACGGTGCCAGACTGTTCAATGCATCTGTTGCATTGGGCGTTGATGCAAAAGAACTTACCCAGTATTGTGACAGTGTAATGGTTTGTCTTTCAAAAGGCTTGTGTGCCCCTGTAGGCAGTGTGCTTTGCGGCAGCAAAGAGTTTATAGAAAAAGCACGCCGTAACCGCCAGCTTTTAGGGGGCGGTATGCGCCAGGCAGGCTTTGTGGCTGCCTGTGGTATCATTGCACTGGAAAAAATGGTGGATCGCCTGCGGGATGACCACGACAATGCAAAATATATGGCACAGCGCCTGAATAAAATAAAAGGTGTAAATGTGCTGATGGACAATGTGGATGTGAATATGGTTTTCTTCAAACTAGATAAACCAAAAGAATTTATCCATGCACTGCCGGGCAAAATGCTGGAACACGGCATTAAAATGGCAGGTGAAGAAGGTGGACTTCTCCGCTTTATAACCAACAATGATGTTTCCCGCGCTGATGTAATCAGGGTATGCGATGTGTTTGAAACAATTTTAAAAGAGGATAAATAAAATAAAGTCGGGTGAAAACCCGACTTTTATTTTGCTTGATTATTCTTTTGTTTCTTCGGCAGATTCTTCAGCTTTTACAGCTTCCTGTGCTGCGGCAGCTTCTGCTGCTCTTTTTGCTGCTATCTGTTCATCTGTCATTTTTCTCTGTTTTGCTTCGTCAAATACGCCTTCTTTTCTCCATTTGGCGATTCTGAATTTGGCTCTGATAAGCAATACCAGCATAAACATACCTATAAAGAACATTGCGCCAATCATTAATCTTACATACCGCATCCACTGTGGACTGAGCTGATTGTGTGTGCCGCCCAGTACATCACGCATGTCGTACAGAGATGACATACCATTTTCAAAACGGTACTGGCTGGCCAGTGCCAGCAGTGCCCAGGCTGCGTCAGTTTCGTTGCCTTTTTTTGCTTCTTTATCAAATGAGAACGAACCGTCATCACGGGCATAAGCCATAATATAGCTGATAAGGTCTTTGCCTTCCACATCAGTTGCATCTATACCTGCAGTGTTCAGTGCGATAACAGTTTTTACGATATCAACAGGCTTGTTGTTTTCGCTGATGTTTGCAATCAGATATTCAACACCGCTGTTTGCAGCCTGTTCTACATCGCCTTTTTCTTCTGTAAGAATCAGACCGGTAACAGCTGATGCTGTTACTTCAATTTCAGATACTTCTCCCATATTTGCATAGCTGAAAGAACCATCTGCTTTCTGCAGTTCCATTGTGAAGTCAATCAGGTCCTGTCTTTTCAGGTCACCGCGTTCTACCTGTTCGTACTTACCACATTCCAGTGCTGTCAGTGCGTCCACTTTGTTCAGATATCCGCCCATCATTACAACATTGTCAAAGCTGATACCTTCCAGCAGGTCCTGTGAAGATGACCAGTTGGCATAGATGCCACAGGTTGTGAAGGCCAGGATTACATCAGGATAACCATCTGCATAAACAATTCGTTTTGAACCATCACCCAGAACTTTACCGTTTGTTTTGATAAGATGATTCAACCGATTGATGTAGTTGGTGGAATCAACATGCCAATAGTCGATATATGTACTTCTGTTAAGAGCAATAATTGCATTTTCATCACCATATTTTGGTGGGTCCATTTTTCTTTCCAGATATTTGCCTGTTGCATTGATCTGCTGTACCAGTTCTGTTGGTGTGCCTTCTTCCTTGATGCCGTCAGAAGAACAGCCTGCTATTGCAAATGCAAGGACCAGCGCCATAGCCAATGCCATAATACGTTTAAACATTTTTACTTTGCCTCCGAATATTGAGTTACATATCTTATAATTTATCAAATAATTGCAATAATGTCAATTTAATATAAAAATTTACTGTTAAATTTCACAGTTTTGTGGTAATATAAATATGTTATAAATATTTTAATTAATAATTTAAGGATATAGATATGGAAATTTTAGCAAAAGACAGATATGAAGAATTTGACCGTTTTTGTGATGCCCACCCTCACGGTGCGTTTCAGCAGTCACCTCGCTGGGGCTTGGTAAAAACAGAGTGGGATAACGAAGTTGTTGTCAGCAGAAACACAGATGGCGAAATTATTGGCGGTATTTTTGTGCTGATAAGAAAAATCGGCATAAAAAGCATGATGTACGCTTGCCGTGGCCCTGTGTGTGACTATACTGATAAAGCAGTTGTGAAAGACCTGATGGATGGTGTAAAACAACTGGCTAAAAAATATAAGGCATACATTTTTATTATGGACCCGCTGGTTATGGTGGATGACGATGAAACTATTGCTTTTTTCAAAGAATGTGGTCTGAAAATCAAAGAACACGCACCTTTCTTTGACACAATCCAGCCCCGCTACAACTATATGCTGCGCTATCTGAAAGGTATGGACGAAGATGCCCTTATGAAAGCTATGAACAGGGACACCAGATATTATCTGCGTTATCCTGAAAAGAAGGGTGTTGTATGCAAAAACCTGGGTCTTGACGGCCTGGATGATTTCTACAGAATTTACTCCGAAACAGGCGTAAGACAGAACTTTACAGTGCGTCCAAAGGAATATTTTGTAAAAATGCTTAACGGCCTGGGTGACAACTGTCGCCTGTATATGTGCTATTCACCTGAAGGCGAGGCACTGTGTGGCGGTGTGGCTGTACAGTACGCAGGCACCACCAGCCATGTTTATGGCTGCTCAAATGATAAAATGAGAAATCTGCGCCCAACATATCTGCTGCAGAAATATCTGATGAACTGGGCGTTGGAAGGTGGTTGCCATACTTATGATATGCAGGGTGTGGCACCAAGACCTGAAGACAGTGAAGCACTGTACAGAATTCTTGATTTCAAATCAAACTTTACTGGCGAAATTGTGGAAACAGCAGGTGAATTTACTATTACTTTCGACAGCCTGTATGCAAAAGCCATTGACACAGCACTGAAAATCCGTTCAAAAATCAAACACAGATAATTATAGTTTGACAAACTTATTTTCAGGTTGTATAATTTAATTTGTAATATCCCAAAAGGCTATGAAGAGAAGAGTAAACAGTTAGATATGTTACAGAGAGCCCCGTTGCTGGGAAAGGGCACAGAAGGAACTGTTGAATATGGTCTCGGAGCTGCGTACCGAAGTTTTATACCAAGGCTACGACGGTTTCACCCGTTACAGTGACAGGCTATGATAGTAGCCGCAGAGGCTTATGCCGCAAGGTATAGGTGAATTTAGGGTGGTAACACGAAGTTTTATACTCTCGTCCCTGAAAAGTGATTTTCAGGAACGGGAGTTTTTTATTTCCTGAAAATTCAGCAAAATTCGTTTATTAATAAAAATATCAAAACAGGAAAGGAAAAAGTTATGGAAAGAAAAAAATTCTATATAACTACACCTATTTACTATCCATCTGACAATCTGCACATTGGCCACAGCTATACAACTGTTGCATGTGACTCCCTGGCAAGATACAAACGCCTGCAGGGTTATGATGTAATGTATCTGACAGGTACTGACGAACACGGTCAGAAAATTCAGGACAAAGCCCTTGCTGCAGGCAAAACACCAAAACAGTATGTTGATGACATCGTTGTTGGCATCAAGGAACTGTGGGACCTGCTGGACATCAGCTATGACAGATACATCCGTACAACAGATGATTACCACGTTGAAGCTGTACAGAAAATCTTTAAAAAGCTGTATGACCAGGGTGATATCTACAAAGGTTTCTACGAAGGTATGTACTGCAAACCTTGCGAAACATTCTGGACAGCCAGCCAGCTGGTTGACGGCAAATGCCCGGACTGTGGCCGTGATGTTTATGCAGCAAAAGAAGATGCATATTTCTTCAAACTTTCCAACTATGCTGACAGACTGCTGAAACTTTATGAAGATGTGCCAAACTTCATTCAGCCTGAAGCAAGAAAAAATGAAATGATCAGCTTTATCAAACAGGGTCTGCAGGACCTGTGTGTTTCCAGAACAACTGTTAAATGGGGTATCCCTGTAACATTTGACCCAGACCACACAGTTTATGTTTGGGTTGACGCTCTGTCCAACTATATCACAGCCCTGGGTTACGAAAACGACCAGTACAACGATTACGATAAATACTGGCCGGCAGATATCCACATGGTTGGTAAAGAAATTCTCCGTTTCCACACAATCATCTGGCCTGCAATGCTGATGGCTCTGGACCTGCCACTGCCAAAACGTGTATTCGGTCACGGTTGGCTGCTGCTGGAAGGCGGTAAAATGAGTAAATCTGTTGGTAACGTTGTAGACCCTGTTGTTCTGTGCAAACGTTACGGTGTTGACGCAGTGCGTTACTTCCTGCTGAGAGAAGTTCCATTTGGAAATGACGGCGTTTATACAAACGAAAGCCTTATTGCCCGTATCAACTCTGACCTGGCAAATGACCTGGGCAACCTGGTTTCCCGTTCAGCAGCTATGATTGAAAAATACTTTGACGGCGTTCTGCCAGCTGAAAGAGAAGGCGCAGACCTGGACAAAGAACTTATCGAACTGTGTGAAGGTCTGACTGCTAAAACAGACAAATATATGGACGACCTGTCAATTCCACAGGCATTGGCTGAAATTTTCAAAGTTGTACAGAGAGCAAACAAATACATCGATGAAACACAGCCTTGGGTTCTGGCAAAAGACGAAGCAAACAAACCTCGTCTGGCTGCAGTTCTTTACAACCTGGTTGAAGCTCTGCGTTTTGTTACAACTCTGCTGCAGGCTTATCTGCCAAACACAACACCAAAAATTGCTGCACAGCTTGGCTACACAGCGGATGACCTGAAATATGAAACACTGGCAAAATTCGGTCACCTGGGCGAAGTTAAAGTTCAGAAAGGTGAAGTAATCTTCCCAAGAATTGACGCTGCAAAAGAACTGGCTGCAATCGCAAAAGAAGAAGCTGAAAAGAAAGCTGCACGCGAAGCTGCAAAAGCAAAAGAAGAAGCAAAAGCAGCAGAACCTGTAGTTGAAGAAGAAAAAGTAGCAGAAATCACTTATGATGATTTTGCAAAAGTAAATCTGATTGTTGGTGAAGTAAGAGACTGTTCAGCTGTACCAAAAGCTGACAAACTTCTGAATCTTACAATCTGGGACGGCAAACGCGAAAGAACAATCCTTTCCGGTATTCACGAATGGTATGAACCAGAAGATCTGAAAGGCCACAAAGTTGTTATCGTTGACAACCTTGCTCCTCGCAAAATGCGTGGCTTTATCAGCGAAGGTATGGTTCTGTCCGCTGACACACCAGACGGCGGTGCACAGGTTATCTTTGTTGATGACATGACACCAGGCTGCAAAGTAAGATAATTTATATCACAAACTATTATACCCACAGCTTTTGCTGTGGGTGTTTTTGTGTTACAAATAAAATTTCTGTCTGTACTTGCAAAATTCCTGTAAATTTGTATAATTAAATACTGTATTGGTTTTCAGGAGGAAAATTATGGGAATTAATTCACCAAAGGAAATTGCACAGAATTATGTTGCAATAGGTAAAACCAAAGCCAATCTGGCTATAGATAAAATGTTTTTGCTTGCAGTTATCGCAGGTGCATTTATTGCATTTGGCGGTGTAGGTGCAGCCACAGCATCAGTGGGTATAACACCGGCATCAGCAGGCAAATTAATCAGTGGTTGTGTTTTTCCAGGGGGGCTTACATTGGTTCTTCTGGCAGGCAGTGAACTGTTTACAGGCAATTGTCTGTTGTCCATTCCACTGCTGGAAAAAGAAATTACCGTAAAACAGTTGCTGAGAAACTGGATTGTGGTTTATCTGGGAAATATGGCAGGCGGTATGCTGGTAGCGGCAGGTCTGGTTTATTCAGGACAGTACAATATGTTTGATGGCGCCATGGCAGTATCTGTATTTTCAACTGCAGCTGCAAAGTGCGCACTTTCATTTTCTGATGCCTTTATAAAAGGTGTTTTCTGCAATATTCTTGTGTGTCTTGCGGTATGGGTATCATTTTCAGCAAAAGATTCTGCAGGTAAAGTAATCAGTCTGTTCTTTCCGATTCTGATTTTTGTGGTATGCGGTTTTGAACACTGTGTTGCAAATATGTACTATATCAGTGCAGGTCTGTTTGCAAAAAATATTCCATCCTATGTATCAGCCGCTATGGCAGCCGGTGTAAATATTGATGTGATTACCTGGAAAAACTTTTTTATCACCAATCTTATCCCTGTAACACTGGGCAACATTGTTGGTGGTGCAGTATGCGTAGGGGCTCTTTACTGGTATATCTATCTTAAAAAAGAAAGATAAAATTTCATACAGAAATAACAAAACACCCACAGTTTCTGGCTGTGGGTGTTTGTTTGTTGTGAAATTATTCTGTTACAACTATTTTCTTTTTATCTTTTATATACCATGGCAGATAGGCCAGGCCGAACATAGCTGTGATTGCTGCCATCATAACGGCAATTCTCAATGCATAGTTTGGCGGTAAAATATCCAGTATGGATGGTGCGCTTTCAGGGCGTGCCATATACAGATAGTTTGCGCCGGGAATCATAGAGTTTACCCAGGCGGCAAATATTACCATAGCTGCCAGGGCGGCGGCAGAACGGATATATGAACGGAACACAGGTCGCATATTATGGACAAAAATCATATAGAAAACAGCAACGTAAGTCAATGTGTGTTCCAGCCAGAACTGATAATAGCGAAATCTTGTAGGACCACAGTAGGTAAGCACTGTCGGTGTCAGCAATGCAAATACAGAACAGCCCAGCACCCAGAAATATACTATGTCAAACAGTTTCTGACTCTTGCCAATCAGCATGAAAGAGCAGAATATAACAGACCAGGCGCATACACCGATAGGCAGATGTTCAACTGCACCATTGGACAGTTCCGTTAAGGCTGACAGTCGCCAGTAATATGACATATCGCATATAATCAGCGCAAAGGCAAGTATGTAGCGAAAGCTTGTTTCGTGTTTTGACAGCCTTAATATTTCTTTATACCTGTACATCAGAAATATAGCAATAATAAGTGACAATATTGGTATAAGATGGGCAAGTGTAAATATGGCAAACTCCGGCTGGTCACCCTGACCGAAAAAATATATAAAAAATTCTTTAATCATTTATCTTTCTCCCTTGTTAATTGTTCACAAGTATATCATATAGGTGTTACATCAGGAATAAGGATTGTGTTAGTGTTTTGTTATTTTTATGTTAGATGCAATTTTTAACATTATGGTGTGCTGTTGTTTAATCTGTGAAATTATAGTATAATATAAATTACATTATTTGATTATCAGGAAGTAATTTATATGAGTAAAATTTTTGACAGCCACAGCCATTACAACGATTCTTCTTTCAAAGATGATTACAAAGAAATCCTGCAGCATATTCAGGACAGTGGTGTAGGCAATGTAATAAATGTAGGTGCAGATATAGAATCAGCCCGTCTTGCTATGAAACAGGCAGATGAAAATGACTTTATGTATTTTTCTGCCGGTATTCATCCCCACGATGCCATTCAGGCCAGAGACGAAGCTATTATGGCAGAAATTGAAGAAATGCTTAAACATCCAAAAGCAGTAGCAGTGGGGGAAGCGGGCCTGGACTATCATTTTGATGATTCCTGGTCACCTGAATTACAGCAGGAAGCCTTTATCAAACAGATAAAACTGGCCAACAAATACCATAAACCGCTGATTATCCACACCCGTGATGCAATGCAGGATACACTGAATATCCTTAATGAACACCCGCTGGAAAGCGGTGTGGTGCATTGCTATTCCGGCAGCCGGGAAAGCTGTAAACAGCTGGTAAAAATGGGGTTGTATATCGGTTTCACCGGCGTTATCACTTTTAAAAACGCTCGCCGCGCCATTGAAAGCCTGAAGGTTGTTCCTCTGGACAGACTGCTGATAGAAACAGATTGCCCATATATGGCACCGGAACCAAACCGCGGCAAACGCTGTGATTCTTCTATGCTGCATTTTGTGGCACAGAAAATGGCAGATGAACTGGGATTGACAAAAGAAGAGGTAATCCGCATTACCAACGAAAATGCCAGACGTCTTTTTAAAATCAAATAAAATTATAAAGCATACCATATTTGTGGTATGCTTTTTTATTTGTAAAACTGTAAAAATATTATTTTATTAAATTAATAAAAACATCATAAAATCCTTTTAAAAATATATAAAATATAAATACCACAGTATATTTATAGCTATAAATCTATAATTACTTTATTTGTATAAAATCAATAAATAATAGCTAAAAAAATATCTATATTTGTTTATTATGAGAATTGATAAAAAAATATCTATATTATATAATTGCAGTGCGTAAAAACGCAGATAAAAGAAAGGAAATATTCAAATGAAAAAAATCATTGCTTTGGCATTAAGCGCAGTTATGATGCTTTCAATGTTCACAGCTTGTTCCACAGAAGGTACAACTGACGTTGACACAACAAGCAAATCAGCTGACATCGTAGTTATCGGTGCAGGCGGCGCAGGTATGACAGCTGCTATCCAGGCTGCTCAGGATGGTGCCACAAACGTAGTAATTATCGAAAAAACAGCTATGGCTGGCGGTAACACAACAAGAGCTACAGGCGGTCTCAACGCTTCTGAAACAACATTCCAGGACAGAGATGCTATCGAAGACTCTAACCAGCTGTTCATTGATGACACAATGAAAGGCGGCAAAAACATCAACGACCTCAGCCTTGTTACATATATGGCTGAAAATTCAGCAGAAGCACTGTACTGGGTTAACGACCTGGGCGCAGACCTGACAGTTGTTGGTCTGTTTGGCGGTGCAAGTGTAAAAAGAATCCACAGACCATCTGACACATCTGCAGTTGGCCCTGTTCTTGTAAAAACACTTATGTCTCAGATTGAAAAACTGAACATCCCAGTTCTTTACAACACAAAAGCAGATGAAATTCTGACAGATGAAAACGGTGCAGTTTCCGGCGTTAAAGTAACAGACGAAAATGGTACATATACAATCAACTGTAAAGCTGTAGTTGTAGCAACAGGCGGTTTCGGTGCAAACAGTGAAATGGTTGAAAAATACAACCCATCCCTGACAGGCTTTGGCACAACAAACGTGGCTGCAGCAACAGGTGACGGTATCGCTATGGGCACAGCTATCGGCGCAGCAACAGTTGATATGGAACAGATCCAGACACACCCAACAGTACATCCAGAAACACAGACAATGTACACAGAAGCTGTTCGTGGCAACGGTGCTATCCTTGTTAACAAAGAAGGCGCACGTTTCACAAACGAAATGGGCACACGTGACGTTGTTTCTGCAGCAATCCTGGAACAGACAGACGGCCAGGCATGGCTGGTATTTGACCACGCTGTAAGAACAAGCCTGAAAGCTATCGAAGGCTATATCAAAGCTGGTATCGTTACAGAAGCTGCTACAATCGAAGAACTGGCAACAGCTATCGGTGCAGACCCTGCAACACTGTCAGCTACAATGACAAAATTTGCAGACGATGTTACAAATGGCAATGCTGATGAATTCGGCAGAGAAGGTCTGGAACTGCCTCTTACAGAAGGCAATTTCTATGCTTGTCTGGTTGCTCCAGCTATCCACCACACAATGGGCGGTCTGAAAATCAACACAGCTGGTGAAGTTCTGAACGAAGAAGGCAATGCAATCGCTGGTCTGTTTGCAGCTGGCGAAGTTACAGGTGGTGTTCATGGTGCAAACCGTTTGGGTGGTAACGCTGTAACAGATATCGTTGTATTCGGCAGAACAGCTGGTACATCTGCGAACGCTTACGTTGCAGCAAATGGTGGCAACACAGAAGCAACAATCATTGTTGAAAAAGAAGACACATCTGCAGTTAAACCAGAAGTTGAAGCAAACTTCAAAGATGGTACATACACAGCTGTTGGTACAGGTATCGGCGGTGACGTAGAAGTTATTGCTGAAGTTAAAGATGGCGAAATCGTATCAATCGTTCTTGGTGAACACAGCGAAACAGAAGGTATCTTCGAAGGCGCAGTTGACGGCGTAATTCCAGAAATCATCAAAGGTCAGACAACTGAAGTTGATGTAGTTTCCGGTGCTACAGTTACATCAAACGCTATCATCGAAGCAGTTGAAGATATTATGGATCAGGCAGCTTAATTTTTTATTATCATACTCCTGCAAAAACACCTGTGAGAACTTATTCTCACAGGTGTTTTTATCATTTCAGAAATGTTTTGTAATCTTCGTAATTCTTTTTCAGCAGGTTTGGTGTGTCCAGACCATACGGGCACTTGGCGGCGCACTGGCCACATTCAATGCAGTCTTCAATCTTTTTCATTTTTGCCTGGCCGGCCTCTGACAAATGACCTGCCGCAGGGCTGCGGCGAAGCAAAAGTGACATTCTGGCGCAGTTGTTTATTTCAATACCCACAGGACAAGGCATACAGTAACCACAGCCACGGCAAAATTCACCGGCCAGTTCCTGTTTTTCTTTTTCTATGTAGGCCAATCGTTCTTCTGTCAGCACAGGTGGGTTTTCGTTGTATGACAAAAATTCGTCCAGTTCCCATTCTTTCTGAATGCCCCATATAGGTGCAACAGGAAACTGTGCCAGATATGCATAAGCCACGTCTGATTTTGTTATCAGCCCACCGGCCAGGGCTTTCATACAGATAAAGCCTACATCGTTTTCTTCACACAGATGTACCAGTGCTTCTTCTTTTTCACTTGCAAGATATGAAAACGGAAACTGCAGTGTTTCATACAGGCCGCTTTCCACCGCTTCCTGTGCTATTGCCAGACTGTGGCTGGTAATGCCGATATGGCGCACTTTACCCTGTTCCTTTGCTTCCAGCATGGCTTCATACAGGCCACTGCCATCACCCGGTTTTGGGCAGAATGGCGGATTGTGGAACTGATATATATCCACATAATCAGTTTTCATCTTTTCAAGGCTTGTTTCCAAATCAGTCCAAAAGCCTTCCACGGTTTTTGCCATTGTTTTTGTGGAGATAATAATATTTTCTCTTACATCTGCCAGTGCATTGCCTATTTTTTCTTCACTGTCAGAATATGCCCTGGCAGTGTCGAAATAGTTTATGCCGTTGTTATAGGCTTTGCGTAGAATATGGTTGGCGGTTTCCATATCTACACGCTGAACAGGCAGTGCACCAAAGCCGTTTTTCGTTACCATAAGCTGTGTTTTTCCCAGTCTTACCATTTCCATAGTTTTACACTCCTTTTTCGTTTATCCATATTATAATTATATAGGATAAAATATATGGTAAGTCAATAGTTTTATATATTCACCAGTTTCCATAATGCCATTATTGCAAAAAAGGCTGACCGTATATATCTGGCATAGAAGAAATTATGACGTTCTGTTATTTTGTTGCTTATCTTTGCACCTATAGCCATAAGCAAGCAGTGTAAAAACGCGCTTATGGCCGACAAAGTAAAGATATTATATCCGCACATCGCCAGATACAGGCATACGATGCTGGCATCTGCTGCCACCGACAGGCTGATGGCGGCTGTTCTGCCGGACGATGGTATTTTTGCTGTCTTTTCCGTAAAGGCTGTATATGCAAGCAAAAGCATAATTGCCACACCCAGCATATTTATATATTTTGCCAGACTGGTCTGTGCCAGCAGTTTGCCTGCTGTTGACGCAGCCATACAGCATGTGAAAATAATTGAAAATGACAGGAAATTGTCTTTTAATTTAAGTTTTGTACCCAGCGTTCCCATAACAAAGCCGCTGATAAAGCCATCTGCACTGGCTGCCAGCAGGCTGAAAAACATAAACATTCATTTCACCTCATATACTTTTATTTCAGTTTATTCCAGCGGATTGTATTGTGTGAAAACTATGGACAAAAAACTGTGGTATGGTATAAAATAAAAACAATAATGAAAAGGAGAATTATTATGAACAAAACTCTTGTTGTAAACCGTAACCAGTGCGAAGAAATACTTTCTGTAGAAAAATGTATTCCTTATATGAAAAAAGCTCTTGTGGGTATCAGCGATAAACAGGCCAAAGTATTGCAGAGAATAATGATTCCACACGAAAACGGCAATATGCTGGCAAATATGCCTGCATCCCTTATCAGCGAGAATGTGACAGGTTCAAAAGTTATTATTTTCCCAGGTCCACAGACAGCAAAAATGGGTACAAACCAGGGTATTATTCCACTGTTCAATATTGAAACAGGCCGGCTGATTGCTATTATCGATGCAGAACTTATCACTGTGGTGCGCACAGCGGCCACCAGTGCTGCAGCCACAGATGTGTTGGCAAACAAAGACAGTAAAACACTGGCAATTCTGGGCAGCGGCAAACAGGGCAAAGCACACGTTCAGGGTATGCTGGCTGTAAGAGATATTGAAAAAGTGTATATGTGGGACCTTTATTTCGATGCTGCCAAAGCAGCCTGTGAACTTATGAAAACACAGTTTCCACAGGTGAAATTTATTCCTTGCGAAACTGCAAAGGAAGCTGTAATCGATGCAGATATTATCTGTACAACAACACCGGGCAAAACTGAAAATCCTGTTCTGCTGGGCAGCTGGCTGAAAGATGGTGCACATATCAATGCTGTGGGCACCTGCTCTGCACGCGGCCGCGAACTGGACGGTGAAGCAGTAAAAAAATCTGTGATTTTCTCTGACTGGACACAGGCCTGTCATCGTGATGCAGGTGATATTATGTTCAATATCTCAGTTGGAGAACTGGCTGAAATTCCACCTATGGTTGAAATCGGTGAAGTACTGTCCGGCAGACATCCTGGCCGCACAGATGAGAAACAGATTACAATGTTTGAATCAGTTGGCATTTCTGTGGAAGATATTGCCGCAGCAAAAATGATTTATGAATACGCCAAAGAAAACGGCATTGGTACATGGCTTGAAATTTAATATTGCTTTTATAAAAAAGCCAGAATATAATTGCTATAATACATTTAACAGGCACAGCATGACGCTGTGCCTGTTGTTGCAGATAGGATTAAAACATGATAGTATATAATCGGTTAGAAAAATTTGAATTTGTCGAACAGATGGAGAAAATAAAAATTTCAAATTAACGATAGGAGTATTTGTATGGGTTTGTTTGATTTATTTAAGAAAAAAGATACCAAATCAAAAGTTGAAATTTCAGAATCTACAAAAAAGACTACAATTCCAGAGTCTGACAAAAAATTCTATCAGCCAGATAGCTATTATACTGATGTTGTTCATGAAGGTACTCCTTTCGAACATCACGTTGTAACATTTGAAGAAAGAAAAAAGACAGCTATACCATCAGAACGCGGTTTATATCCAGCAGAGATACTGTTACTTGAATATTGTTCTAAAGGAATATATCCTGCTCCGAAGAACGGTTATCCTGGCTTTTGGTGGTTTTCATACGGCATTCGTGATGTCGGTGCTGCACTGAAAAACTTAGAAGAACGAGGTTATATTGAATTCGGCTCCATATGTGATTCAATAGGTAACTTTACAGTAGCCCAACTAAAAGAATTATTAATTGCACATAATCAACCAACAACGGGCAAAAAGGCAGATTTGATAGAACGTGTGTCTACGACGATTTCCGAAATTGAATTACTCAATGCTGGCGCACAACCAAAATACATTCTTACAAAAATTGGATGTATGGAACTTACGGATAATGCATATGTACCTTACATGCATAGTGCTCGTAATAAAACAGTTGAGGGTACAAATTTCGGAGTAGAATTTAATGTTTGGAGCATAAATAAATTACTTGGTTCAGGTGATAAATCTAATTGGAAATCTGTAGTTGATGAACAAGAACAGAAGATGGCACAAGAAACAAGTGCTAATAACGAAGCATTAATGAAAACTTTGAAAAAAATTGATCCAAAAGGATATCGTGAATTAAAAACACAGGATCAGCAAATTGCTGCAGTACAGAAAGCAAGGGAACAATATAATAAAGACAAAGATTTAGATGGTTATATTGCCTTTTGGGAAATGCTGTGGAAAAATGGTGGTTTGAAGTTTGAAGGAGCAGGTTGGCATTTCGAATTACCAGACTTATATATTAAAGCAAAAAGATATGATGAAGCACTTGATTTTGTTTTGAAGTTAAAAAAACAGAAACCTGACTATGCGTACAAGTCTGATTATTATGTTAAGAAGATTGAAGAACTAAAAAACAAACAAAGCTCTCGTTCAAAAAGAAAGTAATTATTGATGAAAGTAATTCTGTACGATAAATTTCAATTTCTCCAATAGTAACTATACTTTTTAATATAAACAACAATAAAGGCCAAGCTGCAAAATGCAGCTTGGCCTTGCTGTCTTTAAAAACTTACCGTAACAGGCGTATTACAATTTTACCATCATTGGTGTATGTGGTATTCCGTCTTCCAGAAATTCTTCGCCGCAGGCTTCAAAACCGAATTTTGCATAGAATGGCAGTGCATAGGTCTGGGCTTCAATAAATACGCTGTCAGCACCCATTTCTATTTTTGCAGCTTCCAGCCCGTGTTCCAGCACCTTTGCACCCAGTCCTTCACCACGGCGTTTTGACAGCACCCTGCCTATCTGTACTGTGTTTGTGGCTGCATCTTTTTCAAAAATACGCAGGTACGCCACTATTTCATCGCCTTCTTCCAACCATACATGCAGGCTGTCATAGTCTGTGCCGTCCACTTCCTGGTATGGACATTCCTGTTCCACTACAAACACAGCTGTTCTGATTCGCAGTATTTCATATACCTCTCTTGGTGTCAGTCGGTCAAATTTTTTGATTACAAGTGTCTGTTCCATAATATCTCTCCGTCGTTTTGATGGTAATATTCTATCATTTTACATAAATTATGTCCAGTAATAATAAACTCTCCCATTGTGTAATGGGAGAGTCTGTTTTGTATATTATTCTTTTACTGCCAACAGGTCTTTATAGAACTGGTTCATTTCTTCTTCTGTGTCAAATGTGGCAACATACATCATATCAGCCATTGCACCGGACAGTGCTTCCGGAATTCTTTCTGCCATTTTGATTTTGTCACCGTATTTGGCCATAATTGCAACGTGGTTCATTACAAAGTCTTTGCCGTCGCGTCTGCCTGCAAATGGACACCACTGTCTGTTGCCTACCGGCATCAGTGTAGAGTCATAGGCAATCATATCGGCCCAGATTTTGTAAACGTTTGTGCTGGCAGAGAAGTTGAACAGGTCAGGTGTAAAGCCACCTGCAGGTCTCATATTTACTTCCAGTGCCATTACATCGCCTTTTTTGCCCAGACCTTCGTGGTCTTCCAGCAGACGGAAAAATTCAAAATGAACAAATCTGCTTTTTACACCAAAGCTCTTTACTGTTGCCAGACCTGCTTTGCGCACATCTTCTTTCAGTTCTTTTACAATATAGTAAACAGAATTGTCTTTGTTGTTAACTACATCCATCAGTGAGAATGGTGTCACGTTGCCTGCTTCAAACAGTGGTTCGCCTTTGGAGTTGATGATAGCATCGTATGTGTAGATTTCAGCGTTGATGAATTCTTCCATAATGTATGGCACGCCTGCAGGTCTGGTATTCATAAAGTTTACCAGGTCTTCATCACAGGACAGTTTATATGTAGCTTCTGCACCTACACCGTTGTCAGGTTTTACAATTACAGGGAAACCAACAACTTTCAGAAAATCTCTGCATGCTTCGATGTCATCTGTAACCAGATGGTATCTTGCTACAGGAATACCTGCCTTGGTATAGTATTCCTTCATTTTGGATTTGTATTTGATGCGAGGAATATCCTCGTTTTTAAAGCCAGTTGTAATATTGAATTCTGTTCTCAGTTTGGCATCTCTTTCCAGCCAGTATTCGTTGTTGGATTCCAGCCAGTCTATTTTGCCGTATTTGAATGTAAAGAAAGCAACTGCGCGGAACACTTCGTCATAGTTTTCCAGGCTGCTTACCTTGTAGTATTCGTTCAGGCTGTCTTTCAGTTCCTGGCGCAGTTCATCGTATGGTGCATCGCCGATGCCCAGCACGTTCAGGCCATTGTTTTTCAGCTCTTTACAGAACTGCCAGTAGTTTGTAGGAAAGTTTGGGGAAATAAAAATA
Source organism: Oscillospiraceae bacterium (assembly GCA_017436575.1). Classification (GTDB taxonomy): domain Bacteria; phylum Bacillota; class Clostridia; order Oscillospirales; family Ruminococcaceae; genus RGIG3102. The sequence continues at coordinate 64,258 of JAFSCU010000013.1, forward strand.
AAGTTTTTCACAGATTCACACTTCTCTCTTTTTATATTTTTTCTCAGTTTTGCAAGGGGAATTTTATATCAACCGGGTTATTCAAGACCCAGCAGTTTTGGAACAAAATACTGCACCTGTTTGTACCACCATGGCCAGTCGTGATTTACGTCATAACCCCAGTAGTCGCACCAGATATTTGCGCCCAGGCGTTTGAAGTTTGTGTCCAGCCAGCGCAGAGTATCAGGTTCTTCCCAGGCGCCCTGGCCTGTGCAGATGATACCAAAGTTGTTGTTGTATCTTTCTACATAAGGGTGGCTTGGCTGCATATTCTGCAGATACAGTGCAGGGCTGTTCATATACAGGGTGTCGTCCATATAATCGCCAAAGAACATGCTGTTGTTGTAAATGCCGCTCATTGCCAGCATCCTGTCAAATATTTCAGGAAAACGCAGGAACAGGTTTACACTGTGGTTTGCACCCATGCTGGCACCAAATACCATAATGCCCGGGTGACCTGTCCAGCCGTTTCTTTCGTTGGCCATATTTCTCATAAAAGGAACAAATTCATCTACAATGTAGTGAACCCACCGTTCATGTCTGTTGATTCTGCTGGCAGGGAAGCCGTACTGGTCTGACCAGGTTTCCTTGTCCACTGTGTCGATTGAAAATACCATTGCGTGGCCTTCTTCAATCCATTTTGCCCACTCATCAATCATTTTGAAGTTTTCAAAGTCTACAAAACGACCGTCCTGGCAAGGAATAAACAGCACCGGTTTACCTTTGTGACCGTAAACCTTGCACTCCATATCTCTGCCCAGTGCATGGCTGTAATGTTTGAAATACTGAATTTCCATATATTATATTCTCCTAATCAAGATTATAAAACAAAGTATGAATAAAATAAGGTATCTGCCTTTCCCAGCTGGCCTCCTGATGTGTGCCACCGGGAATAATTCTGGATGTGAGCATTACGCCACTGTCTGTAAATGCACTGCAAATTTGGTTATAGCCTTTCATCATATCAGGCTTCCAGCCAAATTCTTCACTGCCATAATCCATATACAGCACAGTGTCATCACCAAAGTCGGTATTGCGTATCATTTTTTCCAGCTTTCCGGTGTTTACCCACAGGGAAGGAGAAAGGGCTGCACCTCTGGAAAAAATGTGGTTGTACTTTGTAACTGCATATACAGTCATCAGCCCACCCATGCTGCTGCCTGCAATAAAGGTGTGTTCCCTGTCCGGTAAAGTAGGGAAGTGGCGGTCAATCATCGGTTTGAATACCTTTACAAACCAATCCATAGTAATTTTTCCCTTGCCTTCAACACGGCCGAATCTTTCTTCTTCAAATGTGAAAGGAGAATATTCTTTCAGTCTGCCGTTGTCAGGGTGATGGTTACATTCCACGGCGGCAACTATCAGCGGCACATTGTTCTGCTGCAAATAGTCCAGCATACCCCAGCTTTTGCCATAGGTTGCATGACTGTCAAAAAATACATTCTGTCCGTCAAACATATACAGCACAGGATAGCGCCAGTCAGGGTGTTCTCTGGCTTCATCAGGCATATATACATACGCCCTGCGTTTTTCTTTGCCTGTAAGGCGTGGAATAGTGATATATTTTGTTATTATCATTTTAAGGGTTCTCGCTTTGCATAATGATAGTAATTATGAATAGTTTATCATATTATATAAAAAATTGCAATTATGGATAAAAACCGGATATTTCCCGATAAAAACTTTATGTGTTCTTAATACTGTACTTATAAAACCTTAATGTATGTCTGCCATTGCTTTACACTGCTTTAATCTTTTTGAATTTATAATAAAGATAAAAGAACAGGAGGGATATCATGAAAAATGTATTGCTTATCGGTCTTGGCAGACTGGGCCGACATCTGGCACATAATCTGTATGAAATGGGGCATCAGATTATGGCGGTGGACAATGTGGAAGAAAGAGTAAATACAGTATTGCCTTATGTAACCTCTGCCATTATAGGTGATACTACCAATGAAGATTTCCTGCGCTCTCTGGGCGTGAGAAACTTTGATGTATGCATAGTGGCTATTGGCAGTGATTTTCAGAGCTCTCTTGAAACCACATCATTGCTGAAGGAACTGGGTGCAGCAAAGGTAGTGTCCCGTGCTTCCCGTGATTCACAGGCTAAATTCCTGAAGAAAAATGGTGCAGATGAAGTCATTTATCCGGAAAAACAGCTGGCAAAATGGGCGGCTATCAGATACACTGCCAACCATGTATTGGATTATATTGAACTTGATGAAAAAAACTCCATTTTTGAAGTGGAAGTGCCGACTGCATGGATAGGAATGTCTGTCAGCCAGATAGATATCCGCCGTAAATTTGGTATAAATATACTTGGCATCAAACACAGTGGCGTAATGAATGTTATGGTCACACCTGAAATGATACTTACAGACAAAGATACTTTGATGGTAATCGGAGAATATAACAGTGTAAAAAAATGTTTTATGCTTTGATATACAGAAGATTATAAATCAGGGAGGTATCATTATGGAAGTATTAGGACTGGTTATTTGTGTTGTGATTTCCTTTGCTATAGGATTGATACCGTTAAAATGGCTGGGAAATTTTAAAAAAAATATTCATGAACAAAACAAAAAATATCTTAACAGTGACGATGTAAGGAAAATGTAAAGAGGATGTAAAGATTGTGTAATTCTTTTTGATTTGTTACATATTTTTCACATTTATTTTTTATACTTACAAAAAAGAGTTAAGGACAAACAATATGCCTGACAACAGTTATAAACAGAAAGAACATATATTGGTGTGCCTTTCACCGGCACCCTCAAATGGACATATAGTACGCACAGCTGCCAGAATGGCAGCTGCCTTTGGCGCATCTTTTACTGCTGTATATGTACAGACATTGGACTATGAACTGATGTCCGGTGCAGACAAGGAAAGGCTGAAATATCACTCAGACCTGGCCGGAAGTCTGGGTGCACAGGTGGTAACACTGTATTCTGATGATGTGCCGGGACAGATTGCGGAATATGCCCGTATATCAGCTGTTACAAAAATTGTATTGGGGCGCAGTATGTCTCCCCACAGGTTGTTTTTCAGACCGGTGTCAATTACTGAAAAACTGATGGAGGCAGCACCTGACCGGGATGTATATATTATACCTGATAAATCAGCATCATATTATCCGCCGGGGAAAAAAATAAAGTCACAGGATGTAATACCGGACTTTATCAATATTTCAAAAACATTGGCAATATTGGTTCTGACCACGGTTATAGGTATTTTGTTTTCAAAAATAAATGTAAGTGAAGCAAACATCATCACCATATACATCCTGGGGGCACTTATCACCTCTATATATACCACCGGCTACCGGTGCGGTGTGCTGTATTCTCTGGCCAGTGTACTGCTGTTTGACTTTTTCTTTACACAGCCGTATCTGACATTCCAGGTTCACAGTGTTGCATATATATTTACTTTTACTGTAATGCTTATTGCATCTCTTATTTCCGGTACACTTGCAAACAGACTGAAAAATATGGCACAGAAATCCACACAATCGGCTTACAGGACAAAAATTTTGCTGGAAGCTACCCAGCTTTTGCAGAAAGCAGGCGATGAGGCGGATATTCTGGATATTACTGCCACACAGATTATGAAATTGCTGGGCAGGAATGTAATGATTTTCACAGAGGAAAAGGGCAAAGCTGTTCCGGGCAGATTTTACAGCAACAAGCAATCTGAAAAAAATATTTTTCTTCGTTTCAATGAGGATATGGCTGCCCGATATGCATTGAAAAATGGTGTGATAACAGGTTATGGCACTGAAAATTTATCATCTGTGGATTGCCTGTATCTGCCTGTAAAGGCTGATGGTATTGTCTGCGGTGTTATAGGCATAGAAATTGGCAACCAGCCTATGGAATCTTTTGAATACAATGTGGTTCAGTCTATTGTGGGTGAATGTGCTTTGTCGATGGAAAATCACCGCAATGCAGTTGCAAAGGAACAGGCGGCGGCAAATGCCAGGGCAGAGCGGTTGCGTGCAAATCTTTTGCGCACAATTTCACATGATTTACGCACACCTCTTACCTCTATTTCGGGCAATGCCGACAATCTGATGTCCAACTATGAAAAAATGGACGAAAAACAGATAAAGCAGTCGTTTGCAGATATATACAATGATTCGCAATGGCTTATATCCATAGTGGAAAACATACTGTCTGTTACCCGAATAGAACAGAACGGTATGAGCCTGAATCTGTCTGATGAACTGGTGGAAGATGTGGTTATGGAGGCGCTTTCACATTTCAGCAAAAAGAACAGCCATATAATCACAACGGATCTGGAGGGCAGTTTGCTTATGGCAAGAATGGACCCAAGGCTGATTGTACAGGTTATAGTTAATCTGTTGGACAATGGCATCAAATACACCCCGCCAGGTGCTCATATACACATTAAGGCAGAGAAAAAAGAAGATATGATTTATATAAGTGTATCTGACAATGGTCCTGGGGTGGATGAAGAATACCGCCTGCATGCCTTTGAAATGTTCCATACAGGGCATAGAAAGGTTGCAGACGGCCGCCGCAGTCTTGGGCTGGGGCTGGCACTGTGCCGTTCCATAGTAAATGCCCATGGTGGAGAAATAACACTGGCAAACAATACTCCATCAGGCTGTACATTCACATTTACACTTCCTTCAAGTGAGGTTTTTATTTATGAATAACAATTATAATATACTTGTGGTGGAAGATGACGCGCCGGTGCGAAATCTTATCACTACCACACTGAAAGCAAATGATTAT
>JAFSCU010000014.1 GCA_017436575.1 Oscillospiraceae bacterium
ATGTTAACGGAACGACCTGTCATACCCAGAGCTGAGATAGACATAACCATAACGCCTGCACCGATAATCTGACCAACAGCGATTGACATCAGGTCCATAAAACCAAGTGTACCCTGTGACTGATTATTAGCCATAATTTTTCTCCTTTAATTTTATTTAACGATAGATAGTAATAATTACTGAAACCAGTAATAATTTCAATAAAATTATACATAATCTGTTCATAATTTCGCAATAATTTTGTACCAAAAAGTACAATTATATAAATATTATCCTATTTAACACTATGATTTTTGTGCAATTATACCACACTTTTTTCCGTTTCTATTATTGATTTTAGTCTCTGTATGTACTTTTGCACAAAAATTTAGTCTTTTTTTGTACATTGGCTGTTAATTAAATAACGATTAGATGTTTTCGGTCTGCACACAAACAGAATCTTTTTTTACCATATTGTATTCTATTAATGTATAAACTATACCACCGGCAGCAGTTTCCTGCCACCGGTGGTATATATTGTACAGTATTTACATCATAGGACTGAGCACTCTCAAAAACAGCTGTAACAGTCGTTTGAAAAAGCCTGTTTTGTTCACATCAGTTATTGTAACCTGTCTGCTTTTTGAAAATGTGTCTTCAAAATCTTTTTTTACCCGGTCTACAATGCTGCCGCCATAAAAACTGCAGCAGTTTTCGTAGTTCAGGTACATAGAGCGATAGTCAGTGTTGGCACCGCCTACAATAGCCTGTATATCATCGCTGGCATACATTTTGGCGTGGATAAAACCCGGGATGTATTCATAGATTTTCACACCAGCCTTCAGCAGTGTGCGGTAATAACTCTGGGTTACATAATACACATACCATTTGTCCGGTATACCCGGCACCACAATACGCACATCCACCCCACTTTGTGCAGCGACAGTAAGAGCTGTAATAAGTTCATTGTCTATAATAAGGTAAGGCGTAGCAATGTATACATAGTCTTTGGCGTTGTTGATAACGCTGAGGTATGAATTTTCACACAGATTAATCTTGTCCAGAGGAGTGTCATAATACGGCTGAACATAGCCGTCACTTTCCATTGAATAGCGTGGGCGGAACTTATTGTAATCCTCTTTGCTTTTTGCAACACCCTCCCAGGTATTGAGGAATGTGGTGGTCATACTCCAGACAGCGTCGCCTTCCATACGGAAGCCGGTGTCTTTCCACACTCCGAATCTTTCTATTACATTTATATATTCATCAGCAATATTTATGCCACCTGTGTATGCAATGGTAGAATCTATAACTGTGATTTTTCTGTGGTCGCGGTGGTTCAGCATCAGGTAATCACCCAGATGCATTGAAAATTTTACATCATTGAAAATGTATGTTTTGATTCCCCATTCACGCAACTGTTTTTCATAACCTTCAGGAAGGTTGATGAGGCAGCCCCATCCATCATATATCAGACGCACATCCACACCGGCTGCAGCCTTTTCTTTCAGAATATCCAGAATGCTGCCCCACATAAAGCCTTCATCGATAATGAAATATTGCATAAAGATAGATTCTTTTGCATTTTTCAAATCTGCAAGCATATCGCGGAACATGGCTGCGCCCATATCATAGTATTTTACAGCTGTGTTTTCATAGGCCGGTGCATGGCCGTTTCTTTCCAGAAAGAAGGCCTGCTTGCCGATACTTCTGTCTATTTTGGAAAGTTTTTCAATAATATATGGGTTAGGTGTCATGTGGCGGCGGATTTTATCTTCCAGCTGCCGTATGCCTTTCTGCTGCTTGCGGGTAAGTTTTGTATCACCAAACAGGAAATAAAACAGTGCCCCCGACACCGGGAAAAACACCATTATAATAATCCATATAATTTTGTAGGATGGATTCATATTGTCTTTTTCCAGTATATACAGCATTATAAGTATACTGAAAATTGTCAGCAGAGTATAGGCAGTGGACCCTACTGTATACAGCTTTGTGGTAAGGAAGAAAAACAGCCACAGCTGAAACAGTGCCAATATACCTGCTATAAACCTTTTTGAATAGACAAATTGTTTTAATTTATTCATAATACACCCAATAGACTATTTATATTATTATTATACATAATTATTTAGCCAGAATAAAGTGTAAAATCCGTGTAAAATATGTGATTTTTTTCAAACATAGCAGTAAGCAAATAAAAACGCACCCGTGAGCAGTGAAATTTATATATAATATTACTGAAAGAGTAAAATCTGTTTTTTACAACAAAAAAGTCATTCAGAATACAGCTAAAGAATTGCATCAACTCTCTGTCTGAAAGTTAATGTAGTCCCTCTCTGTGTTCGGAATGACATTTTACTATATATTTACTGATTATAACTGTTATTTGAACCGATGCGATTATTCAACTGTATAAACCCTGACTGATTTCAGAATAACATCATCAACCGGTTTACCTTCAGCATCCACCTTTACCCTGCTGATGTCATACACCACACCCAGACCTTCATAAACCTGACCGAACACTGTGTATCGCCAGTCAAGGCTTGGCAGGCCACCGGCCTGTTTATAGGCATCCTGTACTTCACTGCGCCAGCCGGCATCTGCCATCTGCTGCAGAGTATCCTCTGCCAGACTGCCTATAGGTGCAGTTACAAAGAAAAACTGACCGCCATTGGTATCTTCGCCATGGTTTGCCATAGACAGTGCACCGTTGTAGTGATGCAGACTGTCGGAAAATTCATCTTCAAATTCCAGTTCCCACGCACTTTTACCGCCTGTGGCAGTGCCGTCAAAGGAACCTGACTGAACCAGCATCCCCTCTATCGCCCTGTGGAAAATAATTCCGTCATAATAACCGTTGTTGGCCAGGTGTGTAAAACTGGCCACTGCCTTTGGCGCAGCCTTTGGAAAAAGCAGTGCTTTGACAACACCTTTATCTGTGGTGAATTCTGCCACTGTATCCCCTGTCTGTGGCTGTGCAAACTGCATTTCATCGCTGGTTACATTCAGTTTTTCATTGCCGGGCATACTGCCGCCACAAGCTGTAAAAAACAGACATATTGCAATCAGCAAAGTGAATATTCTTTTCATATATATCTCCATAAACCTATAATATTAAAACATATCTTATATATTTTAACATATAATATATAAAAAATATATGAGAATTTTGTGTTTCATTAGAATTATACAAAAAATTTTTCCAATTGTGTGTATTATGGAAAAAGCACTGCCAATCGGTTGACTTGAATAAAAAAATATTGTAAGATATTTGTAACAGGAAACAGCATAATGCTGTGGACAATAAAAGCTGGAGGTACACACCAATGCAGGATAAAGATGTGAATCTGATGCCAGAAGACGGTGAAGAATACACCCCTACTATTATTACTCTGACAGATGAAAACGGCGAATCATTCAACTTTGAAATCGTTGACGAAATCGAACACAACGAAGAACATTATCTGGCCGTTGTAGAATATTTTGATGATCCAAAGAAAGCTCTGGAAGCTGAACCTTATCTGATCATTTTCCGTGTCGGGGATGCCGATGAAGACGGGCTGGAAACATTCGACATTGTTGAAGACGATGAAGAACTGTATGAAGTAAGTAGTATTTTCGAACAGCGTCTTAGTGAAATTTATGATATTGAAGAATAATTTGATTCTTTAAAGACACAATAAGCTTATAAGCCTGTCCTGTGCGATATATTGTATAGCTATTTTTAATCCTACACTTATATTAAACGGAGGTTGTCGTCTGAGCGGGGATTGCAGACCTCCCCCCCTGGGGAAGAAGGGAGCGTGAAACGCCCAGCGCAACATATCCACCCTGGTTACAAACCGGGTTCTAACATAGCCATACACGGCCGGATGGGTTTATATATAAAGATTCGCGTAACCTGATTTCGGGTTACGCTTTTTATTAATATTATGATATAAGAGGTTTTTATGGCATTCAATGAACGCACCCTGATGGTAATGGGCGAAGATGCATACAACAGAATAGTAAAAAAACATATTGTGCTGGTAGGCGTTGGCGGTGTAGGCGGTGCAGTGTTTGAATGTCTGGTAAGATTTGGCATTGAAAAAATTACCATTATAGATTTTGACACCGTGGACCGGACAAATCTGAACAGGCAGATTATCAGCACCACAGATACTGTGGGTAAAATCAAAGTGGATGTGGCAAAAGCAAGAGGCCTGGCCATCAACCCTGACTGTGAGATAAACACATACAATATGTTTGTGGAAAAGGACAATCTGCATATTATCAAAGAGCTGTCACCTGACTATGTGATAGACGCCATAGACAGCGTGAAAAGCAAACTGGACCTGGTGCAGTTCTGCCACGAGAACGACATAAACATTATTTCTGCCATGGGCACAGGCAACCGATTCGCAGTAGACGGATTTGTGATTGACACAGTGGAAAACACCGCAGGAAACGGCTGTGGACTGTCACGAGTAATGAGACAGGAACTGCGAAAAAGAGGCGTGCAGGGGCATATAAGCCTGTATAACAGATATCCGCCGCAGACAAAGGCTGTTAATTCATCCAACGGACGCCACGCACCGGGCAGCACAGTGTTTGCACCAAACATTGCCGGCATTATGATTGCACAGTATGTGTGCGAACAGCTGGGCAAAGAACAATAAATATAATATGTATAAATAAAGGCATCGGAAAACCGATGCCCTTTGTTATATTTCAACCTGTGCCAGAATTTCCTCTGGCGGTACATTGTAAAGTTTTGCGATAGCAATCAGGTTTGAGGTGGATGGGTCAGATGTACCGTTTTCCCATTTTGATACCGCCTGGCGTGACACACCCAACCGCTGCGCCACAAATTCCTGTGTCATATTGTTTCTCAGACGGTAATCCTTAAGCAGCTGTCCCAGGCTACAGCGGATATTTTTTCTTTCCTCTGTATTTTTACCCTGGGAATTGAAAAAACTGATACCTGAAACCAGAAACTTTACCACCAGATAGCCAAGACTTATCACCAATGCAATATTCAGACATGTCCATACTATAAATATAATACTGATAACTGGAAAAGACATAGATTTTCCCTCCTTTTCAATTCAATTATAGCATATCCGGGCAAAAACACCACCAACTATTGCGCAACTATCAGTTTACACGGCAAAAAACAAAAAAGGTACCGTACAGGCGGTACCTTAAATATTTTAATCCAGTTTCAGAACTGCAGTAAATGCTTCGCTTGGTACTTCTACCGTGCCCAGCTGGCGCATTTTCTTTTTGCCTTCTTTCTGTTTTTCCAGCAGTTTCTTTTTACGGGTGATGTCACCGCCGTAACATTTTGCCAGAACGTCTTTTCTCATAGCTTTTACTGTTTCACGGGCAATAACCTTGCCGCCGATAGCCGCCTGAATAGGAATTTCAAACAGCTGGCGTGGAATATGCTCTTTCAGCTTTTCAGCAATCTTTCTGCCACGTTCATAGGCTTTGTCAGCGTGCACAATCAGTGACAGTGCGTCAACCACTTCGCCGTTGAGCATAATGTCCAGACGCACCAGTTTAGAATCTGTAAATTCTTTGAATTCGTATTCATAGCTGGCGTAGCCTTTGGAGCGTGATTTGATAGAGTCAAAGAAATCATATATGATTTCGCCCAGTGGCAGCTCATAGTGAAGGTCCACACGGTTTTCATCCATATATTTCATATCGCGGAAGAAACCGCGGCGTTCCTGGCACAGTTCCATCAGGCTGCCCACATAATCTTTTGGTGTGTAGATATGTGCATCTACCATTGGTTCTTCACTGCTTACGATTTTTGCAGGGTCAGGGTAGTTGGTAGGGTTGTCAATCATCAGTGTAGAGCCGTCTGCCAGTGTCAGGCGGTATTCAACAGACGGTGCTGTTGTAACCAGGTCCAGATCAAATTCCCTTTCAAGACGTTCAATGATGATTTCCAGATGCAGCAGACCAAGGAAGCCACAACGGAAACCAAAGCCCAGTGCAATGGATGTTTCTGCTTCAAACACCAGTGAAGCATCGTTCAGCTGCAGTTTGTCCAGTGCATCACGCAGGTCGCCATAGCGGGCGCCGTCTGCAGGGTAAATACCGCAGTAAACCATTGGTGTAACCTTTTTATAGCCAGGCAGTGCCTGTGGAGCAGGTTTTTCCACCAGTGTCACTGTATCGCCCACTCGTGTATCGCGGACAGATTTGATGCTGGCGGTGATATAGCCTACTTCCCCGGCTTTCAGTTCTTTGCAGGCCACCAGGTCTTTTGCACCCATTCTGCCCACTTCAACCACATCAAATTCAGCACCTGTCTGCATCATTCTGATTCGCTGACCAGGTTTCAGGCTGCCTTCCATAATTCTTACATATACGATAACACCTTTATATGAATCATAAAAACTGTCAAATATCAGGGCTGACAGCGGCCGGTTCACATCACCTTTTGGTGCAGGAATATCAGTGGTGATTCTTTCCAGCACTTCTTCGATGTTGATACCCATCTTTGCACTTATCTGCGGTGCATCAAGGCAAGGGATGCCGATGATGTCTTCCACTTCGTGAGCCACCCTTTCAGGCTCTGCACTTGGCAGGTCAATTTTGTTCAGCACCGGCAGAATTTCCAAGTCGTGTTCTATGGCAAGATAGGTGTTGGCCAATGTCTGTGCTTCAATTCCCTGTGAAGCATCAACCACCAGAATCGCACCTTCGCAGGCTGCAAGGCTACGGCTTACTTCATAAGAAAAGTCAACATGGCCTGGAGTATCAATAAGATTGAATTCATATTCTTCGCCATTTTTAGCTGTATAGTTCATTGTAACGGCGCGGGCCTTGATTGTAATGCCTCTTTCGCGCTCGATGTCCATATTGTCCAGCAGCTGTTCTTCCATAAGGCGTTTTTCAACGCTGCCTGTTTTTTCCAGCAGGCGGTCAGCCAGTGTGGATTTGCCATGGTCAATATGTGCTATAATTGAAAAATTGCGGATATTTTCCTGTTTCAAAAACATTTCCTCCGTATTTTTAATGACATAATTTTCTAACATAATATTTTATCATATATTATTGAAAAATAAAATATATTTTTTCAGATATGTGAAATATATAAATCTTTACTGCATTTTACGCCGTATATTCTGGTGAAATATTTATATTTTTATCTTTCTGACAGTATATTACATTTTTGATATATTGATTTATCACCAAATTATGTTAAAATTAATATGAAATATTATGCGATAATGCTTAATATAAATTTTAAAAGGAGGCTAAAATCATGAACTGGAAAATTTTGGAATATGATGAAATGCTGAAACCATTTGCAGCTGACATTCAGCTGAGAATGGACAACTATGAAAGAAAGAAAAAAGAACTGCTGGGTGATAACCTTTCGCTGAAGGATTTCGCAAATGCACACCAGTACTTTGGTTTCCATAAAACTGAAGACGGCTGGTTTTATCGTGAATGGGCACCTGCCGCAGAAGAAGTATATATCACAGGCGACTTCAACAACTGGCACTGGCTGGATCACAGACTGACAAATATTGGCAATGGTGTATGGGAAATCTTTATTCCTGACAACAGAACACTGTGGCACGGCTGTAAAGTAAAAACAATAGTAAAACACAACGGTCAGCTGCTGGAAAGAATTCCGCTGTATGCCCGCAGAGTAGTGCAGGACCCTGTAACCCGTGCATTCTGCTGTGAAATCGTGGACGAAGCACCATATCAGTGGAAAAAGAAAAAATTCACATCTGCAAAAGAACTGTTTATCTATGAATGTCACATAGGTATGGCCCAGGAAGAAGAAAAGGTAGGTTCATATATTGAATTCCGCGACAAGATTCTGCCAAGAATCAAGGAAGCAGGCTATAACACAATCCAGATTATGGCTATTATGGAACACCCATACTATGGTTCTTTCGGCTATCAGGTGTCAAACTTTTATGCTGCATCCAGCCGTTTCGGTCTGCCGGGCGAACTGAAAAGCCTGATTGACACAGCCCACGAAATGGGTATTGCTGTATTGCTGGACGTTGTTCACTCCCACGCAGTTAAAAACACTGCTGAAGGCATCAACGAATTTGATGGCACTACATATCAGTTCTTCCACGATGGTCCACGCGGTGACCACCCTGCATGGGGCACAAAACTGTTCAATTACAACAAAAACGAAGTTATTCACTTCCTGCTGTCCAACCTGAAATTCTGGATGGACGAATATCACTTTGACGGTTTCCGTTTTGATGGCGTAACATCAATGCTGTACCACGACCACGGTCTGGGTGTAGCATTTGACAGCACAGACAAATATTTCTCACTGAACACAGATACAGAGGCTGTTACATATCTGCAGCTGGCAACAGCACTGATTAAAGAAGTAAACCCAAAAGCTATCTGTATTGCGGAAGATATGTCTGCTATGCCTGGTATGTGTGTGGCTATCGAAGATGGCGGTATCGGCTTTGACTACCGTCTGTCAATGGGTATGCCTGACCTGTGGATAAAACTGCTGAAAAACACACCGGACGAATTCTGGAACATCCACAAAATCTGGTATGAACTGCAGATTCGCAGACCGATGGAAAAGAATATCGGCTATGCTGAAAGTCACGACCAGGCGCTGGTTGGCGACAAAACAATTATGTTCCGTCTGTGTGACGCTGCAATGTACACCGATATGTCAAAAGATGTACAGAGTATGACAGTTGACCGCGGTATCGCACTGCACAAGATGATAAGACTTATCTCTATGGCAGCAGGCGGCGAAGGTTATCTGAACTTTATGGGCAACGAATTCGGCCATCCGGAATGGATTGACTTCCCACGCGAAGGCAACGGCTGGAGCCATTACTACTGCCGCAGACAATGGAGCCTGATGGACAACGGTCTGCTGAAATATCACTGGCTGTCTGACTTTGACAAGGAAATGGTAAAATTTGCCCAGGAAGGCAAAATCCACAAGAAAAAGCCTGAATATATGATGGGTAAAGAAGACAGACAGGTGCTGGTATTTGAACGTGGCGGCAAAGTGTTTGCATTCAACTTCAGCCCATTCAACGCTTATGATGATTACATCCGTGTACCTACAAGAGGCGAATACAAAGCTGTACTGTCAACTGACGAAGCACGCTTTGGAGGCTATAACGGCATTTCCCTTGATTATGTATACAAAACAGAAAAAATGGAAAATGGCGACAACGGCTTTAAGATTTATCTGCCTGCCCGTACTGCTGTTTGCATTGAAAAGGTGAAAAAACCCCGCAAAGCAAAAGAAGCTGTGGTGGAAGAAGTAATCGAAAAACCAAAAGCAAAACGCACAAGAAAAGCAAAAACTGAGAAATAATATTTTATAAATGACAAAAGGACAGGCATTGCCTGTCCTTTTATTTGTTATTCAGATTGTCTGTCAGGTAAATTGGGATTTTTGAATAACTCTGTATATTAGAAATTTTTAACTATACACAAAATTCTTATCTAATTAATTCTCTTAAGTATTCAATAACTTTATGGTTCACAGCAAACTTTGCACCAAAAGCATCTCCACATTGCAAATAACTGTATTCTGGCTTATCCGATACATATATAAGCCAATCTCCATTATTTTTAAAATCCGTTATTCTTATGCAATAGGTTTCATCAGGTCCTCCTGTCGTAAATGTAGTGCGATACCAAAGAGGTCCTGTGTATTTCAATTCATCTTGCAAAAGAGAAATCACACTCTCTTTTGATTGTTCAGATTCAAGCTCTATTGATGTTTCTGTTTTATGCGCATCTATCAATATCATAACGTTGCTGTAGCTGTTAAATTTATGTTTTATAAAACTAATTGTCTCAAGTTTAAACCACAGATAAGGCATTATTGTTATATTTAAAAATATAATAATCCATAATATTATTTTCTTTGATATATTTTTCATACATTAAGCTCTCATATGTTTTTAGTTGTTCCTAAAACTCAAATTTTCCTGACTGTATTATACCAAATAGACACTGATATTTCTACACAGTTTTTCTCAAGTGAGAAATTCACTTATCAAAATAAAAAAGGCAGGGTTTACCTGCCTTTATAACACAATATTCAATTATGCAAAAAATGTGGCCAGAACTTCGTTTACCAGTTTGCCGTCAGCTTTGCCTTTTACCAGTGGCATCAGGTTTTTCATAATGATACCTTTCTGTTTTGCTTCCGGTTTTTCCAGACCAAGTGTTGCCAGAACACCGCGGATAACTTCCTTGATTTCTTCCACGTCCATCTGTTTTGGCATAAATTCGGAAAGAACAGCAATTTTTGCAGCACATTCTTCTTTTACTTCCACATAGCTTTCAGGTGCTGTGTCCATTGTTTCTTTCAGCTGTTTGATTTCTCTTGCCACAACAGCGATTGCGTCATCATCTGTCAGCACACCTTTGTTGTCAATCATTTTTGATTTCATTGCAGCCAGCAGTGCAGACAGTGCATCTTTTCTCACTTTGTCTTTGTTTTTCATAGCAGCCATCATACCGGCGCGTACATCGTCCATCAATGCCATAGTTATACACCTCGTCATAAAATATTTATGGTATTATTTTACCCTAAAATCATTGTTTGTGCAACTGATAATATGGTACAATTTAAACAATAAATATACGAGGTGGCATTATGAAAGAAAAGTTGATGCTGAAAAGCGAAAATTACCATATACCTGCAGTTTTCACCTGTCCTGATGGCAACAATAAATACCCCTGCGTTATAATGTGCCACGGCACAGGTTCATCAAAGGATGAAGCAGGCAATCAGTACCTTGACCTGGCTGACAGGCTGGCTGAAAAATGTGTGGCATCCATCAGATTTGACTTTGCCGGCTGCGGCGAAAGCAGTGACAGTGGCATAAACCAGACTTTTCTGGCAGAAGTATCTGACACAGTTAAGGCATATGAATTTGCCATAAACAATGACAGGATTGACAGCGACAGAATAGGCATTATAGGTTACAGCCAGGGTAGCAGGGTTATGGCTATGTTTCTGGACAGCCATTATGACAAAATAAAAGCCGCTGTATCCTGGTCTGGTGCCTGCCACAACGGAATAGGTGTTTTCAGTGGCTGGTTTGATGCTTTTTACCCACAGGCTGTGGAAAAAGGCTATGTGTCTGTGCCTATGGGCTGGAGAAGTGACCTGATAATCCCGAAAGACTGGTTTGATGAAATAAAAAACACCAATCCTATGGATGCACTGCAGAAATACAGTGGTGACCTGCTGGTAATTGCAGGTGATGCCGATGTGCTGGTACCTATGCCACACTGCGAAGAAATAGCCGCCACGAATGAAAAGGCAGAACTGATAATATATGCAGGTGCAGACCATAACTTTAACGTACTTACAGAAGACAGATCCATATCAGATAATGTAATTGAAACCACTGCACAGTGGCTGGCCCAGCATTTATAAAACAAAAACACCTCCCTCATCAGAGGGAGGTATATTTTTTACAGTTAATTATCCAGATAATGTGCTGCGGCTGTAGCTGCAATAGCACCGTCAGAAGTTGCTGTTACCAGCTGGCGGAGAGATTTTGTTCTTGTATCACCTGCAACAAAAACGCCAGGAATGTTTGTTGTGCAATCTTCACCTGCTGCAATGTAACCGGAATCCATATCCACTTTACCTGCAAAAATATCGTTCTGTGGAACAAGGCCAACAGCAACAAAAACTGCTGATGTGTAAAGTGTTTTTTCTTCTTCTGTTTTAACATTTTTAACTTTCAGTGTTGAAACATTGCCCTGACCTTCAATAGCCAGTGGAATTGTATCGTACAGAATTTCGATTTTTGGGTTTGCCAGCACTTTTTCAACTTCGTGTCTTGCACCACGGAATTCATCACGACGATGAATCAGATATACTTTTTCGCAGATACCTGCCAGATAAACTGCATCTTCCAGAGCTGTATTGCCGCCGCCTACAACTGTAGCTGTTTTATCTTTGAAGAACAGACCGTCACAGGTTGCACAGTAACTTACGCCTGCGCCCAGGAATCTGTCTTCGCCAGGGATTTCCAGTTTTCTTCTTACAACGCCTGTAGCGATAATCACTGTCTTTGCCTGATATTCACTGCCGTCATTGCATTTCAGTGTTTTCACTTCACCTTCCAGGTCAACATCAACAACAGCTTTGTATTCAATAGTTGCGCCAAAGCCAACAGCCTGTTCATAAATACCCATTGCGTATTCCACGCCGCTTACCTTGCCAAGAGCAGGGTAGTTTTCTACTTCAGGTGTGTTGATAATCTGACCGCCGTGCACATTTGCTTCAAATGTGATAGTGTTAAGGCCTGCACGCTGGCCATAGATTGCAGCGGCAAGACCTGCAGGGCCTGCACCGATAATAGCAATATCATAAATCATAATATCTCACTCAATTAAACCTTTCACAATTCATAACTTATTTAATAATTATA
Organism: Oscillospiraceae bacterium; assembly: GCA_017436575.1. Classification (GTDB taxonomy): domain Bacteria; phylum Bacillota; class Clostridia; order Oscillospirales; family Ruminococcaceae; genus RGIG3102. Next base: position 12,411 of record JAFSCU010000014.1, read on the forward strand.
TTATACATAATCGCTTTTGTCTATACGGTGACAAACTCACAATGTGTATTTTTTGTAAAAAATCAATAATAATGTTTATTTTTCGCTGTGCATATTATATTATGTATATATACAATGTTACAGGCGGTGGAATATGAGCAAAGCAATTAGAAATATATGTCTGGGGCTGACTGCTGCTGCCGGCACAGCTGCGTTTCTGAAATGGCAGAATCAGGGTATACGAGTGACAAGATATAAATATACTTCTGATGATTTGCCACAGGCTTTCAAAGGATATAAAATAGCCCATATTTCTGACTTCCACAACGACAGACATCTGGGCAAAAAGACGGCAATGCTGACAAAAGCAGAAAAGCCGGATATTATAGCACTGACAGGGGATTTGTTTGACTGCAGAAAAACAAACCTTGACGCCGGTATAGACCTGATAAGGCAGCTGGTGAAAATTGCACCTGTGTATTATGTACGCGGCAACCACGAAGCCAGAATAGAAAACACGGACAGTATAACCGCCGTGCTGGAAAGCATGGGTGTGACCGTAATGGAAAACCGCAAAATGTCGCTGGAGAAAAACGGCGATTTTGTAACACTGATGGGGGCAAAAGACCCAAGATTTTACCATAGCGGCAAAAAAGGCGAAAACGGTGCTGGGCAGTTCCGTCAGCGGCTTTCAAAGCTGACAGAAAACGACAACACATTTAAACTGTTGCTGAGCCACCGACCGGAATTTATACACACCTACCGCAACAACCGCATAGACCTGGCACTGACAGGGCATGCCCACGGCGGACAGTTTGGTATACCTTTTACTGACTGCGGTGTGTTTGTACCAAACCAGGGTGTTTTTCCGCCTTATGCAGCCGGTATGAAAAAAATGGACAACACCACTGTGGTTATCAGCCGCGGCATAGGCAACAGCGGTTTCCCTTTCCGCCTGTTCAACCGCCCTGAAGTAGTTATAGTGGAATTTGAATAACAAATAAAAATGCACCTCCGAGGAGGTGCATTTTTTAATCAGATTATATTATCTCTGTTTGTCTATCGTTAGTCTATCGTTAAATAATTTAAAAAGGAGTTAATATAATCTTCTTATGATTAAGGAATATTTACCAGTTAACAATCTGATATAGAAATTACATCAGGTCGTAAGATGGGTTCATATGAACTTTACCGGATTTGTACAGGTATGTAGCAAGACCGCCGAATGCAACCATGGAGATAACGTTCAGCAGGATAACGCCCATTGACAGACCTTTAAGGTTCATAGATGTCTGGATTGCCTGTGTGCACATTGCAAGACCAAGCAGCAGAGCTTTTACTGGGTTAGATACATGGTATGGTGATTTTGCCCACTGTTCTGGGAACAGTTTGTCAATTCTGATTACGGAACCGATTGTTACGAAGGATGTAACGTTACCGATAACCAGTGTCCATTTACCAAGTGTGTTTGTATCGAAGCCGGAAGCAACAACAGCAATGTTCAGGAACATACGCATGAACATCCAAACGTATGGAACGCCGTGTTTGTTAACTTTGGACAGAACGCCTGGGAACCAACCGTCCTGTGCTGCACGCAGCATTGGAGGGAAGTTGGAAGCGATTGAAGAGTTAAGTGTTGTACCAAGAGCAAAACCAGCACCACCGATGATGAAGAAGTAGTACAGTGGTTTTGGCATGATCATGTCAGCGATTGGAGCAAGGTTACCGATTGCGATAACTTCGTCTGCTGGCAGAACACCACCGATAACTGTA
>JAFSCU010000015.1 GCA_017436575.1 Oscillospiraceae bacterium
CCATATATTTGGAGACAATCTGGACAGTTATGTTTACAGCGACTACAACATTTACGGCGAACAACATTATTCCCCGCACTATCTTTTTAAAAACACTGATGATTATGGACAGTATATTTTCAATAACACAGCGGGGGCAACAATTGTATGGGGACTGGATTCACTTATCTGGAGTGATAACGACAAAGGTGAAAATATCCATTTTCAATATAAATCCGCCAATGCTTATACCCCGGAAGATGAACTGACAGCAATCAGCTGGCAAGAAGCCTTGGAAATGTTTTACAGCGGGCAGTATCTTTCAACTGTGCCACAGGATATACCGGCTGATACTATTGTAAGCAAAATAGAACTGGTGTACAAAGAACCGCCATACTATGCCCCTGCAGATTACATGTCAGGTTGTGCACTTCCATTTTACAAATTTTATGTTGAACTGCCTTCAATGAATTTTGAAACAGATAAAGGCACTTTAAAAAACTATGGTGTTTATTACGTATGTGCAATACATCCTGATTATGTGGAATATACTGACGGTTATGTGAAATTCAATTAGGAGAATATTATGAAAAAAATATTTGGTTTTATGATAGTGGCACTGCTGTGTATAGCTCTGCTGAACGGCTGTGCAAAACCTGATGTGCCTGTTCAGGAGATACCGCAGAAGATTGTAATGGTGGACGGCACCCTTTACTACTGTACCGACCAGAGAATAGAACTTTTGCGTTGCGGTGTAATGGATGGAGAAATAACAGATTTTGTTTCTCCAAATCAGTTGCCAGACAAAAATGATGTATCAAATTTTGGCAAAGGTTATGAATACCAGTATGCAGGCCAGCACCACATCGATATAATTATGCCGGAGGAAGACAACGCCTGGATAAGATTCTGTGACGGGCGGTGCAGTGATGACCACAGCCAGACACTTACGGAAGAATTGTATACAGACCAGGTGGGTGATTTTGTACCGGACTATGACACAGAACTGTGTGACGGCGTTCCCATTGCAGTAAATCCCGGCGGTCCCTGCATTGTTATTCATACAGATGACTGCACTGAAGGCGCCTGCATTGTTGTGGAAGATGGCGCAGGCTGTATAAGAACAGGTACCGGCAAATGTATCTGTGGATACGGTCTGCCTGCCCAAGAGAATATCAAAACAGTTACAGGCCATATAGAAGCAGTGAAATAAAAATTCAAACCATTGAGTAATATTATGCATATTGCTCAATGGTTTTTAATATGTTTAATTATCGAACCTATTTTCTTTGACAAAATATGTAATATTATTGTATAATATTTTATATATTCGTTTGCATAGGCTAACGATATTAAATCTTCTATCCGGAGCTATACACAAATGTATTTTGGCAGTGTAAGGTTTTTCAAAAACCTGATTTTGCTGGTGGTAATTATATCAATTCTGATACCTACATACACCAGCTTTCATTATAAAAGTGAATATGAAGAACTGAAACGCCAGCAGGAATTAGTACCATTGGTCACAAGCAAGGCACAGGATTATGACTATTTTAATGAATATGTTATAGAACCGCAGACACCTGCCTATCAGGAAAAATATCCTAATTTCTATGCACCACAGCCTCTGGATGGCAGTGTGGCTGCAGATAAAACAATTTATCTTACATTTGATGATGGTCCATCCTACAGAACTTATGAAGTGATGGAAATTCTGGCTGCAGAAGATATAAAGGCTACATTCTTTGTAATAGGTGCCGACGATGTTTTTTCCAGACAGGTAATGCGTGATATTGTTGCAAACGGTCATACAATTGCTATGCATACTTACAGCCACAAATATCAGGAAATATACAGTTCGGTTGACGCATATCTTGACGATATGTATAAAATTTTCACTCTTATCAAAGAAACCACAGGAGTTACCCCTACACATTTCCGTTTCCCTGGCGGAACAAAAAACGCTTATAACTACCAGATTTATCAGGAACTTATAAGCGAAATGATGCGCCGTGGATTTATTCCATACGACTGGAATGTTTCTTCCGGTGATGCCAGCAGTACACTGCTGTCTGCTGGTGCCATCCATGCCAATGTTATGGACGGTATAAGCAAAACAAACCGACGGGTTGTGCTGATGCACGATTCTTCACCAAGAACCACCACCGTGGCAGCATTGCCAGGTATTATTCAGACTTTAAAAGAGCAAGGTTACTCTTTTGATAGATTGACACCGCAGACAAAGCCTGTGTTGTTCGCTTATTCTGAAAAGTAAGGAGAAAAAAGTATGAGTTCCAAAGAAAACTTTAACCAGGCAATGTTTGAAATGTTTGGTATCGGCAAAGACCCTAACGAGAAAAAAGCTGCTGAAAACAGCACAAATAACAAAGATGAGGTAAAAACAGAAATGAAAAAAGAAGTAAAACCTGAAATCAAAAAAGAAACTGCACCAGCAGCAAAACCTGCAGCAAAAACAGCCTATCCAAAAACTATTCTGGCTGAAGGCACTGTATTTGAAGGCAACCTGACAAGTAAAGGTGATGTGGAAATCGGCGGTCAGCTGAAAGGCAATGTGGTAACTGAAGGCAACATCGTTCTTCATTCTGAAATTCTGGGTGATGTAAAAGCTGCAAATCTGGATATCCTGTCTGACACACTGACAGGCAATGTAGAAGTTGCAGGCAAGGTAACACTTGCCGCCGGCAGCGAAATCAAAGGCAACATTACAGCACAGAACCTGGTTTGCTCTGGCAAAATCATCGGCGATATGGCAGTGGAAGAAAGCGTATGTTTTGATGAACTTTCTCACGTTGTCGGCAATGTAACAGCAAAATATATTACTATCAATCACGGCGCATATATTGACGGTAAAATCTCCATCAAAAAATAGTATACAACTTATCCCCTTCCGGAAACGGAAGGGGATATTTTTATGCAAAAAAACAGCTGTATGTTTACCATACAGCTGTAATTTCAATTATTTGTTTTCGCTTTCTTTTTTAGCGTTGATTTTTGCAATAGCATCTTTTCTGGACAGGTTGATTCTGTTCTGGTCATCAATTTCTGTTACCATAACAAGAATTTCATCGCCTACGTTTACAACGTCTTCAACTTTTGCAACACGTTTTTCATCCAGTTTGGAGATGTGTACCAGACCTTCTTTACCTGGAGCAATTTCAACAAATGCACCGAAGTTCATCAGTCTTGTAACAACACCTTTGTAGATTGAACCTGGTTCTGGATCGTCTACAATTGTTTTGATGATGTGGTAAGCTTTGTTAAGGTTGTTAGCATCCAGACCGGAGATAAATACGCTGCCGTCGTCTTCGATGTCAATCTGTACATCACATTCAGCACAGATTTTCTGGATAACCTTGCCGCCTTTACCGATAACGTCCTTGATTTTGTCAGGGTCGATTTTCAGTGATTTCATCTTTGGTGCATATTTGGACAGTTCTGCTCTTGGCTGTGCAATAACTGGTGCCATAATGTCATCAAGGATGTGCAGTCTTGCTTTGCGGCATTTTTCAAATGCTTCTTCGATGATTTCGTATGTCAGACCGTCAACTTTGATGTCAACCTGAATAGCTGTGATACCTTTGTGTGTACCGCCAACTTTAAAGTCCATATCGCCGTGGAAGTCTTCCAGGCCCTGGATATCCAGCATTGTCATCCAGCGGTCACCTTCTGTGATAAGACCAACAGAGATACCTGCAACAGGTGCTTTGATTGGTACACCTGCATCCATCAGAGCCAGTGTAGAGCCACAGATGGAAGCCTGTGATGTGGAGCCGTTGGAAGAAAGAACTTCAGAAACCACACGGATTACGTATGGGAATTCTTCCTGTGATGGAAGAACTGGAACCAGTGCTCTTTCAGCCAGTGCACCGTGACCGATTTCACGTCTGCCTGGGCTTCTTGGAGCGCGTGCTTCACCAACAGAGTATGGTGGGAAGTTGTACTGGTGCATATATTTCTTTTCGTAGATGTCCTGCAGGCCATCAATCAGCTGGCCGTCTTTCATTGTACCCAGTGTAGCTACAGAAAGAACCTGTGTCTGACCACGTGTGAACATACCACTGCCGTGAACTCTTGGCAGCAGACCTACTTCAGCAGACAGCGGACGGATTTCGTTGATACCACGGCCGTCAACACGTTTGCCTTCGTCCAGCAGCCAGCGACGAACAACGAATTTCTGCAGTTTGTACATGCATTCGTCAATCATGCCTGTCTGTTCTGGATACATTTCGTCAAATTTTTCGTGAACTTCTGTGTAAATTGGGTTCAGTCTTGCTTCACGAACATTTTTGTCATCTGTGTCCAGAGCAAATTTTACTTTATCCAGAGCGAAGTCTTTGATAGCTTCAAACATATCGTGGTCAACTTCTACATGCTGGAATTCATATTTTGGTTTGCCGATTTCAGCAACCATCATATCAACAAAGTCGATGAATTTTTTGATTTCTTCGTGACCTGTTTTGATAGCGTTCAGCATTGTTGTTTCATCAACTTCATGAGCACCAGCTTCAATCATAACCACTTTTTCGCGGCTGCAAACCAGAGTGAGGTCCAGTTTGTTTGTTTCTTTCTGCTGTGCATTTGGCATCAGAACGATTTCGCCGTCTACCAGACCAACAGAGATACCGCCGATTGGACCATTGAATGGAACATCAGAGATACATGTTGCGATGATAGCACCCAGCATACCAACGATTTCTGGGTCGCAGTCAGGTTCAACTGACATAACTGTCATAACGATGGAAACATCGTTTCTCATATCTTTTGGGAAGAGAGGACGCATTGGTCTGTCAACCACACGGCTGGACAGAACTGCGCTTTCACCTGGGCGGCCTTCTCTTCTCAGGAATGAACCTGGGATTCTGCCTACAGAGTAGATTTTTTCTTCAAAATCTACTGAAAGTGGGAAGAAATCAATGCCGTCTCTTGGTGATGGGCTCATAGTAACATTGGCAAGAACAACTGTTTCGCCGTATCTTACCAGACAGGAGCCGTTAGAAAGTGCACACATTTTGCCTGTTTCAACAATAAGTTTTCTGCCGGCAAACATGGTTTCAAATACTCTAAAACTCATTTTTTGTCTCCTTTTTAAATTCTTTTCAGGTGGCAAGAGAGTTTATATTTTCAGCAATTAGTTCAGTATTTATCGATGCGATAAACACTCAACTTACTGCTAAATATAATATCCTCCCTTGCCATAACCGCTTAAAATATAGACTTAAAGGCAGATGTTGCCATCTGCCTTATTGGACTATGTGAATTATTTACGCAGACCCAGTTTTGCAACGATTGCACGGTATCTTTCGATATCTGTTTTCTGGAGGTATGCCAGAAGGTTACGACGACGACCTACCATTTTGAAGAGGCCACGACGTGAGTGATGGTCCTGTTTGTTTGTTTTCAGGTGTTCTGTCAGATGGTTGATTCTTGCTGTCAGCAGAGCGATCTGTACTTCTGGAGAACCTGTGTCACCTTCGTGCATTGCGTATTTTGCGATAATTTCCTGTTTGTTCATAATTGTTTCACCTTTCTTAATATATATTTGCCTGTGACTCAGTATAGGGTCTGGTGAGTGCTGCCCCGCAGCTGTGCCCCTGTACCGATTCATAGGTCACCATAGAATTATAACATTAAACCCGATTTTTGTAAAGGGTTTATGTCTGTTATTATTACTGAAATTATTGTCTTTTATTGTGGTAAAATAGTTGTTTTATACCAAAAACCGCCATCAGTATAAATAATGGCAAGAAGTTGAGAATATATCTGGACCTGGCCTCCCAAATCAAAAGAAAAATGGTTACACCAATCAGACTCATAGCAGGCATTACAGCAGATGTGTCTTTGTTTTTTATACCCATAAATACTGCAAATGCAATAAGTACCAGCATCATCATAAACAGTGCCAGTGAATAATTCCCCAACAGACTGAATCTTGAGCCCAGATATATTATGTACTCGTGCAGACCATTTGGTCTTACCACTGCCCTGTCCAGTTTATAGCAGGCACCAAAAGTACCTTCTGAATATATAAAACTCAGCTTATTTTTCAGATGGTCAACCATACCGTCAAAACCTTTTTCTTCAACACGGCGGCTGATTTCAGCTATATTGGCCCGCTGTCTTGCCTGTTTGTCAGGATACTGCAACGTAATAAGCTGATAGTCATCATCATTGTACCCGCCCAGACCATTCAGCCCCATCATAACCCAGTGGGTATATGGGATGGTGTAGTCATAGTCGTATTCCGGAAGGAACGGTGAATGTTCATGAGCATATTTAAAGCCTGCAAAACCACCAAAAGATATTGCCAGTACCAGTACCAGTGACACCACTGTGGTTTTTAAATCTTTAAAATTCAACACTATATCTATAACTGCCGCAATGGCAAGAATAAGCACTGAAACTTTCAGTGATGCACCAAAGCCACACAGCAGTGAAAACAGTGCCAGATTTACATATATGTTTCCTTTATTCTTTACAGCACAAATATAAAAATACAGCGCAGAAGAAAGGAAAACCATAGAAAATGTGTCAGTATATGCCAGAACCGCATAAAGACTGAAAGGACACAATGCCACACAGAACATCAGTCCGGCACCTGTAAACTGTTCACCAGCAAAAACCTGCACAGTTTTTTCAATAAACCAGGCTGAAACCACCAGCAGGCCAGCGTTAAAGATATTCAATGCCAATTGAGTATTTGTAATACCGAATACGGCAAATAACCTGAACAATAATACAAACAGATTGTATAATGGCGAGTTATTTGGGAACCAGAGAAAATAGTCATATTTTCCCATATCAAATGAACCGTTTGTCACATAATATTCTGCAGCATTGTACACAACACCCATATCCCAGGTTTCAACATGATATTTTACAGAAAGATAATGAATTGTAACAGCCTGTAAAAATATCAGTATAAAAGTAAATAAAACCGGGAAAGTTTTTCTGTAGCGGAAATGATTTATGATATATATACCCGCCATAACCAATAAAACCAGAACACCCATCAGAACAATAACAGGACCTGCTTTGATTACCAGGTCAGGATTCTGAGGGTTTGTAAGGGTATTGTAAACGATAAACAGATACATAAAACCTGCCAGTCCGTAGCAGATATATGATAAAAAATCAAGTTTTTTCATTTTAACAATCAATTATTCCCTTTTTTTCAAGATATTCTTTTGCTTTCACAGCACTGGAATAAATCATATCGCCCAGTTGCTGGAGAGAATCAAATTTTCTTGCTTCAAAAAGGAAGGAGTGAAAATCCACCTGTACATTCTGACTGTAAAGGTCGCCTTCGAACCCCAGAATAAATGTTTCACAGGTATAGCCTGTGCCATTTACAGTAGGACGGTTGGTCAGACCTGTTGCAGATGGGTATTTTTTTCCATCCACTGTGGTGCAGGTGATATAAACACCGGGTTTAGGGCTACACATTGTGGCCGGATAAATCTGATTTATTGTAGGTGTACCGATAGTGCGTCCTATTTTTTTACCATGCAGCACTTCAAAGTTCACACCGTATGGTCTGCCCAGCATTGCAGAAGCTTTTTCCATATCCCCCTGTGTCAGGGCATCCCTGATGGCCGTACTGCTGACAATTTCTCCATCAAGACAGACAGTATCTGCCTGGGTAAAGGCTATATTATATTTTTTACACAATTCTTTCAGCATCTGTACATTGCCCTGCCTGTTTTTCCCAAAGAAAAAATTTTCTCCACAAAAAACAGCCTTTGCGCCCATGGAATCAACAAGAATATTTTTTACAAATTCTTCAGGTGTAAAGGATGAGAAATCAAGAAAATCCGGCGAATAGTATAAATCTATCCCCATATTTCTCATTACATCAAGTTTGATACCCTTTGTAAGTATATCCTTACCTTTATGTCCCAATGGAACAGACTTTGTAAAAGTAAAAACTGCTTTTTCAAGGTTGTTTGCGGCAGCATAATCGCACATCTGGCTGATAAGTGCCTGGTGTGCAATATGTACGCCATCAAAATATCCCAGGGCAACAGCAGTTTTTTCTGTATTGCGCCAAGAAATATTATAAACTTCAAGCATCAGATAATTTCCTTTTCCTTTTCTACAAAAAGTTTCACAACACTCATTTTCTTTTCGGTGACATTTGCGATGGCATAGAATTTATCTTTGTAATAAACTCTGTAATCGCCATCAGGCTTTGCTATACGGCTTCTTGCACCGTTGAGAAGTCGTTTTGCCAGTTCTGCTGACAGGTCAATGCGTTCCAGATGCATAAACACAGTATCTGTATTTACAATCAGGCTATCGATTTTATCATCATTTCTGGCTTGCTGCAGTTGCTGTAATGTGACACAGTCAGACAGTGTATAACCACAGGCCATTGTGCGTGAAAGTGATGTGAGCACTGCACCACAGCCCAGATTTTCACCCATATCCTCTACAAGAGTTCGGATATATGTGCCTTCACTGCAAAGCACGCGTATTTTGTATTCGTTTTCAGAAAGGGTTTCATCTTCCAGCATTTCCAGCTGTCTGATAACAGCCTTTCTTGGTTTTCTTTCAACCTGTGCAGCCTCCACGCCCCGACGTGCCAGTTTGTACAGAGGCTGACCGTTGATTTTAACTGCAGAATACATAGGTGGCAGCTGAGTGATTTCGCCTTTGAAATTTTCCATTTCTGCCAGCACATCGGCCTTGGTGGCTGACACTGCCCTTTCCTTTATAACCTCACCTGTGATATCACCTGTATCGGTGTTCAGCCCCAATTTAAAGGTGGCAATGTATTCTTTGTCTTTGATAATCTGCATATCAACAGCCTTTGTGGCACGGCCCATAAACACAGGCAGCACACCTGTTGCCATAGGGTCCAGTGTGCCGGAGTGGCCCACTTTGCGTGTGCCCAGTATGCCACGGGCTTTGGCAATAACATCAAAGCTTGTCCAGTCCTGTGGTTTGAATAAAATAAGAATTCCGTTGCGGTCTACTGACATAATGTGTTTTCCACTTCCTTAAGAATTTCTCTTTTTACTGTTTCAATGCTGCCGATAACTTCACAGCCTGCCGCGCGCAGATGACCGCCGCCGCCAAGGGCAGAGGCAATGGCACATGCATCTACTGTTTCGCCTGTGCGGATAGACAGTTTGTAATTTCCATCTTCACGGAGAGGACGGATAAGAACAGAAACATCTACACCTTCAAAATTGCGTGGCATTGAAGACAAGCCGTCCAGATCTGTTGGGTCAGGCTGAATTTCCTGCATTGCTTCCCTGGTAAGCAGCAGCAATGCGCATCTGTCATCAAAATAATACTCCAGATTATTCAGCATATATTTTTCCAGAGCAACAGCTTTTCTGGTTTTGGACATAAAGAATTTTTCCACCAGCATTGTGTGCTGTGCTCCCAGTTCCATAAGACGAGCGCCGATTTCATGGGTGCGTGGTGTGGTGGATGAATATTTGAAACAGCCTGTGTCGGTAATAAGACCTGTATAGAGGCAGTCTGCAATATGAGGATTGATTTCTACGCCCATTTCACAGATGATTTCATACATCAGCTGTGCTGCAGCAGGATAGTCTGCTTTAAGGCACAGACATTTGGCATATTCACCATTTGAACCGTGATGGTCAATACACAGGTCAATTTTATGGCAAAAATCAGCAAGACTTTCGCCCAGCAGGTTTACGCCTGCCACATCAACAGAAACCACATAGTCAATTTCAGACTGACCATCCCAGACAGGAATGTTCAGATAGTCATATTTTGCAGGTATTCTGTTATGGCATGCAACAACAGCCTTTTTGCCCATTGCTGTAAGCGCATGGCACAGGGCTGCCGCACTGCCCAGAGTGTCCCCGTCAGGATTTTTATGGCAAAGAATAAGAATATTATCCTTTTCCATAAGTAACCGGGCAGTGGACTGTATATCAATTTTAGTTGTCATTTTTGTTAATATCCCTTAATATCTCGTTTATCTTCTGGGCGTAGGCAGCGCCTTCGTCCTTTACGAATGTAAATTCAGGACTGCGTTTGATGTGCAGACGTTTTGACAGCTCGCCTCTGATAAAGCCCTGGCCTTTTTTCAGTGCTTTGATAGCATCTTCACAGGCCTGGTCGCCTTCCAGAACGCTGATGTGAACCTTTGCATTTGTCAGGTCCGGTGCAGTTTCAACACGCATAATTGTGAGGAAACAATCAAGACGTGGGTCTTTCATCTGAGATACAATGGAAATCAATTCTCTTTTGATGTCTTCGTTCAATCTTTCAACTTTAGTTGAAGCCATAGTGATTAACCTCCTGTAATTTAATAGTAAGACGGCAGCAGTGCCGCCATATCTTTAAAAACAGGGGCCGATGTAGGCATCGGCCCCTACATATATTTTTATTTTTATGAGAAGAACGTCCGGAAGGCCGTCCCTTGCATGATTGGATTAGTCTTCGCGGTATTCTTCCATAATGAATGATTCAAAGATGTCGCCTTCTTTGATATCGTTGAATTTTTCAAGACCGATACCACATTCGTAACCGGCCATAACTTCTCTCTGGTCGTCTTTAAAACGTTTCAGTGAGGAGATTTCGTCTTCTGTAATAACGATACCGTCACGAACAACACGGATTTTTGCGTGTCTTGCAACTTTACCTTCTTTAACATAACAGCCTGCAATAGTACCTGCTGAAGACAGTTTGAATACGTTACGAACTTCTGCCTGACCCAGTTCAACTTCTCTGAATTTAGGTGCCAGCATACCTTTCATAGCATCTTTCACATCATTCAGTGCATCGTAGATAACACGGTACATACGCATTTCAACATCATTCTGTTCTGCGTCCTGTTTAGCTGTAGAGTCTGGACGAACATTGAAACCGATAATGATAGCATTGGAAGCGGAAGCCAGCATAACGTCTGATTTGTTTACAGCGCCAACTGCTGCGTGAATAACTTTTACACGAACTTCTTCGTTGGACAGTTTTTCCAGAGACTGTTTTACAGCTTCTGCAGAACCCTGAACGTCAGCTTTTACGATGATTGGCAGTTCTTTCATTTCGCCCTGAGCAATCTGGCTGAACAGGTTATCCAGAGTAACTTTCTGAACAGCATTGAATTTTTCTTCCTTGATTGCCTGCATACGTTTTTCAGCCAGTTCTCTTGCCAGTTTTTCATCTTCAACAGCGTCAAACAGGTCGCCTGCTACAGGAACTTCTGTCAGACCTGTGATTTCAACAGGTGTGGATGGACCTGCAACTTCAATTCTTTCGCCTTTGTCATTTGTCATTACACGCACACGGCCAACTGCTGTACCGGCGATAAGAACATCACCTTTGTGCAGAGTACCGTTCTGAACCAGGATTGTGGCAACAGGACCCAGACCTTTGTCCAGACGTGCTTCAATAACAGCACCTTTTGCACGGCGGTTAGGGTTTGCTTTGTATTCGTTAACTTCGCTGAGCAGGTTAACATTTTCCAGCAGTTCATCAATACCTGTGCCCATTTTTGCAGAAACAGGTACACAGATTGTATCGCCGCCCCATTCTTCAGGTACCAGACCGTATTCTGTCAGTTCCTGTTTTACTTTATCAGGGTTAGCTGTTGGTTTATCAATTTTGTTGATAGCAACAATAATTGGAATTTCTGCTGCTTTTGCGTGGTTGATTGATTCGATAGTCTGTGGCATGATACCGTCATCAGCTGCAACAACAAGGATTGCGATGTCAGTTACCATAGCACCACGCTGACGCATTGATGTGAATGCTTCGTGGCCCGGTGTATCCAGGAATGTAATTTTTTTACCGCCTGCTACTACCTGATAAGCACCGATGTGCTGTGTGATACCGCCAGCTTCGCCGGAAGTAACATTTGTGTTTCTGATAGCATCCAGCAGGGATGTTTTACCGTGGTCAACGTGACCCATAACAACGATAACAGGAGGTCTTTCCTGTTTGTCTTCTTCGCTGTCTTCAACTTCTTCAAACAGTCTTTCTTCGATTGTAACAACTACTTCTTTTTCTACTTTTGCGCCCAGTTCTTCGGCAACAATAGCAGCAGTATCATAGTCAACAACCTGGCTGATAGAAGCCATAACACCCAGCATCATAAGGCGTTTGATTACTTCGCTGGCTGTAACTTTCAGACGGGAAGCAAGTTCGCCAACTGTAATTTCGTCAGGAATCTGAACTTTGAGCTGTGCTTTTCTTGCTTTTTCCAGATGCAGTCTTTCCAGTTTTTCTGCTTCTGTTTCCTGTCTCTTTTTAGCATAAGGATTTTTGGAGTTCTGTTTGTTTTTGTTACCGAACTTCTGTTTGCCGCCCTGCTGATTTTTTCTCTGGCCGCCACCATAGTTTTTAGTGCCTGCCAGTTCGTCATATTTTTCGTTGAATTTGTCCATGTTTACATTTGACTGACGTGTGTCAACTGTAACTGTAACATATTCCTGTTTTGCAACTTCCTGTTTTTCAGCCTTTGGTTTTTTGTTTGTTTTTGTTTCCACAACTGTACCGTCTGCACGTTTCAGCGGTTCGTTAGGATTGTGTGGTGCCTTTGGCTGTGCAGGTTTGGCAGCTGGCTGCTGTGCAGATTTCTGTGCTGCAGGTTTGTTTTCCTGTTTTTTAGGCTGATTGCGGTTATCCTGACGGTTGTCGCGGTTGTCTTTATTTCTGTTGTCCTGTTTAAAGTCTTTTTTGTCTTTATTGTCTTTTGCCGGACGTTCCTGTCTGTCAGCTTTTGGTGCTTCTTTTGCAGGTTTTTTATCAGCTTTTGGGGCTTCTTTTTTAGGCTGTGGTGCAGTTTTCTTTTCTTCTTTTGCTGCCGGTTTTGTTTCTTTTTTAGGTTCAGCCTTTACTTCTTTTTTA
>JAFSCU010000016.1 GCA_017436575.1 Oscillospiraceae bacterium
ACAGTTCGAAAAGGACATCTCATCTTTCAGCGAGGGGCAAAAGAAAAAGGTGCTTATTGCAAAAAGTCTGTGCGAAAAGGCACATCTGCACATATGGGACGAACCTATGAACTATATTGATGTTATCTCTCGTATGCAGATTGAAAATCTGCTTTTGAATTTTGAGCCCACAATTCTGTTTGTGGAACACGATAAGGAGTTTTGCGACAATATTGCAACCAAAGTTATTGAGTTATAAAGAATATAGCGTTGGTTAAGCCAAAACTGTTTAGATTGTATTGTGGGGAAGAGATGAAAAAAGCTGTATAATTACAAGAATATGTTCTGTGAAAACCGTTAGTTATGCCTGTTCTGACCGGTCTGCCTGTGAAGTATCGCATATGCTGTGGTCATAGCGGAGAAGGACTTGTCTAATCATACTGTCGGACAAGTCCCGGCAAAAATTCTTCTGACATTTTTCACTTGAAAATACCTCCTGCATGGTGTATTATATATTATACATCTGGGTGTGGCGCAGTTGGTAGCGTGCTACCTTGGGGTGGTAGAGGTCGCCTGTTCAAGTCAGGTCACTCAGACCAAAAGCCTGTGGGAAAACCACAGGCTTTTTGTTTTGCAAAATCAGATTTGCTTGATTTTATCCAGTATTTATTTTATGATAATTTCAATAAAGGGGTGATATTATGCACAGTATATCCAAAAACTTGAAACAAATCAGAAAAGAAAAAGGCTGGACACAACAGCAGATGGCAGACCAGCTGTTTGTTACACGCCAGACTGTTTCCAACTGGGAAAACAATAAATCTTTTCCGGACCTTGAAACCATAGAACAAATCAGCGAAAAATTAGGAATAGAATCACAATATCTTATTTATGGTAAATTTACTGAAAAAAATTATCGAAAACTCAATGCTCTTACTGTTACCATTGTTATGACTGTACTGTCATTTCTGTTTATGTTTACAGAAAGAATAAGTTACGCTGTATTAAGAAGAATATCACAATATGCAGGTTACCATATATATGAATTGGGCATGGGTTATGGTGAATGGATATTGGCTATAATGATGTCTTTTTTTCTTGTTCTATGGATGATTATATTGCTTTTCAACTGGGTGATTGCGGACAGTAATAATATTGGAGCAAAAGTTATAAAAGGTTGCACAAATTTCTTTATTTCTGTGGTTTTAATATTCTCTGCATATTCGATGATTGCAAACTGCATATATACATACAAGCGGTATCAGAATGTTTGTGTTACAGCCCATCAGCGCTTTGAAATGACAGATGAAGTGTATGGTCTTTATGTGTATAAATACGAAGGAATTGAACACGGCGATATTGACTGCATTGTATATATAGACAATGATGATATGAGAACAGATAAATTTATGGATAATCTTATCAGTTCCCAGGCACTGAAAATTTCAAGAGTTGAAGCAGACAGCAAACTGACAGAACGACTTATGTGGGAAAATAATTTCGATACACTGCCAGCTGTAATCATTATAACCAAAGGAAATGTAGAAGTTATGGAGGGCTATGAAGAAATATCCAACAGACTGGAATCCAAAATCCACAACTATAAAAGACACAATATTTTCTTCTATTAAAAATACCGCACAGATTAATCTGTGCGGTAAAATATTATTCCAGACGTATATTGATTGTTGAGATTGCTGTTGCGATAAGGCTTACACAAAATACAATTATATCTATCGCAAAGTGCATACCTATGAAATAGCTTACAAGAGTGAAAACAGTGTATAGAAAGGTGTGCTTTTTGAATTTATCCAGATGTCGCTGGGCAAATTCCATTCGTTTTTCATATCCGGCTTTTTCAGCATCTTCAAAATAAACTCCGTTTATCCAATAAACACTGTCGGTATTTCTTATTATCAGCATCAGAACTGTAATCATAACAGATGTGTACCACAGTGTCAGCCTTGTGACCACGGCACCATCATATATGCCAAACATTGGCACAAATCCTAGCAAGTATATGATCAGCCAGAGAACTAACCCTTTATAACTTTTTTTCATATAATCACCCCTTTAGTAACAGTATACCATATCAAGTGTTATAATTGTATGAAAATTACTCTTTGTCTGATAGATATTTCAATATTTCACCCTGTCGTGCAATTATGGTATCCAGTTTGTAATGCATGTCTTCGATTATTATTTCGCTTTTAAGATTTATTTTATAATCACCTTCACTGCGCTTTCTGTCTTTTTCTTCCTGTCTGTTCTGGCTCATCATTATCAGCGGTGCCTGCACTGCCGCCACACAGGACAGTATAAGGTTTAAAAGTATAAAAGGGTAAGGGTCAAATGGTTGCTTCAGCAGCCATAAATTTGCCGCTATCCAACACAGTAAAAACAGGCTGAAAGATATTACAAAAGCCCAGGAACCGGCAAAACCCGCCAGTTTATCTGCCGCTTTTTGCCCAAAGGTAGTATTTTCTTCTTCGTAAATATTATACAGTGTGCTTTCCGCCAGCAATTGATGGATAAAATGTTCTTCATCAATTTCTTCATTTGTCAGTTTTATTATTTTTCTTGCCAGGCGGTGTTTTTCATCTTTTGTCATAAACAGAAATTCCTTTAAAAAATAGATTTCTTTTATTGTTGGAAATTTTTTAAAAAATATTAAAAATTTTGCTTGACATTGAAACCGACCTGTGATATTATAATTAGGCAATCGAGATTTGCGCTTGTAGCTCAGGTGGATAGAGCAACTGCCTTCTAAGCAGTGGGTCAGGGGTTCGAGTCCCTTCAAGCGCGCCAGATGCGGTGGATGTAGCTTAGTTGGTTAAAGCGCCAGTTTGTGGCACTGGAGACCGTGGGTTCGAATCCCATCTTCCACCCCATAAAAAGGACCTTTGAAAAAAAGGTCCTTTTTTCATAATGGACTATCGCCAAGTGGTAAGGCAACGGACTTTGACTCCGTCATCCCGCAGGTTCGAATCCCGCTAGTCCAACCAAAAACAGGGTACACGATAGTGTGTGCCCTGTTTTTTCATTAAGCGGGATTCGAACCATGTTGTCCGCTGGACAACTTTGCCGGTCTGCCCTTGGCAGCACGAAGTGCTGGCTTGGTG
This sequence comes from Oscillospiraceae bacterium, assembly GCA_017436575.1. Classification (GTDB taxonomy): domain Bacteria; phylum Bacillota; class Clostridia; order Oscillospirales; family Ruminococcaceae; genus RGIG3102. Next base: position 3,102 of record JAFSCU010000016.1, read on the forward strand.
CAGATGCCTGCTATGGCTGAGCGCAGGCAAGGCAACAAGGTCGTGGCCGCATATGCTATCTTGCTTATATCTTATATATTAGATAAAAAGTGATATGTAACTTTCCTCACACATTTTCTCATTGATTTTGCATATATTTATGTTATTATATAAGTAATGAATTTAAATTGAAGGAGATTACATTTATGTCAAATATCTGGCACGATATAAACCCAAAAAGAATTACACCTGATGATTTTATCGCTGTAATTGAAATCGAAAAAGGCTCCAAAAACAAATATGAACTGGACAAAGAAACAGGTCATATCATTCTGGATAGAATTCTGCATACTTCCACACACTATCCTGCAAACTATGGTCTTATTCCTCGCACATACGGCGATGACAAAGACCCTCTGGATGTTCTGGTTATCTGCAGTGAAACTATCCGTTCTGCTTCTCTTGTAAGAGTTTACCCAATCGGTGTAATCTCTATGATGGACAATGGCGAAGGCGACGAAAAAATTATCGCTATCCCATTCAGTGACCCAACATATAACTCTTATAAAGACATTTCTGAACTGCCACAACATATATTTGAAGAAATGAGACACTTCTTCACAGTTTACAAAGCACTGGAAGGCAAAGATACAGTTGTTAACGAAGTTCAGGGTGCAGAAGTTGCAAAACAGATTATTGCCCACTGTATCGACAACTATGTAGAAAAATTCTGTAAATAATTGTTGATTACCTATAATTGCTGTCATTTTATTATGACAGCAATTTTTTGCATTTATTATCAATACAGTGCAAAAATATTTGTATCTCTTATATAAAAAATATACTGCTTTTTTATGCAATTTTTGCAAGAAAGTACTTGACTTTACACCTGCATTATATTATAATAATTAGCGTTGTAAAGTGATTGCGCTTTACGGAAAGGAGAAAACGATGTCAAAGAATCTTGAAATGTCATATCTGTTGGATTTTTATGGCGAAGTGCTGACAGAAAAACAGAGAGATATGATGCAGCAGTACTTTAACATGGATTTATCTCTTTCAGAAATTGCGGACAATTTCAATATCACCCGTCAGGGTGTGCGTGATGCCATTAAAAGAGGCGAAACAGTCCTTACAGACCTGGAATCACAGATTGGTTTTGCCGCGAAATACCGTGATTTAATCAGCGGTGTGGAACAGATTAAAACATTGGCACAGAATATTTCATTCTACAATATTGCGTCTTATACCACAAATGATGAAATCACAAAGTCTGCCAACAAAATTATGCAAATCTGTGATGATTTATCTAACGGTTAGGAAGGTGTTAATATGGCATTTGAATCATTGAGTCAAAAACTTACTGGCGCCTTTAAAAAACTGCGTAACAAAGGTAAACTTACCGAAGAAGATATAAAGCTGGCTATGAGAGAGGTGCGTATCGCACTTCTGGAAGCAGACGTTAATATGTTTGTTGCCAAAGACTTTATCAAAACTGTAAGTGCCCGTGCTATGGGTGCCGAAGTAATGGAAAGTCTTACACCGGCACAGCAGGTTATCAAAATCGTAAACGAAGAGCTGACAGCTCTTATGGGCAATGAAAATTCCCGTATCAAGTTTGCCAACAAAGGCCCTACAATCATTATGATGTGCGGTCTGCAGGGTGCAGGTAAAACTACACACACTGCAAAACTCGCAAAAATGTATCTTAAACAGGGGCACAGACCTCTGGTGGCCGCTTTGGATATTTATCGTCCGGCTGCTATTGAACAGTTGGAAATTGTTGCAAAACAGGCAGGTGTTCCTGTTTTCCAGATGGGTAAAACAGACCCTGTAGTTGTTGCTAAAAACGCCTACAATCATGCCAGAGACTATGGCAATGATATTTTGATTCTGGACACTGCAGGTCGTCTTCACATCGACCAGCAGCTGATGGAAGAACTGACAAACATCAAAAACACAGTACCTGTAAACGAAACATTGCTGGTAATTGACGCAATGGCCGGTCAGGACTCTGTAAATGTGGCAAAACAGTTCAACGAAACCATCGGTCTTGACGGTGTTATCATCACAAAAATGGACGGTGATACCCGTGGTGGTGCTGCACTCAGCGTAAAAGCTGTAACAGGCAAACCAATCAAATTTGTAGGTACAGGTGAAAAGCTGGACGATTTGGAAGCTTTCCACCCAGACCGTATGGCCAGCAGAATTCTGGGTATGGGCGATGTGCTGACTCTTATTGAAAAAGCACAGGATACTGTGGACCAGAAAGCTGCACAGGAAACCGCCAAAAAAATGATGCAGAACAAATTTGACATGAACGACATGTTGGAACAGTTCCGTCAGGTTAAAAAAATGGGTGGTGTTTCATCAATGCTGTCAATGATGCCGGGTGCCGGCCAGATAAGTGCAGATGATGAAGAAAAAGCTGAAAAAGAGCTGAAAAAAATAGAGGCTATCATTCAGTCCATGACAAAGAAAGAAAGGGAAAAACCTTCCATTATCGATGCCAAGAGAAAGAGAAGAATAGCCCGGGGTTCCGGCACAAAAGTGCAGGACGTAAATGTACTGCTTCGTCAGTTTGAACAAATGCAGAAAATGATGAAACAGTTCACAAAAAATCCAAAGGCTTTCAGCAGAATGCTGAGAGGCAGATAATCATTATTAATTATAAACAATACAGACACAGTAATCGGTATATTTGACGCACAGCGTTTGAATATAGACAGAATTCTTATGGAGGTAAATAGAGATGGCTGTAAAAATTAGACTTCGTCGTATGGGTGCAAAAAAAGCTCCTTTTTATCGTGTAGTAGTTGCTGATTCCCGTTTCCCAAGAGATGGTAGATTTATCGAAGAAATCGGTACTTATGACCCAACAAAAGAACCAGCAATGGTTTCTATCGATGCTGAAAAAGCAAAAGCTTGGATCGCTAACGGTGCACAACCAACAGATACAGTTAAAGTTCTTCTGAAGAAAAACAACATTATCTAATTCCGGAGGCTTGTAATGGAGCAGTTATTGGTTAACATTGCGAGAGGTCTTGTGGAAGATAAAGACGCCGTAAAAGTTACAGCAGATGAAAAAAATGCTGAAGGTGTAACTGTTTACCACCTTACAGTTGCTGCTGACGATATGGGCAGAGTTATCGGCAAACAGGGCAGAATTGCAAAGGCTATCCGCACAGTTGTCAGAGCTGCCGCAAACCGTTCTGGTGAAAAGGTAGTTGTGGAAATAGACTAATAAATTATCGGGTGCTTTCTTACCTGAAAGCACCCGTATTTTATGTAAGAAACAGATTTATAAGAATGATTTTTTTGAGAGGTCATTATGAATTACATTGAAACAGGTGAAATTACTTCCCTTCACGGTATTCGTGGTGAAGTAAAGGTCTACCCTTGGGCAGACTATCCGGAATTTCTGGAAGAGTTTGACACATTTTATATCAAAAAGAATAAAATGCATTATCAGCGTCTGCGTGCTGTCAGTGTAAGAACACACAAAGGCATGGTGCTTATCCAGTTCGAAGGTATAGACAATACTGAACTGGCCCGCAATCTCATCGGTCAGGTGCTTTATCTGGACAGGGATGAAATTGAACTGGAGGAAGGCTTTTACTTTATTGCAGACCTGATTGGCTGCACTGTTGTAAACGGTGAAACAGGCCGGGAAATCGGCATTGTAAAAGATGTAAAAAACCTGGGTGCCAGCGATATTTACTATATTGAAGGCAAAGACGGCAAGGAATATATGTTTCCGGCTGTTGAAGAATTTCTGATGGGCACAGATATAAAGGAAAAAATCATTAAAATCAAAGTTATAGAGGGTATGTTCAGTGAGGATTAATATCGCTACTTTGTTTCCTGAAATGTGCGAGGCTGTTATAAATACCAGCATCATAGGCCGTGCAAAAAATGCAGGCAAAGTGGAAATAAAGACATTTAATATCAGAGATTACACTCTCAATAAACACAGAAATGTGGACGACACACCTTATGGCGGTGGTCATGGCATGGTTATGCAGGCACAGCCTGTGTATGACTGTTGCCGTGTAATTGCCGAGGAAAGCAGTTCCAAGCCATTTGTTATATTTACTACTGCTGCCGGCAGGGTTTTTGACCAGGAGCTGGCAAGAGAGCTGGCAAAAAAGGAAAATATTACCATAGTGTGTGGCCACTATGAAGGCATAGATGAACGCATAATAGAAGAGATAGGCGATATGGAAATATCCATAGGTGACTATGTTCTTACCGGCGGTGAGCTGCCTGCATTGGTTATTACAGATGCTGTGTGCCGCATGTTGCCAGGTGTTCTGAAAAGTGAAGAGGGTTTTACAGAAGAAAGCCATTTCAATGGCCTTCTGGAACATGCTCAGTATACACGCCCCTATGAATGGCACGGCAGAAAAGTGCCGGATGTGCTTTTGTCCGGTCATGAAAAGAATATAAAAGAGTACCGTAAACAGGACTCTATAAACCGCACAAAAGCCAAAAGACCGGACCTTTATGACAAGTTGTTCAATAAAGACAAAGATGTTGAAAAGTAAGTGGCAAATTATACAAAGTTGAATATTACATCTATTGATATTCATAGTCATTATAGATAATTTATCTTAAATTTGTTGACTAATTTTAGAGATTGTTATAAAATAGGTGCGTATCCAAAAATAATAAATCATTTTATATATGAGGAGATTATATAATGTTTTACAAAGATGTTACAGTTGAAAATCAGGTAGGTCTGCACGCTCGTCCAGCTACTTTCTTTATCCAGAAAGCAAATGAATTCAAATCTTCTATCTGGGTAGAAAAAGAAGAAAGAAGAGTAAATGCAAAGAGTCTTCTGGGCGTTCTGTCCCTGGGTATTGTTGGCGGTACAACAATCAGAGTTATCGCTGATGGTCAGGATGAAGAAGCAGCAGTTGAAGCTCTGGTTAAACTGGTAAACTCCGGTTTTGCTGACTAATTGATATACGCAAATACACCGCCTGTTTTATACAGGTGGTTTTTTGTTTTTCTATATACTTTTATCACAATACTGTGGTAAAATAAAATTATGGGCTGATGTCAGTCCTTTCACTATTCTTCTTTTACAGGAGCTATAATGACCAGACAGGAACTTTACGAAAAAGCACGCAGCCTGCCGTTGTTACCGGGGGTTTATATCATACGCGATAAAAATGATGAAATCATCTACATCGGTAAGGCAAAGCGACTGAAAATAAGAGTAAGCCAGTATTTTAAAGAAGGGGCTGAACATCTGCCTAAGGTGCAGAGGATGGTGGATAATGCATTTTCTTTTGATGTTATCGTTACCAATTCAGAGTTTGAAGCCCTTACTTTGGAGTGCAGTCAGATAAAACTCCACAGCCCAAAATACAACATTCTGCTTAAAGATGACAAAGGCTATAATTTTATAAAAATTTCCAAAGAGCCTTTCCCACGTATTACAGCAGAATTTCAGGTGCTGGATGACAGCAAATATCTTGGTCCATATATGTCCAGCTTTGCGGTAAGGGAAATGGTGGCCACAGCCCAGCAGATATTCCGTCTGCCTACCTGCAGTCGTGTTTTTCCCCGCGATTTTGGTAAAGAACGTCCTTGCCTGAATTTCCATATCAAAAAATGTATGGGTGTATGCCGTGGCAAAATCAGCCAGCAGGATTACAACGACATTATCGACAGTGCTGTTAAATTTATCAAACAGGACACTGACAAGATTATAGAAGTTTTACAGCAGAATATGGAAGAAGCGGCCGAAGAACTGAATTTTGAAAAAGCTGCTCTTATACGCGACCAGATAAATGCTATAAATAAACTGTCTGCAGGTCAGAATGTGGTAAATGACAGTCTGCAAAGCCACGATTTTATCGCAGTGGCAGGCAGTGGCAAAAACTGCTGTGTGGCAGTTCTCCGTTTTCGTCAGGGCAGACTGATGGATAAAAAAGAACATGTTTTCTTCGGAGAAGAAAATATAAAAGATGTGCGAGATGAATTCCTTGTGCAATTCTATTCCACTGAACAACCCCCTAAAAATGTCCTCCTTGACGAAATGCCAATGGACGAAGACATTGTTGAATATATTCAGAAACAGTCAAAAACCAAGGTGAATGTGTCCTATGTGCAGAAAGGTGAAAATCTGAAAATAATCAAAATGGCATATACCAATGCTGTTGACCGCCTGGCCCGTGAAAGTGGCCGACTTGATAAAAGCCAGCGTTTTCTGGACGAACTGGCCAATATGCTGGGCCTGCCACAGGCACCACACACTATTGAAAGCTATGATATATCCAACTGGGGTGACGGTACCAGCGTTGCAGGTATGGTTGTGTTTGAAGACGGCAAACCGAAAAAAAGCGGCTACCGTACCTTTAAAATGCGCACAGTTGCCGGTACTGACGACTATGCTTCAATGCAGGAAACCCTTTCACGCCGTGTGGCAGAATTTGAAAAAGGAACAGGCGGTCAGTTCGGTATAAAGCCTGATGTTATTTTCCTTGATGGTGGTAAAGGTCAGCTGTCATCAGTCCTTGAAATTCTGGCAGGAACAGCCTTCCGGGATGTGCCTGTATTTGGCATGGTAAAAGACTCAAAGCACCGCACAAGGGCAATGGTTGGTCGTGACGGGGAAATTGCTATCGCAATGCACAAAGGTATATTTAAATTTGTAACCGAAATTCAGGACGAGGTACATCGTTTTTCCATTGAATATCAGCGCAGAAGCCGGAAAAGCAAATCCTATGCAGTCACACTTACCAAAATTCCGGGTATAGGTGAGAAAAAAGCAGAAAATCTGATGAGAAAATTCAAAACAGTTGCAAATGTAAAAGCGGCCGAAATGAATGACCTTATAGAAGCCGATGGCATCAGTTATAAGGATGCCAGAAATATATACTACTATTTCCATGATGAGGAGGGAAATCTGAAATGAGAGTAATCAGTGGCAGTGCCAGAGGCACAAAACTGGAAAGCCTGGAAGGTCTTTCCACACGCCCTACAATTGACAGGGTAAAAGAGGGTATTTTCTCCTCTATTCAGTTTGTTGTACCGGGTGCCAGAATACTGGATTTATTTGCAGGCAGCGGCCAGATGGGTATTGAATGTCTGTCACGTGGTGCAACTAAAGGTGTATTTGTTGACAGCAACAGAGATGCTGTCAATGTTGTCATCAAAAATATCAAAGCCTGCAATCTTTTTGATAAAGCCAGAGTTGTAAATATGACAGCACAGGATTATCTGGGCAGTTGTAAGGATGAATTTGATATAATTTTTCTTGATCCTCCATACAATATGGGAATTTTGGATGAAATTCTTGAAAAAGTCTACCAAATCACTGCACCAGGTGGTATAATAATTGCAGAAAGTGAGCTTGGCTGGAAACCTGCCACAGAAATTGATGGTTTGGAAATGGTCAAGCAGTATAAATACGGAAAAGTTTTCGTAACTAAATTCCAAAAGGAGAGTTAATATGAGAATTGCTATCGTACCGGGTTCTTTTGACCCTATTACAAAAGGTCATGTAGATATAATTGAACGTACAGGTAAACTCTTTGACAAAGTTATTGCTGTTGTTCTGGTTAACCCGACTAAAAAGCCTACATTTACCACTGAAGAAAGAGTGGATATGATTAAACGTGTAACAGGCCACATTCCAAATCTGGAAGTAGACAGCTATTCAGGTCTGCTGGCTGACTATGCAAGAATGAAAGGCGCACAGACACTGGTAAAAGGTCTGCGTGCTGTGTCTGACTTTGAATATGAATTCCAGCAGGCACTTACAAACAAAATTCTCAATCCTGACCTGGAAACAATGTTTATGATGACAAACCAGAAATATATGTACCTGTCATCTACTATTGTTCGTCAGATTGCCGCCTTTGACGGTGATATTTCAGAATTTGTCCTGCCTGAAATCAAGGATGATATTCTGGAACGCATTTAACAAATTATTGTAAGGAGATAATAAATGGCAGTATCAGTAGAAACAATGCTGGAAAACCTGGAAGAAGTTCTTGAAGAAGGTATGGCAGTTCCTCTCAGTGGCGGCAAGCGCATGGTAGATGTTGATGCAGCACGCGACATCATTGACGATATCCGCATCAATATGCCACAGGAAATCCTGCAGGCAAAGGCCATTGTTCAGGACAGGGCACAGATTCTGGCAAAAGCCAAAAGGGAAGCGGAAGAAATGGTGCGCGCAGCTGAAGAACGTGCACGCAAATTGCTGGACCGTGAGGAAATTGTGCGCCAGGCTGAAGAAAAGGCAAAGGCTATCACATCTGAAGCGAACCAGCAGGCCAGTCAGCTTCGTGCCACAGTGACAAAATACTGTGACAATATGCTGGCAACCACACAGGAACAGCTGCAGAAAAGCTTTAACGAAATGAAAATTGTTCGTGACAATCTGAAAAAATAATAACAAATAAATTGCCTCCTGCATAATATACTGCAGGAGGCGTTTTTTATGAAAGTTGTTATCGTCAGAAGTCCAAAAATATTCAGAGGACTGTTGAAATTAATATTTAAAATATAAAAGGAGAGCATTGCTCTCCTTTTAAAATGTTATTTCTTTACAATTTCAATCCAACAGTAGCCTTCAGCACAGGTGATTTCAATTTCGTTGCCATTGGCATCTTTTACAGACCACTCATAAACATAGCCCTCGATGCCACCTGTTTCTTCTACAGTAAAACCGTATGAAGACAGTGAGTCAAGATAACTAATAAGTGCGGCTTTATCTTCACCATAACCGATTGTTTTGCCTTCGCTGTCTGTCAGGGTTTCAGTTTTCAGACCACCCAGTTCCATTTTATATGTGTTGCCGTTCATTTCTGTTTCCCAGCCTGTAAATGGCAGCTGTGGCAGCAGGGCTTCAAATTCATTGCTTGCCCAGCTGGTATCAAATGTGTTTTCATCAGCTTTTTTGTCATCTGTTACGGAAACTTCGCTGTTTGTGTTTACATTGTCATCATTGTTTTCGCTTTCTCCGCCGCAGGCAACCAGTGAAACTGCCAGTACAGCAGCCAGAATGAATGCAAGTGTTTTTTTCATAAACAAACTCCTTTATTGAAATTTTACCATAAAAATTATATATATATATTGTCAAGTGGAAAACAAATCATCTGCAGGATATCACTGCAGATGGTTTGTTTTTAATTATTTATTAAGTGTGTCCAGCATTTCTTTTCTCAGATTAAGAATGTAATCCAGTGCTTCTTCAACATCAACAGAAACTTTTACAGATTTGTCTCTTGTAGAAATTTCAATTTTGTTTTCTTTCAGGTTTCTTGGGCTTACAACCACTCTGATTGGCACACCCAGCAGGTCAGCGTCTGCAAACATTTCACCAGGTCTGATGCCGGCTCTGTCATCATAGATAACTTCTGCTTTGGCAGCCTGCAGTTTGGCATACATTTCATCAGCAACTGCTTTTGTCTGTTCATCATCAGCACGCAGGCAGCACAGATGCACTTCCCATGGAGCGATGGAAATAGGCCAGATTGGGCCATAGTCGTCGTGTTTTGCTTCACATACTGATGCAGCCAGTCTGCCTACGCCAATGCCGTAGCAACCCATAATTGGGTTGTGAACCACACCGTCTTTATCTGTATATGTCATACCCATTGATTCTGTGTATTTTGTACCCAGCTGGAAGATATTGCCAACTTCAATACCTCTTTTGATTGTCAGGCTGTGTTTGCCGCATTTTGGGCAGATGCCGCCTTCAACAACTTTTGCGATATCGTGGTATACCACACCGTCAACATCTCTTTCCAGATTTACACCTGTCAGGTGGTAATCAACTTTATTTGCGCCTGCAACCAGTGCTGGAATTCCTTTCAATGAAAGGTCATAGTAAACTTCTACATCCTTGCTGATGCCTACAGGACCGATAAAACCTGCTACAACAGGGCTATCTTCGTCAATAACTGCAGGGTGAATTTCTTCGCCAACCAGATTACGCAGTTTTGTTTCGTTTACTTCAAAGTCGCCTCTTGTGAATGCAACTACAAATTTATCGTCAGCATTTTTCTGGTAAACAACTGCTTTGCAGGACAGTCTGATGTCAGATTTCAGGAATGCGCATACATCTTCGATTGTTTTGCAGTCTGGTGTTTCCACTTCAGCCAGTTCAGCTACAGGAATATCAAAGTTGTTTTCCACAATATTCTGTGCAGCTTCCATATTTGCACTGTAATCGCAGTCTTCGCACAGAACGATAGAGTCTTCGCCGATTTCGTTCAGCAGCATATATTCGTGGGAAACACTGCCACCCATCATACCGCTGTCAGATGCAACAGTTACAACTTCAGGCACACCAGCTCTTGCAAACACTCTGTTGTATGCGTCATAACATCTCTGGTAATATTCTTCCAGGTCTTCCTGTGATGTGTGGAAAGAATAGGCATCTTTCATTGTGAATTCGCGCACACGAATCATACCGGCTCTTGGTCTTGCTTCGTCACGGAATTTTCTCTGAATCTGATAAATCATAAATGGATACTGCTGATATGACTGACCAAATTCTCTTACCAGCTGTACAGCTGCTTCTTCATGTGTCATGCCCAGAACCATTCTTGCTTTGTTTCTGTCGTTGAATCTTACCAGTTCGCTGGCAATGCTGTCATATCTGCCGCTTTCTTCCCACAGTTCTGCAGGCATTACAACAGGGAACAGCACTTCCTGGCCGTCAATAGCATCCATTTCTTCCCTGATAATGTTTTCGATTTTCTTTGTTACTCTTCTCAATACAGGAAATTCAGAGAAAATACCACTGCCTACATATTTCATATAGCCGCCGCGCACCATCAGTGCATGGCTGTCTACAACACAGTCGGATGGTCTTTCTTTAAATCTCTGTCCAACAAGATTTCTTACTTTCATTTTGGTAATCCTTTCGTTTTTCTTTGTTGGGTTTACCGGGGCAAATAAAAAAGCCCCAAGCATAACCCACTTGTTATACTTAGGACGAATAATAATCCGCGTTACCACCTAAATTCAGACTGTTGTCTGCACCTCGTTGCAGGCCTGTACCTGCCTGTCTTTTAACGGTGACTGCCGTCAAGAGTTTCAGATTGCTCTGTTTTATCCCTTGCTGTTCATAGACTGGTTCAACACCACTTGCCAAAGGCCTTGCACCCACCGGCCTCTCTCTGATGGTTTGTGATATTTACTGTTTCTAATCATCACATTTGATACAAAATATTTTATCACAAAAAATATTGGTTGTCTACATTTGTTTTGTAATATTCCATTATCATACAGAATATATATTTACAAGGCAACATATATATCGCCGCCAGGAAGGAGCCAATCTATGCCAAATCAACTTTTGACAGACAGCATATCATCTACAGCAAAATTTCTTGATACTGCCTTTGAAATTGCAGTAGAACAGGAAATACTGCTGGCTGATTATGACAAATCTGTTTTCAAGATAGTAAAAACCTGTGTTGACCACACAATAACCCAGAAATATATCAATGGCAATAAACTGATATGCGAAGGCTATTTCAGAATAAGTATTTTTTATCAGCCGCCACAGGAAGACAAACTGACTGTTATTACCAAAAAACAGCCTTTCCGGCATCAGCTTGATTTGCCTGTTCCTGTTCGGTCACCTTACTTTTTGCCTGTAAACGGCAACCTGCAATATGTAAATACCAGGGCGGTCAGTCCCACCAGGATATCTGTCAGCGGTGTTTACAGTTTCAATGCAAAAGTTTATGGTGTACAGCAGACAGCAGTTGTCAGTGCTGTTTCGTCTGCTACTGCCTGTGCAGACAGCAATTCACAGACATACTTCACTTTATGCAGTGCCGGCCAGCGCCAGTTTTCCATGGAAGATGAAATCAGCTTGCCGGACAATGTGGATAAAATACTGAATATTACCCTGGGAGCCCACAACTGTACAGTAAATTCCCATCAGGATAAAGTAAATATAAAAGGCGAGGCAGTGGTGGATTTTTTTTATACTGTGGAAAACTCTCCCCGGATAAACCATATTCCTAAAACGTTTCTATACAATCAGGTGGTTGATATGCCCGGTATGGCGGAAAACAATGTGGCCTATGCAGATTTTTCCATAACCAGCTTTACAGTTACTGCCAATTCTGATACAGGTAAAACCAACTGTCTTATTACCGCCACCCTTGACGCAAAGTCTTTCAGAAAAGAAAATCTTATATTGGTAAATGACTGTTTTTCAAAAAGCTATGAATATGAAAAATCCCATAAAGATATTATGATGGATTTTAATATATCAGCAGTATCAAAAATACAGAATTTTCAGGTGGAAGACACTATAGGCAGCGGATTTGTACCTGTTTATACAATAATAGACACATCCGCACCATATACAGTGGAATCAGACGGCAGGCAGGTAATGAAAGCTAAAACCACTGTAAGCGTAATTGTAAAGAATGAAAATAAAGAATATGAATGTTTTACAAAGACAGGCGATATCACACTTGATACAGGCAGCTCGCTGTCAGCAGATGATGACATATTTGTTACATGCCAGCGGTACGGTGCAGATGTGACTGTCAGCGGTGAAGTGATGAAAGCAAGATTTTCTGTAAATGTAAAAGGTTTTGTCATTAGGCATAAAAACCATAAAGTATTGGCAGACTTTACCGAAAATCATTCTGCACCTGTTTCAAACCCTGCAGATGCATTGATACTTTATTATGGTGACAAAGGAGAGAATGTATTTGATATTGCTATGAAATACAGAACAGACCTTTCACTTGTTATGACAGAAAACAATCTGGATACAAAAATTCTTACCGAAGATAAAATGCTGCTTATTCCTGCATACAGACAGTGAGGTGATAAGATGACAGATTTATACGAAAATATTGGAAAACGCACAGATGGAGATATTTACATAGGCGTAGTTGGTCCTGTACGCAGCGGAAAAAGTACTTTTATCAAAAAGTTTATGGAATGTCTGGTTATACCCAATATTTCCGACGCAGCTAAAAGAACCCAGGCCATTGACGAACTGCCACAGTCTGCTGCAGGCCGCACTGTTATGACCACACAGCCAAACTTTATTCCACAGCAGCGGGCGCATATTACCATAGGCTCTAAACAGAATTTGAGGGTACGTCTGGTGGACTGTGTAGGTTATATGATTAAAGGTGCACAGGGTGATACAGAGGAAGGTAAACCCAGAATGGTAAAGACCCCTTGGTTCAAACAGGCAGTGCCTTTCGAGAAAGCGGCACGGGTAGGCACAGAAAAGGTTATCACAGACCATTCTACCATAGGTATTGTAGTTACCACAGACGGTTCGGTTACAGATATTCCCCGTGAAAACTATTTGGAAGCTGAAGAAAAAGCCATTCAGCAACTGAAAAAGCTGGGCAAACCCTTTGTTGTAGTACTGAATTCCGTTACACCCAGGTCGCAGAATGTGTCTGACATAGTGGATTCCATTTGCCATAAATTCAATGTACCCGTAATACGGGCAAACTGCCTTGACTTGGACAAAGGGAAAATAGAAGAAATACTTTCCCTGGTGCTTACACAGTTTGATGTAAAAGAGATAAAATTCACTGTTCCCAAATGGCTGGCGATGCAGGGGCAGGATTTTCCACCCAAAGCAAAAATAACAGAAAACATTATTAAAAACTTTGAAAAGGTGAAAAAAGTAAGTGATGTATCAGCAGCTGCAGAGTTGTTCTCGCGGTCGGACCACATACTTTCAGCCGGTTGTGGAAAAATAGATTACAGCACCGGTTGTGTAACTGTAAACACCACTGTTGACAAAGATTTGTATTATGATACATTGCAGTCTATTACAGGCACAGATGTAAAGGATGACTGGGCTCTGATGCAGTTGATGCAGTCGCTTATGCATGCAAAAAATCGGTACGACAGGCTGGCACCGGCTTTGCAGCAGGTGGAAACCAACGGCTATGGTATAGTTATGCCAACGCTGGACCAGTTACAGCTGGAAGAACCGGAAATGTTTAAACAGGGCACAAAATTCGGTATCAGATTTTCGGCCTCAGCTCCCAGCCTTCATATTATAAAGGCTGATATTTCCACCACAGTTTCACCTATTTTAGGCAACGACTCCAGTGGGGAAGACTTGGTGCAGTCCTTGCTGGCAAACTATGAAAACAACTCTCTGGAAATATGGCAGTCCAATCTTTTAGGCAATTCTCCACAGGAACTGGTAAACCGGGGTCTCAATGCCAAACTTGCCAACTTGCCTAGTGAAGCCAGAGAAAAACTGGCATCTACCATTGAAAGAGTAGTAAACGAGGGTTGTCAGGGACTTATATGTATCATTTTATAAATTATGAATTGCTTCTTTCAAATCCACTCGGATTTCCTCCAATACAAAAACCATTCTGAACAAAAATTCAGAATGGTTTTTATTTTGTCAGCATCAGTTTTTTACTGCGGGGCATTTTCTTAATTTCTGCCTCTCGTTTCAATGCGTCGCTTTTGTTTTCATATTCTTCGCAGTAAAACAGGGAGACAGGGGTACGGCTGCGTGTATATTTTGCACCTTTTTTCTCATTGTGGGTTTTTATTCTTTTTTCCAGGTCTGTTGTCCAGCCTGTATACAGAGTGCCGTCAGCACACTGCAAAACATAAACATAATTCATATTATCACCAACTGCATTTTATCACATAACAAAAAAATTATCAAACTGGCAGGCAATTGGTTCAATATATGTAAAAATTGCCATTATTTCTGCATAAATTACAAAAATAATTAACAAAATGTATAGTAAATTATTGATATTTTTAACACTTTGTTATATACTTAATTTAATAACCTTTAAAATTAGCTGTGAGGAAAAATGAGTTTTGATATTAAAAAATACTGCCATATCAGTCATGTTGTCCACCACAAAGGAAAAGAAAAACTGGTTTTTGACCATAATGGTGTAAATCTGTTTTTAGTGGTAAAAGGCGGCTGTACTACTGACAGTCACGGCAGTGAACTTGATGTAAAAAAAGAAGAGATTATATGCTGTGAAGGCCGGATTACCATTTATCCATCTGATGATTGTGAAATAATGGGTTTTAACATCAACGGCATTATACGGGAAAAATATTCAAAAGAAGTTGGTACTGCATTTATTACCAGCGGAATTTTTGCGCCTTTCCTGCCACAGCAGATTACACAGGTTGTGCAGAATTTTGATAATCTCAGTGAAATTTATATTTCAAATATCAGTTTTGAAATCATAAATACCCTCAGCCATGGCGACAAAAAGGCAGTTATCGCCAGCCAGGTTATTATTGATGCTGTCCGTCTTATCAAAGAAAACTATGCCAATGTTTACGGTGTGGAAGAGCTGGCGGCTACACTTAAAATATCAAAAAGCCATCTGGTGCGTGAATTTTTCAAACACACAGGCACTACACCGGGCAAATATCTTACATCAGTCCGTATTGATGCAGTAAAACAACTGCTTACACAGACCAGCCTTTCACTTAACACCATTGCTTTGCAGACTGGTTTTTCCGGGGATAACTACCTGTGTAAAGCATTCAAGAAGGTGACAGGGGAAACACCTATGGCCTATAAAGCAAGGGTTATTTCTTCACAGTATCTGCCAAACCAGCTTACACTTACAGTTGACCCTGATGTTTATACCTGATTTTAAAAGCCGCTGAAAAGCGGCTTTTTATGTGAAATCTTGCAACGAAAAAAGTTTAATGGTATACTAAATTAAAAATATAGAAAAGAGGAAAGATTTATGGCTTTTGCACAGAATATGCAGTGTTTTGTAATAGACAGATATTACAGACATATCAATGAAAAATTTCCGTCAAAATGCGAAGATGCATTGCTGACAGCTTTTCATCTTTATATGTTCCAGCAGGGCAACAGGGCTGCTATGAGAGCAGTGCGTGATGGTAATCCGTTGGATTTTTACAACTATGAAAAATACAGGGAAGTTGTTTCCACACCTGAAATGATAAAGGAAGACTCTCCCCATATCACACACAACACACTTACACATGACCAGTTTGAAGTTACAATCACACGGTGCACAGCGCACAGACTTTTCGGCCAGCTGGGCACACCTTATGCTGCTGAAAAACTTTTCTGCAAAAATGTGGATACTATGAATGCAAAAAGTTTCAACCCACATCTGCAGTATCATGTGGACAAAATAATGTGTGATGACGAAATCTGTATCCAGAAATGTGACAATATAAACTGCCCATATACACAGCTGGGCCCACGCGCAGAAGATGCACCGCCATTCCCATATATTATGGCAAATATGTTCCAGTCAATGGGCAAGGTAATTAAAGCTATTTTTGGTGCCGAAGGCGAAGAAATCAACAACAAAGTTCAGCAGGACTTTATTGACAGATACGGCAACGATGACTTTGACAAGATAAAAGTTTTCTTTGGCAGTGATTTTGAAATTCCATATCCATACGGATTGAAAAAAGACTGATAATATTTTTATATACTAAAATACCCGCTCGTACAGAGCGGGTATTTGCTGTTTATTATTTTCTGGAATTTTTTAAAACATAAATATCAATTATTACTATAGCCACAACAACAGTTGACAATGCCATAAGATAAACTGGCACTTTAGAATATGGTACTTTATCATTTATTTCTATCAGACCGGAAAAAATATAAATTCCAATACCGGCACCATCCTTAAATTGATAAAGACTGTATATGTTCTTTATATCAAAGCACAATATGACCGCCAACAAATTGATTAATGCTATTATAAATCTTTTCATAATATATTATTTGTTTTCTTCCAGATAATCCCATGCTGTCTGTGCCAGACATGCTGCGCCTCTCCACAGACAGTCTTCATCCAGATCAAACAGGGAAGTATGGCCGCCTTGTACCAGACCTTTTTCTGCATTGCCTGAACCCAGTGAGCCAAAGCAACCAGGTCTCTGCTGCAGGAAGTATGCAAAGTCTTCGCCGCCCATGCCGGATTTTTTCACTTCAACAATATGGTCTTCACCAACGATTTTTGCACAGCTTGGAACAGCATATTTGTTGATAAAGTCGCCGTCGTTAACCAGCACAGGGTAACCCATTTCCAGTTCCCATTCAACTTTACAGCCATACATAGCTTCAGTACCTTTGCAGATTTCCTGAATGCGTTTGTGCAGCAGTGCACGCACATCTTCATCAAGACTGCGGATAGTTGCCAGCATTTCTACATCGTCAGCAATAATGTTTTCTTTTGTACCGCCGTGAATAGAGCCAATTGTGATAACAGCACCCTGAACAGGTTCCACATTTCTTGAAACGATAGACTGCAGTGCTGTGATAAAGTATGCAGAAATAACTACAGGGTCGATTGTAGCGTGTGGGTATGCACCGTGGCCACCTTTGCCGATGATTCTGAATTTATATGTGTCGCATGCTGCAGCGCCAGGGCCTGCACCAAATGCAACATAGCCAACTGGCAGAGCGTTTGCTACATGGAAGCCCATTACAGCGTCAACATATGGATTTTCCAGTGCGCCTTTTTCCACCAGTTCCTTTGCACCGCCAGGAATTTTTTCTTCAGCAGCCTGGAACAGCAGTTTTACATTGCCGCTCATCTGGTCCTTAACTTCGTTGATAAGCAGTGCAACGCCCATCAGTGCAGCTGTATGTGCATCGTGACCACAGGCGTGCATTACGCCTTCATTCTGTGATTTGTAAGGTACATCGTTCAGTTCAGGCATTGGCAGTGCGTCTATGTCAGCACGCATAGCAAATGTTTTGCCAGGTTTGCCGCCACGGATAACACCAACTACTGAATAGCCTGCGCCTACTTCCTGAATTTCAATGCCGTTGTCTTCCAGGAATTTTCTGATAACAGCACTTGTTCTTTCTTCGCAGAAAGAAGGTTCCGGATGAGAGTGAAAGTCACGTCTGAATTCAACCAGTTTGTCTTTGATATTAAGAGCAGGTTCTTTAAAAATCATAATATACGTCTCCTTTTCTGAAAAGTTTACTTTTCATATTATAAATAAATTATACCCCATAAATACTTTATCTTCAACTGTATGGCAAAAATCTGTATATAAACACAAAAAAGCAGACTGAAATCTGCCTTTTTGATAAAATATTATAATTTTTCCACTTTTGTGCCCGGAAAGTAGTGGGCTAATATTTCCTTATAATTTTTGCCTTCAAGTGCCATACAGTTTGCTCCATGCTGGCTTAACCCTACACCATGGCCATAGCCTTTGGTGGCTATTGAAAAGACTTCATCCTCATAAAAAATCATCATACAGGTAGACGGCAGTTTCATAACATCCCTTATCTGACCGGCAGGTACCATATCGCTTCCTACAGTTATATAACTGGCATAGCCGCTTTGAGTGTAAATCACATCGCCAAACCATTTTTCTGCTTCCAGATTGTCAATATCTATATTGGGATAATTTAACCTCAGCAGACTGTACATATTGTCTTTTGGTATTTCTGTTATTTTCATATAACTGTCGCTTATCCCATCTTGCCGGCTGTCAACACTTATCAGATATGGCAGACTTTGCCCCCACACTTCTTTGCTGTCGGCAGTTTTTCCGCAGGAAACAGCATAATAACTGGTCAATGCCGGCTGACCGTCATAGGTCACCACCATATCCATCACTTCTTCTGCACATTTTTCAAACTTTTCATAGTATGTATAGTAATCCATCTGCCAGAATTCCATCAGTCTGCCACTGTCTGCAAAACCTTTCATGTTTTTTATATCGGCTGTGATATATCCGTTTTCCAGCCAGTCAGGGTGTTGCCGGCAGTAAAGATAATAACTGTGGCTGGCAATCATCTGGGCTTTTATTGCTTCCCGGTTGTACAGTGCGGGCATTTCGCATGCAGCTGCACCTATCAGATAATCTTTCAGTGGTATTTCCATTAGCTTACCGGAATTACTGTCCATAAGTGTAACAAACTTATCTTCTTTTTCTGAATCTTCTGTGTTTTCAATATATACATCAGCAGAAAGCAGATTGCTGTAAATTTTATAGTAAGCCACAGGCACAGCAAAATTAACAAACAGCAAAAACATAAATATTCCTATAAAATTTTTCATAAACTCCTCATTTGTGAACAAATAGTCACCTGCGTTTAAAATTATTGTAATTTATATCGTTTTGTATTAAAATGGTTGTATTGGATACAAAAGTCAAATTACTGTTAATACAGTTTATTTATATATGATGCTGATTATACCTTAAAGGAGATATTATGGTTTTGTTTTTGAATGTTCTGTTTATTCTGGTATCTGTGCTGTTTTTCACAGGTCGTCTGTATGAAGTGGTATTTCTTATGGAAGAAGGCACAAACTTTCTTGTACAGCCGGGTATTGTAACACGCCCGCTGATGATAGGCATAGTATTGCTTATATCCCTATGTTGTGGAGTGCTGATATTTGCAGATAAAAAACCAAACACCAAGAAACTGAAAATTCCTGTGGGCATATTTGGCTTTGCTGCTGCAGTGCTGTTCATTATCACATCAGTGCTGAATGTTATCAGAATTTTTACAGTAACAGGCGGTTTTCTGGGCTATGATATTATGATGGTACTGGCTTCCATAGGGCTTGTACTTTACGGAGTAAAAGGAATCAAAGGCAAAAAAAGTGAAATGGCACCTATGGTTCTAACCATTCTTTTCCCATTGGCAATGTGTTTTAATGCCGTTATACTGAATGTTCAGCCTGTTGCAGATACATTTTATTTTTATCGCAGTCTGTCTGCTGTAACAAACCTTGTTTTCTGGCTTATGCTTTATAAAGCGGCATACTCACCATCAAAACTTGCTAGACCAATGCTGTATGTGGCTGGCCTTATGAACTTTCTTATCAGTACAGCAGCTCATCTGGCCGGTATTATAGGTGGTGTTGTGTTGTCAGTGTTATCCCTTGCGGACATTACTATGTCCCTGGCGCTGATACTTATGGGTTCATTCTCACTGTTTACTGCATTTTATATTATGCCTGCAAAAGAAGAAAAAGCCGCAGGGACAAATGGCAGAAAAGAAAAACAGCAGCCTGTGGAAGTGGATGAATATGATGATGACTTTGCCACAGCACAGTTTTCTGTACCTGTTGCAGAGCCCGCCCACACAAACCCTGCTTTCTCCCGTGATACTGAAACACGGCAGATAAACAGAATCAGCGAAGAAACCATAGCTATGCTGTTTGCACAGAAAGAAGAAAGACAGCAATCTGCACCTGCCGAACAGGTATGGGAAAATACTACACAGCCTGTTTCTGTAACTGCGTCAGAAACACAGCCGGTGGAAATACCAGAGGAAACAAGGGTTATTCCTGTGGTAAAACAGCCACGGCCAAAGGCTGAAAAAAGTGTATTCAAATCAAACGGCACAAAAAAATCTGCAAATACAAAAACAGTATACAAAGCACCTAAAAAATAAAGAAAAAGGCACGGTAATCCGTGCCTTTTAATATTTTATTTCAGCGATGGCAGTGTACAGCTGTCACAAAGTTGCACAAACAGTTCACTGTATCTGTTCAATAAAAAATCTGTGGTGCTGCTTTCCATCACAATATCTGCATCTTTTACCAATGGAATCGAAATATTGTATCTTACTCCATTTCCAAAACTGCTTGTCAGCATCATTCTGCCGCCAGTCTGTTCAAAAGCTGTTTTTGCTATAAACAGCCCCAGCCCCATAGACGGGTCTTTTTCTCCGTCAGCAAACGGGTCCTTGGAAAAATATGGCTTAAAGACATCTGTAAGATACTGCTCTTTGATTCCTTTGCTGTTATCTTTATAACTGAAAACTGCTCTGTTGGTATCTTTTACCAGCTTTATTTCAATATCCACATTTTCATCTGCTGCAAAATTGATGCTGTTTGAAATCAGATTGAGAATAGCAGTGGATAAAAACTGCATATTGCCGCAGACAAACACATCGCTGTCCAGATAAGTGTCTATTTTTATATTCTTTTCTACAGCTTTTACTGATGTGGCTATACTGTCTGTCAGCATATACAAATCCACAGTTTCTTCCACCGGTATACTGCCACCCATTATTTTTGAAACCAGTGTCATATTGGTCATATTTTTCAGCAGTTTATATGACTGTCTGTTTATTTCTTCCAGTGTAGAGATAGCCTTTTTGTTTTCACCTTTGTTTATGGTGTCAGCCAGTACAGGCATCAGGGAAAAAATCCCGGTAATAGGTTCCCTCATCTGATAGTGCATATTTCTGTCTGCCATACCGGAATAAATTTCACTTCTGACAGGCCAGCATTTTACCACATTATCATCTTTTTTTAACACCAGTCTTACACCTGAAAGGTCTGTGCCGGGTGCTGCCATAACCACAGGCTTATCAAAATGGTCAGGGTTGTACTGACCCAGCAAATCACGGAAAAAACCGGGCCTTAACATTATGGCATATTTTTCTTTTATTTCTTTATGAGCCTCTGTAACGGCCCAGTTTTCATCCAAAGAAATAAAAGGTACATCATTTCCAAACATTTCAATTCCTCGAATTTTTATAATCACTAACCATATTCCTATGAATTTAGTTTACAACACTTTTATTTTAAAGTAAAGATATTATATGATTAACAATAATAATTATGTATTATATTTGAAAAATGACATTATTTGCTTTAACATTTCATCAAAATATGGTATTATTGATGTGTATGAGATATAACGATGATTTTGAAACAATAGTGCAAAAATATAAAACATTTGTACAGGTTAAAACATTGACAATTTTTCTACAATGTTTTATAATGTGTACACAAAGTTAAAAAATTAACAAGTAATAACCCATACAAAGGTAAATATATTGGAGGTATTTAATTATGGCAATCAAAATTGGTATCAATGGTTTTGGTCGTATCGGCCGTCTTGTTTTCAGAGCAGCAGTTGCACAGCCTGAACTTTATGAAGTAGTAGGTATCAACGATATCGGTGTTACACCTGACTACGCAGCATATATGACAAAATACGACACAATCCATGGTCGTTTCCAGGGTGAAGTTTCTTCCACAGAAACAGAACTGGTTGTTAATGGCAAAGCAATCCCATTCTTTGCAGAAAAAGATCCAGCACAGCTTCCTTGGGGCAAACTGGGTGCAGAATATGTTGTAGAATCCACAGGCGTTTTCACAACAACAGAAAAATGTATGGCTCATATCGCAGCAGGTGCTAAAAAAGTTGTTATCTCTGCTCCAGCAAAAGATAAAGAAACACCAACATTTGTTTGTGGTGTAAACCTTGAAGAATACAACAAAGATATGGTTGTTGTTTCCAACGCTTCCTGCACAACAAACTGTCTGGCTCCTCTGGCTAAAGTTATCAACGACAACTTTGGTATCGTTGAAGGTCTTATGACAACTGTTCACGCTACAACAGCTACACAGAAAACAGTTGACGGTCCTTCCAAAAAAGACTGGCGTGGTGGCCGTGCAGCAGCAGGCAACATCATTCCTTCTTCCACAGGTGCTGCTAAAGCATGTGCTCTGGTTATCCCAGAACTGAAAGGCAAACTGACAGGTATGGCATTCCGTGTTCCTACACTGGACGTTTCTGTTGTTGACCTTACAGTTAGACTTGCTAAACCAACAACTTACGAAGAAATCTGTGCAGCAGTTAAAGCAGCTTCCGAAGGCCCAATGAAAGGCGTTCTCGGTTACTGTGACGAAGCAGTTGTTTCTTCCGACTTCTACGGTGAAACACAGACTTCTGTATTCGACGCAAAAGCTGGTATCATGCTGAACGAACAGTTTGTAAAACTGGTTGCTTGGTATGACAACGAAATGGGCTACTCCTGCAAAGTTCTTGACCTTATCAAACACATGGCAGAAGTTGACGCTAAATAATTCAGCAGCCTGTTAATAACAATGTAATTAAACGGCGCACGCAACAGCGTGTGCTGTTTTTTTGCACTTTTTTATTATATGTGATACAATAAAATAATCACAGGGCACGATGTCCGCATCGACCCGCTGAATATGTATTATTTATATTTTATCGGAGTAAATTATGAAAATCGTACTTTGCAGTATCAACAGTAAATATATACATTCGTCCCTGGGCGTGTGGTATCTTTTTGCTGCCGCAAAAAAAATCAACACTCCACACACTGTTACAGTTGTGGAAAGCACCATAAACAACCAGGTGGAAGACATTGTGGCGCTGATAAACCGTGAAAAACCTGATGTAGTCGGTTTTTCCACATATATATGGAATGTGGAATATGTGCGCAAAGTTGCCGCCACATTGAAACTTATAAATCCAAATTTAAAAATATGGCTGGGTGGCTCTGAAGCCAGTTTTGATGCAGACAGTCTGCTGAAAAATAATTATGTTGACTGGGTTGTAAAAGGGGAAGGGGAAGCTGCATTTATTCAGATGCTGTCTGAAAATTTCACCACCCCTGCAAAAACAGTGGTTACAGGTCCTTGCTGTGAATATATCAATCCATATACCCCTGAATACCTTGCCGCTTTAAACGGCAGAATTGTCTATCTGGAAACCAGCCGAGGCTGTCCTTTCAGCTGTGGCTTCTGCCTGTCGGGCAGGGATGAAAATGTACGCTTTTTTGACATGGAAGAAAGCAAGAAAAATATTTTACTCCTTGCAAATTCAGGTACAAAAACAGTTAAATTTGTAGACAGAACCTTTAACTGCAATGACAAAAGGGCAAGGGAGATATTTGAATTTATAGCAGGGGAAAGGGAAAAAGGCAATATCCCGCAGGATGTGGTTTTCCATTGTGAAGTGGAAACTGACCTGTTTACACGGTCTACACTTGACTATATGAAAACCCTTCCCAAAGGCCTTTTCCAGTTCGAAGCAGGTTTGCAAAGCTTCAATGTAGAAACTTTAAAAGCAGTAAACCGCCGTACAGACATGCCAAAACTGGTGCATAATCTTAAAGAAATTGTATCAGGCGGTAATATACATCTGCATATAGACCTTATTGCCGGCCTGCCTTATGAAGATTTCAACAGTTTTTCTGCCAGCTTCAATCAGGCTTATGACATCAATGCAAACGTAATTCAGCTGGGTTTTCTTAAACTTCTGAAAGGCTCAACCCTGGAAAAAGAAAAGGAAAAATACAATTATCGCAGCTGGGATTATGCGCCTTATCAGGTGGTGTCCTGCGACAGTATTTCCTACAATGATTTACTGGAACTGAAAAAATGTGAAGATGCTGTGGAACGTCTTCTCAACAGCGGCAAATTTCCATTTACAGTGCCTTATCTTATAGAAACCACAGGTTTGTCTGCCTTTGATTTCTTCTATAAATTCGGCAGTTTTATCTTTGACAGCGGTATTAAAAGCCCATCTTTGGAAAAATATGCTTCACTGCTGTATGATTACTTTACAAACCATTACAATGCTGACAAATCAGCCTTGCGCGATGTAATGGTAAAAGACAGAATTATTACCGATAACACCGGCAGATTGTTTGGCTTTACCCATGTGCCTGATACGAATTTCAAAAAAATCACCACTGCGCTGCGTCAGCAGACTGTAAATGTATTTGAAAATCAGTCAGAAAAGGCGGCAAAAGGTAAAATCGGATTTGCAATCCTGTATGCCACTAATCAGGTGATTCTGGCTGACTATACAGACCAGGACCCTGTGACCGGTATTTATAATTATAAACTGATTGATTTACATCAGTTTCTTCCTGTAGAATAATAAAAGCTTCGATATTCAAAATATTTTGTTTTGAATATCGAAGTTTTCACTTTTTGCACACATATAAGTAATATACTGTAAATACTTTGATATTCAAAATAATTATGGAGGGCGTATGGAAAAATTCAAACAGGATATAAACACATTTCTGGTAGATGCATTTAACAGCCTTTTGCAGATAGAAGAAGATTTTTTGGCAAAAGGTCCTTTCAAAAACATTACTGTAAAGGAAATGCATCTTATAGATACTGTTGTAAAACTGGAAAATAACAATATAGCAAAAAATATTGCCCGAAAATTGAATATTACCCAAAGTTCATTGACTACCGCTGTAAGCACTCTGGAGAAA
This sequence comes from Oscillospiraceae bacterium, assembly GCA_017436575.1. GTDB lineage: Bacteria > Bacillota > Clostridia > Oscillospirales > Ruminococcaceae > RGIG3102. Next base: position 28,099 of record JAFSCU010000016.1, read on the forward strand.
AAGGGAATGCTTATCAGAAAATCAGATGAAAGGGATAAACGTATTGTAAAAATATATCCCACAGAAAAAGCGTTGCAGGTCTATAACCATCACAGACAGTTTCACAGGGAACTGGTAGATGTGGTTACAAACAAACTGAATCAACAGGAACTGTATGCTTTTGTCAATGGATTGAATAAGGTAAGGGAATTTTTTGATTCCAGAAAATAAAACTTGCTTTTATGCGTTCAAATTAAAAGGAGATATTATGAAAACAATTATTCTGACAGATTCAACCTGCGATATTGATAATGATTATCTGAAAGTTTTAAATGTGGAAACAGTGCCGTTAAAAGTAATTTTCGGCGATGAAAGCTATCTCGATGGTATAGATATCAGCAAAAAGGAATTTTTTGCAAAACTGGCAGCTTCTTCAGCAAATCCTACCACCAGTCAGCCTTCTCCTGAAGATTTCCTGGCGATATTCAACAGGCGGAAACAGAATGGAGATGAACTGGTGTATATAGGCCTTTCTTCTGTGCTCAGCGGCACACTGCAGTCAGCCAGAATTGCAAAAGAAATGTGCGGATATGACAGTATTTATATAGTGGACTCACTTATAACAACTGCCGGCCTTGACCTGTTGACAAGAGTGGCCTGCCAGATGAGGGATGATGGCGAAAATGCAAAAATAATTGCAGAAGAAATTGAAAAACTTGTTCCTAAAATCAGATTGTATGCTTATGTGGATACACTTAAATATCTTGTTCGCGGTGGCCGCCTGTCAAAAACTGCAGGTGCAATTGGCGGTGCATTGGGTATAAAACCCCTTATCACTGTGGCTGACGGTGCAGTTGTATCCATAGGTACAGCCCGCGGGCAGAAAAATGCTTTTGAAAAGCTGTGTAGTATTGTAAATGACGCAGACATAGATACCACAAAACCAATGATGCTTACCTTCACAGAAAATGAAGAAAATATGCATATGCTGGAAATGTATATGAATGAAAATGGTGTAAAATACGATTGGCTTTATGGTGAAGTAGGCAGTGTAATAGGCACTCATGTTGGTCCCGGTGCAGCTGCCGTAGCATATTTTGTAAAATAATATGTGAAACTGCATTATTGACAAATATTATATATGGTGATACTATAATTTTATAATTGAATACCAAACCGATGATTAAGAGGAGTATGTACAGCAGCGATTTTTCAGAGAGTTGCCGGTGGTGGAATGGCGATATTTCAAGTTGTGCAGAATGGACTTATGAGGGCAGCCCGAAAAGCAATGAGTAGGCGCTGACGGAAAATCCCGGCCGTCATACGGGAAGCGTATGTTGGTACGTTTACTCACAGGTGGTATAACAGAGTTTTTGGCTTCTGTCCTTTGGGGCGGAAGCCTTTTTATATCATCATTGCCCTGACGTACTGTCAGGGTTTTGTTTTTGTAAAGGAGGTGACTGTATGGAAGACGGTTGGTGGTCTGTGACCATAAACAGTAATGAAATATATAAAACAGATTTATTTTCAAAGGAGATTTATTATGAAAAAAGTTATTCTTACAGGAGACCGTCCTACAGGTCGTCTTCACATCGGTCATTATGCAGGCAGTCTGAAACAGCGTGTAACTATGCAGAACAGCGCAGAATTTGATGAAATTTACATTATGATAGCTGATGCCCAGGCACTTACTGACAATGCAGACAATCCGCAAAAAATCCGTGACAATATTATAAATGTGGCACTGGATTATCTTTCCATAGGTTTAGACCCTGAAAAATCCACAATATTTATTCAGTCTATGGTACCACAGCTGACAGAACTGACATTTTACTATATGAATCTTGTGACCGTTGCACGTCTTTCACGCAACCCTACTGTAAAAGCCGAAATACAGCAGCGAAAATTTGAATCAAGTATTCCGGTAGGTTTTTTCACTTACCCTATAAGTCAGGCGGCGGATATTACTGCCTTTGGAGCCAGTCATGTACCGGTGGGGGAAGACCAGCGGCCTATGCTGGAACAATGCAGGGAAATAGTGGCAAAATTCAATTCTATATATGGCGATACACTTATAATGCCACAGATAGTGCTGGAACAGAACCGGAAAGCCCAGCGTTTGCCGGGAACAGACGGTAAGGCAAAAATGAGCAAATCCATCGGCAACTGTATTTATCTTTCTGATACAAAAGAAGAAGTGTACCGAAAGGTTATGTCTATGTATACAGATCCTGACCATATCAAAATATCAGACCCGGGCAAAGTGGAAGGCAACACGGTGTTTACATATCTTGATGTTTTCTCAAAGCCAGAGCATTTTTCAATGTTTTTGCCTGAATATGACAATCTGGACAGTCTGAAAGACCACTATCGCCGTGGTGGACTGGGAGATGTAAAAATCAAAAAATTCCTGGCAGCTGTGCTGGAAGAAGAACTGGCACCTATAAGACGGCGCAGGGCATATTATGAAAACAATCTTCCGCTGGTTATGGAAATACTTAAAACAGGCTGTAAAAAGGCAGAGAAAAAAGCAGGGCAGACCCTTGAAAAAGTAAGAAAGGCTATGAAAATAAACTATTTTGACGATAACAGTCTGTTATAGAAAAATAAAAGGGCAAAGAGTACGCTTTTCCCTTTGCCATAAACAAAAGCGATACCCGCTTTAAAAACGGGTATCGCTGTATTTTTATATTGATTTAGCAGTTATGGCAGGCAAAAGTAATCAGTGATTTGCCGTCCATTTCTTTAGGCTGTTTTTGGCCCATAATCTGAATAACAGTCGGTGCAATGTCAGCCAGTACGCCGCCTTCACGCAGTGCACAAGGGTAGTTCACCACGCTGAAAGGAACAGGGTTAGTGGTATGTGCTGTAAACACGCTGCCGTCATCTTCCAGCATTTTGTCAGCATTGCCGTGGTCAGCTGTCAGCAACAGCACGCCATTTACCTGCATAATTTTTTCATACAGTCTGCCAATGCATTCGTCCACAACTTCTACTGCCTGTACAGCTGCATCAAAGTTGCCTGTATGGCCAACCATGTCGCAGTTTGCATAGTTGAGTATAATTATATCGTATTTACCGGTATCGATTTTTGCAAGCAGCTGGTCAGTTACTTCTCTTGCGCTCATTTCAGGCTGCATATCATAGGTTTCCACTTTTGGTGATGGTACCAATACTCTGTCTTCGCCGTAATATGGCTTTTCGATACCGCCATTGAAGAAGAAAGTTACATGGGCGTATTTTTCTGTTTCAGCAATTCTCAGCTGTCTCATTTCCAGGTCGGAAACAAATTCACCCAGTGTGTTTTTCAGGCTCTGTGGTTTGAATGCCACTTCAACGTTTGGCATAGTGGCATCATACTGTGTAAAGCAAACATAGTTAAGGTTCAGATTTTCTTTTTCTCTGATAAAACCGTCAAATTTATCATCAACCAGACATCTTGTGATTTCTCTTGCTCTGTCAGGGCGGAAGTCAAAGAAGATAACAGTGTCGCCTTCGCAGATATTTCCGTCTTCGTTTACGATAAATGGTACTGTAAACTCATCTGTAACATCATTTTCGTAGCAGTCTTTCAAATGTGCCACTGGGTCAGCGTGTACATCTGCTTTGCCCAGCACCAGCGCATTGTATGCTTTTTCGATTCTTTCCCAGCGGTTGTCTCTGTCCATTGCATAGAATCTGCCGCATACAGCACCAATTTTACCTGTGCCCAGTTCAGCCATTTTGTTCTGCAGCTGTGTCAGAAATTCTACACCGCTGGTTGGTGCAACGTCACGGCCGTCCATAAATGGATGAACAAATACTTTTTCAGCACCCAGTTTTTTACACATTTCCAGCAGTGCAAAACAGTGTTCAATATGGCTGTGAACACCACCGTTTGACATAAGGCCGTATATATGCACTTTCCTGTTGTTTTCAACAGCGTTGTTGATTGCATTTTTCAGCACATCATTATTAAAGAAATCGCCATCTTTGATAGATTTTGTAATTCTTGTCAATTCCTGATAAACAATTCTGCCGGCCCCCATGTTAGTATGGCCAACTTCACTGTTGCCCATCTGACCTTCTGGCAGACCTACATCCAGACCGCTTGCGCCGATAATTGTTGTAGGGTGTTCTGCAAAAATTTTGTCCATATTAGGTTTGTTTGCAGCTTTGATAGCGTTGCCCAGTACATTTTCTGTACAGGCAAAACCGTCCATAATACATAAAACTATAGGTCTTTTCATTAAAATACCTCTTTCTTATTTAACGCATGATACGATTGTGGCAAAGTCGTCAGCTTTAAGGGAAGCACCGCCGATAAGACCACCGTCAATGTTTTCCATAGCCAGCAGTTCAGCCGCATTTTTTGCATTCATAGAGCCGCCGTACTGGATAGTAACAGCCTGTGCTGTTGCATCATCAAACATTTCAGCCAGCAAACCACGGATATAGCCGCACACTTCTTCAGCCTGCTGAGCAGTTGCTGTTTTGCCTGTGCCGATAGCCCAAACAGGTTCATAAGCAATAATGCTGTTTTTCATATTTTCTGCTGTAAAGCCGGCCAGACCTTTTTCAATCTGTGTTTTGATAACATCTTTTGTGATGTCTTTTTCTCTTTCTTCCAGGTTTTCACCTACACAGATAATAGGGCAGATACCGCTTTCCAGACAGGCCAGTGCACGTTTGTTTACTGTTTCGTCTGTTTCGCCGAAATATTGTCTTCTTTCGCTGTGGCCAACAATAGCGTATTTTACACCAAAATCATTTAGCATATCTGCGCTGATTTCAGCTGTAAATGCACCGCTTTTTGCCCAGTGGCAGTTCTGTGCGCCGATGTTGATAGCACTGCCTGCAACTGCATCCATAGCAACACCGATGTTGATTGCAGGAACACACAGCAGTATTGTTGCATCGCTTTCTGGCAACTTTTCTTTCATTTCAGCCAGCAGAGCCTTTGTTTCTGTGGCAGTTTTGTTCATTTTCCAGTTGCCTGCAATAACAACTTTTCTAAGTTCTTTATTCATAATGATTAAAACTCCTTAATATCAAAGATACAAATAAAGCGGCAGAAGGGGTGCCGCTTTATTATATGATTATAAATTATTTGTCATTCAGTGCTGCGATACCTGGCAGTTCCAGACCTTCCAGGAATTCCAGAGATGCACCGCCACCTGTGGAGATGTGTGTCATTTTGTCAGCATAACCCAGCTGTTCAACTGCTGCTGCACTGTCGCCACCGCCGATGATGGAAATTGCGCCGCTTTCAGCAACTGATTTTGCAACTGCTTTTGTGCCTTTTGCAAATTCAGGCATTTCAAATACACCCATTGGGCCGTTCCAAACAACTGTACCTGCGTTTACGATAGCATCGTTAAACAGTTCTCTGGATTTTTCACCGATGTCAAGACCCTGCCAGTCAGCTGGAATTTCTTTGCTGTCAACTGTTTTAAAGTTGCAGTCTTCTTTGAATTCATCACCAACTACTGTGTCAACAGGCAGCAGGAAGTTAACGCCTTTAGCTTCGGCTTTTGCCATCAGTTCTTTTGCCAGTTCCACTTTGTCATCTTCGCAGATAGATTTGCCAACTTCATAGCCTTTTGCTTTGAAGAATGTGTAAGCCATACCGCCACCGATAACCAGTGTGTCTACTTTGTCAATCAGGTTTTCAATAACGCCGATTTTGTCAGAAACTTTTGCACCGCCAAGAATAGCAACAAATGGACGTTTTGGATTTTCAAGAGCTGTACCCATGATTTCGATTTCTTTCTGAATCAGGTAACCGCAAACTGCTGGCAGATAGTCAGCAACGCCAGCTGTGGAAGCGTGTGCGCGGTGTGCTGTACCAAAAGCATCGTTTACATAAATTTCAGCCATGGAAGCCAGTTCTTTTGCAAATTCAGGTGCGTTCTTTTCTTCTTCTTTGTGGAAACGCAGGTTTTCAAGCAGCATCAGTTCGCCGTCTTTCAGAGCAGCAGCTTTAGCTTTTGCATCTTCACCGATAACATCTGTTGCCATAGCTACTTCGCAGCCCAGCAGTTCTTCCAGTCTTTTCTGAACTGGAACCAGGGAATATTTCATGTTGAATTCGCCCTTTGGTCTGCCCATGTGGGAACAAAGAATAACTTTTGCACCGTTTTCTTTCAGATATTTGATAGTTTTCAGAGCTTCTCTGATTCTTTTGTCGTCTGTGATAACGCCATCTTTTACAGGTACGTTGAAGTCACATCTTACCAGACAGGTTTTACCGGCAACATTGATATCTTCAACTGTTTTTTTACCCAAAGCATTCATAGTAGTATCTCCTTTATTATATATGTTATATTGTTAATTAAATATCAGCTTGATACAGCTATATTATATACAATTTGTACAATGAATTCAAGAAAATATTGTATTTTTGTTATAAATCACAAAAAGCTGAACAATTATTGTGCATTGTTGTTAATTATTTAACAACACGGAACTTGTGTTCTGTTTTTTGTTCTGTTTTACAGGGCGGTAACAGCATAATAAAAAGGCGAATATAATTGATTAAGCCTGTTTTTATGGCTATTTATCAGAAAGAAAGGTGATAAGATGGCAAAAATACTTGTTTACAATACAGTCACCGGAAATATGGAAACTTTCTGGCGCAATGAAAATGAAAGCATGCCTTATGTGTGGAACAACACAATGAGGGTAAGGGAATTCCGCGGTTCTTCCAACAGTCCTACACTGTGGACAACCCGACAGGCAATGGAAAGCTGGAATGCCACCAGACAAAGTTATGGTTCTCCTATTCCTTTCCGCTATGCATTTAAAAGAATATGGGAAGGCGGTCACGGCCGCACCAGCCAGCATTATCGGGGGGTGTCTTTTGATGTGGGGCAGACTCTTTCATCATCACAGCGTCGCAGAATACACACCGTAGCCAGTGACCTGGGTGTATGGGGTTATGTGGAACCGCTGAGTATGACACCCACCTGGGTGCATTTTGACCGCCGCTATGGCCGCGGTGCCTGTGGCGGCACAGCCGGCTACAACACTCTTTACAGAGGCAGTAAAGGTGTATATGTCCTTATTTTACAGGATTGCCTGAATACTCTTGGCTATTCAACAGCAGGACTGGATGGCATTTTTGGCGGTGCAACCGAAAGGGCAGTGTACAATTTCCAGGGTGATTACGGCCTTGCCCGTGACGGTGTATGTGGCTGTAACACCTGGACACAGATAACCACCCTTGTCCACGGTAACGGTCCGTCATCGACGACGGTAAATTGATGTGTTGAGATTATATTTCGGATGTGATATTATAAAAATATAATTCTAACCCGAGGTATTATAAATTATGAAATGTAAAGTTTGTGGTGCAGAAAGCGGACAGTATGTTTTATGTCGAGAATGTAATGAAAAAAAGAACAAAGGTGAAATAATAAAATGTAAAATCCGCAATGAATGGCATTATAAAGATGAGAGTTGTAAAAATAAAACTTCACAGGTTAAACCAGAAGAAATGGTTGATACAGTAGAAGAAAATAACACTACTGAAAATAACAATATTGCTGTGGATAATGAGAAATATCTGTATGAAGTAAAAAAATCACTTATTACACAAAAAGAAATTTCGTATTATGATGCTATAAAAAAAGTTATGCCAGAAGGGTATAATATTTTTCCGCAGATTAATCTTGCAACTTTTATTGAAAGAACTGATGATTCAAGGTTCCATAATGAATTATTCAGAAATGTGGACTTTCTTATAACTGATAGTGAGTATAAACCATGTATTATCATTGAGATTAATGACCAATCACATCTTACAAATGAAAGAAAAAAACGTGATGAAAAAGTTGGTAAAATTTGTGAAGAAGCAGGTATACCTATAATAAAATTGTGGACATCGTATGGAATCAATAGTGATTACATCGGTAAGAAAATATCTGATACTTTGGCTACATTACCGGTGAAAAGGGTTTGTCATTCAAAAGTTGACAAAGAACAACCTGAAACTACAAATAATAAAACAAATAAAGGCTGTTACATTGCAACTTGCGTTTATGGTTCTTATGATTGCAGTAGTGTTTGGGTTTTACGTAGATTTCGAGATGAAGTATTGTCCAATAGTATTTTAGGCAGAGCTTTTATTAAAGTTTATTATAGAATTAGCCCAATTATAGTACAGTATTTGGGAAATTTTAAATTATTTAAAGATTTTTGCAAGTACCCATTGGATTTAATGGTAGAATACTTGAAAAATAAAGGATTTGAAGAAAGTCCATATACAGATTAAAACAAAAAGCGGACAGATTTTTCTGTCCGCTTTAAATTTAATATTATGTTATTCAATTACAGCATTGATGTAATTCAGGGCAGGGATGGTGTACTGTTTGTCCTTATAGGTAAAAGTTTCCGGTCCGTTGCCTCTGTTTACAGCTGTCAGCACTTCGTCTTCGTGTTCATAACGCACATAAGCAACTGCGTTGTGAGACGCGTGTACAAAAAACAGCTCGCCTTCACGGTATTCGTGGTGGCTTTTTCTGAAATTGGCCAGCCACTTGATGTTTTTCAGAATGTATTCATCCTGGTCCCACCATTTGAAATATCCGCGGTTGAATGGGTCGCGGTAACCCTGCATGCCTATTTCGTCACCGTAATAGATACATGGCACACCCGGCAGACCAAACATCAGTGCGTATGCACACACCAGCATTTTTGATGCTGTTTTGTAGTCGTCGCCTTCCACAGACTGCTGGCTCTGCCAGTATCTGTCACCGCTGTCAGGGTTTTTACCCATCAGATAGGTGATGCCTCGTGGTGTATCATGGGTGGAAATAAAGTTCCAGGCATTGTCCAGCGCTTCTTTCGGATAGTTTTCATAAATAGTGAAAATGCTTTCGCAGAATTTGTGTCCGTCGCCATTTTTGATAAAGTCCAGCACAGCAGTTCTGAACGGATAGTTCATTGTGCTGTCCAGCCCTTTGCCCAGCAGATAGGAACGTCTTTTGTTGTAACTGATTTTTGTTACAGCATCTTCCCACACTTCACCGATAAGCAGCTTGTTTTTGCCGCAGTGCTTTACTTCACGGCGCACTTTTTCAATAAATTCGTCCGGCAGTTCATCAGCTACGTCCAGACGGAAACCGTCTGCACCGCTTTTCAGCCAGAAATTGATAACGCCGTTTTTACCACAGATATACTGCACATAGTCTTTGTTCAGTTCTTCCACATCAGGCAGGGTAGGGAACCCCCACCAGCTGCGGTAGCCGTGTTCATAATTCTTGTCAAAATCATACCATGCACGGTATGGGCTGTCAGGGTCGTTGTAGGCCCCGCCTTCGCCGTATCGTTTTTCACGGTTGAAATAAATGCTGTCACTGCCTGTATGGCTGAAAACGCCATCCAGAATAACACTGATACCACGTTTGTGGCATTCGCTGCACAGCTTTGTGAAATCTTCAGTTGTACCCAGGTCAGGGTCAACTTTCATATAGTCTGCTGTGTTGTAACGGTGGTTTGAATGGGCTTCAAAAATAGGATTCAGATAGATACAGGTTACACCCAATCCTTTCAGATAATCCAGTTTCTGCATAATCCCTTTCAGGTCGCCGCCGTAATAGTCGGTGTTGATAAGCTGGGTTTCATTTTCTCCCCATTTGAAGAAAGGCTGCCCGTCCTTATCTCTGCGGTAAACCCTGTCAGGCCAGGCCAGCTCTTCTTTTTCCTTGCTTTCATAGAATCTGTCAGGAAAAATCTGATACAGAATGCCGCCTTTGAACTTGTCCGGTGTGGAAAAATTCTTTGCGTAAACAGTTTGCATAAACCACTGTCCGCGCTCTGTGATAAAGCCTTCGCCTTTGCCTGCATTGTAAATACCGTATTTGCCGCTGTCAAATTTAAAACAGTAAAAATACAATCCCAATTTGTCGAAAGTATAGTCGGCAGTAAAAATTTTTGTGCCATCTTCGGCATAATGCGCTATCATAGATATGCGCATTTCACGGCCACCCTCTTTTGAAATACATAAAAAAGGTGTGGTTGTTTCATATTTACTGGTCACAGTGAAAGTAACAGTTGTTGTTTCTTTCACTGCGCCAAAAGGTTTTTTAAAAAAAGTATTTCTGCTGTTGAAGTGATACATAGTAGATTATTTTACTTTCTGAAGATGCCAGATATTCTGAGCATAGTCTTCGATTGCTCTGTCTGCGGAGAACATGCCTGCGTTTGCAATGTTCATCAGGCTCATTTTAGCCCAGCGCATTTTGTTGGAGTAAATTCTCTGCAGTTCAACCTGTGCATTGTGATATGAGTCAAAGTCTGCACATACCATAAATGGGTCGCTGTTTACCAGGTTGTCAACGATTTCGTTGAAGTAGTTGCCGTCAATGCCGCCTTCCAGTACAGCCAGTACATCCTGCAGAATTTTGCTTCTTGCAATGTATTTCTTAGGATTGTAGCCTTCCTGTGCCAGAGCTTTTGTTTCTTCAGGCAGCATACCAAACTGAATAAAGTTTTCAGCACCGCAGCACTGTTTGATTTCAATGTTGGCACCGTCATAAGTACCCATTGTAACTGCGCCGTTAATCATAAACTTCATGTTACCAGTACCGGATGCTTCTTTACCGGCCATGGAAATCTGCTGGCTTACTTCAGAAGCAGGCATCAGTCTTTCAGAAGTTGATACGGAGTAGTTTTCCAGATAAACAATATGCAGTTTATCTTTTGTTGCAGGGTCGTTTTCAACCATGTGTTTGATGGAATGAATCAGTCTGATAATCTGTTTTGCCATATAGTAACCGGAAGCAGCCTTTGCACCAAAGATGTATGTTTTTGGTGTGAATGGAGCATCTGGATTCTGTTTGATAAACAGATATTCAGCGATGATGTTCAGCGCGTTCAGGTGCTGACGTTTGTATTCGTGCAGACGTTTTACCTGTACGTCAAAGATTGTATCAGGGTTGATTACTTCACCTGTCAGGTTTTTCAGATATTTTGCAAAATCAACTTTGTTCTGATATTTAACATCCAGAATTGCTTTCAGTGTTTCTTCATCATCAGCAAATGCTTCCAGTTTTTTCAGCTGGAATGCATCGCGTTTGTAGCCTTCACCGATTTTTTCGTCCAGCAGTTTGCACAGACGAGGGTTGGACTGCAGCAGCCAGCGGCGGTATGCAATACCATTTGTTACATTTTTGAATTTTTCAGGTGTGAACAGATAGAAATCATTGAAAACTGTTTCTTTGATGATTTCACTGTGCAGTGCAGATACGCCGTTGATAGAGTGGCATACATAGCAGCAAATGTTTGCTGTTCTTACTTCGCCGTTGGCAATCAGGCTCATATAGTCTACTTTACCTACATCGCCAGGGAAAGCTGCAAACATTTCTTCTCTTGCACGTCTGTTCATTTCTTCCAGAATTTCATAAATTCTTGGCAGAACTTCCCTGAACATACCTGCATTCCATTTTTCCAGTGCTTCAGGAAGAACTGTGTGGTTTGTATATGCAAATGTGTTCTTTACGATTTCAAAAGATTTGTCCCAGCCAAAACCGCAGTCATCCAGCAGAACTCTCATCAGTTCTGGGATAGCCAGTGTTGGGTGTGTATCATTGATGTGAATAGCAACTTTGTCAGCCAGATTGTCCAGACTGCCATATTTTGCCATGTGCTTGTTAACGATATCGTTGATAGAAGCACAGCACAGGAAGTACTGCTGTTTCAGACGCAGGATTTTACCTTCCAGATGGTTGTCGTTAGGGTACAGAACTTTTGAAATCAGTTCTGCGTCACTGCCGGATTTGATAGCTGCCAGGTAGTCGCCTCTGTTAAAGCTTTCCATATCGATTGTTGGGCTTTTTGCCTGCCACAGTCTCAGTTTGGAAACACCTTCACTGCCGTAACCTGATACATACATATCATGTGGCACAGCCATAACGCTTGTGTAGTCTTTGTGGATTGTGTGGTGATAGTTGTCAAACCATTTGTCTTCCACATGGCCGCCAAATCTTACTTCGATAGCCTGTGATGGATGGGCTTTCAGCCATACCTGACCGCCAGGCAGCCAGTTGTCTGGCATTTCCTGCTGCCAGCCATTTACGATTTTCTGTTTGAAAATACCATATTCATACAGAATGGAGTAGCCGCCGCCTGCATAGCTGTCAGCAGCAATACCCTCCATATAGCAGGCTGCCAGACGGCCCAGACCGCCATTGCCCAGACCTGCATCAGGTTCGCATTCGTAGATAATATCTTCATTGATACCCAGGTTTTTAAATGCCTGAGAAGCAACTTCATTGAGACCCAGGTTGAAAAGGTTTGTTTTAAGGCTGCGGCCCATCAGGAATTCAATACAGAGATAGTAAATCTGTTTTGCACCCTGACCATTTGCCTTTGCCATAAACTGTTTCTGTCTGGCACTCATGATTTTGCGCACATTAAAGGCTGCAGCTTTGTAAATATCTTCGTAAGATGCAGTCTTAATATCTGTGGAGAATTCGTGCAGAAGAGTATCTTTAATCATCTGTTCAAATTCTTTCGCAGTAATGTTAAGCATATTGTAAAGTTCCTTTCTTATAATTAAATAGATTATATATAATCTATGTTAATGACTTTATATATAGTAGGTTATAGTCACGCAACATATATTATAATATTGTGTTAAGAAATTATCAACTAAAAAATGTAAAAAATTATATAAATTTGTTGCTTAAATATGATACATATAGTATTATTATGGTGGAAAAGTTTATAAAAAATTAAATATATAACTATATTAATCATCTTATACAGGGGGAGCAATTATGGCTTTCAATAAAATAAAATTAAATATTGCCGGTACAAGCTATGTTATAAATTCTGCCGACAGTGAAGAACATGTGCTGGAATTGGCAGCTACTCTTGATAATGATATGAAACAGATAATGGAAAAAAGTCCGTCTGCTTCTGTAACAGCAGCGGCAGTTATCTGTGCTCTCACATACCTGGACAAGCTGGATAAATCAGACAGCAGTGCAGACAATATGCGTAAACAGGTGCGCCAGTATCTGGAAGATGCAAACAGCGCCAGAATGGAAGCTGAAAAAGTGAAGATGGAACTGGAAAAACTGAAAATAGATATTCAGTATCTGAAAAATCAAAGAGGTCACAATGATTAATAAAACTGAAATTTTAGCCCCTGCCGGCAATATGGAAAACCTTATTGCTGCTGTGTACAGTGGCGCCAATGCCGTGTATCTGGGTGTACAGAGTTTCAATGCCAGGGCATCAGCGGCCAACTTCAGTTTTGAAGAACTTAAAAAGGCCGTTGGCTTTTGTCATGCCAGAAATGTAAAGGTAAATGTTACTCTCAACACTATTCTTTATGACAGGGAACTGGAAGAGTTCAAAGAAACCGTAAAACAGGTGGCAGCCTGCGGTGTTGATGCCATCATCGCACAGGACCTGGCATCTGCAAAAATAATCAAAGAAGTTGCACCTTCCATTGACCTTCACGGTTCTACACAGATGGCAGTGCACAATTTGGCCGGTGCTCTTTTGCTGAAAGAAATGGGCTATTCCCGTGTAATACTTGCCAGGGAACTGACACTGGACCAGGTGGAATATATTACAAAAAACTGTGGTATTGAAACAGAAATTTTCATTCACGGTGCCCTTTGTATGTCTCTTTCAGGTCAGTGTTATGCTTCTGCATTTCTTGGTGGCCGCAGTGGCAACCGTGGCAGATGTGCCGGTACCTGCCGTCTGCCTATGTCTGCAAAAGGCGATATAGAAGACAATCATCTCAGTCTCAAAGACCTTTGTGCAATGGAAATGCTGCCTGCCATCGAAAAAATGGGGGTTAAATGTGTAAAAATCGAAGGCCGTCTGCGTACACCTGAATATGTGGCAGCTGCAGTGGACAATGCCCGTAAAGCTGTTGCAGGTCAGCCTTTTGACAAACAGCTGCTGGCTGATGCTTTCAGCCGTTCAGGTTTTACAAATGGTTTCCTGGAAAACAGGCTGGACAAAAATGCTTTTGGTGTAAGAACAAAAGAAGACAGTGCCAAAACAAAAGAAACCTTGCCAAAACTTCGTGCATTGTATCGCCGTGAAGGACAGTATGTACCTGTTTCCTTTAAATTCATAATGGGTGAAACTGAAAGTACATTGGCAATTTCTGATGGCGTAAATACTTTTTCACAGCAGATTGCAGCAGATGTACAGGACACGGATAAAGATTTTTCAATGTCACTTAGAACCTCTCTTGAAAAACTGGGCGGCACACCTTTCTACCTTGAAAATCTGGAATGCGACCTTATCCCGGGCAAATATCTGCCTTTGGGTGCAGTAAATGCAGCGCGCCGTAATCTGGCAGAAATTTTGCTGGCACAGCGTGAAACTGTAATGCCTCACCCGGTAAAAGAATATGAAATTCCAGTAGTAAAACATCGTTTTACAACCCCTGAACTTGTGGCACGCTTTGAGAATATAGATCAGATTCCTATGGATTATTGTCACCTGTTCAAGTATGTTACAATACCGCTGGAATATGCAGATGAAATTCCTGATACATTAAAAAATAAAGTAATACTGGAACTTTCCCGTGATATATTTGGCAAAGAAGAAAAAATACGTCAGCAAGTGCTGGCTGCAAAGCAAAGCGGCTTTACACGATTCTGCGTTCAGAATATAGGCCATATACCACTGGTGGAAGGATGCGAAATTTTCTCATCTTTCACTCTTAATATATCCAACAGCCTTGCGGCCATGGAATACAAAGCACTGGGTGTGGAAAATATCACTGTTAGCCCTGAAATCACACTTGAACAGATTGGCAGAATTACAGCAGATGTAAAAACCACAGTTATAGGTTATGGTCATATTCCTGTAATGTTGGTAAAAGCATGCCCTATGCACAATGTTAAAACCTGCGCAAACTGTAATGGTAAAGGCTTTTTGACAGACCGCAAGGGTATGAAACTGCCATTGCTGTGTCATGGCAAGATTGCAGGTTACAGAGAAATATTCAACCCTGTGCCACTGTACATCGGTGACAAACAGAATGAAATCAACGCTGACTATGTTTCACTTAATTTCACTGTGGAAAACAAAGCGAGCGTTGAAAAGATTATCAAAAAGTTTGTTGATGGTGCTCCCCTGGGCACAGACTTTACCCGCGGTCTTTACTACAAGGCGTCATTATAGCTAAAATAAAATTCAAACTATCTTTAAAGTCAGATAATTAATTTATGGCGGATAAGCGTATAGCCTGTCTGCCATAATATTTTGGAGTATTGTATGAAAAAAACATTTTTATTTTTATTCTATCTTCTTGCCGGTATTCTTACCGGTTCACTTCTGGCAAATCTTTGCAGGGCAATTCCTGCGCTCAGCTGGCTGGGCTATGCCAACACCATTGGTTTTGCAGCAGGCACACCTGCAGTGCTGGATCTTATCATCGTGAAAATCACATTTGGTTTTGCCATGTCAGTATCCATTGCACAGATTATCACAATTTCCATTGCAATGGTGCTTTATAATAAAGCGAGGTAATTATGGTTTATCTTGCTTCCACTTCTCCACGCAGAAAAGAAATACTGTCTATGCTGCTGACTGATTTCAGTCAGGTATCACCTCAGGTAGAAGAAAAAGAATACCCTCAGCTGACACCAAAGGAAAAAGCTGTCCGCCTGTCCAAAGACAAGTGCATTGCCGCTGTAAATCACATCCGCCGGAAAGGTATGGTGGTTATCGCCAGTGATACAGTTGTTGACCTGGAGGGCAGGGTGCTGGAAAAACCAAAAGACAGACAGGATGCAGTGGAAATGATCAGTGCACTGTCAGGCAAAGTGCACCATGTTTATTCTGCTGTCACAGTGTATAAAGCCGGTAAAATCTACACATTCTGTGATGATACAGCAGTTCATTTTGACACTGTTCCTGCAGAAATTATACAGCAGTATGCAGACTCATCAGAGCCTTACGACAAGGCTGGCGGTTATGCAATACAAGGCTTTATGGGAAAATATATTCCAAAAATAGAAGGCGATTACTACAATGTTGTGGGACTTCCGCTGGAAAAACTTAAGAACTTATTAATATTTTTGGAAATATTGTAAAATTTGGTGAAAGTGACAAAAAAGTAATTGCTTTTTTATAACAATATATGCTAAAATATTTTAGCATTATAGATAACAAATAAGTAATATATATAAATAAAATAAAGGAGAAGATTATGTTTGGATTAAACAAAAGTATCGGTATCGACCTGGGTACCGCCAATACTCTGGTATTTATGAAAGGCAAAGGCGTAATCATGCGTGAACCAAGCGTGGTCGCTGTTGATACAAAAAATGACACTGTAAAATTTGTAGGTAGCGAAGCAAAAGATGTTATCGGTAAAACACCTGGCTCTATCATGGTTGTAAGACCGCTGAAAGATGGCGTTATTGCTGACTTTGATGTTACAGCTGCTATGCTGAGAATTTTTATCAAAAAAGCCTGTGGTCCATCTCTGGTTTTCAAACCAACAGTAGTTATCTGTATCCCATCAGGCGTTACAGAAGTAGAAAGACGTGCTGTTAGAGAAGCTGCTATCAATGCAGGTGCAGGCCAGGTTATGATTATTGAAGAACCAATGGCTGCAGCTATAGGTGCAGGTCTTCCTGTACAGGAACCGGCAGGCAGCATGGTTGTAGACATCGGTGGCGGCACAAGTGAAGTTGCTGTTATCTCACTGAACGGTATCGTTGCATCCCGCAGTGTAAGAACAGGCGGTGACGAATTTGACCAGGCTATCATTGCTTACATCAAAAGAAAATTCAATCTGCTTATCGGTGAACGTTCTGCAGAAAAAATCAAAATTGAAGTTGGTACAGCTTACAAACTGGACGAAGACCTGACACTGGAAGTTAAAGGCCGTAACCTTATCAACGGTTTGCCAAAAAATGCTATCATTTCATCAGAAGATGTAAGGGAAGCTCTCCGCGAAAGTCTTGAAAAAATTATCGAAGCAGTTAAAGAAACACTGGAAAGAACTCCACCGGAACTGGCTGCTGATATTATTGACAGTGGTATTACACTGACAGGTGGCGGTGCATTGCTTCGTGGTCTGGATAAACTTATCAGCGCAGAAACAGGTATCGATGTTTATGTGGCTGAAAACCCACTGGACTGTGTTGCCAACGGCACAGGTTATGTTCTTGAACATATGGACACACTTAAAGAAGTGCTTCAGGAAAGCAACAGAACTATTTAGTTTATATCACACTTTGCAAGCTCGCTTTCCCGGGCTTGCAAATTTGTTTATTAAGACGAATATGATAAATATCACTTAAAGGAGAAAAATAAGTGAATATACAATCAAAAATCACAAAAGCTTTGCTGGCCGCCTTGCTGGTAATTGCAGGTATTATGGCTTATGCAGCTTCCACAGGCCAGCTGACCACTCTGCCACAGAACATTGCCGGGGCAGTGGCTGTACCTTTTCAGAAACTTACATCAGCAATAGGAAACAAGCTGGAAGTGTGGTCAGACAGAAACCTTAATATTGATAATATTATGCGGGAAAATGAACAGCTGAAAAGAGAATTGGCTCTTATGCGTTCCAAGCAGGTGGATTATGACCGCATTGCACTGGAAAACAAAGAATACAAGGAATTGCTGGGTATCATTGATGATATTTCGCAGTACAGCACAGTAGATGCCAATGTTATCGGTCGTGATGGCATGGATAAATTTTACTCTTTCACTATCGACAAAGGCGACAGACACGGTATCGGTGTGAACGATGTTGTTATGACTGCCGATGGTGTTGTAGGTGTTGTGGTTGAAACAGGACCTAATTTCGCCAGAGTTTCCACAATTCTCAGTCCGGCGGTAAGCGTGGGCTGTATTGCCGGCAGTGAAAGGGATGTGGGTATTGTGACAGGCAGTTATGACCTGAGCGAAAGCAATGTGTGCACTATGCATTACTTGCCAAAAGATACAAAAGTAAAAGCAGGGGATATTGTCAGCACCACAGGTTATGGCTCTGTTTTTCCAAAGGAACTTATTGTGGGTACTGTGGAATCAGTGGATATTGATTCTGCAGGCAATTCAAAGTTTGCCACAATAAAACCTGCTGCAGACATAACCGATGTAAAAATTGTTTTTGTTATTACGGATTTCAGCTGATAAAGGTTTATAAATGGACAGAAAACAAATAATGTTGAGACAGATTGCCAAATATGGCATTTTTGTCCTTATGGTTTTTATTTTATATATTTTACAGTCAACACCGGGTTTCTTCAGTATTTTTGGACTGAAACCTGTGTTTATGCTGCCGTTTTGTATCACACTGTCTATGCTGGATGAAACATGGCAGGCAGGTGTTGTTTACATAACAGGTGGACTGCTGACAGACCTTTCCTGTGGCCGTGTACCCGGTACATTCACCATATTGCTGTTGCTTGTATGTTTTGGCTCAATAATAGCAGTAAAATTTTTCTTTAAACCAAACAAACAGAATATCATTACATTTAATTTTGCGTGTATGGTACTTATGCTGACATTTGATTTCTTTTTTTCATTTATGTTTGGCGGCTACACTGGAAAACGGGTTTATTATCTGAAAAATGTACTGCTTGTAAGTGGTTACAGCTCTGTTTTCAGCTTATTGTATTATTATTTTATTGACTATATCAATCTGCGCTTTGTGCGTTTTGATGCGAGGTAAAAGTGAAAAAAACATTGGAATCAAGACTGAATATTCTTGTTATGATTATCATAGGTATTTTTCTGGCTTTTACTTTAAAGCTGGTTCAATACCAGATTATTGACGGCGAAGAATATTACAGCAAATCAAACGCCAGTACCCGTATCAATCAGACGGTTATTGCCGCCCGCGGTGATATTACTGACATCAACGGTGTTTCTATGGCAGGCGGTCAGGTGGTGTTTGACATCACAATCAACAAGGCATATATGCCAAGTGAAAAACTTAACGAGAGAATTTTGCAGGTTGTTAAAATTCTTCAGCAGCAGGGCGAAACATTAAACGATATTTTGCCTATTTCCCGGGAAAAGCCCTATACTTTTATTGAGGGCAAAGAAGCAGAGCAGACCCGTCTGCGTGAGGATGTGGCAAAGGTTGCTGTTTATGCCACTGAGCAGGATGTGCTGACAAAACTGACAGAACGATATAAACTTCAGGACGTTCCGCAGGACTATGTGCGTACCATTGCGGGCATCAGATACACAATGGAAAGGGAAGGTTATTCTGCATCCTATCCATTTGATATTGCAAAGGATGTTTCAGTAGAAACTGCCACAATCATTCAGGAACTTTCCCGTGAACTGACCGGTATAGAAGTTACCGAAAGCAGTAAAAGATATTATGCCAATGGTACTTTATTACCGCATATTCTGGGTACAGTCGGACCTATCTATGCCGAAGAGTACCGGCAGCTTAAATCCCAGGGCTATGGTCTAAATGACACTCTGGGTAAATCCGGTCTGGAAAAAGTGTATGAAAGTTATCTGAAAGGTACAGACGGTGTATTGCAGATAGAAAAAAACATTTATGGTGAAATCACCGATGTTGATACTATTATACAGCCAAAGCCGGGTAATACTGTAAAACTGACAATAGATGCAGAATTTCAGCAACGTGCCAACGATATTCTTAAGGCACAGGTAGAAATGCTTCAGTCACGCACTGCAGGCTGGGGTAAAGAATGTACCGGTGCCACTATGGTAGTGCTGGATGTAAAAACAGGCGGCGTACTGGCTATCAGCAATTATCCAAGCTATGACCTGGAAAGATACAACAGCAATTATTCAGAATATTTCAATGACCCCGATACACCGCTTTTCAACCGTGCTGTACAGGGACTGTACAGACCTGGTTCTGTTTTCAAGGTGAATATGGCGGTTGCGGCCTTGCAGATGGGGCTGATAGATGAAAACTTTACCTACACCTGCCGAGGTGTTTATGATTACTATACAGTTGCCCAGTGGGGCGGGCGGTTGCCAAGCTGCGCAAACAACACTGCTCACGGCACAATAAATGTGAAACAGGCACTTAAAGTGTCCTGTAACTGTTTCTTCTACGACCTGGGCCGCAGAATGGGTATTGAAAGAATAAATGAATCTGCTCACAATATGGGGCTGGGGGTTCTTACAGGACTGGAAATATCTGAACAGCTGGGCAGACTTTCCACACCGGAATTCACCGAATCCCTGGGCGGCACATGGCAGGCGGGTAACGTTATTCAGGCTTCCATCGGTCAGCTGGATACAGCTATAACAGCAGTACAGCTGGCTACATATGCCGGTACAGTTGCTAATCGAGGTGTACGCTATGCTACACATATTGTAGACAGCATTGAAAGCTATGATGGCAGCCAGGTGATTTACAAAACACCTGTTACTGTGCTTTCTGAAACACCTAATACCAACAATGCTTTTGATATAGCAGAACAGGGTATGGTTATGGCTTCCACAGAAGGCAATGCAAAAATTTATCTTCAGGATTTGCCATATACAGTTGCCAGCAAAACAGGTACTGCACAGGTAGCAGGGGATTTGTACAATGCTACAATTATGGCTTACGGTCCAACTGAAAACCCGGAAATTGCAGTTGCTATCATTGCTGAAAAAGGCGGTAATGGTTACAACCTGGCAATGGGTGTAAGGGATGTTTTCAATGCCTATTATGAAATAAAGGCAGCCCGTGGACAGTAGTTTCAATTGTTGATAACTCTGCGACAGTCTGCACAATTCAACAAATAAAAAATTGTGCAAAGACTAAACTTTACATCGTTTAACTGTAAAAATATTGTAAAAAAATATAGTATATGGTATAATTTTATCTGTTAATACAAGCTAATTGTATTATTTTGTTTGAGTTTGCCATTTTCTGGCGTAACATTTTTTATATGCGGAGGGGCTATGGCCACAGTTCTTATGATAGCTTCCGGCAAAGGCGGCACCGGTAAAAGCACAGTTGCCACCTATATTGCTACCGAGCTGGCGCTGAAAAACAAGAAAACCTTGCTTATAGAACTGGATGCCGGTCTGCGCAGTATTGATGTTATTTCAGGTATACAGCAGGCTGTTTTTGATATAGGCGATGTTCTTCGGGGCAGATGTGATGCTTATAAAGCAATGTCACCCAGCCCACAGACAGAAAACCTTTCAATTATTGCCGCTCCATACAAAAGCTATGATACCGATTTTTCAAATTTCAGACAGGTTACAGACAGTCTGTACAATGATTTTGACTATATAATTATCGACACTGCTGCAGGGCTGGGAAATGCCTTTTATGCCGCATGTAAATCGGCTGTTATGGGGATTATAGTTGTTACACCTGATATTATTTCTGTCAGGGACGGCCGTCTGGTATCAGATGAACTGTACAATAATGGCATTACAGACATACGTTTGATAATAAATAAAT
This sequence comes from Oscillospiraceae bacterium, assembly GCA_017436575.1. Taxonomy (GTDB): domain Bacteria; phylum Bacillota; class Clostridia; order Oscillospirales; family Ruminococcaceae; genus RGIG3102. The sequence continues at coordinate 49,460 of JAFSCU010000016.1, forward strand.
TTTCTGACCAGACTTTTAAATTTTCAGGTATCGAAGACCTTGATGCTGTAATAGATGATGTCTGTGCTCAGCTTCTGGGGGTTGTTCCACTGTCTAGACAGGTTGCTGTCAACGCTATTAACGGAACTCCTCTTTTGCAGGGCAGTCAGGAAAAACTGATATTCAGCGCAATATCAGACAGAATTATGGGTAAAGAAATTCAGATAATCATATAACTGGAGGGTTGAAAAATGAATATTGCTCTTATTGCACACGACAAAAAGAAAGAACTTATGGTACAGTTCTGTATCGCTTACAGCGGCATCCTTGCAAAGCATAATATTCTGGCCACAGGTGTAACAGGTAAAATGGTTGCAGAAGCTACAGGCCTGAAAGTTCATCGTTTTTATGCAGGTTCACAGGGTGGTGACCAGCAGATTGCAGCACGCCTGCAGTACAACGAAATCGATATGCTGCTGTTCTTCCGTGACCCTATTACTGCAAAAGCAAATGAACCAAGTGCGGCTAATCTCCTGCGTCTTTGCGATGAAAACAACATTCCTGTTGCTACAAATATCGCCACAGCCGAAGTGCTTATTCATGGTCTTGAACGCGGCGACCTTGACTGGCGCAACATTATCAATCCTAAAAATATGAGATAGTTTCATATACAAAATTATCCCCCTGCAGATTTCTGCAGGGGAATTTTTATTATTCTGTAATTTGCATCACAAGCCCTTTTCTGTTTACATTTACGGCATATTTCAATGTGTAATTGTTTTCGCCGTCAGAAATAGCTTTATATATTTCTTCTGTTTCTTTTGCAATATCCTCTTTGGTTCTATACCAGCCGATTATAGTCCTGTTTTCTCCATTAAAGTAGCTGTTGCCCTTGTCTGCCGCGAACAAAGCATATTCTGGCTCATTTTTCTTTCCTTTGAATTGCTGTGATGCAGCAACTTTGTCGCATCGTACAACTGCATTTTCCGTTGGAGAATGAATTGTTATCTTTCCATCAGAAGAAAGTGTTTTTATTTTAGTATTTTCTCTGTCAAAAAACAGCCAATCCAGAGAAATGTTCAATATTTCTGAAATATCCAGCAGTTTTTCAACTTCCGGGTAACCACTGTCTGATTCCCACAGAGATACAGACTGTCTGCTGACACCCAGCTTTTCTGCCAGTTGCTCCTGGGTATATCCGTTTTCAGTCCTTGCCTTTTTTAGATTAATTCCAAAACTCATAGTAATTTTCCTTTCAATTTATTTAAAGATATTTTCTGATAAAATAATATCACGGCAAGCTGGTTTATTCCACCAAGCCTGTTTTGCAATATGTAAAGCTGAACTTGCATTTTAAAAGGCAGGGAGTAGAATCCCTGCCTTTAATATTATAAATTCCGTGCCTGTTCTTTTTCACTTCTTGTAACATCTTTTACCCATTTACCGGATAAAATTCTGAAAGCTGCAGCAAAACATTCAAATATGGTTGTGGCTTTCAGACAGATATATACAATACCTGCCGGCCGGTGCATTACCAGCCCGGCTATCCAGCCTAGTGGAACGGATAACAGCCACATGCTGCCCACGTCCATTACGGCAACAAATTTGGAGTCGCCGCCACCGCGCAGAGTACCGAACATATTTATACTTGCTACTGACTGGAAAATATTTACCAGTGCCATTGCGTTCAGCATTTCCAGGGTAATAGCCTGTGTTTGGGCTGTTATATTATAGAAACTTACCAGTGGATTTTTCAGTATGATTGTAAGCCCACAGGTGAAGAATCCAATACCGATACTCATCACAAACAGGGTAAGTGCCTGTTTTTTTGCCAGTTCGTATTTGCCTTCGCCGATGGTGTTGCCTGCCAGCACAGCTGCGGCAGAGTTTATGCCGTGGGTTGCAAATGTAATACACTGCATCATTACACCACATATACTGTTTGCAGCTACGAATTCCTTGCCCATGTGGCCCATTATAATAGACAGCACACTGTTGCCCAGACTCCACAGCATTTCGTTGCACAGTACAGGCAAACCGTATTTTATATAAATTTTAAATACTTCTTTATCAATTTTACTTTTCAGGTCTGATGGTCTGAATCTTACTTTTTCGTCATATTTCAGCAGATACAGCAGAACAATGCACATTTCCACAAAGCGGGCAATAACTGTGGCGGCAGCAGCACCTACCACACCCAGCTGTGGAAAGCCAAATTTACCGAAAATCAGCGCATAGTTGAAAAATATATTTACAAAGAAAGATGAGCCGTAAACATACAGAGAAATTTTTACAGTACCCACTGTGCGCAACATATTCAGCGTTGTCATTGTGACACCGCTCAGCAGATATGTCATGGAAATTACCTGTAAATATTTTGCACCGCTGACAATTACTTCGGCATCATTGGTGTATATGCTTAAAATAAACTGTGGTACAGCCATTGCCACAGCCATAAAAACAAGGGACAGGGCAAGAGAAATCTTGTATGTCATACTCATTGTTTTTCTTATGGCATCAGTGTCTCCACGGCCCCAATACTGGCTGGTCAGTACGCTGGCACCGGCTGTCAGTCCCATATTTATAATCATATACATAAACCCCAGCTGTCCACCCAGACTGGAAGCACTCATTGCCACTTCGCCCAGCTGACCCAACATAACTGTATCCAGCAGGTTTACAGCGATGTTAATCAGATTCTGTACAGCCATTGGTATGGCAATGGCAAACAGCTTCTGATAAAAACTTTTGTCTTTAATAATAAAACTGTTCATTTTTTCACCTTGTCCAATATAAATTTTGCAGCAGGCTTTTCCACGCAATAAGTCATAAATACTGCCACAAGTAAAGATACTGCAATACATATTATCAGATATTTCCACATCCAGGGCTGGTCATTAAGTTGGTTTGGTGCCACTGTACCTTCCCAGTACGGAATCCTGAATTCTTTCAGCTTTACAGAAATATACTGATGCCAGATATACAGATTGTATGAAATACCTGCAAAGAATCTCATAGCCTTATTACCCAGCAGAGGATTAAAAATCCTTTGCCCCATTAAAATACTGAATACTATCAGCAGATAAACCAGTGACAGTGCAAATCTGTTGTCAATCTGCCATTTGTATATATCATCTGATTGCATACGGCTATGGCACATCAGTTTATACAAATACAATCCTGTAACTGCCAATACTGCAGATGTTATATCCAGCAGTTTATTTTGTTTTAAATACTTTGCAATGGCGATGTATATCCAGGCGCCCAGCATACCATTGGCAAATACACAGCTGTATGTAAAGCTGTTATGTGCATATAGCCATGTGTTGATATTGATCGAATTAATATTGATTATTCCACAGCTTGCAATACTTATCAAAACCATAATAGTGTATGTGACTATTGGTTTTTTCTGAAAAAATCTTGCAATAAAAGGGAATAAAATATAAAACTGCACTTCAACACATACAGTCCACAGCGCGCCATTCAGTTTTGTGCCGAATAATGTGTCAAGAGAGAAATTTGAAAAGAAAAAGATGCGTGCCAGCAGGTCTTTTATCATAAATTCACTGCCGGAATATTCTTTTAAAGGCAGAGCGAAACAAAACAGACATATTGCAATACAAAGATAATATGACGGGAAAATCCTGGCTATTCTTTTTATGTAAAAATCTTTTGCGGGCACAGTTTTTGTGCCATAAACCATTTCTTTTGCATAGGGAAGAAACAGGCAGAATCCTGACAAAAGAATCATCATATCCACAAGAATCGCACCGTTTCTCGGTATCCAGTCAAGATTTATGTTTTTGTAAATTGGCATAATCCATGACTGCTGCCAGAAATGAAACCACACAATTATCAATACAGTAACTGCGCGTATGCCATCCAGCACATCTATGTGTCCCTGCCGGTAAGTGTTTGCGGTTATATTATCAGAAGCAAGTTTCTTTTCGGACATATCAGATTCCTTTTTGACAATTTATAAAGAATTGTATACTTATTAGTAAGGATTGTCAATGAAAATGGTGTATGTTATAATTAAAAAAGAGGTGATTGTATGAATAATCAGCAGACTGAATATATTGAAAATTATAAGAAAAAACAGAACAGTTCTGTTGTATTCAATGCAGTTTTCCTGCTTGGAATTATTCTGCTGCGTATGCTGTTTGTTTCAAACGCATATTCTCCGGCAAATCAGGCAAGGGCAACGGCCAAAAAAGAACTGCTTGGCTCCGGTTTTCACCTTTCCATTGAAATGGATGGTAAAAAGAAATCAACAGCTTTTGACCGGTCACGATATAAAGATATGGCTTTTTCACCATCCGGCAGATACCTGCTGGTCAGAGCAAAAAACGGCACAGATTATCAGATGTATATCTTTGATACAAATTTTGTAACCGATTCATCCCAGCATTATCTGATATATGATGATTTTAATATTATGGCGGAATGGATTTTACGCGGCAATGATATTATAGAAATAAAGCCTGATGATAAAATAACCCTTGAATTTGACAGTTGGGATAAAGAAAAAGACAATATCTGTTTCACATTTACTGTAATTACTGCCGGCGGGGAAGAATATGCAGGCAATACCGCAATCGATTACAATCGGAAAAAAGCTGTATATATCCATCAGTAAAAGTGAATCATCGCAGTGTTTTAAGTGGGGTTTTAAATGAAAAGAGCAAAACAAATGATTATAAGCCTTTTGCTGTGCTGGTCGCTTATATTAATATTGTTTTTTGAAATTGAATTTTCCCACGATAGAACCAGATGGACGCTTGCTGGCAAAGGCATAGGTAACTACAGAGTTACAGTAAATGATTGCCCCACTTTCACCAGTGGCAGCCGGTTTAAGAAAATGGGGTTTTCCTATGACAATAAATACCTTATGGTACAGGGAAAACACAGCGGAAAAAACACTTTTGCTGTATTCAATATAGAAAAAGAATTCATACATAATATAAATGAAGATATACAGAAAGCCTGCCTTTCGGAAGATTCACAGCGTTTGGATTATCAGGCAGGGGAAAAGCTTTCTCTTGATTTTATCGGCTGGCATCAGGATTACGATTATATCAAATTTGATTATGAAATTACTCATTCAGACGGCAGTGAAACCACAGGCTTTTTCTGGTTGGATTATGAAGGCGGTAAAATATTGGTTGCAAATGAAGAAATCAAATGATTTGTTAAATAATTATTTTATTGCGGCTGTACTGTGTTGACGTACAGCCGTATTTTGTGGTAAAATTTACAGAAGATATTAATAATGAATTTGTATAATTTTTTGAATTATGCAAAGGGGAGAAGTATTATGGCACAGAAAATCACAGGCCCTCGCGGCACACAGGATGTTTCTCCATACGAAAGCTATAAATGGCTTTTGCTGGAAAACAAACTGAGAGAAGTAGTTGACCAGTATGGTTTTAAAGAAATCAGAACACCTACTTTCGAACATACAGAACTGTTCCTGCGCGGCGTTGGCGACACTACTGACATTGTAAACAAAGAAATGTACACCTTTGAAGACAAAGGTAAACGCAGCATCACACTGCGCCCTGAAGGCACAGCATCAACAGTGCGTTCAGTCCTGGAAAAAGGTATACTGAACGAAGGTCTGCCTCTCAAGGCTTACTATATTCTCAGCTGTTTCAGATATGAAAAACCACAGGCTGGCCGTCTGCGTGAATTCCATCAGCTGGGCATCGAACTTTTTGGCGCACAGGACTATACTGCTGACGCTGAAGTAATTGCAACAGGCGCAAGAATTCTTAAAGAACTGGGCCTTACAGCAGTTAAACTGAACATCAACTCCATCGGTTGTCCAAACTGCCGTCCAAAGTATCACGAAAAACTGAAAGAATATTTTGCACAGCATATTGATGGTATGTGTGAAGACTGTAAAGCACGTTTTGAAAAGAACCCACTCCGTCTGCTGGACTGCAAGGAAGAAAAATGTTCAGCTATCGCAAAAAATGCACCGGTTGTTATCGAACACCTGTGTGATGAATGTCACGACCACTTTGAAGGCCTGAAAAAGACACTGGACGCAATGGGCGTAGATTATCAGATTAACACAAAAATTGTTCGTGGTCTTGACTACTATACAAAAACAGTATTTGAATTTGTATATGATGGTATCGGTTCACAGGGTACAGTATGCGGCGGTGGCCGTTATGATGGTCTGTTTGAAGAACTAGGCGGCAACCACGTGCCTGCAGTTGGCTTTGGCATGGGTCTGGAAAGACTGCTGCTGACTCTTGAAGCTGAAGGCATCTCACTGGGCGAAGATTCAGTACCGGAAATCTTCTTTGCAAACATCGGCGAAGCTGCAAAGGTTTACGCATTTACACTGGCTGAAAAAGCAAGAGCAGAAGGTATGCGCGCACAGTCTGACCTTATGGGCCGCAGCCTGAAAGCACAGATGAAATATGCTGACAAGATCAAAGCAATTTACACAGTTGTACTGGGTGATGACGAAGTTGCAAATCAGTCTGCTGTTGCAAAAAATATGCTTACAAAAGAACAGATTACTCTGGATCTGACAAAACCTATCAGAGAACAGCTTAAATAAAAGAGGTAAACACTATGGAAACAATGGGTAATATGCGCAGAACCCACTATTCTACACGCGTGACCGAAGAAATGGTAGGTCAGGAAGTTGTAGTAGCAGGTTATATCGCAAAAAGCAGAGACTTGGGTGCTGTTATCTTCTGTGACGTAAGAGACACAAAAGGTATCATCCAGCTCAATTTCAATGACGAATGTCCAAGAGATGCTTTTGAAAAAGCAAAGCTTCTCAGAACAGAATATGTTGTTATGGCAAAAGGTGTTGTAGCACTTCGTGAAAGCCCAAACAACAATATCCCTACAGGTAAAATTGAAATTCTTGTAAAAGAACTGAAAATCCTTTCAAAAGCAGATACAACTCCTTTTGAAATCAAAGATAATGTTAATGTAAATGACGAACTGCGTCTGAAATACCGTTATCTTGACCTGCGTAGATCAAATGCACACGAAGGTCTGTTGCTCCGTCACAGACTGGCAAAAATTGCCCGTGACTATTTTGATGCAAACGATTTCGTAGAAATCGAAACACCAATCCTGGTTAAATCCACACCGGAAGGCGCCCGTGACTACGTTGTTCCTTCCCGCGTACAGCCAAACAGATTCTTTGCTCTGCCACAGTCACCACAGCTGTACAAACAGCTGCTTATGCTGTCTGACTTTGACAGATATGTTCAGATTGCACGTTGCTTCCGTGACGAAGACCTGCGTGCTGACCGTCAGCCTGAATTTACACAGATTGACGTTGAAATGGCTTATGTTGACGAAGTTGATATCCAGACAATGAACGAAGGCTTTATCAAAAAGGCTTTCAAAGAAGTGCTGGATGTTGATGTTCCAACACCATTCCCTCGTATGACATACCAGAAAGCAATGGACGATTACGGCAGTGACAAACCTGATACACGTTTTGAAATGAAACTGTGTGATGTTTCCGAATGCGTTGCAAACACAGAATTTGCAGTATTCAGAAATGCTTTGGACAACGGCGGCAGCGTAAGATGTATTGTTGCAAAAGGCCTGGCAGACAAACTGACAAGAAAAGAAATCGACAAACTGACTGATGTTGTAAAAACATACGGTGCAAAGGGACTTGCCTTTACACGTATGACAGCTGATGCCACATCTTCCAGCTTTGAAAAATTCCTTACAGCTGAAGAAATTGCTGCTCTCCACGCTAAATCCGGCGCTGAAAAAGGCGACGTTATCCTGGTTGTAGCCAGCGAGGAAAACAGCGTTGTATACGCTGCTCTTGGCGCTCTGCGTCTGGCAATTGCAAAAAAATTCGAACTGTTCGACCCAGACCAGTTCAACTTCCTGTGGGTTACAGACTTCCCACTGTTTGAATTTGACAAGGAAGAAAACCGCTATGTAGCAGTTCACCACCCATTCACAATGCCTAAAGATGAAGACATTGACAAAGTTGAATCAGACCCAGGCGCATGCCGTGCAAAAGCATACGATATGGTTCTCAACGGCGTTGAACTGGGCGGCGGCTCTATACGTATCAACAACCCTGAACTGCAGCAGAGAATGTTTAAAGTTCTCGGTTTCACAGAAGAAAGAATGCAGTCCAGCTTTGGCTTCCTGATTGAAGCTTACAAATACGGCGCTCCACCACATGGTGGTATGGCATACGGCTTTGACCGTCTGTGCATGCTGATGGGCAAAAAAGATTCCATCCGTGACGTTATCGCATTCCCTAAAGTACAGAACGCCAGCGAACTGATGACAGGTTGTCCTGACACAATCGAACAGAAACAGCTGGATGAACTTTACATCGCTTTGGTTGAAAAACAGTAATATCAAAACAATAAAAGGCTATGGATTTTCCATAGCTTTTTTGCTTGACTATCATATGTATGATATTATAATAAAACTATAATAGTCTTATAAAAGAGGTATTTATTATGTATGAACTTGAAGATTTATTTGATATTATGAAAGTTGGTTGTCATATTATATGTGGCCTTTCAACTGAACAACGTATTGCATTGGATTTTGGCTTGCGCGAGAACAATACTTATTATGATATTGTTTTAGGTCCGGAATATAGAGCAAAGAAATTTGGTCCTATTAAACTCCGTCCCAAATCTGTTTTGAATATTTTAAAAAATGATAAAGAGTTAGCATTAAAAGGTGATGAGTATATAAAACGACGGTTGCAATGTGTGGATTGCTGGCAATTGAAAGATTTACCGGCCAGTGCTCTGTCTATAGAACAGCGTGAAAGGATAAAGCTTATTATTGATGTGGAAAATAACAGACTGCATCATATCATAAATGTTAAAGATTTTGATGAAGTTATAATTGATATTGCAAACTGGCTAATGAATCATCACAAGTTCAAATGTAAAGGTAATCTCGTTATTCTTACAGAAGAAGACTTTGATGAATGTGAAAAGAGTTTAAAAGCTTTTGGGTTTGAATCATATGAATGCACAGATTTTTTTGAAATAGATGAAGCAGGCATACTGGTCAAATATGATTCTTTCAAAAAAAGAGAAAAAACCGCTGCAAAGTACGATTCCGTGAAAACAGAAAATAAAGAAACTACTGATACAGTTATAGAAAAGCAATTTCCGCAGTGGTTCAAAGATTCTCTGGTATTGTTAATAAAAGCCGGGGCAAATGTCGATATTGAATTTCCACAGGAGTTTATAGATTCTGTCAATGATGTTTTAAATGGTACTTCTAAATGGGACCGTGAGATAACAGCAGTTTTTATGCATGAAAAAACATCCACTGAACATATAGATGAGGCCTTAATGCAAAATAGGTTAAACAGAAACCAAATTATGACCTATATTTTTGCTATGGCTAAAATAATGGCTGTATTAGTCATTCAAAATAATGAAACGATGGAAGAAAAAGCTGTTAGTCTGAAGACTATTGATAAAGCAATAGAAGATGCTTTGAAATTTACAGATGAGAATTACTTTAAATTATTTATGGAAACTATAGTTTCATTGGAAGATTGTATATAATAGATTATATCAGCGGTATTGATGATAAAAATCCAGGTCAAACGACCTGGATTTTTATCTCATCATTATTTCTTTTAATCTTTTGTTGTTTTCTATTATTCTTACCAACAGCAGACCTATACCACAGCTGATTATCTGTCCTACGCCAACTGAAACAGCCTGGGCTGTAAAAATTATAGGGTGAAAACTGCCGTTTATCATTATACACAGTTCCCAGCCGACCACAACAGCGTTGATAATAACAGGGGGCAGGGCAGAGAGTATTGGCAAACCTTTAAATCGGATATTTCTGAAAATATATGTCAGTAAGCCTGCCACCAATGTGGCAACTGTACCAAATATTATATCCAGACTTCCCAGTATATTTGCCCCGGTGGCCAGACCTATCAGATTTGTCAGAAAACAGCCTACTGTAACGCCCCATACATTTGCTATACCAAACACAGGCAACAATGTCAAAGCTTCGCTTATCCTTGCCTGCACCGCACCAAATGACAGTGGTGCCATCACAAAACCGATTACTGTATAAAGTGCGGCTATCATAGCCTGTTTGGAAAGATTGTTTGTTTTTTTCATGGATATTTGCCTCGATATATTTAAAATAAAAATGCAGTGGAAACTTTCCACTGCACTTGTCTGTGTATGAAAAGCTTTGGAAACGCACAGAAGAAAAGCTTTTGAAGGCTTCTGTGTTCGTTATTCACCTGTGTAGTACATAATGCCGATACTGTGGTTGCCGGCATTTGTTGCCACTGCACTGCCCAGCTCTATAGCCAGCATAGGCGGCACACCCAGTTCCTTTTCACAGGCAGAATACAGTTCTTTACCGTATTCTTCATCTGTATACCCGATAATGTAGTGTTTCGGGTCATTTGTTCTTTCTTTGAATTGTCTGATAAGCGCAGGGATAACCATTTTATCACCGCGCACTTTCTGTACCACAGTTGTATCACCATGGTCCATTACAATGATTGGTTTCAGTCCCATAAGTTCACCGGCAAAAGCTGCAGCAGCAGAAATTCTGCCAGATTTTTTCATAAATTTCAGAGTGTATGCAGACAGCAGAATCTGTGTTCTTGCAAATTCACTTTTAAGATATGAAATAATCTGCTGTGGTGTAAGGCCTTCCTCAATCATTTTATCGGCCTGCATTACAGGCCAGCCATAGGCAACAGAATAGGCGTTACTGTCCAGCACTTCGATATTAACCTTGCTGTCTGGGTTTTCGTCAAAAAACAATGTTTTTGCCATCACAGCGGCATCGTATGTGGCGGATGCACCTTTGTTTATTGTAACAATGATAATATCTGTTGCACCGTCACGCACCAATGCTTCAATCTTTTCACCATAGCGCATCATTGTAATATGTGCTGTTTTTGGAATGTTGGTACAGCTTTCAAGAATTTTATAATATTTTTTATTGGTAATATCATATCTTTCTTCATAGCTTTTACCATCTTCTGTAGTGATGTAAAAACCCAGAATTTCCACATTTTTCAGTTTTGCCTTTACCGGAATATCACATCCGGAGTCAGTAATTATTTTAATATTATACAATTTTATCTACTCCCAGTCATACTTGGTAAGATGACCGCTGATTTCAAAACCTTCAAAATCCCACTGGCGCAGAATTTCATAGGTTGCTATTGCCACAGTATTTGACAGATTCAGACTGCGGATATGGGTCAGCATAGGCATCCTAACACAGGACTCTTTATTGTTGAACAAAATTTCTTCGTCTATACCTTTGTCTTCACGGCCAAACACTATATAGCAGTTGTCGGGATAATTGACATCAGTATATTTGTTAAGACCCTTTGTGGTAAAATAATAAAACTTACCATCAGGGTTTTTAGCATAGAAATCTTCTGTGCTATCATATAATTTTACACTAAGTTTATCCCAATAGTCAAGCCCTGCGCGCTTTAATTTTTTATCATCCAATACAAAGCCAAGAGGCCCCACCAAGTGGAGCCTTGCACCTGTAGCCGCACAGGTTCTTGCTATATTGCCTGTATTCTGGGGAATCTGTGGTTGAAACAGTACAATATTTATAGTTTTCATAATTTATCAATCCTGTAAGAGATGTGCTCGTTTAAGGGCTGGCTGCAACATATTGAACAGAATAACAGATACTACCATAGCAATCATTGCGTTGGTAAAGCTGGTTGCAGCTTTTGTCAGCAGGATAGCTTTAACAGTTTCCATAGGCTGTTTCATAAGAATAGCTTCCTGGATATAGTTTTTGGCCAGATAGCAGATAACATAGCTTACTGAACCACATACAGCTGCAATGATGTTTTTAGTTTTTGTCTGTTTACCCATATGTGAAATAAGACCGGCAACAAAACCCATAACAAATTTGTTAATAAATGTAATCCAGAATTCTGGTGCCCATGCAGGGTTCATCAGGTCTACCAGCATACTGCCGATACCACTTGCCAGACCACCGGAAACAGGCCCAAACAGCAAGCCTGACAGGATACACATTACATTACCCATATGAATCTGTGTCTGACCGGCACCAACAGGAATTTTAATACTTAAAAAGTTTGTGGTAACAAATACCAGTGCGGCCATAACGCCAATGAATGCAAACTGTCTTACTTTATTTTTTTTCATAAATCTCACACGCCTTTTCTTAGTCTATAAGGTATTTCAACATAGGTTCAATATGTACACCAAATTTTGTTTCATCACCTGACTGATAGGTATAGCCTACCACTTTTTCCACAAATCGTGCGGTTTTTTCGCAGGCAGTTTTCAAATCGTTGCCATCCAGCATGAATGCAGACAAACAGGCACCGAACAGATCGCCTGTACCAGGGTAAGAAACAGGCAGATAGTTAAGCGGAATAAAGAAAACTTCTTTTTTCTCTTTGTCATAACCTGTGCAAGCCACACTGCCGTCGGCAAATTTTGTTCCGGTAATGATAACATCTGCATACATTTCACCCAGGCTGGAAACAATTTCACTTGCTTCTTCCTTTGTGAATATTTCCTGTTTACAATCCCTGCCCAGCAAAATCAGTGCCTCAGTTGGGTTTGGTGTAATCAGGTCAGCATAACGGCACAGTTCCTTGAAACCTTCCACCAGTTCATCTGTGATTGAAGAATACAGTTTACCGTGGTCAGCCATTACAGGGTCACACAGTTTAAGGCCGTTTTCAGTCAGTGTATAGGCATCTTTGATGATGTCCATCTGTTCTTTTGATGAAAGGAACCCACTGAACACACAGTCGAAACTTACACCCATATGCTTGTAATGTTCCAGTGCGTCTTTGCAAAACTGTGTCATATCCTGTTTTGCAATAGGGCCTGTAATACCATAATGTGTAGACAGTACCACTGTTGGCAGCATAACAGGCTGAATACCTTTTGCAGCCAGTGCAGGTGCAATAACTGCTGTGCTGCTGCGCCCCATTGTTGAAAAACTATGTATGCATAAAGCTTTTTTTGGTGTCATAACAATACCTCTTGCTCTTTAATAATATTATAATAAAATATACATTGTTTTTAATGTATATAATGTTAAATATAAAAAAATTGAAAAATTAATTTGTTAACAATTTGTTCATATTTAAGAAAATAATTCATAAATATAATACTCTATATAGGTTTTTTAGTCAATAATTGATAATTTGCGGTCTTAATTGATTCTTAATAATTTTTGTGATAGGATAAAATAAATAACTGAGTAATAATTATTGGCGCAAAAGGTGAAACTATGTCTGATTTTTTATACACTGTACTATGGATTACCGTTTATTCCATACCGTCTTTTCTGATACAACTTTTACTGTGTTTTAAAGTAAAAAGCAGGTTTATCAGACGTATTCCGACCTATATATCAGTTGCAGGTATTGTATTTTCTGTGGATATGTTTTTTAATTTTTCAGGTTTACATCATGGCTGGCACGAGCTGGGGGCATTTTTTATCGGCTGTTATGTGGGTATTTTTGCACTGGGTGTTGCAGTGGCATGGTTAGTATACAGAGTTTACATAAAGAGAAAAAGCAAAAAGCGGTAATATTTACCGGTTTTGTATATACTGCTTACAGCGGGACACAATAATATCACTGAAAAAATGAGGTGATATAAATGGACAACAGAATGATGAAAGCAGTAAAAAATATGGCCATCGGTGCCGCAGTGGGCGCAGTGGCCACAATGGCAGGTGCGGTTTATGTGTCAGATAACAGACAGGCACAGCAGGCAGTTAAATCAGTCAGACGCACAGGTAAAAAAGTAGCCCGTGCGGGCCGGAATATGATGGATGATATGATGGACAAAATGGAAGATATGAAAAGATAAAAAATGGAGCAGGGGATACCTGCTCCGTTTTTATTTATTTACTTACAGTGAGTATTTGTCAACCAGTTCCTGAAGAATAGCTGCTTTTTCAGGGTCAAGAGGGAAGAATGCTTCTTCTTTATCCATTACAACACTTACATTTTCTTTATACAGTGCACTTGCTTTTGCCTGCAGTTCAGCATTGTTAGGGTCTTTGCCCAGTGCTGCAAAGGCATCTTTGATAGCTGCCCAGCCTTCATCTGTTACTGGGTATGTGTTATAGCTGTTTGGTGCCAGACCTTTTACACTTTCGCCAAAAATAGCTGCATAAACAGCCATAGCGATTGTATAAGAGCCGTATGGAGAAGCGTGTTCGCCATCTTTCCAGTACATATCAATTTCAGGATAGTTGTAGAATACATCTTCAAACACATTGCCTGCGTATGCAAGTTTTACACCATACATTTCGCTGAGAGTATTGTAGATGTCGTACATGCCTTTCTGATGGTCAGGGTCTCTCTTTTCAGCCCATGGCATTGTCTGGATAGGTGTTACTCCGCATTTTCTTGCCAGTTCAATGATTTTGCCGCCATCTGCCAGTGTTTCTTCTTTGGCTGGACAAGGTGAATGTGCAGCCTGCTGCATTACAATGTAGTCAAAACCACCGTGAAGAAGTGCAAAGCGCAGTTCTGTCATCTGGCCATAGTGCCAGCCGTATGTTTTACCACCGAATGCCTGCATTGCAACTTCTACATCTTTGCCTTTTTCGGTACAGATATTTTTAAAAATCTGTGGCATATCATTGTAGAATGTGTGGCTGTTGCCGATAAATAAAACTTTCATAAGATACCTCCAAATACCTCAAAATATTAAAAAACGCTACGCGTTAAATTACTCCTGTCTGAAAGTAATGGTTGTGCCTTCCATCTTTTCGATGATTGCCATACTGTGCAGGTCATAGCCTGCTTCGCGCAGATATTTGCCACCTTCCTGGAAGCCTTTTTCTACCATGATACCAATACCTTCCACAGTTGCACCTGCCTGATCACACACGTCGATAAGGCCTTTCATCGCACTGCCTACTGCCAGAAAGTCGTCGATAATCAGCACATGATCATTTTCGTTAAGGAACTTTTTAGAAACTGTGATTGTGTAATCTTTGCCGTATGTAAATGAACGAACAACGCTGGTGTACAGGTCGCCATCAAGGTTCTGGCTTTTTGCTTTTTTGGCAAACAGTACAGGCACATCAAAATACTGTGCTGCAATAGCGGCAGCGGCAATACCTGATGCTTCGATTGTCAGAATTTTTGTAATAGGTTTATGACCAAAAATATTTTTCAGTTCTTTGCCGATTTCATTCATCAGTTTAACGTCAATCTGATGATTGAGAAAACTGTCTACTTTCAGAATATTGCCTTCTTTTACGATACCATCCTGAAGGATGCGCTGTTCAAGTAATTTCATAACTAACCTCATATAATTATTCTAATTTAATTATACAAATATTTACATTTTATTGCAACATATTTTGTATAATTCTGTTTGGCATTACATAAAATTTACAGAGGTGGTTTTATGAAAAGCAAGGCATATCGGCTTACATTTTATATAATTGTATTCATGGTCTGTGTATGGCAGTCAGGCGGAAAAGTACAACAGGATTTAACTGGTGAATACGCAAGGCAGATAAACAAATTGTCTTACCAGCTGGACTATTATGACACTTATTCACCTGTGTTTTCACCATATTCCATTGATGATTTACAAGCTGTAAATACCAATGAAACCCAGGAGAAAAAGATGATTTATCTTACATTTGACGATGGCCCCAGTCCCCGCACAGAGGAAATATTGGATATACTTAAAAAATATGATATTAAAGCTACATTTTTTGTAATAAAAACAAAGGATGAGTATATTCCTTTTATGAAGAGGGCAGTGGAAGAAGGACACACAATAGGCGTTCATTCATATAGCCACAAATACAATGAAATATACCGGTCAGTTGACGCATATCTTGATGATTTCACCAAATGCTATAACTATATTTATGACAACACCGGCTACAAACCTGAAATATACCGTTTTCCCGGTGGCAGTGTAAACAACTACAATGCCGCCACCAGACGCGATATTGTGGCGGAAATGAGCCGCAGGGGATATATCTATTTTGACTGGAATGTGGAAAGCAATGACAGTTCCCGGGGTAAAGATGCAACATCAATCTACAATAGTGTAATCAATGGCTGCAAAGGCAAAAGCCGTGCTATAATAATATTCCATGATTCCACATCCAAAAAATCCACAGTACAGGCTCTTGAAAATATCATAATTACTTTAAAGGAAGATGGCTGGCAGTTTGCAGCCCTTGATAATGAAGTAAAACCTGTAATTTTCAGAATGAAATAAAAACAGTTTGCCTTAATGCAGTTGATATGGTACTATAAAAATAATAAATTCGTTAAATTACAGGAGAGATAAAAATGGTGAAAATTGCTCTTTTAGGTCACGGTGTAGTAGGCACAGGCGTAGTGAAAGTAATTAAAAACAAGGCTGACCAGCTTTTTGAACTGACAGGTGAACAGATAGAAGTGAAATCTGTTCTGGTGCGCCACGATTATGACGTAGATTACAAAGAAAAGTTTATATACAGTTTTGACGAAATCTTAAACGATGAAGAGATTTCAATAGTTGTTGAAGCTATCGGTGGTACAGAACCGGCATACAGATATGTTAAATCAGCTTTACTGGCCGGTAAAAGTGTAGTGACCAGCAACAAGGAACTGGTAGCAAAACACGGTTTTGAACTGATGAATATAGCAGATGAAAAAAACATAAACTTTATGTTTGAAGCAGCAGTAGGCGGTGCAATTCCTGTTATTCACGGTGTAAGAAACTGCCTTAAAGCAAACAAAGTCCACTCAATAGCCGGTATTCTCAACGGCACTACAAACTATATCCTGACAAAAATGATTGATGAAAAACAGTCATTTGATGTGGCACTGAAAGCTGCACAGGAGCTGGGCTATGCCGAAGCAGACCCATCAGCCGATGTTGACGGTATTGATACCTGCCGCAAAATCTGTATACTTGCTGATATTATCTACGGCAATCATATCCTGCCTGAAAATGTATATACAGAAGGCATCAGAAATGTAAGAATTGAAGATGTGGATATCCTGAAACTGGTTGGTGGTGCAATTAAACTGCTGGGTGTTGCTAAACGTACAGAAGATAATAAACTGTTTATAATGACCGCCCCACACGTTGTGTTCAATCAGGGCATACTCTATGCCGCCAACGATGTTTTCAATGCTGCACAGCTGGAAACAGACAATGCAGGACTTATGGCCTTTTATGGTCGAGGTGCAGGCAGCCTGCCAACAGCCAGCGCAGTAGTAAATGATATTGTGGAATGCGTTTGCGCAGACGGTACAATCTATCCTGCCTGGGAAGACGAAAAGCCTGAAAATGTGGCAGATTACAAAGATGTGCCTATGCAGTTCTATGTAAATGTATCAGACAAGGCTGACAAAGTGGAAAATGCATTTGAAACCGCAGAAATCATCTATATCAAAGAAAGCACAGCATTTATCACAGAAAAAATTACAGAAAACCGGCTGAACGAAAAGCTGAAAGATTTTACAGTGAATTCAATTGTCAGAGTTTTGTAATTGTTGTATAACTTTCACAAAAGTATTCGATAAAATTCTATTTGATTGTGAGCGGTTATTGTGGTATACTTTTCAAGGTTTTTGAGTAAACCTTTGTATAAGCCCATAATAGGGATGGGTGTTTCTACCAACCGCCGTAAATGGTTGACTACAAGAAATTCTTGCGGTCAACCATATTTTTTTGCGATTATTTTTCTGGAGGTAAAATATGAAATATGATGTAATTATTATAGGCGCAGGCCCCGGTGGTATTTTTACTGCATACGAACTAACAAGAAAGAATCCACAGTTGAAAGTGGCTGTATTTGAAGCGGGCCACTCTCTTGACAAACGTCACTGTCCTATTGACGGCGACAAAATCAAAAGCTGTATAAACTGCAAAAGCTGTTCAATTATGAGCGGTTTTGGCGGTGCCGGTGCATTTTCTGACGGCAAGTACAATATTACCAATGACTTTGGCGGCACATTGTATGAATATATCGGCAAAAAACAGGCCATTGACCTGATGCATTATGTTGATGAAATCAATATGGCATATGGCGGCAAAGGTACAAAACTGTATTCTACAGCAGGTACAAAATTTAAAAAGGAATGTATTCAGCACGACTTGCATCTGCTGGATGCTTCTGTACGTCATCTGGGTACAGATATAAACTATATCGTACTTGGAAATATTTATGAAGAACTTAAAGACAGGGCAGACTTTTTCTTTGATACACCTGTAACAACAGTTGAAATAACAGAAGACGGCTATAAAGTAAATACAAAAGATACCGCATATATCTGTGACAAATGTGTAGTTTCTGTTGGCCGCAGCGGCAGTAAATGGATGGAAAAGGTTTGCAAGGAACTGGATATTCCTACAAAATCAAACCGTGTGGACATCGGTGTACGTGTTGAACTGCCAGCAGATGTATTCTCTCACATCACAGACGAACTTTACGAAAGCAAAATCGTTTACCGCACAGAAAAATACGGTGACAAAGTGCGCACATTCTGTATGAACCCTAAAGGTGCTGTTGTAAATGAAAATACAAACGGCATTATTACAGTAAACGGACACAGCTATGAAGACCCTGCAAAGCAGACAGAAAACACAAACTTTGCCCTGTTGGTTGCAAAGCATTTTTCACAGCCTTTCAAAGATTCCAACGGATATGGTGAATCCATTGCACGTCTGTCCAATATGCTGGGCGGCGGTGTAATCGTTCAGCGTTTTGGCGACCTTATCCGCGGCAGACGTTCAACCCAAAGCCGTATTGAAGAAGCATTTATCACACCTACACTCCAGGCTACACCGGGTGATCTGTCACTTGTTCTGCCAAAACGTATTCTGGATGGCATTATTGAAATGATTTATGCCCTTGATAAAGTTGCACCGGGTACAGCAAATGATGATACACTGCTGTATGGTGTGGAAGTAAAATTCTATAATATGGAAGTAGATGTAAACGAAAAACTGGAAAGCCGTTATCCGGGCCTTTACATCATCGGTGACGGCAGCGGTATTACACACTCTCTGTCCCACGCTTCTGCCAGTGGTGTTCATGTAGCAAGAGATATTATTGAAAATATGTAATAAAATGAGCAGGGGCAGTGTCTTTGCACCCCACTATGAATGTATACAAAAAAAGGAGATACCAACTGGTATCTCCAAATTTTTATTATGCGTGTTTGTATGGTGCATATTCATCAAAGTTTTCGACACCATCTATAACGTAAATGCTCTGTTTATCATCCCATACACAACTTTTTGTTTTGTCGATAACAGTGATTTCACCGGTATCTGTTGTGTCTTCCCAGGTGATATTAATTTTGTAATTTTCATTTTCCGATACATACCAGAAAGCACCGCCTGCATTTTCTGTAAGTGCAGGTAAATCACCTGCCCAGCCTGCAGCTTTTACTTCACCCATATATTCGTGTGCGCTGGTACGGTCAGTGTTTATTTCAAAAGTAAATTTAGGCAACAAATTAGGTTCGCCGTCAGCTCTCATGCCTTGCATGGTTTCTTCGTAATATTTATAGGAATAACTGAAGGAAGGTTCTGGTAATCCATAACTACCCAGTGCTTTAAAGTCAAAAACCTGTTCAACTTTGCCAACAAACTGATTGCCTGCAACATCTTCACCGCTGATTTCGCCGCCTTCGTTTGTTTCTCCGCCGCAAGCAACCATTGAAAATGCCATCACAGCCACCAGTATAAATGCAAATAATTTTTTCATTTTCATTCCTCCTTTTATTTAAATGAAAAAATTTTACCATAAAAATTATATATATATATATATATTGTCAAGAGGTTTTTAAATAAAAATGAGAACAGAAAAACTGTTCTCATCAAAACTATTCAATATTTATCCAATATCTCTGTGTCAGCACATCGTCTTCATACACTTCGTTTTCCAGCACACCGTCTGCTTTGCGGATAGTTGCAGCAGATGCCACATTGTCTTTTGCACATGTTATCAGCACCTTTTCAATGCCCATATCTCTACATATTTCCAATGCCTGCGCCAGCATCTGTGTGGCATAGCCTTTGCGTCTTTCGCTTTTTCTTACGCTGTAACCGATGTGTCCGGCATATTCCAGAAGATAATCATTCAGTCTGTGACGGATATCTATCATACCAACTATATTGTTATCCTCATCAACACCCAGCAGCGTAGTAGATGGCACCCAGCCATCTGCCACTGTTTCTTCACAGGAATTATTCACAACATCCTTGAACCATTCGTCAAAAGTATTGTATTCCCCAAGCGAGGCAGACCCGTGTACTCTTTCTCCGTTCAATGCAAACTCTTCTCTGTAAGCCCAGATTTTATCTGCCCAGTCATAAGTTGGTTTAATCAGTTTGATTTTCATATTTCTGCCTCCTCGTTTTTGAAATATAAACTGATTATATCACAGAATATTGATGTTACAATAGCAGGTGGAAAAGTTTGTGTTTAATCATATAAAACAGACTTGTTCTCACTGTTTTTAGTAATTTGTTACAAACAAAAAGACCGCTTTTGCGGTCTTTTCTTTTTATAGTGAGTTATTGAACCGTCTTATAATAAATGCCCAGGTGTTCCGCCCCACAATGCCGTCAGCTTTCAGATTGTATTTTGACTGGAAGTTTCTTACAACCTGTTTTGTCATATTTCCGTAGATACCGTCTACTGTAAGGGTTGGCCAGCCTGCGCCAATATAACTGTTTACAGCATTCAGATAGCTCTGTATAAATCTTACACTGTCACCCTGGCTTCCGGTATTAAGCACATATCCGGGGTACTGTGATGTAACCGAAGTGTTGTTTTTGTCAGTTACACCTTTGGATACTGCCACTATTTTATTCCAGGTCTGCTGGCCTATAATGCCGTCAGTTTTCAGTCCGAATTGCCCCTGAAAACGACGTACGGCATTTGTCATATTTGTACCGTATCTGCCATCAGCCGATTGGTAGTTGATAGCAGTGTAAACAGGCTGTATGTTGTTCAGTCGTGTCTGCATATTCATAACCTGCCGGCCGCTGTCACCGGGGCGCAGTGGGCTGCTGGGGTATACATCGGGATCCACAGGTGTCAGACTGTTGTAATCTGCCACAATGGAATTCCAGGTCATTGGCCCTATAATTCCATCTGCAGACAGTCCTTTCAGCCTTTGGTACTGTATAACAGTGCTTTGTGTTGCCTGACCGAATTTACCGTCAACAGTCAGCCTTGTCAGCGAAGAGTATTTACCTGTTTTAATTGCGTTCAGATAAGACTGCATAATCGCCACATTACTGCCGTTGCTGCCTACACGTAAAGGTGTGCCGGGATATACAGGATTTGTTGCCATAATATTTTCAGTAATATTTTCATTCACAATATCATAAATCATATAAAATACCTCCTGTGCAGTTATGGTATTCATAAAGACAGGGAAGTGTGAATAAAGAACAGCAAAAGAAAATTGTAGGGAATAGGGTGAGTTGTTTTTTTAAAATACAGAAAAATATTGTAAACAAAAAGACACTGCACAGGCAGTGTCTTTTATAGTCAGTTATTGGATTACAGTTTCAGGTGACCAAGGCTGATTTTGCCAACAGTCTGAACTTTCAGAATGTTTGTAGAACCTGATACGCCTACAGGTACACCGGCAGTTACAACTACTGTCTGGCCTTCTTCCAGCAGTTTTTCTTTGATAGCTGCTGCGATAGACAGGTCAATCAGTTCGTCAGTGCTTCTAACTGTGCTCATCAGTACAGGTGTTACACCCCAGGACAGTGCCAGGTGGCGTGCTGCCTGTTCAGTATCTGTACAACCGATGATTGGCAGACCAGGGCGATATTTGGAAATATTTCTTGCTGTATAACCGGACTGTGTTACAGTAACAATAGCATCAGCACCGATATCCATAGAAATTGAACATGCAGAATGTGCAACAGCGTCTGTTACTGTCAGGCCTGTGCCATAGTCTCTTGCGCGCAGTTCAGCGTTATAGTCAATGTTGTCTTCTGTTGCTATAGCGATTGCTGCCATTGTTTTTACAGCTTCAACAGGGTATTTACCTGCAGCTGTTTCACCGGACAGCATAATTGCAGATGTACCGTCGTAGATAGCGTTTGCAACGTCTGTTACTTCAGCTCTTGTTGGACGTGGTTTTTCAATCATTGAATCCAGCATCTGTGTTGCTGTGATAGCAGGTTTACCGCTGTTGAAACATTTGTGAATGATTTCTTTCTGCAGTCTTGGAATTTCCATAAATGGAATTTCAACACCCATATCACCACGGGCAACCATGATAGCATCTACAACTTCCAGAATTTCATCCAGTTTTTCTACGCCTTCTGCATTTTCCAGCTTGGCGATAATTCTCATATCTGTGCAGCCGTGTTCTTCCAGAATCTTTCTTACTTCCAGAACGTCTTCCTTACATCTTGTAAAGGACAGTGCAATAAAGTCAAAGCCGTTTTCGATACCGAAAATAATATCGTTTCTGTCTTTTTCGCTTACAAAAGGCATAGACAGTTTTACATCAGGTACATTGATACCTTTGTTGTTGGACAGTTTGCCGCCGTTCATGATTTTAACAACAACTTCTTCGCCGTTGATTTCTTCAACGATGGATTCAATCAGACCATCATCAAACAGAACTCTTGTGCCAACCACAACATCTCTTGGGAAATCTTTGTATCTTACATGTGCTTTTTCTTTTGTACCTTCGATTTCTTCAGTTGTCAGTGTGAATCTGTCGCCTTCGTTCAGATAAATAGGGCCATCTTTAAACAAACCTACACGGATTTCAGGGCCTTTTGTATCCAGCATTGTTGCAACCCACAGGCCCAGTTCTGTTCTGCATCTCTGCACCATTTTCAGTCTGTCCAGATGTTCCTGGTGTGTACCGTGAGAGAAGTTGAAACGTGCAACGTTCATACCTTCTTTCATCAGTTTTTTCATAATAATTGGATCATCTGTGGAAGGACCAAGTGTACAGATAATTTTAGTCTTTCTCATAATAATTCCCCCTAATGTATACAAAACAATTTTAGATTGTTTAATTAATAACAAACTATTTGTATCTATTATAACTGTATTTATTTTATTCTTCCATAGAAAATAGTTGTAAAAAGTGGAAAATATGTACTTTTCACTCATAAATTCTTCCAAAATTTGTGTTAAATAGATACTATGCAAAATAGCTAAAAAGTTGTATAATAAAATTAAATATGCACAGCAATTTTAATAAACATATAAGGAGAATTACAATGAGCAAAAGAGTATTCCTGATTGTTCTGGACAGCTTTGGTATAGGTAAAGCACCAGATGCTGCCAAGTTTGGCGATGAAGGCAGTGACACACTTCTTTCTATATCCAAAAGCCCTAATTTCAGCATGCCTGTAATGGGCAGTCTGGGCTTCTTTAACATAGATGATGTTGAAGCAGGTGAAAAAGCAGAATCACCAAAAGCCAGTTATGCCAGAATTATCGAAGCTTCAAACGGCAAAGATACAACTATCGGTCACTGGGAAATTTCCGGTGTAGAAAGAGATAAACCACTGCCTGTTTATCCAAATGGTTTCCCTGCAGATGTAGTGGAAAAATATGAAAAAATGACAGGCCGCAAAGTTCTGTGTAACATGCCATATTCCGGCACACAGGTTCTGGATGATTATGGTGAAGAACATATGAAAACTGGTGACCTGATTGTTTACACATCAGCTGACTCTGTTTTCCAGGTTGCAGCACACGAAGAAATCGTTTCAGTTGAACAGCTGTACGAATACTGCCAGATGGCCCGTGATATGTTGACAGAATCAGGTGAACACGCTGTTGGCCGTGTTATTGCACGTCCATTTGTTGGCACAGGCAAAGGCGCATTCACAAGAACCAAAAACCGCCATGACTATTCACTGAAACCACCTAAGAAAACTGTTCTGGACTATCTGGAAGCAGCAGGCAAAGACGTTATTGGCGTTGGCAAAATTTACGATATTTTTGACGGTGACGGTGTAACAGAAAAAATCAAAACAGCAAACAACACAGAAGGTATGAATGTTACTATTGACCTGGCAAAAAGAGATTTCGACGGTCTGGCATTTATCAACCTGGTTGACTTTGATATGGTTTATGGTCACAGAAACAATGTTGATGGCTACGCACAGGCTGCAACAGACTTTGACAAACAGTTGGCTGACCTGCTGCCACTGCTGAAAGAAGACGATATCCTGATGATTACAGCTGACCACGGCTGTGACCCTGGTACACCATCTACAGACCATTCAAGAGAATGTGTGCCACTTATTGTTTATGGCAAAAAAATCAAAGAAGGTTACAACATCGGTACAATCAAATCTTATGCACATATCGGTGCAACAGTTGCAGATTATCTGGGTGTTGAAGCAGATCTTGACGCACCAAGCCTTCTGCCACAGCTGCTTAAATAATTTTTAAAACAAACAGGGGAGAAATCCCCTGTTTTTGTTGCCTGATTATTTATATTATGCTAAAATAGGTCTGCAAAATACATTATGCAACGGAGATTAAGATTATGAGATATGCTATTTTTGATTTGGACGGTACATTGGTAGAGTCTATGATTTATTGGAGAGGCTTTGAAAAAGCTTTTCTTCTGGAAAATGGTATAAAAGAAGAAAATATAAAAAAATTGTCAAAAGAACAGTGGATAGGCAGTGACTGGATTGAAGTGCTGTGTGAATTTTTCAATAAGGAATATGGTTTCGAGCTTACACCGGAAAAATTCCACCAGTGGGGTATCAATTTTATGATGCGTAAATACGCAGAAGATGTTCAGTTCAAACCAGGCGCAAAACAGTTATTGGATAAGTTCCTTTCAGAAGGTGTAAAAATGTGTATCTGTTCATCTACAGACAGAGCTATTATGGAACCACTGCTGCAGAGATTTAACCTGGACAGATATTTCCAGTTTACAATTCATTGCCGCCAGTTTGGTATGGAAAAGAACAATCCGGAAATATTTATGCACTGTATGAGAGAACTTGGTGCAGAAAAACCATCAGAAGTAGCTGTTTTTGAAGATGCGTTATATTCTGCATCCACAGCAAAAGCAGCAGGTTTTTACACAGTAGCTATGTATGATGTGACTGAAAAAGGTGAAAAACAGCTGAAAGAACTTGCGGACCAGTATGTTACAGACTATGCGCAGCTGGATTATTCAAAATTACCTGAATAAGTGTTGTAAAGCGTATCAGCTTTACATACAATACTGATGACAAGGTTATTTTAATAAAATAATAATAAGCAGAGTATTGATTTAAAAATCAAATACTCTGCTTTGTTTTATAAGAAAAACAATGTTTTACATAATGATTATATCATAACCGCGTTTGGAAAATACGCCCAGAGCAATTTCGTTTTTCTTTGGCACGAAAGCCTGGCGTCTGTGCTCTGGAAAATGCTCATCAATAAAGTCAAACACCTGTGGTGCAACCTTCATTTTCTGGAACCGTGGTTTGATATAAAGCTGATGAATAATGAACTCCTCTTCTGTAACATGTGCCAGACAGTAGCCCAGATATTCACCGGCATGCAGTACAGCAATGCCACATTCATCCTGACTGCCGTCAACTATTTCATCAAATAGAACATCAAAATCCTCTTTGTTGAAATCTTCACCCAAAAAGTCAGCTGCCAGCAGGGAAATTTCTTTTTTATCTTCTGCTTCAAAAAATCTTATCATAACAACCTCTTAAAAATACAGTTTAGTTACACCTCTGCCTCTTGCATAAATTTCTTTTGCACAGGCTGAAGCATTGGTGATGATTTCTTTTTCGTCAAAGGCAAGTTTACCGTTTCTCTTTACAAATTTGCCATCAATCATAACATCTGTAATATTCACACTTGGCACTGCAGAATAGATAATTGCAGCCAATGGATTGTAAACAGGTGCAGTGGAAACTGTGTTCAGGTCAAAGATATTCAGGTCGGCAGCATAGCCCACAGCCAGCTTACCGCTGTTGAAATTCAGATATTTATGACCTGCCATCAGATACTGCCACATTTCTTTCAATGTAAAATCTTCAGCATTGTCATACCATTTGCCCAACAAAGCAAACATTCTTATCTGTTCCAGAACATCAATACTGTTTGAAGATGCAGAACCATCGTTGCCGGCAGCAATGTTTATCTGTTTTCTGTATTTCCACAGACCACCATCGCCCATACCAAGTTTGGTGTATGTTTTTGGGGAAACCGCAAACACTACATCATCATTCAGGTATTTCAGGTCGTTTTCTTCTACCCAAAGGCCGTGGCCTACGATGCAAGGCAGAGAGAAACCACCGGCTTCATTTACTACATCAAATGGTGTTTTGCCACCATGCAGTTCTTTGCTGGCATCAACCTGTGCTTTTGTTTCACTTATATGCAGATGAATACCCACACCCAGTTCTTTTGCTTTGTCGATAACTTCTTTCAGCACTTCAGGAGAGCACATGTAAGGGGAGTGAGGTCCCATTCTTGGGTTTACCAATGCATCGTTTTTGTAATCTTCACAGAATTTTGTGGCCAATGCCAGTTCTTCGCTGCAGTCGCCGCCAAAACCGAAGATTGTCCAGGCAATGTCACCTTTGATACCTGTTTCCTGGCAGGCCTGTGCAATAAGATGGCCTTTGAAATAATGGTCAGCAAAGGCAGTGATACCATTGTTTATCATTTCAGCACAGGCAAGTTTTGCACCCCAGTAGATATCTTCATCTTGCATTTTGCTTTCATAAGGCCACAGTTCCTTGTTGAACCAGTCATCAATATGCACATCTTCTGCAATGCCTTTGAAAATGTTCATAGGGCTGTGGTTGTGCATTGATGCAAAACCCGGAGTGATAAATCTGTCTGTACAGTCTATTGTTTCAGCATCATCACAGCACAGATTTTCCCCGATTTCTGCAATTTTGCCGTCAACTACCAACAGGTCCTGATTTGTCAGCACGTCACCCAGTTCGTTGATAAGGTTAGCGTTTTTAAATAAAGTTTTCATATTTTAAACCTCCATTAATATTTAAAATATAACTGTGCTGCTACAGCACATACTTCTCTTATTACAGCCGGAAGAAACACAGCCCGGTCTGTTTTTACACTCAATGCCGTAATATTTTCAAACCCTGCCTGCTTTGCGTACTGACTGCCGCGGAAAATATGGAAAGAGTTTGTTACAAAACATATATTTTTCTCGCACAATCCCATATTTTTCAGCAGTTTCAGGGAATATTCAAAATTTTCTTTGGTGCTGGTAGCTTTTTCGTCCACAAGAATACGGCTGGCATCAATTCCGTTTTCAACCAGATATTTCTTCATGGCTGCGGCTTCTGTCATATTGTCAAAACGGCTTACTGCACCTGTCACTACCACAAAGCAGTCTGGGTTTTGCCTGCAGTATTCCACACAGCCTTTCAGTCTGTTTTCCAGTGTATGGCTTGGGGTACCGTCGCTGTTCAGTCCACAGCCCAGTACAATAATGGCATCTTCGCTGTAATTCACAGTTGTTCTTGCAAAAGACAATACATAAGCGGAAAGAAACATAAAACACACCAAACCAAACACAACAATGTATTTCAGATACATGCCGATACCGCTTTTGGTAATATCATACCAGAAATCAAAATATCTTGCTACTGCAAAAGCAATAACAGATATGCCAAACATCATAGCCAGCCCCAGAGTGAAACTGCGCCTGCCTATCAGCACTATGGTGTTAGCCATAAAAATCATTGAAATTATATATAAAAAGGTACGCAATATTTACTCCTTTTAAATCGTATAATATATTGAATTTGATTCTTAATTTTTTCTTAATTTTCACATTTGATTGTACCACATAAATTGAATTGTGTCATCACCTGTGATATACTAAATACAACATTTGACATTGACTTTAAAGGTGAAAAAATGATAAAAGTAGAAAATTTACGCAAAGTCTATAAAGTCGGTGGGGAAAAGGTTGTGGCGCTGAACAATATCAGCCTGCATATTGAAAAAGGAGAATTCTGCTGTATAGTTGGTACTTCAGGCAGTGGTAAATCCACTTTGCTTAATCAGCTTGCCGGCTTGGAAAAGCCTACAAAAGGCAAGGTGAAAATAAATGGTCAGTTGGTCAGCAAAATGACAGAAAAAGAACTGGCCGCATTCCGACAGAACAACATAGGCTTCATTTTTCAGTCATATAATCTTTTACCTACACTTACCGCAGTGGAAAATGTGGCGTTCCCACTGCTTTTCCGCGGTGAAGACAGAGCTATCAGGGAAAAGAAAGCAAAGAAAATACTGAAAGATATGGGGCTGGGGGAAAGAATGAACCATAAACCTGGTGAAATGTCTGGTGGTCAGCAACAGCGTGTTGGTATAGCCCGTGCGTTTGTAGGCAGACCAAAGGTTATTTTTGCTGACGAGCCAACAGGTAACCTGGACAGTGCAACAACAGAACAGGTTATGAAAATGTTGCTGGAAATATCGCAACAAAACAACATTACTTTTGTAATGGTAACCCATGACCCTGAACTGGCAAAACTGGCACCAAGGGTTATCACCCTGAAAGATGGTCAGGTTGTCAGTGATATGCGCAATGGCGTAAGCCTGCTGGAAGAGGATATGCTTATTTCACAGCAGCGGTCACAGGAAGAAAATCAAACAGCCATTCAGCTTCGGGCAGAACGGCAATAACTGTAAAGGATAGAATTATGAAAAGAGTAATATTGAAAAAAGTAATTTCAGCAGCTATGGCTGTTGTTATTGCAGGCAGTATGCTTGCAGATTTTGCGGCTGTATCTGCCTATGCAACTGATGGTGAAACACCAGCTGTTTCTGATACTGTGGTAACAGACGCACAGCCAACACAGGAACCTGCAGGGGATACAACACCAACCCCACAGCCTACAGCTACTCCAGAGCCAACTCCAACACCAACACCACAGGCTACACCAACTCCGCAGCCAACGCCTACACCTGATCCTACACCAGAGCCAACACCGGCCTTTGTTGCAACAAACGACAATATATATATAGCAAACTACCGGGTTGTAGACTCTCTTGGCAGCCCACTTGCAAAGGTAACACCTGGTGAAAAAATCATTCTTTCTGTTTCTGTGATTGATGAAAGAATAAAAGCTGATGAATTTGGTGTGCCGGCAGGTCAGAATACAGGCAGAATTCACATAAATCTGGCACAGGGTGCATTCTCCATTCCTTCATCAGCAGTTATTGATGTAAAAATGAGAAATCCTGTAACAGTGGCAAATACGCAGGACCAGACATATCAGGCTCTGTCCTACACAGTCACATTCAGAGATGTTACATATCTGGGCGGTACACCATCAATGGCCTTTGGTGTAAGCTACACCGGTCAGAACGGTACAAACACAGACAATAATATGCCACTGCCTTATCCACATACAACACTGGAGCTGGCAGTTTCACAGGCTACAGATGATGTGCCTGCACCTACAATCATTCTCAACAATGCAAACTATGGCAAGGTTGCTATTATTGGTGAACCTTTTGCTCTTGTTACAACAGCTACAAACACCAGCACAAATCTTGACCTTGACAATGTTTCACTGAAAATTGTACTGCCACAGGGCATCACTCTGGCAAACGGCAACAGTCAGGTACTTATCGGTAAAGTTGGAAAAGGCGGTACAATCGATCATACATTCTCCCTCATTGCAGAAGGTGTGGCAAATGATGTTACATCACTGCCTGTTCAGCTGATTTACACATTCGAAGCCTTTGTTGGCGGTCGCCGCACACAGTTTACTTCCCAGCAGGACATTTCCATCAATGTTCAGCAGCCTACACGTTTTGAAATCCAGAATATGTTCAACGATATGGAAATGTTTATGGGAAACGAAAGCTATATGTCTGCTTCTCTTGTAAACAAAGGCAAGACAACAGTTTACAATGTTACTGCTGAACTTGTAAGTGATACTCTTACAGCATACGATGTGGAATTCCTGGGCAATATTATGCCTGGTTCCACAGCAAGTGCCGAATTTGACTTTACAGCTTCAGAAATGGGCACAGCAAACGGCAAACTGCTGGTAACATACGAAGATGCTTCCGGCACACAGTACACACTGGAAAGAGAATTCACTATCGAAGTAATGGAAGAACCTGTGTGGAACGAACCGGTTATTGATATGCCTGTTGTTGAACCGGCAGTGGAAAAATCATCATTTGTTCCATATGTAATCGGTGGTGTTGCAGTGATTGCAGCAGGTGGTTTCTTCCTTTGGAAAAAGAAACAGAAAGCAAAAAGACTGGCAGAATTAGAGGACGAAGATGAAGATATCTGATTTGATTAGATTGTCTTTTGATAACCTGAAACGCCGCAAAGGCCGTACATTTCTTACAGTCCTGGGGGTAATCATTGGCACCTGCTCTATTATTATGATGGTTTCAATAGGTGTTGCACTGGATAAAAGTTTTGATGATATGATGACAGGTATGGGTGACCTGACTATGATTGAAGTTTACAACTGGTCAGGCAACAGCGATGTTGACCCGATTACCGATGATGTTATAGACAGTTTTCAGGCTTTGGAAAATGTAAAGGTTGCCACACCGTTGTACTATTTTAACTATGGTTCCAATTTTACTTCCGGCAGTAACAATAAATATCAGGCATGGGGCAATATCCGTGGTATACGCCGTGAAGCTATGGAACTGTTTGGCTATGAAATGAAAGAAGGCAGATTTCCTAATTCAAAAGACAAGGAATATACTGTCATTGTAGGTGAATATTTTGCCTATAATTTTCAGAATACACGCAAACAGTGGCCAAACAATATGGTCGACCCTATTCCTGACGAAAACGGTGTAATACCGGACCCATTTGTTGATGTGTTCAAGGATAAAATTTCTTTCAGGGCTACAACCTGGGATTCCAACACACAGGAAGAAAAAGAAATATTATCCCATGAAATTAATGTTGTAGGTATAATCAAAGAAGATGCCTCCAAAGGCTATGAAACCTACAATGGTGTGATTATGGATATGGAAGATGTAATTGCACTGGAAAAGGCATATAAAAAAGCGGCTGACATCAAAGACGATACAAAGAATAAAAAGCGTGAATACGAACAGGCCATTGTAAAAGTTTATGATATTGAGCAGGTAGAAGAAGTGGAACAGTATATAAAAGACCTGGGCTACAATACATATTCAATGACCAGCTACCGCAATGAAATGAAGGATATGGCACAGATGATTCAGCTTATTCTTGGCGGTCTTGGCAGCATTGCCATGCTGGTTTCAGCTATCAGTATTGCAAATACAATGACTATGGCTA
>JAFSCU010000017.1 GCA_017436575.1 Oscillospiraceae bacterium
ACCTGCCCACCATCAAGAAAGTATACAGGTAAGATGTTAAAAATAAATATAATTAAGTTTACTGAAAAAAAGACACAAACTGTTAAAGTCGCTTTAGAATTGAGAAAAATCAGCGATATTAAAATAATTAAAAAATTTATAAATGGTCCCCGGAGCAATATAAAAGTATAATTTTTACAATATACAACATTGTTTTGCATTTTATAACCAAACAAAGAAATATCTATATGTGGCCATTTTTTTAAACATAAGCAATATGCAAAAATATGACCCAATTCATGCAGGATTGTAGATATAATATATATTTTAAAAATATTTAATCTGTCAAAAAACAGACCTGTAAAAATTACAACAGAAAAAACAAACAGGCTGTTCATATGTTAATTGCATAAACAGGATTGTATCTGGTGCCGTTATATATAAACTCGAAATGAAGATGTGGACCCGTTGCCATTCCTGTGTCCCCCATTGTTGCTATTACCTGACCGGCTATAACTTTATCTCCTGTTTTTACCAATAAAAACTGATTATGTGCATACAGTGTGACTATATTATCGCTGGACTGTATCCTTACAAAATTACCTGCTATATTGTTGGTTCCGGCTGAAATAACTGTACCGTCAAAAGCTGATTTTATAAAAGTTCCTTTTGCTGATGCAATATCAATACCGGTATGAAATTCTTTTTCTTTAGAATTAAAAGGATTTTTTCTTATTCCGTAAGAAGACGAAATGTAACCTTTTGCCGGTAAAACACCTTTTTCAGAAATAATTATTTTTTCTGTACTGACATTATCTGGATATATATCAGCACTGCCCTGACTGTTTAAATTATTGAATACTGATATTAACTGACCATATCTGTATTGAAGTTCATTCTGCATTTCTTCTATAAATGTTTTATAGGAAAATGTACTTTCAGCAAAATTGTCCTTTTCAAAAACCTGTTTGTAATTCTCTTTTGCAAATTCAAAAGTGTCATTACCACCACTTTTCAGAACAAATGAAACAACAAGCATAACAGTCATAAACATTATCTGGAAATAAAGATAAATATTGGATTCATTTCCAATATTGGATTTTTTGATAATATTTATATATTCATCCTGCAATTTATTATCTACAGGTTCATTGATATCTTCTCTCTGCCACATATCTGACGTCCTCCTTTTAGTCAAATATATGAAAATCAGCTGTGGGATATACCCACAGTTGATTTATTATTTAAGATATTCAAGAATAGATTTAGCAGCTTTCTGACCTGCACCCATTGCTTCGATTACAGTGGCAGAACCCGTTACAGCGTCACCGCCTGCCCAGATATTATGTACAGATGTTTTCATATTTTCATCCACTACAAAACCACCGCGTCTGTTTACTTCAATGCCCATAATGCTGTTTTTCAGCAAAGGATTAGGGCTTGTGCCAATAGCCATAATAACACCATCAACATCCATCAGATATTTACTGCCTTCAACAGCTTTTACCCCACGACGGCCGGAAGCATCAGGCTCTGTAAGTTCCATTTTGATACATTCAATCTGTTTTACAAAACCATTTTCATCACCAATAATTCTTACAGGGTTATTAAGTGTAAGGAAATTAATGCCTTCTTCCTGTGCGTGATAAATCTCTTCTTTTCTTGCAGGCATCTGTTCTACCCCACGGCGATAAACAATGCTAACATCACTGCCCATTCTTTTTGCAACACGGGCAGCATCCATCGCAACATTACCACCGCCAACAACTACAACTCTTTTCAGCTGTGGGGCAGGAGTATCCTTTTCATCTTTATAACATTCCATAAGATTTGCTCTTGTCAGAAATTCATTTGCAGAAAATACACCGGCATATCCTTCGCCTTCTATATTCATAAATGAAGGCAGACCTGCACCACTACCAATGAAGAAAGCAGTAAAACCCATTTCTTCAAGCTGTGGAATTGTAACTGTTTTTCCTACAATTACATCAGTGTGAATTTTAACACCCAGTTTTTTAAGATTGTCTACTTCATATTTTACGATTTCTTTTGGCAGACGAAATTCAGGAATTCCATAACTAAGCACACCGCCAGCCTTATTCAGAGATTCAAATATTTCTACCTGAATACCAGACTGTGCAAGAACCCCTGCACAGGTAAGACCAGCAGGGCCGGCACCTATAACAGCCACTTTCTTTTCTACCAATTCTGCAGGTGCAGATTCAGTTTCAATCCCATTAGCTCTTGCCCAGTCAGCACAGAATCGTTCCAGACGACCGATACCTACACTTTCGCCTTTTACACCGCGTACACATTTCATTTCACACTGGTTTTCCTGTGGACACACACGGCCACAAACTGCAGGTAAAAAGTTTTTTTCTTTTATTTTTCTATATGCAGATTCAATATCGCCGTCTTTGATAAATGAGATAAAATCAGGAATATCCACATTTACAGGGCAACCGGACATGCAAGGTTTTGTCTTACAGTTTATACATCTGTTAGCTTCATTTATTGCATCTTCAAGTGTGTAACCCAGGCTTACTTCAGAAAAGTTTTTGTTTCTCACATCAGCATCCTGGTGAGGCATTGGTGTTTTAAATTCCTGTTTGTTATACATTTTCAATACCTCCGTACATTCTGCAGATATGGTCTTTAGCTTCTGCTTCCTGTTTTCTGTACATATTGTTTCTTATCATCAGTTCAGCAAAATCAACCTGATGGCCGTCAAAGTCCGGACCATCAACGCAGGCAAATTTAACCTGTCCCCCTACTTTTACACGACATCCACCACACATACCTGTCCCATCAATCATAATTGGATTGAGACTTACAATAGTTTTGATACCATATTCTTTTGTAAGTTCGCTTACTGCACGCATCATCGGGATAGGACCAATAGCAATTACACAGTCATACTGTTTGCCTTTTTCAATATTTTCTTTCAGAACATTTGTAACAAAGCCCTTTGTCCCGTAAGAACCGTCATCTGTGCAGATAATACAGTTTGTGGAGTTTTCTATCATTTCATTTTCAAGAATGATTATATCCTTGTTTCTGAATCCTGCAACAAGGTCAACCATCGCACCATTGTTTTTCAGCCATTTAGCCTGTGGCAAAGCAATAGCACAGCCAACGCCGCCGCCGATAACACAGGCATTTTTAATACCTTCCAGTTCAGTTGCAGCACCAAGAGGACCAGCAAAATGAGCTATTTCCTCACCTTCGTTTTTATGACTGAGTTTTATAGTAGATGCACCGATAGCCTGGAAAACAATTGTAACACTGCCCTTTTCTTTGTCAAAATCAGAAATTGTCAGCGGGATTCTTTCGCTGTCTTCATCTGTCATAACCATAACAAACTGACCGGGCTGAATATTCTGTGCCACCAACGGTGCATGGATTGTCATGGAAAATGTAACATCATTAAGCTGTTTCTTTTCGATAATTTTAAACACGGTAACCTCCTTAAATCTATTCATATAACTCTATTATATATCATAATTCTATCAACTGCAATTTATATTTTCAGTGATTTAGGTACAGAAAAAGCGGGTATAACAGCTGCTATACCCGCCTGATAAATCATGATTAGAAAATTAAATATTTTCCATTACTTTTTTAACGATATTTTCTGCATTAAGACCGAATACATCAAGAAGTTCTGCAGCAGGGCCGGATTTACCGAATGTGTCCATAACTGCAACAGGAACAACTTTGCATGGTGCTTCCAGAGAAGTAACTTCAGTTACTGCACTGAAAAGACCGCCGATAACACTGTGTTCTTCACAAGTTACAATAAGGTCAGTTTCTTTTGCAGCTTTGATGATAATATCTTTATCAATAGGTTTGATAGTATGAATATTGATAACTCTTGTGCTGATACCTTTTTCTTCCAGTTCTTTTGCAGCATCAAGTGCACGTGCAACCATAAGACCTGTAGCAATCAAAGTAACCTTGTTACCTTCTTTAAGTGTAACGCCTTTGCCCAGTTCAAATTTATAATCTTCACCATTAACTACTGGAACTGCAAGACGGCCAAAACGCAGGTAAACAGGACCTACATGTTCAGCAGCTGCAAAAACAGCCTGTTTTGCTTCAATGTCATCACATGGGTTGATAACAACCATACCAGGAATGCTTCTCATAAGAGCAATATCTTCGTTGCACTGATGTGTAGCACCATCTTCACCAACAGAAATACCGGCATGTGTAGCACCAATTTTTACATTCAGGTGTGGGTAACCAACACTGTTTCTAACCTGTTCAAATGCACGACCTGCAACGAACATAGCAAATGAAGAAACAAATGGGATTTTGCCTGTTGTAGCAATACCTGCTGCAAGACCAACCATGTTGGATTCTGCTATACCACAGTCAAAATGTCTTTCTGGGAATGCTTTTTTGAATACACCTGTTTTTGTTGCACCTGCAAGGTCTGCATCAAATACAACAACATCAGGGTTTACTTTACCAAGTTCGGCCAAAGCGTTGCCATAACTTTCTCTTGTTGCGATTTTTACGTCTGACATATTACTTAGCCTCCAGTTCTTTAGCGATAGCATTCAGTTCATCCATAGCCTGTGCATACTGTTCTGCATTAGGTGCACTGCCATGCCATGAAGCTTTGTTTTCCATAAAGGAGACGCCTTTACCTTTTACAGATTTCTGTACGATAACCCATGGTTTGCCGTTCTTTTCAGATGTTTTTTCAAATGCTGCATGGATAGAATCAAAATCATGTGCATCTGCTGTTACAACATTCCAGCCAAAAGCTGCAAATTTGTCTGTAATTGGGTATGGAGACATAACATCTTCAATATTACCGTCAATCTGCAGGCCGTTGTTGTCAACAATAGCAACCAGGTTGTCAAGTTTATAATGTGCAGCAGCCATTGCAGCTTCCCATACCTGACCTTCCTGGATTTCACCATCACCCAGTGCTGTATATACTGTAAAGGATTTACCACTGATTTTGCCACCAAGAGCCATACCTACAGCTGTGGAGATACCCTGTCCCAGAGAACCTGTAGTCATATCTACACCAGGAATATGTTTCATATCAGGGTGTCCCTGGAGAAGAGCGCCTGTTTTACGCAGTTTCAGCAGTTCAGCTTTATCAAAGTAGCCTTTTTCTGCAAGAACAGAATAAAGTGCAGGTGCTGTGTGACCTTTTGAGAGAACAAATCTATCTCTGTCTGGGTCTTGTGGATTTTTAGGATCCACATTCATTTTGTAAAAATAAAGATAAGTAAGTGTATCTGTCAGTGACAGAGAACCACCCGGGTGTCCGCTTTTTGCGCTGTGAACGGCAGTAACAATGTCTTTTCTAACTTCGACTGCTACTTTTTCAAGCGCAAGTTTGATTTTTGCGTCCATATTGTCCTCCTAAATATATGAATTTATTATTTGAGCCAATAAATGCCCTACGCCGCCATCAGTACATGCAGGCACAGTTATATGGCATAATTCCTTGATTTCATCAGGTGCATTATCTACACAGACGCTGAGACCTGCATTCTGCAGAATTTCAACATCATTATAATAATCCCCTACAGCTATTGTATTGTTTATTGACAGATTAGTCAAGTCACACAGTGTTTTTAATGCTTTGCCTTTTGTAATATTTTTGGGCATCATTTCAAAATAGATTGTATTTGTCATTACAAATTCTATTTCATCACAGTGGATGTTATCTTCACAGAACTTTTTCATCTGTAAAAGTTTTTCGTTCGTATCTGAAAACAGAACTTTAATCCAGTTATTCTGTATCTGTGAAACATCTGTGGCTATATAGCTTAGTTTTTCATCAGTCAGATGCCAATATGTAAAGTCGTTTTCAGTTATAAGATAGGTTCTGAAATTATCACACATAATTTCACAGCCGATCTCCGGAAATTCTTCCATCAGTAATTTCAGAATATCCTTTGCAACTTCAGGCAATACAGCACGATACAATACATTTCCGCTTTCATAGTCATAGATAATGCCTCCATTGTAAGTTATAGCCGGTGCATTAAGAGATATCTGTCCAAGATAGCGGCTGACGGATTCTACACTTCTGCCTGTTGCAACAGTAAATTTTCCGCCCATTTGCTGAAATTTTTCAATCATCTCAATATTATATTGCGGTATGCCTTCCTTTGCGGTAAGCAATGTGTTATCAAGATCACTGATAACAAGTATTTCGCTGATTTTCTTACTCATAATTATTTAAATCTTGTTTTATTGTAAAATTTTGTAAACTGTTCACACCATGGTGAAGAAAATTCCATATATTTATTGGTTACAGGATGGATAAAACCTATAACACCGGCATGAAGAGCCTGACCTTCCAATTCCTTGATAACATTTTTGGGGCCGTAAACAGGATCGCCGGCAAGTGGATGACCTATACTTTGCATATGTACTCGAATCTGATGTGTGCGGCCTGTTTTCAGTTTTGCCTCTATAAGTGTATAGCCATTTAATCGTTCCAAAACCTTGTAGTGTGTAAATGCATTTTTGGAATTCCGATGAGTGACACAGAATTTTTTTCTGTCAGTTTTATGCCTGCCTATTGGAGCATCGATATCTCCCTCATCATTTTTTACATTACCATAAACAATAGCATTGTATATACGGTTAATTGAATGCTCTTTAAATTGCCGCGCCAGATGTTCGTGAGCAAAATCATTTTTTGCTACCACAAGCAAACCTGAAGTATCCTTGTCTATCCTGTGAACAATACCTGGGCGTATTTCACCATTTATTCCTGACAAACTGTCTTTGCAATGAAACATCAGTGCATTTACCAAAGTACCGTCTTCATTGCCATTGGCAGGATGCACCACCATACCCTTTGGTTTGTTTACCACAAGCAGATGGCTGTCCTCATAATAAATATCCAATGGAATATCTTGGGCCACAATAGCAGTTTCCTTTGGTGGATGAACTGTTATTCTGATGCAATCACCGGCTTTGACCTTATAGCTTTTTGTTACGATTTTATCATTAACAGAAATATCACTATTATCCAGTAATATGTGTACAGAATTTCTGGAATAATCTGTATTTTGTGAAATATACCGGTCCAGTCGTTTACCGGCATCTTCAAGTTCAGCTGTCAATATTATAAATTCCACTATAATTTTTCCTTTTTAAAGTATTCTGTGTAAAAAACATAAAGTGCATATAGACCAACACCAATACACACATATACATCTGCCACATTGAAGATGGCAAATCCATAAACAGAAATTCAAAATAGTCAATAACATATCCCTGAAAAATTCTGTCAATAAGATTGCCTACACCACCTGCAAAAATCAATATAAAGCAAAATCTTTCAAATGGCTGGCCTATTCTTTTGACAAAAAGGAAATAAGCCATAACTGCCAGTGCCAGCGATGTTACAACAGCAAGAAAAATTGTTTTACCGCTGAGCATACTGAAAGCCATTCCCGTGTTTTCAAGATATTGCAAACCAAGTAAATTCGGTATTATGACCACTGTACCTTTACCTACAAGATATTTTGCAGCCATAATTTTACTGATTCTGTCTATTATAATAAGAACAGCTGTAAAAATAATACTGTTTATCAAATCTTACTCCTAAAAATAGAGGATTGACGACAAGCGTCAATCCTTTTTAATTATTCTTCATTAAAAAGTGAAGAAACGCTTTTGAATTTGTCTTCCAGCACAACAGGTTCTTCAACAGCTACTGTTTCCTGTACTGGTTCATCCATCACAGTTTCTTCCTGTACCAGTTCTTCTTCAACAATTTCTTCATGCTGTTCTTCAGCTCTTTCATCAGGAAGTGTGCTCAGTGATTCAATATGTGTTTTGTAAAGGCTGAGTATATTGCGTTTGAAATCACTTACTTCTTTTCTAAGACGGTTAAGAACTTCTTCAGTGCCTTCAATTTCATTGTATGCAGAAGAAATAATATCATTTTTCTTGATAGTTGCTTCTCTGATAACATTATCTGCTTTTACTCTTGCATCTGAAACAATGCTTTCACCTAAACGCTGTGCGTTGATAAGTGTTGTTTTGATGCTTTCTTCTTCAGCTTTATACTGTTCTACTTTTTCAGCAAGAAGATAAAGTTTTTCTTCAAGGTCTCTTTTTTCTTTTTCCAGTGCTTCGAATTCGTCTGCAATATTTTCCATAAAAGATTCTACATCTTCTGGTCTGTAACCACGCATAACTTTTTCAAAAGTAATCTGGCGAATTTCATCTGCTGTAAACATATAAATAGCCCCCTAATATTTATAATAAGTAATAAAAAATCTGTCTTTGCGGCTTTTGGCACCCTCAAAAGAAAGCATATACTTTCCTTTTCCGCGTATACTGATAACATCCCCGTCCACAATTTCAAAATCGGAACGCTTTACATCCAGATGATTAACAGAAACAAGCCCTTGTTTTATCATGGTCACACCTTCATTGCGGCTGCAATTAAGCATAGCACTTACTACTGCATCTGCACGCATAGAAGCAACAGTGACACTTTTATGCTGTGAATATTTGCTGTTATAAACAACAGGTTCATAATAATATTCAAAATCCACAAAACTGTGTCGAACCTTTTTAAGTTCACTGATGATTATAGGTGCCATCTGATTGTGACAGGCAATATAACATACATCATCTTCTACAATAATGTCACCTATATATTCCCTTTTAATCATCAGATTCATAATTGCGCCCAGAAAATCTCGGTGATTCAATTTATCATCGCCATTGATTTCGCTGCGTAAAATACTGATGGGATAATCGTAGGAATAAACTTCATCATATTCATCATAGACACAGGCAATAAGACGCTCTGTGTCGCCTTCAATACCGGCATAAAAATCTATTTTAAGACCACTGAATTTATTGAACTGGGATATAAACAAATCCTTTTGTCTTAAATCCAGGAAAGTTGAAAATGACTTTATATGCATTCTGTCAGTTTTTTCGCAAATTGAATAAGCTTTTTTACAGAAAACGGTTTCTTCCCGGTTCTGTGGTGGAATAAAACCTCTCAATTAGTACAGAGCTCCCTGTGTATCGATATCATCCAGCAGACCGATACCTGAAATATCTACATTGTATGGAGTGATAAGGAATGTGGAGTTTGCGATTTTCTGTACATTGCCCTGGTTTGCGTAAGCAACACCTGATAAAAAGTCAACCAGACGTCTTGCAACTTCTTTGCTTGCTGATTCAAGATTGAGAACGACTGTCTTTTTTGCATTGAGACTGTCAGCAATATCGCTGGCTTCTTCAAATCTTTCAGGTTTTACAAGCACAACCTGAAGCTGTGGCAGTGAAGAAAGTGAAACATTTTTTTCTTTTTTCACTGAAACAGGTGCAGGAGTTGATACAACATTCTGTGTAAAAT
This sequence comes from Oscillospiraceae bacterium, assembly GCA_017436575.1. Taxonomy (GTDB): domain Bacteria; phylum Bacillota; class Clostridia; order Oscillospirales; family Ruminococcaceae; genus RGIG3102. The sequence goes on from JAFSCU010000017.1 coordinate 9,353, forward strand.
CTGCCTTGTATGTATTTTCTGGAACCGCAACTTCTTCTTCGTCAAGTTCGTCCATCATTTCATCATCGTCAAATTCTTCATCGTCAATGCCGAATGCGCCTTTTACTTTATCAAAAATACCCATAATAAACTCCTTTATATTTAAACATTATAATTTCTTGCGCCAAATATGCCTGTACCAACACGAACAAGAGTGCTGCCTTCGGCAATTGCCCATGGATAGTCACCGGACATACCCATAGACAGTATACACATATCTATATTATCCAATTTTTTGCCTGATATGTCAACAAATAATTTGTGCATCTGGCTGAAATACTTTCTTACTCCTTCAGTATCATCAATAGGCGGAATACACATAAGCCCTTTTACTGTCAAATTTTTATATTCCGAAAGTTTGTGAACCATTTCCATAGCCTGACTGTATGGAATACCGCTTTTACTGTCTTCATCGCCTATGTTGATTTCAAGGCAAATATTGGCTTTTTTACCGGCTTTACCATACTGTTTTTCTATTTCATCTGCCAGTTTCATACTGTTTACACTTTGAATTGTATCTGTAAGTGGAGGCAGATATTTTACCTTGTTTGTCTGTAATGTACCAATAATATGACAAGGAACACTGTGTGTCTGGAAAAAGTCTGCTTTCTGTACCAGTTCCTGCACTCTGTTTTCACCAAATACTTTTATACCTGCATTATATGCAACTTCCAATTTTTCAACCGGCTGTGTTTTGGATACTCCCATAAGAATTACATCTTCAGGGTTGCGACCATATTTGATACAAACCTCGTTGATTTCATCCTGTACTCTTTTAACATTTTCTGCAACATAATTATAAATATTTTCCATCGTACAAATTGCGTCCTTTCACAATAATAGAATCATAGAGTTTTACTTCATTTGTTTCACTGGTTGTTTTCGGAACTATAACATAATTATCATCTTCAAAAACCGGTGAAATTTTTCTGAAGTGTACTACATTTGAAAAGTTTACATATACACCCATCTGACCATCAACAAAATGTATGGCAGATTTAGGTATTTTGATACCTGTGTACTGTTTGAACAGTATTTCGCAGTCTGTTACCCTTGCCTCTGCAGCGGTTTTATCCATAACAGTACATTCCAAAACTACCAGCGCCTTATCGCCTAAATCAACAACTTCTTCCACTGTAGCTTTGTTGAATGTATTGCTGTTCACATCAAGGGATATTTTAAGGTTTCTGCCTTCATAAATAGTTTCAGTCAATGCTTTGTCTATATATGTACACAGATTCCATTTATAATCTGTGATAATTTTTCCATATTCATTGGGTTGTGGCCGATAAACTGACTGTGAATTAATTATTTCACTGCCTTCCTCAAAAGAATATGACAAAAATTCTGATACTGTAGCTATAGATTCATACCCGTCTGTTGACTGTATAAAATAACCTGTATATGGCGAATTGAATGTTGCAAGAGGCTGTGAAATACCTGATTTCAACGCGTTGATTTCACTTTCCAGCTGTGAAACTGCCTGTGAAAAATCATCGGTTCTGCCTGTGGCAACACTGATTTTATTAAGGTTGAATGTAAGGGAATTAACATTATTTATAGCAGAAATATAGTCACCTTTTCCGGAAAGTGATGCAATGGTAGAAAGCTGATTTGTCAACTGTTTTCTTGTTTGCGACATATCAAGTATACCACCGTCAATATAGCTTTGGGCTGTGACTACATCGTCAAGATTCTGCTGTCTGGAACGAAGCATTATCAGTTTTTCTATATC
>JAFSCU010000018.1 GCA_017436575.1 Oscillospiraceae bacterium
ATCATGCGTGGAACCCACAAAGGTGATTTTCTGGGGATAACACCAACCAATAAGGTTTTAGAAATTACGGGAGTTGACATTGACAGAGTTGTTGACGGTAAAATTGTCGAGCACGGCGGTTCAACTGAAACCTTTGAGACGTTCTGGACAAACGGTTTGATTAAACCAGTATAATGCCAATTCCAATTTATAGAACAGTTTACAATACAATTAGATACAAGAAGACCGGTTTTTAATCGGTTTTTTTCTTTTTAATGAATAATATAACTGCTATTCTGCCTACTTGCAAAGGATTCAAATATATGATAAAATTATGGGTGGTTAAATTTTCGCAATATTTTAATTTAAGTATAAACAGGAGATTAATATGTCAGGACATTCAAAATGGAGTACCATCAAAAGAAAAAAAGGTGCTAATGACGCTGCAAGAGCAAAAGTATTTACAAAACTTGCAAGAGAAATTTCTGTTGCAGTAAAAGAAGGCGGCGCTGACCCTAACAACAACGCACGTCTGCGTGATCTGCTGGCAAAAGGCCGTGCAGCAAACGTTCCACAGGACAACCTGATGCGTGCTATCAAAAAAGCAGGCGACAACGACAAAGAAAACTATGAATCAATCACATACGAAGGCTACGGCAACGGCGGTATTGCAGTTATCGTTGAATGTCTTTCCGACAACCGTAACCGTACAGCTTCCAACATCCGTCATTATTTCGACAAATTCGGCGGCAACCTGGGTACAACAGGCTGTGTTTCCTTTATGTTTGAAAACAAAGGTGTTATTGTAATCGAACAGGAAGATTACGACGAAGAAAAAGTACTGGAAGACTGCTTTGAAGCAGGTGCTGCTGACGTTTCATTTGAAGACGAAGGCATCATCGAAGTTACTACAGAAGTTTCCGACCTGGCCAGCGTTGCTGATGCACTGGAAGGCATGGGCTATGAACTGAAACAGCGTGAAGCTGCTATGGTTCCAAATAACTACACAAGAGTTGACGATCCAGACACACTGAAAAAACTGGCTCTTCTCTTTGACAACCTGGAAGAAGACGATGACGTTCAGAACGTTTGGAATAATCTGGAAAACTCTGAAGACCTGCCAGAACTGTAATTGAATTATATAATATACGCTGTTTACTTGTTAAACAGCGTTTTTTATTGCCAATAAATGTCTGATGGGATATAATTTATTTATTATTACATCTTGGAGATAGTATATGAAAACATTTGTTCCGGATTATTACAATGATTTTAAATGTCTTGCCGGCGATTGCAAACACAGTTGTTGTATAGGCTGGGAAATTGATATAGATGCTGACACTCTTGAATATTACAATTCTGTGGAAGGCGACTTTGGAAAACGTCTGAAAAACAATATTTCGCACAATGAAGATACTGCTTTTTTTGCCATGGATAGCTGTGGCAGGTGTCCGTTTTTAAACGAAAAAGGCTTGTGTGATATTATGCTGAATCTGGGCTTTGACAAAGTCAGCCAGATATGCGATGACCATCCCCGCTTCCGCAACTTTTATTCAGACCGCACTGAAATCGGTCTTGGCATGTCCTGCGAAGCTGTGGCGGTGCAGATTTTGTCAAAACAGGATAAAATGCAACTGGTATGCATAGACGGCGATGAGGAATTGTTATGGCCGGAGGAAGAAGATTTTCTGGATTTCCGAGCAGATGTTTTTGATATTCTGCAAAACCGCCATATGTCTGTACAGGACAGAATTGAAAAAATGCTGGATTATTGCAACATTGAAAGCATAAACTTAACTGCTCAGAAACAGGCACAGCTGTTTTTGTCACTGGAACGTCTGGACCCTGTCAGGGATAAATTGCTTGCAGAACTTTCACAGGCTACAGAAAAGGATCTGTATATGCAGGACAGTAAACTGGAAACAGCCTTTGAACAGCTGGCGGTTTATTTTGTTTTCCGCCATCTTACAGAAAGCCTGGATGATGACCGCCTGGCAGGCAGGCTGCAGTTTGTGGTATGGGCATTGGGTGTTGTATATAATTTGTGCGCATTGCATTACAACAGGACGGGCAGGCTGACCATAGATGATATGGCAGAAATCTGCCGCATGTTTTCGGCAGAAATTGAATATTCACCTGATAATATGAACACTCTTTTTGATACGCTTGAATAAATTTTTATACTTTACACCGCATTTCTGCGGTGTATTTTTTTATGCAATATGAAAAATAAATTGCCACTTTTATAGTAAATTTACCATATCTTTACAGACAAAAATTCAATATTTAAGTTGCATTTACATTGCAGTTGATGTATAATAGTAGCAAAAGTGGGAAATTGTAGGTAAAAGTGGTAAATAGTGGGTGATTTCCTGAAATTTCTGAAGAAAGGTGGTTGGTTTTATATGTTAATGGGCAGATATGAATACTCTCTTGATGCCAAAAGCAGAACCAACTTTCCGCCAAAATTCAGAAACGAAATGGGCGATACACTTTATGTAACCAAATGGTTTGACAAATGTCTGGTTGTATATGGTCAGGAACAGTGGGACAAGCTGGATTCCAAGTTTGACAATATGCCTACAGTACAGTCAAAAGAACTGCTGCGTATACTTTACGGTAATGTGGCAGAGGTAAATCCGGACAAACAGGGGCGTATCCTGTTGCCGCAGTACCTGAAAGACCACGCCAATATCACAAAAGATATTGTTATCATAGGCGCCAGAACCTATGCAGAAATCTGGGACAGACAAGCCTATATTGAAAATGAAAAAGCTAACGATTTTGCTTCCATAGAACGGAAGCTGATAGATATGGAGTTTTAAAGAATGAGCGAATTCTCTCACAAGCCTATTATGCTGATGCAGTGTATAGAAGGCCTTGACATTAAACCAAACGGAATATATGTTGACGGCACTTGTGGCGGTGCAGGTCATTCAAAAGAAATTGCCAAAAGAATTGACGGCGGTATGCTGTACGGTCTTGACCAGGACCCTGATGCAGTGGCTGTTGCCACCGATAGGCTGGCAGGTCTGCCTGCCAAGGTATTGCACACAAACTTCCGCAATGCCAGATACGCACTTGCAAAAGAGGGTGTGGAAAAAATAGACGGCGTACTGCTGGATTTAGGTGTTTCCAGTTATCAGCTGGACAATGCCGAAAGAGGCTTTTCATACAATGCAGATGCCTATCTGGATATGCGTATGAGCAAAGAGGGCCCATCAGCAGCTGACCTGGTAAACAGCCTGTCAGTGCAGGAAATTACCGATATTCTCCGCAACTACGGTGAAGAAAAATTTGCATATCAGATTGCGAAGAAAATAGTTGCATACAGAGAAAATGAACAGATTACAACAACCAGACAGCTTTCTGAAATTGTAAACAGTGCTTATCCTTCTGCTGAAAGAAGAAAAAGCAAAAACCCATCACGCAAAACTTTTCAGGCACTGCGAATTGCTGTAAACGATGAACTGGGCGCATTACAGGATGCACTTGAAGACCTGTTTGATATGCTGAATGTGGGGGGCAGAATGTGTATCATCACATTCCACTCGCTGGAAGACAGAATGGTAAAACAGTATTTTAAAAATCTTGCTGTAAAATGCACCTGTCCGAAAGAGCTGCCGGTATGTATATGCGGTGGTAAGGCGAAAGCAAAATTGATTACAAACAAGCCACTGGTTGCAGACGCTGCAGAACAGGAAGAAAACCGCCGCAGCCGTTCTGCAAAACTGAGAATTATTGAAAAACTGGAATATTAGGAATATTAAAATAAATTAAGGGGAGACAGCTATGGACAGAATGAACGTGGCCTATGACCTTTCCTTCTATGAAATGGAACAGGAAAGACAGATAGCCAGAAAAGCCAAAAAAGAAAACGTTCTTATCAAAGCCCAGACAAAATTTTCACTGGGCAGAAAAATCGCCAATATCATCAGCGTTGCAGCACTTCTTACACTTATCATAGCTGTTGTAGCTACCAACGCTGCCATCACTACTGCCAGCACAGAAATTGCTGATGTACAGGAAGAGATTGTTTTGCTGCAAAGCGAAAAATCATATCTGGATTTCACACTGGAAAGCCGCATGACTCTGGACCAGATTGAAAACTATGCTGAAAATCAGTTGGGTATGGTAAAAATGGATGCATCACAGAAAAAATATGTGGAGCTGGAAAACGAAAACAAAATCGTGGTGAATCAGTCACCTGTAAAGGAAAAGCTGGACGAGGCAATGCAGCCGATTTTGTCATATTTATTGCCTTGAAAAAATAATATTTAGTATAAATTTAGGCGGGGAGAACAGGACAATAGTGTCCACAGCTTCTTCCGCCTAAAGTTGCTTAATAAAACGGGAAAGAAACAGAGAATTTTTATGGCCAGACAGAGAAATCAGACCAATGTTACAAATGAAATGAGAAAGCGCACTATTGTGGTTTCTTTCTTTGCTGTGCTTTGTTTTGTGGTTGTTGCGGCAAATATGTTCCGCATACAGATACTGAATTATGAAGAAAACAAAGCCGAGGCTACTGCTATACAGCTGCGTGAAATGGAGCTTTCTCCAAACCGTGGCACCATCTATGATGCCAATGGAAAAATATTGGCACAGTCTGCAACTGTATGGACAATTTCTGTGTCCCCAAAAGAAAGTAAAAAAGATCAGCATCAGCTTATAGCAACAGGTCTGGGTGAAATACTTGATGTAGACCCACAGACCATTCTTACAAAACTGGAGAAAAACAACTATTATCAGCTTATAAAACAGAAAGTTGACAAACCTGTTGCTGATCAGGTGTGGCAATTTATCCAGGATAATAAAATCAGTGGCGTAAATGTGGCCGAAGACTTTAAACGTTATTATCCTTACGGCGAATTTGCATCTACCATACTCGGTTTCTGCGGCTCTGACAACCAGGGACTGGCAGGTCTTGAAAGTTATTACAACGAAGAGCTGACAGGGGAAAAAGGCAGGGTTATCTCTGCAAAGAACGGCTGGGGGCTGGATATGGGCACAGACTACGAAGTTATGAGCGAAGCCAGGGATGGTTACAGCTTAAAGCTTACAGTAGATGAAACTATCCAACACTATCTGGAAAAACAGCTGGCACTGAATGCCGAAAAACATAAAGTGCAGGAAGGTGCTGTAGGTATTGTAATGAACGTGAAAACAGGGGCAATACTGGCTATGGCTAACTACCCTGCATACAATCCTAATGACCCTTATGCACTTACAAATGAATCACTGGCAGCGCAGATAGCGGCCATAACTGATGATGACCGGAGAAACGAGGCTATGTCACAGGCAAGACAGAAACAGTGGCGTAACAAAGCGGTAAATGATTTGTACGAACCGGGTTCAGTTTTCAAAATCATCACAGCTGCTTCCGCCCTTGACAGCGGCAAGGCATCTCTTGCAAATGGCTATTATTGCAGAGGTTTCAAAGAAGTGGAAGAACGCATCATGAAATGCTCCCAGACAGGCGGTCATGGTGCAGAAAGTTTCAAACAGGCACTTATAAACTCATGTAACCCAGCCTTTATCGAAATTGGTGCGGCTATGGGTAAAGATATATTCTACGATTATTTCTATTCTTTTGGTCTGGCTGAAAAAACAGGCATTGACCTGCCGGGCGAACAGAGAAGTATCTACTATACTGATGAAACCCATACCACAGTTACCCTGGCCAGCTGTTCATTTGGTCAGTCCAACAAGATTACACCTATCCAGATGCTTACAGCTGTTGCCACAGCTGTAAACGGCGGCAATCTGGTTACACCTCATCTGGTTTCACAGTTATTGGACTCTGACGGAAATGTTGTGCAGGATATGACTCCTGAAATTCGCCGTCAGGTTATCAGCCGGCAGACCAGCGAAATAATTGCAGGCATACTGCAGGAAAACGTTACCAGCGGTAACGGTCGCCATGCCTATATTGCAGGCTATCGTATAGGCGGCAAATCCGGTACATCACAGAAACTGGATACACCGCAGGACGATGACTACATTGCTTCCTTTGTAGGTGTTGCACCTTGTGATGACCCTGAAATAGCAATACTTATTTTCTTTGACACCCCAACAGGTGAAGACGGATATTACGGCGGTACTCTGGCCGGTCCGGTGGTTGGTTCCCTTATGGGTGAAATACTGCCATATCTTGGAATAGAACCTGTATACAGCGCCTCTGAACAGAACCGGGCAAGTGTAACAGTTTCTTCCATCACAGGCTATGATATTACAGAAGCCGCTGTAAAATTACAGCGTGCCGGCCTAAAGGTGAAAACTGTCGGCACAGGCAACAAAGTAGTGTCACAGTTCCCTGCAGTAGGGCAGAAAGTAACAGTGGGCAGCATAGTGGTTGCCTATACTGAACAGGGTGAAAGCACTATGGTCACAGTGCCAAACCTTTTAAATAAATCACCGTCAGCTGTGGCCACTACCCTTGCTTCACGGGGCCTGAACCTTAAAGAAGAGGGGGCCTATGCCGGAAATAGCGGTGTAAGGGTTTATAAACAAAGCCCTAATGCCGGTGACAAGGTACCTATGGGTACAGTAATCACCGTTACATACCAAGACCCAAATTACGCAGAATAATGGAGGCAATATGAACATTCACTCAGTTCTGAAAGACGTTGAATATCAGGGAAAAGTAAAAGACTTCGATACAGATTTTGTAACAGATGACTCCCGTAAAGTCAGACCGGGTTGTGTGTTTGTATGCAGTAAAGGTCTTTCTTTTGACGGCCATACATTTGCCGCAAAAGCGCTGGAAATCGGTGCAAAGCTGGTGGTATGTGAAAGGGATATGGGTCTGGAAGACCAGATTATAGTAAAAAACAGCCGTCAGGCTTATTCACTGCTGTGCGCCAACCTTTTTGACAATCCTTCACGCAAGATGAAAATGATTGGCATAACCGGCACCAACGGTAAAACCACATCAGCCTTCCTTATCAAAGACCTGCTGGAACAGCAGGGTAAAAAGGTTGGTCTTATGGGCACAGTGCAGAATATGATTGACCAGCAGATTATACCTGCCAAATTTACTACACCACAGCCTTACGAACTGCAGGCATTGCTGTCACAGATGTACAAATCAGGCTGTGAATATGTTGTTATGGAAGTTTCCAGTCAGGCTCTGGTACAAAACCGTCTTTTCGGCATCACCTATGATGTGGCGGTGTTCACAAATCTGACTCAGGACCATCTGGACTACCACAAAACAATGGAAAATTATTTTGATGCCAAATGTATTCTGTTTGAAAACTCCAGAAATATTGTGGTAAATATTGATGATGAATACGGAAAAACTGTGGCAGAAAGATATGCCCACAAAAATCTGATAACATTTTCAGCAAAAACAGATATGGCTGATTTCACTGCCAGAAATATTGACTTTACCCACAACAGCGTAAAATTTCTGCTGGTGGGCAAAGGCAGTATAGACAGGGTTAATTTCCCTATGCCGGGGGAATATTCAGTGCATAATGCTATGGGCGCTGCCCTGGCCTGTGTGGCTGCAGGCATGGATGAAAAACAGACAGCCCAGGCCCTTTCTTATGTGAAAGGCGTAAAAGGCCGCTGTGAAATTCTGGTAAAAGAACCTTTTACCGTTATCTGCGACTATGCACACACAGGTGATGGTCTGGAAAATGTATTATCCAGTCTGCGTCCTTTTGTACAGGGCCGTTTTGTGGTGCTGTTTGGCTGTGCCGGTGAAAGGGACAAAACCAAACGCAAGGCTATGGCTGATGCAGTGGCAAAATATGCCGATTTTGTTATTCTCACCAGTGATAACCCAAGAAAAGAAGACCCACAGAGTATTATTGACAGCGTAAAAGTTTATTTCGACGAAAAAGATATTCCTTATGTTGCCGAAGTTGACAGAAGAAAAGCTATAAATATTGCTCTGGATATGTTACAATATAATGAAACACTTATTTTGTGCGGTAAAGGTCATGAGGATTATCAGGTGCTTAATGGCATTACTGTGTACCTTGACGAACACGAAATTGTGGCAAAATTTATGGATAAATACAACAAAGGAAAATAGATTATGAATGCAATTTTACTTTCACAGCTTGTAAAAGGCTTTGCTGTGCCAAAAAATGATTGCTATATAAATCATGTTACATCAGACTCCCGTGATGTAGTGGAAAACAGTGTTTTTCTTGCTATCCGCGGCGAAAGGGTAAATGGCGAAACCTACGCAGCATCTGCCATTGAAAAAGGTGCAAAACTGATTGTGACAGAAAATCATATTGACAATATTCCTGATGATATGCAGGCTGTTGTGCCGAATGTGCTGGATGCCAGCATACAGATGGGTGCCAATGTGAGAAATACTTTTGATATTGATATTATCGGTGTAACAGGCAGTATGGGTAAAACCACAACAAAAGAGTTTATCTATGCGGCTGTTTCACCATTTGCAAAAACAGTAAAAACCCAGGGCAACCGGAACAACGAACTGGGTATGCCTAAAACCATTTATGGTTTCACACACGAGGATAAATATGCCGTTCTGGAAATGGGTATGGAAGCATTGGGGGATGTTCACAAACTTACCGTTGCAGCCAGACCTGTTGCGGCAGTAATCACCTGTATCGGTATTTCACGTCTGGAAAGACTGAAGACCAGAGACAATATCCTTAAAGCTAAACTGGAAATTGTTGACGGCATGGATGAAAATGGCATTCTGGTAATAAACGGTGACGATGAATATCTGTCAAAGGCAGATATTACACATCCGGCCAATGTTTACCGCTATGGTATTGAAAACGCATCTGCAGATGTTGTGGCAAAAGATATTGCTACAGTGGGCTTTGCAACTGCGTTTACAATAGTGGACAAAGAAAACGGTGAAATACCTTGTACAATTCCAACTGTGGGCAACCACAATGTTATGAACGCTCTGTGTGCATACACAGTAATTACCCGTATGGGTTTCGATGCCCGGCAGGTTGCCGCCAATCTGGCAGGTTATACTGTTTCAGGTCAGCGCCAGAAAATTGTGGAAAAACAGGATATACTCTTTATTGAAGACTGTTACAATGCAGCCCCTGCATCTATGAAAGCGGCAGTTGACACACTTAAAATAGTTTCAAAAGGCAGAACAATAGCTGTATTTGGCGATATGATGGAACTGGGCGATGATGAAGCAGCACTTCACAGTGAAGTTGGCCGGTATGCTGCCAAAAAAGGTGTGGACTGTATGTGGACCTGGGGCGAAAGGGCAAAACACATCTGCACAGGTTTTGGTCCTGATGCCATCAACTTTGAAACAAAACAGCAACTTACTGATTACATAATTGAAAATATAAAACCTGGTGACAGCATTGTTTTCAAGGCCAGTCATTCCAGACGATTTGAAGATATCATTGACCGGGTTTACAATGGATTAGAAAAATAGGAGTCGTTATGATAAGGATTTCATTTTTAATTACAGGACTTGCAGCCTTTGCACTTACTGCTCTCAGCGGCTTTGTGCTTATCCCTTGGCTGAGAAAACTTAAATTTGGTCAGACAATACTGGATATTGGCCCTACATGGCACCGGTCAAAACAGGGTACACCTACTATGGGTGGTCTTATGTTCTATTTTGGTTCTATTGGTGCAGTATGTGCAGGTCTGGCACTGATGATGAAAGAACTGCAGACTATCACAGGTGTGGTGTACACAAACCAGATTATCAGCCTGTCTATCAGCATGCTGACTGCTCTGGGCTTTGGTGCCATCGGTTTTGTGGATGACTATATCAAAGTTGTAAAAAAACGCAACCTGGGACTGAAAGCAAGATATAAAATATTTGGTCAGGTGTTTGTTGTAGCAGCATTTCTTTATGGCCAGTATTACATAGGTCACATCAACACACTGGTTACTGTTCCTTTCACGGATTTCAGCATCCAGCTGGGTGTACTGTATTATCCTATTGTTTTTCTGGGCATACTCTTTATGGTTAACGCTGTAAACCTTACAGACGGCATCGACGGTCTGTGCTCATCAGTTACATTTATTGTTGCCCTTGGCTTTATGGTTATTTCTGCCGCTTATGGCTATTATACAAATGCTATTTTTGCAGTGGCTGTTGCCGGTGGCTGTGCAGGCTTCCTGGTATGGAACTTCTATCCTGCAAAGGTATTTATGGGCGATACAGGCAGTATGTTCCTGGGTGGCGCAGTTGTTGCCATGGCATGGGCCATCAACCGCCCTGAAATTGTACTGCTCATCTGTTTCATCTACACCTGTGAAGCACTCAGTGTTGTTATACAGATGTCCTATTTCAAAATTACACACGGCAAACGTATTTTCAAAATGAGCCCTATTCACCACCATTATGAAATGAGTGGCTGGAGTGAAGTGAAGATTGTTACAGTTTTCACCACAGTGGCTGCAATCTTTGCTGTGCTTTCATATTTTGCATACTGATAAAAAATTACAAGAGAGGTTTTGACTTTGTCTGACAAATCAAAAGTAAGAACAAAATCAAAATTTAATATAAAAGACTGGTTCCGTTTTACTGAAAAAGGTGCCCGTATGGATATGCCTATGCTTATTATCACACTGATATTGCTGGCATTTGGTCTGGTTATGCTTTATTCAGCCAGTTATGTATACGGTATCTATCGTTTCAAAGGTGATGCACTGCACTACATCAAAGACCAGGCTATGTTTGCCGCTATTGGTCTGGTGGCAATGTTTGCTGCTTCAAAGGTGGATTATCACGTTTTCCGCCGTTATGCAGTAATGTTGCTGGGACTTGTTTATATATTGCTGGTTGTAGTGCTTTTTATGCCTGAGTTCAACGGGTGTCACCGCTGGATTGTTATCCCAAATGTTGGTACATTCCAGCCTTCAGAAATTGCCAAATTTGCAGTAATTCTGCTGTTTGCCAATATGATAGAAAAAAACTATGACAAGATGAAAACGGTTACCTATGGCATAGTTCCTTTTGCAGCAGTGCTGGGGTCAATAGTTGTGCTGATGTTTTTCCAGCCTCACCTTTCAGGTATTGTTATCATCTGTGCTGTTGGCGGCATAATGATGTTTATTGGTGGTACAGACACCAAATGGTTTTTCCTGGCAGCAGGTATTCTGGTAGTTGGTATTATTGCCGCACTTATCATCTGGCCGGATGCTATCCATTATGCTTCCAGCCGTATTGAAAACTGGCTGCACCCTGAAAACGACCTGTCTGCCGCCGGTTACCAGAGTTATATGGGGCGTCTTGCCATCGGCAGTGGCGGTCTGTTTGGCCTGGGCCTTGGCAACTCCAGACAGAAACATCTTCATCTGCCGGAAGGCCAGAATGACTTTATCTTTGCCATTATCTGCGAAGAACTGGGTTTTATCGGCGGTATGATGGTAATTGTACTGTTTCTTGCACTGTTTGCCCGCGGCATTTACATTGCCACTCATGCAAAGGATAAATTCGGTGCAATGCTGGTTATGGGTATTATTATACAGATTTGCCTGCAGGCATTTCTTAATATAGCGGTTGCCACGGGGACCATACCGAATACTGGTATTTCCCTGCCATTCTTCTCTGAAGGCGGTACCGCACTTATGATGATTCTTGGTGAAATGGGCATCGTGCTTTCCGTTTCACGATATGCAAATCTTGACAGAGGTTAAACTATGAAAATTATTATTGCAGCAGGCGGCACAGCAGGCCACATCAATCCGGGGCTTGCCATTGCACAGCACATCCAGTCCAAACATCCTGATGCACAGATTATGTTTGTGGGCAGAAAAGAGGGAATGGAATATGGTCTGGTGACAAAAGCCGGTTATGATTTCTGCCACATGGAAGTTACAGGCTTCCAGCGCAGGCTTACCCTTAACAATATAAAAAGGAATTTTATCACTGTTAAAAATCTTCTCTTTGCATCATCAAAAGCAAAGAAGATCCTGAAAGATTTTGCACCTGACCTTGTTATAGGCACAGGTGGCTATGTATCAGGTCCTATAGTTTTGCAGGCTGCAAAAATGGGCATAAAAACAGCTATCCACGAACAGAATGCGTTTGCAGGCATTACCAACAAACTGCTGTCAAAAAATGTGGATACAGTTTTTGTTGCAACTGAAAAGGCTGCACAGTATATGGCTTACCCTGACAGATGCATCGTTTGCGGCAACCCTGTAAGGGAAGAAATAATGGCTGCAGACCCACAGGAAAGCAGAAAACTGCTGGGGGTAGAGGGCAAAACTGTGGTGCTGTCCTTTGGTGGCAGTCTTGGTGCGGCAAAGCTGAACAACGCTATGAAAGCTGTTGCTTTACATAACAAAAACAGAAAGGATATCGTGCATTACCATGTTGTAGGCCGCTATGATGATGGCGAATTTGTATCCTTCCTGAAAGAAAACAATATTGAACAGTCAGAAAATCTGCAGGTATTTGAATACCTGTATGATATTCCGAAATATATGGCAGCGGCAGATATTCTTATTACTCGCTGCGGTGCTCTTACCATTGCAGAAATAGCCTGCATGGGCAAGGCATCTATTCTTATCCCGTCACCAAATGTGGCAGAAAACCACCAGTACCACAATGGTATGGTTCTGGCAGATATGGGTGCAGCGGTGCTTATTGAAGAAAAAGACCTTACTGATGAAACTATTGTACAGGCCTTTGACAGCATGTACTGTGACCTGACAAAAACAAAACAGATGGGCAAAATTGCCTCACAGGCACATAAGCCTGACTGTCTTGACATAATTTACAACAATCTGAATTTACAGACAGGAATTTAAATTTTGGGTAAAAACGAAAGACGAAACAGCACACAGAATATGAAAAAGGCGGGGATAACACACCCGTCTAAAACTGTTTCTGACCCAAATAAATTTATACAGTATCCGGGAAATGTGCAGGCCACTCCCGGCGGTAAAAAAACACTGAAGCCAAATCCGGCCAATGACAGTCATCGCAAAAGCAGAAAAACTGTACGAAAACAGCGCAACCGCCATATACTGGCAACAACTGTATTGGTGGCAATACTTTTGGCGATTCTTGTGTTTATATCCCTTAAAGTGCTGTTTATTGTGCGTCATGTGGAAATGCAGGGCAGCGGTCGATATACACAGGAAGAAATAATAAACTATTGTGCAGTACCTCTGGAAGAGAATATTTTCAAAATTGATACTGCAACTCTGGAACAGAATCTTCCGCTGGAATTTACCTATGTTGAATCTGCAAGGGTGCAGCGTAAACTGCCGGACAAGATTCTCATTACCATAACAGACAGTATACCTACCTATTATGGTATAAACTATGAAGGTGAACTGGAAACTTACACAATCTATTCCCAGGGGTTTAAACAGCTTACTGTTCAGGCAGCTGCACCGGATGGGCTTATGGGTATTGATGCAGACCTTTCTGACCGGTCTGTGAAAGAAACACTGGAAGGTGTTATTTCCAGGCTGTCACAGTCCGGCTATACTGGTGTTACAATGATTAAAGTGGACAGTGCCGGCGATATCTCTGTTGTCTATGACAACCGTATTCAGATAAACCTGGGCACTGTGCTGGATATAGATTATAAACTGAAAATGTCATTTTATGTTATCAACAACGAACTGGGCCGGGAAGACAGAGGTGTGATAGATTCCACCCAGGCCGGCAGCTGTGTTTTCCAGCCGTTAAATAAATGATAAATTTTTGACATTAATAACCAAAAAATGATTGAAATAGCTTTTTAAATTTGCTATGATATAATAAATATAACTATATAATTTAAAGATATGTATTGTGCTTTTCAGCATAAATATTCAGGATAAATAACAGTAATGTGGAGGAATATAAAATGAGCTTTTACTTGGACGAAGAAATGCAGAACACTACCAACATCAAGGTAATCGGTGTAGGTGGCGGCGGTGGCAACGCTGTAAACAGAATGGTTGTTTCCGGTCTTAAAGGTGTTGAATTTATTTCCATGAATACAGATGCACAGGCTCTTATGGCTTCCAAAGCCACACAGAAAGTACAGCTGGGTGCAAAACTTACAAAAGGCCGTGGCGCAGGCGCAGACCCAGACATCGGTCAGCGTGCAGCCGAAGAAAGCCGCGATGAAATTGCAGCTGCACTGAAAGGCTGCCAGATGGTGTTTATCACTGCCGGTATGGGCGGCGGCACAGGTACAGGTGCTGCACATGTAGTTGCCGAAGTTGCAAAAGAACAGGGTATCCTTACAGTTGGTATCGTTACAAAACCTTTCAACTTTGAAGGTAAACTGAAAATGAAAAAAGCACAGCAGGGTATTTCCAATCTGCTGAAAAATGTAGACAGCCTTATCGTTATCCCTAACGAAAGACTGAAATATGCAACAGAAGAAAAAATCACACTGGTAAATGCTTTTGAAATGGCAGACAGTGTGCTGAAACAGGGTGTTGAATCCATTTCAGAACTTATCAATGTTCCTGCATTTATCAACCTGGATTTTGCTGACGTACGCTCAGTTATGAAAGACGCAGGCTATGCACATATGGGTGTAGGCCGTGCAACAGGTCCAAACAAAGCTGAAGAAGCTGCTATGATGGCTATTCAGTCACCACTGCTGGAAACATCCATTGACTCCGCCCGTGGTGTTATTATCTCCATCACTTCTTCACCAGACATCGGACTGGACGAAGTAGATCAGGCTGCTACACTTATCACACAGAATGCTGACCCTGATGCAAATATTATCTGGGGTGCTGCATTTGATACAAACCTTGTTGATGAAATGAAAATCACAGTTATTGCCACAGGTTTTGATGCAGCAGTGCAGAAACAGCCTGAAGCAAAACCTGTTGCAGAAGCAAAAAGCCAGCTGGGTATAAACAACTGGTTTGACGACAACAACAAAGGCCACATTTCCACAGAAGATGATGACGACTATCTTAACGATGTTATCAGCATTCTGAAAAGAAACAGCGGCAAATAATAACTGAAAGAGAAAAATCCCAAAGAGGAAATCATGGAAAATATCTTGTTTAAACAATCCTTCCGTGGCTTTGACAGAAACCAGGTTCTGGAATATATAGACAACCTGTCAAATGAAATGAGCCGGCAGGCAGACAATTACAATCAGATTCAAAAGGGTCTTGAAGAAGAAATCCGGACCCTTTCTGACAAATTGTCCCATACAGGTGACAGCCTGAACATTTCACAGGAAAAGGTTGTGCAGCTTACAAAAAATCTGGAAGAAATCAAACAGGATAATATAGAACTTAAAAACCAGATTAATACATATCGCAATATGATTCTGGAAAGGGACAGGGAAATATCCAGTATTAAAGTTAATTATAACCAGCTGTCACAGCAACGTGATGAACTGGAAAAAGAAAATGCAGACTGGAAAAGCAAGCAGGACGAAATCGCTGCCTGTATGGTGGAAGCCTCTGTCCGTGCAAAACAGATTATCAACCGGGCCACAGAAGAAGCACGGCGCACAAAGGCAGAGTTTGATGCCAATGCCGCCGACCTGATGGAAAAGGTTGCTGATGTAAAGGGTGAAATTTCACGCCTGGAAGAACAGCTGGAACGGTCTTTTGCAAAACTGTCCACAGCCATGGAAAATATGGACAAGGCCAGCAGTGTAATAGAATCACAGGTAATGGAATACCGCAAACAGGTGGATGATATTGATAAAATCAGCCCGGTTGCAGTAGCTGCAGAAGATACTGCACCTGTAAAAACAACAGTTAAAACTGTGGCTAAAAAATCCCTTACAGACAGTGTTCTTGATTCAATCTCCAGACTTCTGGAAAAATAAAAGGAGAATAGGGCTATGACAGTAGAAATTACAAAAGAAAATTTTGAAGAAGTTGTTTTGAATAACCACCTTCCTGTTCTTGTAGACTTTTGGGCAACCTGGTGCGGTCCTTGTAAAATGATTGGCCCGATTATTGACCAGCTGTCAGATGAACTGGCAGGCAAAGTTGTTTTTGGCAAACTGAATGTTGACAATCAGCCTGAACTTGCAATGCAGTTCCAGGTTATGAGCATCCCAACATTGCTTCTGTTTAAAGATGGAAAAGTTGTAAATAAAAAAATCGGTTTTATGCCAAAAGAAAAACTGGTTGAAATGCTGGAAATTTAATAATATCCAAAATCAAAGGAGATGTCTTGAAAAGACATCTCCTTTTTGCTTTATGGGGGCGAACTGTACCGGATGTTTTACTTCCGCACAGCTTTTCATAACCTGCTATTTATACAGACTTTCAGCCATTTCCATCAGCATATCTATATTGCACATACCTTTCAGAGTATAGCGATAAAAACTGTCTGCCCACACCAGATTGGTCTGCCCGTCTTTTTCAAACCATATTGCTTCCCACCGGTGTACTCTGCAGCTGTTTATATGTTCAGGTGTGTCAATTTTGGTCAGCAAACCGCCATTAATGCTTATTCTTTCATAGTATATAATCCTGCCCACAGCATCTTTGTATTCCACTGTATGCAATGTAGTGGTTCGGTATTCGTTGCTCTTGCTGTAGGATAAAGGTGATACAGGTATTGTGAACTCCAGTTCAGGGGCGGCTGTTTCTTCTTCTGAGTCGGAAAAAGCAGACTGCGGTGTTTTTGTCAGCTCTGTACCGGCGCTTTTTATGCTCACGCCGAATATAAGAACTATTATCAGTTCTGCAACACTGAACAACAGTCTTGCTGTGGACCTGTCCAGCATATTTCTGTTTCGCATTGCCAGTACTGCTGCCATGGCAATAATTAACAGCAACACACCTACTGTATATCTGGGTAACACAAGTCCAAAAGCGTAAACATATTTTTTATTTACATCTTTAATCAGTTTTCTCATCTTTTCTTCAAATTCGTGAGAAAAAACATATTTTCTTTCCAGTTCATACTGTGGGGGGATTTCATCCATTTCCTGCTGAAAAGAATAGTTCAAAGCTCGTTTGAATTTGCTGTCAGCCATTTATAATGCCCTCCTTGGTCAGATTGTCTATCAGTATTTTTCTGCCTCTCTGCAAACGCTTTTTCACTACCTCTGCACCCAGTTCCATTATTGCAG
Organism: Oscillospiraceae bacterium; assembly: GCA_017436575.1. GTDB lineage: Bacteria > Bacillota > Clostridia > Oscillospirales > Ruminococcaceae > RGIG3102. The sequence continues at coordinate 16,989 of JAFSCU010000018.1, forward strand.
ATATTTCTTTTACTGAATACCCTTCAACTACATTCAAATACATAACATCAGTGTAAGTAGCAGGCAGTTGTCTGATCACCTGTACAATCCTGTCGAAATCAAAGTTTTCAAAATCTTTATCGGTGGTGTTGTCTGCAATGGCGTTTATAGTGCTTTCTTCATCAAAAATTAAAGTTCTGCCGTTTTGTTTTGCTATGGTCAGTGCCACATTTCTGGTGATAATAATCAGAAATGCCTTGGTCTGTGGACTGTTCACTGCCCCTATTTTTCTGAAGTTTTTTGCTGCACGGACAAAGGCGTCGTGCACAGCATCTTCCGCCAGGCCCTGGTCGTTCAGTATTGAATATGCTGTGTGCATCATGGCATGGCGGTATGTATTGTATAATAATGTAAACTTGCTGTGGTCCTCCCGGCTGTCCAGAAGGGAAAGATAGATAATCATACTTTTCTCCTGATAATATATTGTCTCTTATATATACAACTTATATATCCGCACTCCGGGGACAAATTTTATGAATTTCTTTTAAAATATTGCTTGCCATTTCTTTCAGCCTGTTGTTATCAAAATCAACACAGTCTGAACCATCATAACAGTCCATTGCATTTTTTATCATATCACTGTACTGTGGCAGATTTTTTACTCCCCATATACCACCATCAGCCTTGGATAATACTTTTCTTTCTTTGATGTATGCTAATACTCTGCAAAGATTTAAAGTAATATACACAGGGTCTTCTGCTATTTCTTCCACCGCATTTTCTATATCATATATAATACTGTCTATATAGTATTCAGGCGGAATATGACTGAACAGCTTATTTTTGTCTTCACCCCGCAAGGTAATGCCACATTGGTTTATCACAGTAAAGTGCGCAGCCAGGTCTTTGTCAGTGCCCTGCATTTTTTGAATATGCTGCATAATATTCTGTTTATACCTGTCTTTGTTACTGTTGGAAAAATGCAGACAGTATGGTGTAGGGTATACAAACTCTGTGCAGTGCTGTTTTAAAACCACACTCATTTCTATACCTTTAGGCGGTGCAGTCTCATCAAGTTCCAGCAAAAGCTGAATTATTTTCATTTTATCTTCAAAATCAGGTTCTTTTTCTGTCACAACTATAAAATCAATATCGCTGCTGTTCCAGTCAAAACAGCCAAAAGCAATGGAACCATGAATATATATTCCGGTCAGATTGTCTTGCAATATGTCAGTGAATCCCTTTTTGATATTTTCAATCAGTGTGTATAATTTTTTATCCATAATAAACCTTTAGTATCATTTGTTGCAATCAATTATATCATTTGCATATATAATATACAATGGATACAATGTGTATAACGGGTATAATCCTCATATTCTAATGTATAAATATTTCTGCATTGTGAATATAAATTAACAGAATACAACAATAATACATATAATGATGAATTTTTATAAACAAAATGACGAAAATAATATCTGCTGATATCATTTGTTTGTCATAGTGTACAAAAGTATAAATTATTATAAAAATGCATTGACAATGCATAAAAATGAGAGTAGAATACAGTCATACCAAAGAGGTAAACAAAAAAATTGTTATATAGAGAGGTAATTATTATGAAAAAACTTTTAGCATTGGCACTGGCAGTTATAATGTCTATTTCGATGGTAGCCTGCGGCGGTGAAGCCGAAGAAAAATCCACAATCGACCAGATTCTTGAACTTGGTTACATCACATGTGCAATTTCACCTGACTTTGCACCAAGCGAATTCAAAAATCCTACTACAGGTGAAGTAATGGGTACAGACGTTGTGTTTGCAGAATATATTGCAGACTACATCAGCCAGAAATACGACACAACAGTTGAGCTTAAAATCAAAGAAATGGATTTTGCAGCCTGTCAGGCAGCAGTTGCCACAAACACTGTAAACTTCTCACTTAACGGTTATGCAGACACAGACGAAAGAAAACAGAACTACATTCTCCCTGGTCCATATGCAATACTGAAAATGGAAGACGATTCCTACCATGGCGCACTGGTAAAAAAAGGTACAGTTATTGAAACAGCTGATGACTTCAAAGGTCTGCAGATTGCTTGCCAGCAGGCATCCCTCCAGTACAATCTGGCAATGGCACAGCTGCCAATCGATGAAATGCCTGAAATCAAATTTATCGACAACCTTACAACAGGCGCAATGATGGTTGCTACTGACAAAGTTGACGCTGTTATTATGACAAACGGCTCTGCTGCTCCACTTATTGCAAACTCTGACGAACTTGAAATGGCACGGTTCCAGTTTGTATACGAATCAGACGGTACACACGCACTGGTAAATATTGAAGAAGTTGAACTCGGTCAGCTTATTGACGAAGCTCTGGCAGCAGCAAATGCTGAACTGGACTACGACAGCATCTATAAAGAAATGACAGACACAGCACTTGCACTGGGACTGAAAGTAAATTGATAATAATATTCATAAACATAAACAAAATGTATGAATATTAATTCTTAATAATCGGTATAATATTGAATATTTACACAAAGCAGTAAATTGTCAGACAACAATTTACTGCTTTTGTCAGCTTTAAAAAGGCGTGTTTAATCCAAAAATATAATAATGCATACAAAACATACATTTGTTTTAAACATTTTATTAAATATTTGTGCAAACATACAAATATTAAAGTTTTTATAAATATACATTGACAACGAATAAAAATAAGTGTAAAATACACTCATATCAATTAAACCCATATAATATGGGGTATATAATATAATAACTCTACGGGAGAGAAAATAATTATGAAAAAGTTACTTGCACTTGCTCTTACTGCTGTTATGGCAATCTCTATGGTTGCTTGCGGCGGCGAAGAAAAAACAACAATCGATACAATCCTGGACCAGGGTTATATCACAATGGCTACATCACCTGACTTTGCTCCATCTGAATTCAAAGATCCTATCACAGGCGAAATCATGGGTACAGACATTGAATATGCAAAATATGTTGCACAGTACATCAGCGACAAATACGGTAAACCTGTTGAACTGAGAATCAAAGAAATGGATTTCACAGCATGTCAGGCCGCTGTTTCCACAAACACAGTTAACTTCTCACTTTCAGGTTATGCTGAAACAGCTGAACGTGCTGCTAACTTCAACTGTGTTGGTCCATATGCAACAATTTCTGCTGAAGATGATACATACCACGGCGCACTGGTTAAAAAAGGCCTGGTAATTGAAAAAGCTGAAGACTTTGCAGGTCTTATAGTTGGTGTTCAGCCAGCTTCCCTCCAGTACAATCTGCTGCAGGATCAGCTGGATGTTGATTCACTGAAAGAAGTTATGTTTATTGACAACCTCAGCCTTGCCGCACAGATGGTTGCTGAAGGAAAAATCGATGCTCTTATCACAGACTCCGGTGTTGGCGACCTGCAGGTTAACAACAATGACAAACTGGAAATGGCCGGTTTCAAATTTGAATACTATTCAGAAGGTAACTGCGGTCTGGTAAACATTGACGAAACAGAACTGGCAGCTCTTATTGAAGAAGCTCTGCTGGCAGCAGACAAAGATATTGATTACAGCGCACTGCGTAATGATATGAGAGACAAAGCTGCTGCAATGGGTCTTGAAGTAAACGACTAATTCATTTTAGATTTTATTACAGCCGGTAGGCATATCCTACCGGCTGGATATATGAAAAGGGGGATAAACTTGTCTTTAGAAAGAATTTTTTCTAATGTTATCAAACTGATGGTTCAGTATCACCAGCCTTTGCTTAAAGGTGTGGGCATTACAATTCTCCTGTCAGTTTTTGTAGTTTTCTTTGGTCTTGTTTTCGGTACTGTTGTTGCTTTTATGAAAATGAGCAACTTCAGCATTGGTAAATTCAAACCGCTCAACGCAATTGCCACTGCATATATTGAAGTGTTGCGTGGTACACCTCTGCTGCTTCAGCTGTATTTCTTCTATTTCCTGATGCCGGCACTTATTCCGGCTCTTGGTGATGAAAAAATCAGTATCACTGTTGCCCTGATTATAAACTCATCTGCCTATGTTGCCGAAATTGTTCGTTCCGGTATTATGGCTGTTGACCCTGGTCAGGCCGAAGCTGCACGTTGTCTTGGTCTCAGCCAGAGCCAGACAATGACAAAAATCATTATTCCACAGGCTGTAAAAAATATTCTGCCTGCTATGGGTAACGAACTTGTTATGATGGTTAAAGAATCATCACTGGCTTCTACATTCTATCTGGGCGAAATTATGTCACAGCAGAAAATCATCGGTGGTGCCACATATCTGCAGATTGAAACACTGATTATTTCAGCTATTCTGTACTTGATTCTCACAGCATCACTTTCCAAACTGGTTGGAATTTATGAAAGGAGATTGGCAGTAAGTGATTAAGGTAGAAAATTTACATAAATCCTTTGGCGACCTGGAAGTTCTTAAAGGTGTCAGCGAACATATCAAAAAAGGTGAAGTTGTTTCTGTAATCGGTGCTTCCGGTTCCGGTAAAAGTACATTCCTGCGCTGTCTGAATATGCTGGAAGAACCAGAAAGCGGTTCTATCATCTTTGAAGGCGTAGATATTACACAGGAAAAAGTAAATATTGATGTTCACCGTCAGAAAATGGGTATGATTTTCCAGCATTTCAATGTGTTCCCACATATGACAGTGCTTGAAAATATCACTCTTGCTCCTACTCTTGTAAAGAAGATGGATAAAGAAAAAGCAGAAGAAATGGCAATGCAGCTGCTGGAACGTGTAGGTCTGGCAGATAAAAGAGACGAATATCCACGCCGTCTTTCCGGTGGTCAGAAACAGCGTCTTGCTATTGTTCGTGCTCTTGCTATGGAACCTGATGTAATGCTGTTTGACGAACCTACATCTGCACTTGACCCTGAAATGGTTGGCGAAGTACTGCAGGTTATCAAGGACCTTGTAAAAACAGGTCTTACAGCTGTTATCGTTACACACGAAATGGGCTTTGCAAAAGAAGTTTCCGACAGAGTTCTGTTTATGGATGGTGGCGTTATTGCTGAATCCGGTACACCAGACCAGATTTTTGGCAACCCACAGAACCCAAGAACAAAAGAATTCCTGTCAAAAGTTCTGTATTAAAAATATACGCACCACAACAGTGGTGCGTTTTCTTTTGGGCATAGTTATAATAAATTTTTGATATATTCTGCAGTCTGCCGAACTGTCATATCGTCGTTGTAGATTTTTATGGTGTCAAGTATTTCAAACCTCGCAGTACGGGCCAGGCTTTTTTCAAAATCTCTGCCATCCTGGATTAAATCCCCGTTTACGCGTTTTTTCAGTGTCTGCGGACTGCAACATATTGTGAATCGGTAAATATTGCATTTTTCACTTTTCAGCCCGGCGGCAATACTTTCGTATATGCTTTCGAAATCCATTACCCAGGAGAATAAAATGTTTTCGTACTCGCTGCAGGCTATAAAATTATTCAGTATATGGCAGATATTGTCTGTCACCATTGCCTTTGTCTCGTCTGTAACTGTAAAAGGGTTTGCCATCCAGCACCAGTCACCGTCCAGCCATACACTTTTTTCCAATATTTTGTTTAACCGCTGGCTTACGCTGGTTTTTCCCACACCCATTGTTCCGTTTATAAAAATCAGATTTTTCATATATATACCTCTAAAAATGAACTCTTTGTAAATTATTATAATTTTTTTTGTAAAATTCTGCAATATATAGTTGTATAAACAGTTTTTTTAATTGATTATTGCGTGAAAATATTGTAAAATATTATAATGATTACATACGCAAATTCAGGAGGCATATTATGCCCAAATATATAAGTAAATTTTTATCCCGCTACCGTCGTCTGATATTGTTTTTTATTGACGCTGTAGTAATATGCAGTGCCTATCTTTTTACATGGGCACTTATTAACTGGAAAGTTGACCAGGTTCTTTATTTCAGCCTTATGGTTTCCAGCTGTTTTCTTTTTGTGGCCTGTTACAGCATTATTTTCTGGGTAACAGGTATGTATGACAGCCTGTGGCGATACGCTGAAATAGTGGAATTTTTCCGATGTGCAGCAGCCAGTGTGGTGGCGGTTATAACTTTTATTATAATCTCACTTTCAATTTTTCAGGAAAGACGACTGCCTATATCTGTCTATGCTCTTTCTGCGGCTTTTGCTTCATCACTTACCATTTATACCCGTCTGACATACAGAATGTACAGAAATACAAAAATAAACGCTATGGGCAAAAAGCGCCGCCGTGTTCTGTTGGTTGGCGCAGGTGATGCTGCATCTACACTTCTTCATGAACTGAACAAAAACACTTCAAAAGAAATGAATGTTATCTGTGCAGTAGATGACGACAAAAACAAACAGGGCCGCAGTATCATAGGTGTTGAAATTCTGGGTACAACAGAGGACATTCCTTATCTTGTTGCACAGTGCCAGATTGATACTATTCTTATTGCTATACCAACTCTGGACAGTGCCAGCAGGCGCAGAATTCTGGATATCTGTTCCAAAACCAATTGTAACATCAAAACTTTGCCAGATATTGTAAAAATCATTGCCGACGGCAAAGACCTTGCCAGCCGTATCACTGATATTAAGGTTGAAGACCTGTTGGGCCGTGACCCTGTTATTCTGCCTGATGAGGCAACCAAATTAATCAAAGACAAAGTGGTGTTTGTAACAGGTGGTGGCGGTTCCATCGGCAGTGAACTTTGCAGACAGGTTGCCAATATCGGTCCAAAAATGCTGGTTATTATAGATATCTATGAAAACTCTGCTTATGCTATCCAACAGGAACTGAAACGTAAATACAATGGCAATCTGAATCTGGAAGTGCGCATTGCTTCTGTTCGTGATACCAAGAAGATGGACGCACTTTTCGAAGAGTTCCGTCCGCAGGTTGTTTTCCATGCAGCGGCACATAAGCATGTTCCTCTTATGGAAGATGCACCGGAAGAAGCTGTTAAAAACAATGTTTTTGGCACATATAACTGCGCGCTTTGCGCTGAAAAGTATGGCGTAGAAAAATTTGTTCTTATTTCCACAGACAAAGCTGTAAACCCGACAAATGTTATGGGTGCAACAAAACGTATCTGTGAAATGATAGTTCAGAATATTGCCCAGAGCAGTGATGGCAGCACTACATTTGTTGCTGTGCGTTTTGGCAATGTTCTTGGTTCCAACGGCTCGGTACTTCCACTGTTCAAAGACCAGCTGGCAGAAGGCGGCCCTATCACTGTTACACATCCAGACATTGTCCGCTATTTTATGACAATTCCAGAGGCTGTTAGTCTGGTGCTGGAAGCAGGTGCAATGGGTGAAAAGAGTGGCGAAATCTTTGTTCTGGATATGGGTGAACCTGTAAAAATTGTTACACTGGCCGAAAATGTTATCAAAATGTCAGGTCTTATTCCTTATCAGGATATTGATATTGTGTTTACAGGTCTTCGCCCTGGCGAAAAAATGTACGAAGAACTTCTTCAGGACGAAGAAGGTGTGCGCAAAACTGCAAACAGTAAAATCTTTATCGGTTCACCGCTTAAAATGGATGCAGACCGCTTCTTTACAGACCTTCTGGAACTTAAGGCTGTGGCCTATGAAAATGACCGCGAACGCCTTATGAAAAAAATCAAGGTTATGGTGCCTACATTTAACCATGAAATATTAAATAGTTAATTCGAGAGAATAGTTATGTATAAGTATTTTAAAAGATTTCTGGATATTGTTCTTTCAGCAGTTGGCTTACTGGTGCTTTCACCTATTCTGCTGATAATTGCAGTGGCTATCAAAATGGACTCAAAAGGGCCGGTGCTTTTTAAACAAAAGCGTGTGGCAAAAGGCAAAGAGCATTTTCAGATACTCAAGTTCAGAACAATGTATGCTGATGTACCTAAAGATGTGCCAACCCATCTGCTGGCTGACCCTGAAAGCAAAATAACAAAAATCGGCAGATTTTTGAGAAAATCCAGTCTGGATGAACTTCCACAGATATGGAATATTCTGGTTGGTGAAATGAGCATTATCGGCCCTCGCCCTGCACTGTGGAATCAGTTTGACCTTATTGCAGAACGCGATAAATACGGTGCCAACGATGTGCGCCCGGGTCTTACAGGTCTGGCACAGGTTATGGGCAGGGATGAACTGCCTATCGAAGTAAAGGCAAAGTATGATGGCGAATATGCACAGAATGTGACATTTGCAAATGATATAAAAATCTTCTTTAAAACTATCACCAGTGTTCTTGGTGCCAAAGGTGTAAAAGAAGGCAAACAGTAAAGTGAAAGCCGTGGAGTCCCACGGCTTTTTGAGTAAGAGGTAAAGATGATAAATATAATGTTTGTCTGCCACGGCAAGATATGTACACACCCTCGAAAAAACCAGTAAAATCAAGGAAAATCGACACTCGAACACCCCGGGGTACGCCATTTTGTACGCCAAATTTTTTGAAAATCCCTGATGTGACAGTACTGTTTTGAACGTGAAAAACCCAAAAAATCGCCGTGAAAAATCAAAAAATCACGGAGGATTTACAAATGAGTAAACAGAAAAATTGTGAAGTTATCAGAGAGAATAAGCTTGGATATTTAAAGGTGGGGGATTACTTTATTCCTGATCTGAAGCTTCCACAGGAGAAGCGTTCTATCGGAAAATATGGCCGTATGCATCGTAATTATCTGCAGGAGCATAATCCTATAAGGTTCGATGATTTAGTGCTGGAGGGGAAACTTTGGACTTATCTTGCCAACCTTAACGAACAGGCACAGAACAGACTGCAGCTGATTATCAGACAGATGCAGGAAGCAGAGTCAGTGAACGATGAACTGAAAGAAAATAATCAAATGGCTTGGATACAGGCAATGAACAGTATTCACAACCGTGCCGAAGAAATCGTCCTTCACGAATTGGTATACGGGGAGGATGCGTAATGAGAATACTTGAAGAATTTTGGTATGGCAATATTGAACCGATGGAATATGGTTCATTTTCCAATGAGGAGTACAAAGAATTACTTCGACTGATAACTAAAAATGAAGAAAAACTTCAAGCAACATTTTCAGACGAACAGAAAGAACTGTTCTCCAAATACATAGATTGTGTTCAGGAGTTTCAGACGATATCAGAGTGTCTGCTGTTCCAAAACAGCTTCCGCTTGGGAGCAAAAATGATGCTGGAAGTCATGGAAGAATAATTACATAATTTAAAAGACTGGATATTGACCTTGAAAGAGGTGGTATCCAGTCTTTACTTATTTTGGATGAAAATAAAACATACCGGAATCGGCAAAAACGAAAGAAAACAATGTGGATAAAGATTTGATATTTTGCCGATAATGTGATATACTATATCATAGTAAAGTGTAAATTTTGATTCGATTTATAACGGAGGAGAGCAGATGCGATACCTTTCAGTTACTGAAATAGCAAAAAAGTGGAATGTTTCAGAGCGCAGCGTCAGAAACTACTGTGCCCAGGGACGTGTGCCCGGTGCATTTCTTACCGGCAAGACTTGGAATATTCCTGAAAATGCAGAGAAACCGGAGCGCTCCAACAAGAAAAAGGAGCAGCCTGTTACATTGCTGGATATTCTGCAGGAGCAGAAAGCAAGTAAATATTCCGGTGGCATTTATCATAAGACACAGATTGATTTGACATACAATTCCAACCATATCGAAGGCAGCCGTCTGACTCACGATCAGACAAGATATATTTTTGAAACCAACACCAT